>JAFUFP010000058.1 GCA_017469845.1 Bacteroidales bacterium | reverse complement strand
GGTGATACCGAGAAGATCATCATTACCGGTACTTCCGGTGGAGGCGCCCTTTCTACCGTCGTCGCCGCCAGCGGAAACAGTGAGGACTATTTCCCTTCTTTGTATGAGATCGGTGCTGCGGGAATAAGACGCAATCCGGACGGGAGTTTCACTTCGGAACCGGGGTACGGGGACAATGTCTTCGGAGTTATAGCATATTGCCCGATAACGGACTTGGGCCACGGATGCGCCGCCTATGAGTGGCTCTTCCATGATACGAGGAAGGTGATGTACCTTACCGGAGAAATGAATTACCCTTCCGCTGATGAAAGCACCGTCATGGCCGCTTCGGAGCAGCTCTCGGCACTTTATGCCGATTACATAGACGGTCTGGGCCTTCGTGACAAGGACGGCGGTCTCATCACATCATCGAATCTCAGGGATCACATAGCGGCACTCATGAAGGAGGAAATCGCGAAGAGCATCGTCGAGTTCGGCATCGACAAGATGAAGGAGGATCTCACCCAGGAAATACGTCAGAGGGGCTTTTTCGGCGGTGCTCCGGGAGGAGGAAGGCCCCAGGGTAACGGCGCTCCCCGTATGGGAGGCGGAATGCCGCAGGGACAGGGTGCTCCCCAGATGCGCGAAGGCCAGAACGCCCAAAGTTCCCAAAGTACTCAGACTGCCGCCCAGAGGAGGGTCAGCAATGGTTGGGTCACTTTCGGTGAGGACGGTTCTTTCACCTATGATCTTGACAAGCACCTTTATTACCTGGCGAAGTATACGACTCTGAAGGTCGCCCCGGCTTTCTCGAATTCGGGCCTCTATTCGGCCGGACAGAACGAGGACAGCCTTTTCGGAAGCGAATACGATGAGTACAGTCCGTTCAACGAGTACTCGTGGAACAATGACTGCAAGGAAAACGGAGTGGGGAAGGATGATACCGGACTTTCATGGAAAGAGTTCCTTTCGACCGATGAGGGGAAGCGTCTTTCCCTCCAGATAAAAATGACCTGCGCGATGGACTACATTCTCGAGGGGGAAAGCGATACCGCCCCCTTCTGGTATGTCCGCCACGGAATGGATGACAGGGACGCTTCGTTCGCCGTCGAGGCCACGCTTTTCAACGCCGTCATGTCTTCAGACAAGGTGAAGGCTTCGGATGTGGGGTTCGCGTGGCTAAGGCCCCACAGCGGGGATTATGACGTTCCCGAAGCATATTCATGGCTCAAAGGCGTACTCGGAAAGTAGACCTTCAAGCCATGAAGGGTGCGGGTATCAGTTACGATGCTCCTTCAACCCGGGCAGGACATCATTCGGCGATTATCCGCACAGGGCCTCTGAGACCGTTTGCCATGCTTCCCCCGCCAGGGAGTGTGGCGAATCTGGTGTCTCCCTTTCTTCCGAGTGCCGCTTTGGCGTTGTAATCCGTGACCCCTACTTTGATTTCCAAAGAGTTGGCTCCTTCGCGAAGAATGCCGGTCACATCGAACCTGAAAGGTTTGAATACCCTCATGCCGAGGCTCTGTCCGTTGAGTGTGACGTCCGCTGTGTAGTATACATCCCCCAGGTCAAGCCATAAGTGTCCTTGGCCGGGAAGCCCGTCAACGGTGAAATCCGTTTTGTATACGCCTTCTTCTCCGCTGTCCTTGAAATAGGGTTCGTCCCTCCAATCGAAAAGGACGCTGTTCTCCATGTGGGCTCTTCCGGAAGTTATGTCCCAGGAAGCAAGGGTCGCTATCGTCCGTCCTTCTCCGGCGGGGATAGCCTCCGAAGATGCCTCGATGGGAGTGTCGGACAAGACAAGGAAGATGCTGGTGTAGGGAGCGAGAATCATGCTGATCTCACCGTCTGGACTTTTTTCAGCCTTCGTGACTGTCCCGCTTTCGGCGTCCAGCCAATAGGCGAATCCGTTCCGTACGGAGATTGTCGAACTGTTCACCTTGTCCTCGAAGTTCCAGTACATCTGAATGACGGTGCCGTCAGAGAGGCGCCTTCTGGCAAGGCGTAGACCTTCCCCTCCGGAAACTGTCCCGGTGGGGGTCGCTATTTTCCAATTGCCGCCGTTCGTGTGGACATTCTTCCTTCCGAATACGGTCTTCATGATCCTGGCGGTTCTGGCGTCGTTGCGGGTGTAGTCTTTGAATGAAGGCTGGATGGAGGGGGCCTCACCGATTGCAAGGATGTTCGCCTTCTTCTGCGATTTCAGATGACGTGCCGTCTCCAGTGGAATGTATGGAAGATCGAAAAGGATGAGCCCTTTGTAGCGGTTGCCCCTTATGACGATGTCACCGCTTCTGTCCGCTTTCATCTCACGGAGGGACTCGTCGTTTACCCATGCCCAAGTTATGCCCCTTTCGGTCAGTTCGTTGACAAGGGGCCATAGTTTTTTGAGCCACATGCCGCTGGGGCTGTCATCATCACTTGCTATGGACATCGGGGGCTCTGTCTTGGGAAGATAGCCGTAATCGAGGATTTCCTCGGGATTGGCCGCTGCCGAACTGTATTCAAGGAAAGGGTAGTATATCAGAACGTCCGCTTCCGCTTTCCCGCAACGCATAAGGTACTGGGCTCTCTGGATATAGGCGTTCACCTGCGTGATGGCGTCCCAGAATACGTTGGCCTCATTGATGTCGGATGAGAAGTTTATGCTCATCAGGGAGTTGAAGAAAGGCTGCCACGGGGCTCCGCCGGCAGTGTACTTGTAGGGGGTGCCGTGCCATATGATTTGGTTTATTCCGCTGGTAAGGAGTTTGTCGGCGGTCAGGCGCAGTTTCTGGGGCGTGACCATGAGCGCGCGGCCATAGTGCACTCCCGATTCCGCCGTGACGAGGGGACGGTTGTAGAGCATCGCTCCCGATGACACTATCTTGAGCGCCCCTTCGGTTCCTCCTCCGAACATCATGCATTCGGTCTCAGGAATGGATGCGTCCCCGGCGGCACCCATCCAGTCCATCGGCAATCCGTACGCCTGGGTGCGGTGAAGAAGCCCTTTGGGCTCCGCCCACTGTGCGGAACCTTTGAGCAGATGTTCCCTGATGAGGTCGCTTGCCGTCATGTCGTAGTCGTACCTCAGCCTCCAATCCTCGTCCGAGAATGTGAACTCCGGAAAGGCGTGGCCGTTGTCGTACATGTTGTTGTAGCCGTACCAGATGTTGGCGGGCAGATAGGGAAGGGCATCGTAACCCCTCCTGCGTTTGAAGGTGGTCAGGAAATCTTCCGTGAAATGCCTGTCCACCTTGAATTCGTAACTGTCGTTGAAGATGGAACGGAAGGGCTTCCCGTAGTATTTCTCCAGGCCGGTCCTTTCTCCGAAATAGTAGTCATAGCTTTGCTGAACGGTCTTCTTGTCGAAATGGTCCAGTACGTTTCCGGCGCCTGCTTTGGCTATGATCATGTTGGTTTCCTGCGAAGGCACGGACCAAAGTGCTATCATCTTTCCACTGGTCCCCGCTTTGAAGGTGACGGTGCTGTCCGTGGGATCCATCAATGATGATATGTCCTTGACATCGCTTATCTTCCTGGGGCCTTCCCCTTCTTCAACCTGGGCTGAGAGGATTCCGACGAGGGTTGAATATCGGCTGTCCTGCCTTTCTGAGCGGGGAAGTCTTACCTTGCCTCCCTCTGTCGGAATGTCAGTCATTCCGAATTGTAGGGATCTGTTTTCCTTGTCTTCGGTCACGATTGAACTGGAAGCGGGCCAACCGCTTCCGTGGGTGAGGTCTACTGTGAGTCCGAGTTTCATGGCTTCCTGCATCACGGCGTCCAAGTTGTCGTAGTACGAATCCGTATCGAAACTCATCACTTGGGCGGCGCGGGCCATATCCATGGGGATTACAAGCGCGAACGGCTGGATTTCCACTCCGCCGATGTGGCTGTCGGCGAACAACCTGAGTTCCCTTCTGAGTTCTTCGGGGGAAACGTCATTCCCTGGCCACCACCATCTGGTGAAAGGGGCGTAGCGTATGTCCGGATTCCGGAAATCTTTGACATTGAAGGTGGGCCCGGTCAGCCATCCCGAAAGGTCGGAATGCTCATCCTGGGCTGAAGCCGTTCCGAAGCACAAGGCTGAGAGGGTGATTGACAGAATAAATCTTCTCATTTTTGTCAGATGTTTGTTTCTGCAGGTGGTTGGATTTACAGTTTATGCATGACGATGAACGAAGTGGATCAGTCTCCGATGATGGAGTGAAGAATCCCGGGATTCCATTCCCCTTGACCCTCGTCATATATCTGGAACGTGTCACGGTACAACGCCCAAATGTGTGAACTCATTCCGTAACGGCTGATTGTTTCCCTGAGGTAGCTTATCCACTGCGCTCTGGAAGATTCGTCAGCGAGGGAACAGACTCCGTATTCTCCGATGTTGACCGGACGGCCCGTCATTTCGCTCCATTTCGAAAGGTACCGGAAGTCATGATCTATCGCCGCCTTCTCTTCCGCAGTTCCGGTCCATTTCATCCCGAGGCTGTGCTCGGCCATGGCGTATGCGAGGCCCTGGTGGGTGAAAAGGTGCGGGAGATAGTAATGCGCTTCCGCGATTATGTTCCAGTCGTCTTCCGGGAAATCCAGAAGACCGATTGTCCAGTGTTGTCCCAGACTCGGAGTCATGACAATGACGGTGCGGTCAGGATTATCCCTGCGGATGATTTTGAGGGCTTTAGCAACCATTCCGTTCCAAAGGTCGGGATCAAGTGACTGACCCGGCTCGTTCATAAGGTCGAAGTACAGGTTGTCCCCGTATTCCTTGTAATGGGAAGACAGCTGTTCCCAGATTCTGTAGAACCTGTCGATGTTCTCATCGAAAGGAAGGTCGGCGGCCCCGGCGAATGAGATCACTGGATAGTAGTGGAGATCCAACGACACCGCCAGCCCGAGCGACAGGCACTTGTCAACAACTTTGTCGACCCTTCCGTAGAAAGAAGGATCTATCGTGTAGGGGGCTTCCTTTGAGCAATGGTCTGACCACCGGATGGGGATTCTGACGCTTTCAAATCCTGCGGAGGCTATCATTTCAAGCACGTTGTCGTCCACCGGACGGTCTCCGGACAGTCCGTCGAAAGTGCTGTTGAGGTTCACTCCGTTTCCGAGGCGGCGGTTCCTCTCGAATGCCAAGGCGGCCTGAGGCGGGACTGAAACTTTCCTGTATGCCTTGTCAATGACGCTTCTGTCCCTTGAAAGGAACAGATGCATGGCGGCGGGATTCATTTTCCCTTCATCGAAAGACTTGGGAGCGTCGATCTGGCCCGGAGCTCCGAAAATGCAGAGAAGTTCAAGGGATGATCCCTCTTGCCTGAAGATCCCTTCTCCTGCCATACCGCTTTCTGAACCGCTGAAACTTATTCTGGCCGGATCTGAGTTCTCATCCATGGTATATCCGGATGACAGAATCATTGAGGAAGACGCTTCTGAATCCATTTTGAATATCTTTCCGTCACTGAAAGATACAGTTATCGGTCCTCCTTGATGGATTCCGTACCATTCTCCGTCCAGATGTCCTGTTGTGCACTGTGTGAGGCAGAGAAAAGGGAGAACCGCTCTGACAAACAGCGTTACCGGCTTATTCATTCCTAATCATTTTTTACAAAAATAGTATTTCTTCTCTTTACAGATGCCGGGAATTCGACGAAGGTGCATTTTCTGTCGACTAACGATTTTGAGGATTTGGGATATGTTGTGCGGTCATGAAAATCATGAAAACCGCTAATCGGGGAAAAAAGATTGGAAATCCGTGAAAAGTCGGTAAATTTGTATGCTCTTCCGGCGAGGTGACAACGTTGGAAAGTAGATGCCCCCGTAGTTTAACGGATAGAATTTCGGATTCCGGTTCCGACGATAGGCGTTCGATTCGCCTCGGGGGTACCAATTATGAGTATGTTACCAATTTTGGCCTCTTTTTTCTGCAAGTGTCATCTTCGTTAGGGTCCTCGTTTTTTTCTTAAATTTGATATTATGTCTAACAACTCAGTCAGATATTGAAGCCATCAAAGCTGCCAATCGTGGTATTTCGAGTAAAAATCTGCCGGAAGCCGAGAATAGGGGATATGGTATATACACCTCCAAAAGAATGCTGATTGACGGTCTTAAAGGGGAGTATACGATGATTTCAGGAAACTCTTTATACACGAAATCCTCGAATGTCGATAAGTTTTATGAGTTTCCTGAGGGGTTGAGATTTGAAGGAACGATCGTTGGTTTTAGACTGCATTATATGGCACCGGATTTCAATTACATACAGTTTGTTGAATAAAAATGAGAACTATTGATATTACACAGATTTTGTCTCCTGACCTGAAGTCGAGACCCAAGGTTGGAGATTTGAAACTTTTTATTGAAAATTGTGGTGACAAGGAGGTGATTTTGGATTTTTCCAAAGTTAAATTTGCCACCCGTAGTTTCATTGATGAGTTTTACAATGTTTTTTTGAAGAATCCATCCCTTGATTTTGTGGTTAAGATTGACAATGTTCCTGAAGATATCGCTGCAATGTTGGAGGCAGTGAGCCATACTCAAACTCGTGCGAAAGTGATACCTTCAACTGCAGATGTCGTCAGATTCAAAACAATACAAGAAGCAATCGCTTACTTTTCGTCATCTCATGTCTGATTGGATTTTTGGAAGAATTACCGGATTACGGTTCTGACGATAGCGTTCGATTCGCCTCGGGGGTACCAAAGTGGAATTTCCAGTAGTTTGCGGAGATTCCGCTTCATTTTTTCCCGGCCGTCCCTCTTTTTGCTTTCGCAGCCCTCGAAGAATTGCAGCGGCTCCCGGTATATTTTTTTCCGTAGCGTTCATTGGCTGTTTTGTTCTGATTGAGTATTTTTGTGGATGTATGACCCTTCGTGACCGCATATATCTCACTTGGCTGAATGGTGGATGGCAAATCATTCTCGGGGGAATCTACAATGTTGGCGCAGCACTGCTGGTGGCTTTCACTCACTCCTATGCCCTTGCGGTAGATACTTTCATCCTGAAAATTCCCTATACGGCCGTTGTGTTTTATCTGGTCGAGAGAAACAGTCCAAGGGATACGTGCTTCTTCCATATCAATCTGGGTTTCTCACGTTGGCGGTTCCGGATTGTTGCGCTGCTTGTGGATTTTCTTATGTTCGCCGTCATGACGGCCGTTGCCCTTTTGCTCAATGGATAGCCATAGATTGATTGTCGACAGTGTCGTGGTCCGTTTCGGACAGAAGACCGTTCTCTCGGGAGGGTACATCACTTCCTCTACGGGAACGGTTACCGGGCTTTTGGGCAGGAACGGAGCCGGAAAATCCTGTATGTTCCGGGCCATGATGGGCGGATTGCGGGTTGAGAATGTGATGGTTTCCATTGACGGGGAGCCCGTGGACAGACGGACCATCGGCAATAAGGTCAAGTATCTTCCTCAGGGACGTCTGCTCCCCGCAAGAATGAAACTCTCCCGGGCGTTTGATCTGTACGGTGTCAATTTCTGGACATTCGTCAACCGGTTCCCCGGATACTCGAGGTTCCATGATTCTGCGGTATGGGAACTGTCCGGCGGACAAGCCCGTTTCGCGGAATTGTACCTGGTCTTGATGAGTGAAGCCGAGTTCCATATCTTGGACGAACCTTTCTCACAGATAGACCCGGTCCATATAGATGCGGTCAAGGAACTCATCGCCCTTAGACGCTCTGATCATGGAATCATCATCACGGACCATAATTATGATGCCATCTCCACGGTTTGTGATGATCTCTTTGTGATAGCCGACGGCTATACCTTCCCGGTTACCGGTAGGGAAGACCTGGTGCGCCACGGTTATCTTCGGCCGGAATGAAAAAAAGGTCGTCGGTTCTGTTCCTTTTCCGGCGTAAGGCCTTCGGTTTGTTGTTTTTGGGGCAAAACAAAAGAGAGCCGATAACGAAACGCCATCTTCTCTCTTCTTTCTTTCTTGTTGTCCGGACCTGACTGTTCCTTTATGAGGTGAGCAGTTTCTTTATCACTTCGACGTACAGCTGATGTTCTATGGGCCTTCCGAGTGCGTGGACTTCTTCGGGATCGTTGCCTTCATAGGGGAATGCCCTTTGCGCGATTATCTTCCCTCCGTCAAGGTCGGAACTTACCCAGTGGACGCTTATCCCGTATACTTTCACTCCGTATTCGACAGCCCTTTCAACAGCATTGGCGCCTTTGAATGCGGGAAGCAGCGAGGGGTGGATGTTTATTATCCTGCCTTCATACGCTGAAAGGAGAGTGGGCCCCACGATCCTCATGTAACCGGCCAGACAAACGAGTTCGACTTTGCGCCTGTCCAGCTCCTCAACTATCTCCTTTTCGAAATCAGCCTTTGAGGGGTAGTCCTTCGGGGAGAATTCAAAAACGCTGATGCCTCGCTCTTTTGCTTTTGCTACGACCTGGGCTCCCGGACGGTCGCAGACCACGAGGACAACTTCAGCAGGGATTCTTCCGTCCTTGCATGCATTGTCTATCGCTTCGAAATTCGTTCCTATGCCGCTTGCGAATACGGCTATCGGGTGTTTTTCCATGGATGTGTTCTATTGGTTTTTGCCGACCGGACCTCTTTCCGGGGAGCGGGACAAAGATACCGCCTTTTTCCCGGTATGGCAAACTGAAATGGAAAAGGGACGATCCTTCCAAAAGAGTCGTCCCTTCCTCCGGTCCTGATGTGGATCCGGCTATTTCTTTTCCTTTTCGAGGATCTCCTGCCTCAGATTCTCGATATACTGGGAACTGAAATCCACCTTCAGCTCAACCCAGAGGGGAAGGTGATCCGACATCTGGTTGATCCTGTAGTATGTCTTGAAATATTTCTTCGCCTCTTCTCCCGTCCTCTTTCTCTTCACAGTCATGTTCTTGCCGGGTTTGTCGGGATTGGGGACGGATTCCTTCACGTCAGGCATCACTTCGATGTATTCCTCGTAGTCTGATTCCTTGTAGACTGACTTCGTGAAGTTGAAGGCTCCGGACTTCTTAGGCTGCGTCTCATCGAAGATCTGCATGGTGTCGTTCATGTGCAGGTTGAAGGCGATCTGGTCGTAGTGCTTCGTCTCTCCGAGGTCGGTGGGGTGTTTCTTGATTCGGGAGGGGATCGTGAAACCCGATTCCTCGAGGGCGGTCATGTACTGGTCCCCGGCTTTCGGGATGTTGAAGTCTCCAAGGACGACGTAGTTGAATTCCTCTTTCTGCGCTCTCGCCGATAGGAACTTCCCGAGGGTGAGGATCTCTTTCCTCCTGCGTTCGAGGTCCTCCTTCTTGGACACGTCACCGTAGAAGATATGGACCGTGGCGATGTTGAATTTGAACCATCCTGCCTGGAACGAGACGCAGAAAGGAGTCCTGGCGAACTGCATGTCGTCTATCAGGGAATCGCTGGGGAGGACGATCTCTCCGGCCATATTCTTGAAGCTCACTTTGTTCGTGTCGTAGAGGAATGCGATGCATTCCCCGTTGCCTTTGTCCCCTTCGGTGACATCGGTACAGATGTAGTTCCAGTTCTTCCCCAGGATGCTCATCACCTTTTCCAGCCCTTTCCTCCCTTCCTTCACTTCCTGGATAGCGATGAGGTCGAACCTGCTCAGAATCTCGGCGATGTAGATGTAGCTCTCGGCACGGCGGTTGTCCGTGAACTGACGGATGTTCCATGTGGCGAGAAGAAGTGTGTTGTCGGCAGTCTTTTCCGGAATCTCCTTGTCCAGCTGGCTGCGGAGGTCGATGAGATGCTCGATTGTGCGCTTTTTCTCATCGGCGTCAGTGATCTTTTTGAGTTGTGTGTAGAGCATGGCGTTTGGATTATTGGTGTGATATCCCAAAGGTAGCCAAAAGGTTCGGTAAAAACTATACATAAATATATTGATGCCGGTCAGTCGTACAGAAGAAGTGACCGCACCAAAAGAACATGGTGCGGTCACTTCCGGTAAATCCGTGGCCCGGGTCCGGATGTCGGGCTTGCCCCGTCAGGAGTTCTCCTTTATCCAGCATTTGTCCACTTTGAGTTCTCCGCCTTCCTCAACGAAATGATAGAAAGCCATGCTGTCGTAGACATCCTTGCTGCCGTCCTTGAGCGTGACGACGTGCCAGGAGTGTATGGCCGCCCAGTCTTCGCTTACGAGGATGTTGTACACCTTCACTCTTTTGAGATTCTTCTCCCCGATGATGGCCTTGGCGTTGTCCTTGATGCCATTCAGATCGAGGGTTGAGTCGTTGTAGCCGTATTCGACCTTGCCGGAGAAGAAAGTTTCGGCCCATTTGCCGTAAGCTTCAGCACCGCTGTTCCATGCGTCGAGATCCTCAAGGAGCATCCTCTTCATTGCCTGAGCCTTCTCTCCTTTTATCTCGGTAGGGTAGAGAACCGGGTATTTCTTCTCAAGGTCGGAAGTCTCGGGGAGGACGATGGCGATTATTTCGTCCATCATCTTTTTCTGAGCTTCCTTTTCCTCATCGGAGATGAAGGAAAGGAGCCCGTTGTAGCTTCCTCCCTTGGTTCCGCCCCATCCTTCATCCACCTTCATTCCCTTTTCTCCGAAGTCCTTGAAACGTACGAATTCGGTGACGGGAACCGGATTGGTGACGCCGGTTTGCATATTGGTGTTGGTGGTCTGGTACCGGATGGCTGTCCAGTTGCCGCAGATTATCATGTTGTCGAAATCTCCCATTTGGATGTCCGCATTTTTGAGGGTGATGTTCATCGCCTGCTGGTACTCTTCCAGTGTCATCCTGACGCCGTTCACGTTGTATATGGACTCGGGGGAGTAAAGGACGCTTCCCCAGTTCTTCCAGGCGTCGAATCCTTCGTTCCAGCAGTTGAACCCGTTGAGCATCCTGTTCTGGATTCCTTTCTCCTCAGCTGTGTTGGCGGGTGAAGGGAAAGTGATGGGGAACTTCTTGAGGAGAGTTTCCGTGGGTACGTTGTAGGCGGGGTCGGTTTCGATGACGTATTCCGCGGCTGAGCCTTTTTTGTTGCCGTTGGCGCAGGAGACCGCTAACGCGGCTATGATTGCGGCCGTAAGTGCTGATGAAAAGATCCGTTTCATGATTATTCTTTGTTTTGTTTTTACTTGTCTGTTGGACCGGCCTTGGTCATCGGACCGGATTTCGGGGACAAAGGTAGTGCGATTGCCGCAAGGTTGTAATCTTTTTGGACGAATCACCCCCTTCCTTCGACGAACGGCTGCTGCGGTCTTGCTTGTCGGAGGAAAAGCGGATCAACATGCGAATCAAAGAATCCCGTCTGTTCCGGGTCGGAGGGACGGGATTCTTGTTATGACAGAGTGCGGAATGATCAGGCCGCTTTCTTCTTGAAGAGTTTTTCCCTCAGGAATTCCCTTACCGGAAGGTCATAAAGCTTGAGTGCAGCGTATGCGACTCCGACCGCCATGATGTAGAGCCCTGCCGCAACGGTGAAGTGTGTCGCCGTAGGTGCTTCCGCATGGGTAGCCGCCCAGTTCATCATCACGAACACGAAGGGAAGGTGGGTGACGTAGAGAGGGTACGAAATGTCACCTAGGAACTTGCATATCTTTCCGGTGGCGCCTTCGGCTTTGCTTCCGACACCGAACAGGACGATGAGAGGGAAGCATACGAGGATCACGACCGTTTCATACAGTCCGTTCATCCAGAAGTTGGACGGGTCGGTTCCGCCGATACGGGGCATGGCGAGGAGGATTGCTACGGCTGCCACGCAGATCCAGAATCCTCCCTTGACGTTGAACCTGTCAGCGCGCAGAAGTTTCTTGCTTCCGTCGAATCCCGTGAAAAGGCGGGAAAGGAGAAGTCCGCAGAAGAAGGGATACAGGAGGCGCGTGACGGCGATTACCAGCATATGCGGCTCAAGAGTCCATCCTCCGATCACCGTGTAGGCTTCGCTTGTCCTTTCCGCCCATACTCCGAATACGTCGATGTTCATGCAGAGATTGACCGTCAGGAAGGCGGAGAATATGACGAAGAGCGTGAGGACGATTCTTGAGAAGCGGCGTATGACGGTCGCGTAGAGGATGTTGGCGATGTATTCCCACATGAGGGTCCAGAACACGTTGTTCAGGGGGTGCATCTCTCCCATTCCCCTTATGTTCCATTTGTTGGGAATCGGAAGCAGAGTGAATCCGTAGAGGCACGTCAGGAGAAGAGCCCACCAGGGAGTGCTCGCGTTATCGAAGTTGACTCCGTAGACGTAGTCCTGGTGGTAGTAGAGGATGGCTCCCACTATCGTTCCGAATATGAGCATCGGGTGAAGGCGGACCAGACGCCGCTTGAAGAAGTTACCGAGGTTCATCCGGTCCCATCTGTCGTCATAGGCGTACCCTATCACGAATCCTGACAGGATGAAGAAGAAGTCGACCGCCAGGTATCCGTGGTTCAGGATCTGGTATGCCGGACCCTTGGAATAGTATTCGAGCATGTGGAAGGCCACTATCATGAGGGCCGCCACACCCCTCAGGGCGTCGAGGATTTCGTACCTCGGTTTCGAAGGAAGGTAGGAAGTTTTGTCCATCGTCAATGTGCCCGTGCTGTTTCGGTGCCGGAAAACGGGCATTTCCGCTTTTTGGAAAGAATGTGATGTGTTCTGTGTGCCGCTTGGCGAATTTCGTACAAAAGTAGCGATAATGTGCCGAAATTCGGGCGTTGAAGGCAAGAAAAGCCCGTTCCGTCGTGAAGGGCTTTTTGGGTATGTTTTTCTGTTTATTATTCTTTGGCATCTTTCAATGAGAGTACTTCATCATGGGAGACTGACAAGGGAACTTACACCGCCCTTTTCGCCTCTTCGGTTGATGATATACGCTGCAGCGGAACTTTCCGCCTGCCGCGTTCACGCTCATGGAAGGTCAATGATGTGATGGACCCTTCGGAGAAACTTGAGGAACTTCACCGTTAGTTCTTCCGTTTCCGTTCTACGGAATATACGATGAGGGCGGCCCGAAAAAGGCCGCCCTTTGTCAGCAGTATCGGTTGATGGTTTTCTTCCCCCGGAGTTCCTTTAACGGAACAGCATCGGGGCCATCTCCTTGAAGCATCGCCTCCATGTTAGGAACTCATGCGCCGTGCCTTCGGAAACGTATCCCTTGGCATTGAATCCCGCAGCCTTGAGGTCGGAAGCAGCCTGCATTATGCGGTCGGGACCTTCCTTGCTTCCGCATCCTATGAAGATGCCCTTGACATCCTTGGGGTTCTTGATCTCTTCGGGAGTGTAGACTCCTCCGCTCAAGAGTCCCCAGTATGCGAACATCTCGGGACGGTCGAGGGTGATGGAGTGTGTCTCCATTCCTCCCATCGAGAGGCCGGCCATAGCCCTGCTTTCCTTCTTGGCTATCGTCCGGAAGTGGCCGTCGACGAATGGCACGAGTTCATCGCAGAGTACCGTTTCGAAGGCGTGGAAATCGAAACTGAACAATCCGCCCGGCCTTGTGTCGTTGGTCATTCCGTATGTCGTCACCACGATGAACGGCTCGATCTTGCCTTCGGCGATGAGGTTGTCCATGATGAGGTTCGCCCTTCCCTGGTTGAACCATGCGTATTCGTTCTCGCCCCATCCGTGCTGGATGTAGAGTACGGGGTATTTCTTCTTTGTCTTTTCGTACTGGGGAGGGGTGTAGACGAAGGCGGTCTTCAGCATTCCGGTGCTCTTCGACCAGAAGAATACCTGCTGGACGTTTCCGTGGGGAACGTTCTTCTCGGCGTAGAAGTCAGCGTCATGTGCGGGAATCTCTATTCCGCTTTCCCAGCGTGTGGAGCCGTAGTAGTTGGCGGTTCCGGGGTCATTGAAGACTCCGCCGTCGATCGTGAGGTGATAGTAGTGGAATCCCTCGTCCATGGGACCATCGGTTGTTCCGGTCCAGAAGCCGTCACTGTCCTTTCTGAGGACGGTTCCGCCAGTTCCTCCGAGTCCGAGGCTGACGATGACCGAGGTCGCCTTCGGGGCGTTTACCTTGAAGCGGGCATATCCCTGGGAATTGACCATCGGGTATTCCTGCCCGGGCTGGTTGAGTTCCGAGGGACGGAAGTCCTCCCTTATGAGAGCGTTGTCCTTGGCGGGGTCGAAGCCCTTGACCTGGACGTAAGCCCTCTTGGGCTTGTACTCGGCGTCGAAAAGAAGGGGATAGTTGGCCGCTCCGAGCCATGAGTCCTTGTCGGCGACGTTCCAGAAGGTGACGCAGTCGACTACGTCGCTGTGCTTGCGAAGGACCTTGAAAAGACGGCTGTACTGGTCCTCCTGGAGGGTCTTCTCCCAATCGGACACCTGTGCCGCTCCCTGACTGAACATGAGGCCTCCGCCGCTTTCGGTGTTGACCCTTATGTCAAGCTCGGTGATGTGGATATGGTCGACGACTTTCGAGTACAGTTCTATAGCGTCTGAGATCTCCTTCTCGGAAGGGGAGTAGATGTTGTAGTGTGCCTGCATTCCTACTCCGTCGACGGGTACGCCCGCATCCTTCATCCTTTTGAGGAGGTTGTAGATCCTCTGGCTCTTTGCGGGCTCCGCGTCATTGTAGTCGTTGTAGAAAAGGAGGGCGTTCGGGTCGGCCTCGTGGGCGTATTCGAATGCCTTGTAGATGAACTCCTCTCCGGCTATCTTGTACATCGGTGAATCCCGCAGTTCAGGCCTTCCGGGCCATACCGGGCTGTCGGCCACCGCTTCGTTCACTACGTCCCAGCAGTAGACGACATCCTTGTAGCGGTTCACTATCGCCTGGATGTGGTGCTTCATGTTGGCGTAGAACTCTTCCTTGGAAAGGAGGTTGCCATTCTCGTCCTGGTACATCCAGGGACCGATCTGGCTGTGCCACATGAGGGCGTGACCCCTCATCTTGATTCCGTGCTGGCGGCAGAAGTTCGCGATCTTGTCGGCATCGTCCCAGTTGAACTCACCTTTGCGGGGTTCGGTCGGCTGGGGCTTCATCGCGTTTTCGGCGGTGATGCTGTTGAATTCCCTCAGGATGAGGGCCACCTGGTCGGGGTCCGAGACATTGGTGAGGTTTACTGCTACTCCAACTTTGAAGTAGTCCTTGTACGCGTCCTTGAGGCCGTCGGTCGGTGTAGGGATGGGGGCGGGGCCCCACTGGGCTCCGCATTGGAAAGCACCCAGGATGAGGGCGCAGATTCCGGCGAAAAGAAGTCTTCTCATATCTTCTGACGAATTGGTTTCTTTGGCGAAGATAGAAAAAGGTATTTGAGTAAACCAAGGCCGGTCATGCAAGGGTGGACGCATGAGTCCAGATTGGTCCGAAAGTTATAGCATTTGGACTTTTTTTTGAAAGTCCGTTTCAGGGATTGTGGCGTTCGTGAAAGGAAAATGGCTATATTTATCGACAGAAACAAACAATAATCTTCATCAAATTTTCATCATGGGTTCAGACAGATTCGACATCAAACAGAAGGAAGGGCTCAACATCTTGACGGACGCCGTCGTCATCGTAGACAAGGAAACCGGCGTCAACTATCTCTTTGTCCACCGCGGGTACGGCGGCGGACTCACTCCTCTTGTGGACGCTGACGGTAAACCGATCGTGACGAAGGACTTCAATAAGGATTATTAGGAAGCTCCTTGAAGGGGAAAGATTGAAGGTGGGCGGGGCTCCGTCCGCCGCTTTTCCGTATGCTTTTTTCGCCCGAAGACAAGGCTTCGCTTTCGGGATCGGATAGAAAGAACCATACCGGTTGCCGGGAGCTATTTTATCTTCTGCGGACTGGAAACAGTGGTTTTGGATACCCCTGTTTGAAACTTTTGCCAAACATTGAATCTTCTGCAAAACTATGTGAAAACCGCGTCAAAAGCCCTTTCCCTTTATTGGGTAACTTGCAACCGTAAACTTAAAACATCTTTTTGTCATGATCACAAAACATCTCATGGGTCTTTTGGCGGGTATGGCCATTTGCGCGGGCGCTTTCGCGCAGAGCGGTACCACGTCCAATCCCGGACCTGTCATTTCCTCTTCGAAGGATGCTGTCACCAGAACCACCAACGGTCCGGTCATCGGATATGTCGATGACGGCGTATACGTTTTCAAGGGCATACCTTATGCCGCGGCCGAAAGGTTCGCCCCTCCAACCGATCCCGAGCCTTGGACGGAAGTCAGGATGGCCAGGGTCTATGGGCCTGCCTGCCCCCAGGGAAGCAATCTCGTCTGGCGTGGACAGAACGATTATGAGTTCGCCTTCCGTTACACGAAGGAAGTCTTCGACGAAAAAGATATGTTCACCGTGAACGTGTTCACCAAGGGCCTTCAGGACGGAAAGAAACGTCCCGTTTTCGTATGGTTCCACGGCGGCGGATTCTCTTCCGGTTCGGCGATCAATCTGGCCTGTTATGAAGGAACTTCCCTTGCTAAGAAAGGTGATATAGTTGTCGTTACTGTCAACCACCGTCTCAATTGTCTTGGTTTCCTTGATCTTTCTTCTTTAGGAGAAAGGTACAAGTATTCCGCCAATACGGGCGTTATGGACATGGTCAAGTCCCTCGAGTGGATACGTGACAATATCGAGTACTTCGGAGGTGACCCTTCAGCCGTTACGATCGCCGGACAGTCCGGTGGTGGCGGAAAGGTCCAGACCCTCATGGTGACTCCTTCGGCCAAAGGTCTTTTCCATAGGGCGATCGTCCAGAGCGGACCTTACGGAGCCGGCCATATGATGGCGAAGAAAGCTGCGCAGGACTATGGAAAAAGGGTCGCTGCGGCTCTCGGTCTTGATGCGGGCAACATAGACAAGATACTTACTGTCCCTTATGAGGAACTCTCGGAGGCCGCAAGAAAGGCCGGTATGGCCAACGGCGGACGTTTCATGGACGGCCCCACCTGCGGAGATCCTACCCTTCCTTACGACTGGTTCGCTCCCGAGGCTGATTACCTTCACAAGGATATTCCGCTCATGATAGGTTCCACCTTCAATGAACTGGGGCATACCCTTTATTATGATGTTGAACTTACCGAAACACAGGCTGACGAGATTCTCTCAAATCGCTTCGGCAGCGCCGCTCCCGAATTCAAAAAGGAGTTCTTCAAGGCATATCCCGGCATGACGATAAACGATATGGTCTCGATTGACATCAACACCAGGAAGAGCACCATCGTTGTAGCCGACAAGAAATACAACATAGGCGGAGCTCCGGTGTACATGTACCAGTTCCGCTGGAAGTCTCCCGTCCTTGACGGAAAGTTCGGAGCCACACACAACATGGACCTTCCCTTCATGTTCAACAACATCTTCCTCCAGAGGGAACTCACCGGAAGCACTCCGGACGCCTATCAGCTCGCCGACAGGATGAGCGCGGCATGGATAGCTTTCACCAGAAGCGGTGATCCCAACAACTCTTCCCTTCCTTCGTGGCCGAAGTATGATCCTTCCAAGAGGAACATCATGGTCTTCGACAAAAAGTGCGAATCTCTTTCAAACCATGACCGCAAACTTCTTGACATAGCTCCGGAAAAGGGAATGTTCTAGTGATATCTCTACCGGTTCTCCTTTAATGGAGTGCCGGTAGAGTAACGTTTCCTTCCGGTATAGAACGTGAACAAAACAAACATCATATGCTTAAAAAGTCAATTCTACCTTTGTTGGGTACAGCATTGTGCCTTTTCTCCGGATGCGCCGGTAGAGGAGTGTCCACTCCCTCTGACAACCAAATCCGCTACGGCGAGGGAATCGCCGAAGTGAAGACCGCCTTCGGAACTGTAGCCGGATACGAACAGGGCGGACTCTACATATTCAAGGGAATAGAGTACGCCGAGGCGGACAGGTTCATGCCTCCGCATGACCCTTCCAGGTGGGACGGAGTGAAGACAGTGAGGGCCTACGGGCCGGTTTCTCCCCAATCCCATCATGTGATTTCCGCCGATTCCGACGAGTTCGCCTTCAACTGGACGGACGGATATATGGGCGAAGATTGCCTGAGGCTCAATATCTGGACCAAGGGTATCAATGACGGAGGGAAACGCCCCGTCATGGTCTGGATCCACGGAGGAGGCTTCTCCGCCGGAAACGGTCAGCACCTTCCCTGTTACGACGGAAGCGCCGCGGCGAAAAAGGGTGACGTCGTCACGGTGACCCTCAACCATCGTCTCAATTGCGTAGGTTTCCTGGACCTTTCGTCCTTCGGTGAGAAGTACCGTTATTCCGGCAATGTCGGAATACTTGACATAATCGCCGCCCTCAAATGGATAAAGGGGAACATCGCCTCTTTCGGAGGAGACCCCGACAATGTGATGATCTACGGTCAGAGCGGAGGTGGCGGAAAGATTTCCACGCTGATGGTGGCCCCTTCAGCGGCGGGACTTTTCCACAAGGCGGCGATCCAGAGCGGATCCACCCTCGCCCTTATGGAAAGCAAGTATTCTTCCAGGATAGGAGAGCTGACGGTAAAGAACCTCGGCCTTGACGCCGCTCATGTCGACGAGATGTCGGAGATTCCTTACGAGAAGATAGCGGAGGCGTCCGAAGCGGCGGTAAGGGAAGTACGCCCTCAGGCTGACGCTGACGGGTTCAGTTGCTTCATCTTCGGCTTGGGTCCTACGGTTGACGGGGATTTCCTGCCTATGCAGCCTTCGGAAGGACTCCGCTCCGGAATGTCCAAGGATATACCTCTTCTTCTTGGAACAAATCTCAACGAGTTCTCCGTAAGAGCCGGTATGACTTATGACAATCTCACCCCCGAAAAGCTGAGGGAAATGCTTCTTCCCCGTTACGGAGACGATACCGACGCCTACATGGCCGAATACCGCAGGGCATATCCTTCATGCGAGGACCGTGACCTTCTGGAGACCGACTACATGTTCAGGGGATTCGCGGTGGAGCAGGCTGACCTCAAGGCCGCCCAGGGTGGAGCTCCGGTCTTCCGCTACGAGTTCGATTTCAAGTCTAAGGCGCAGGGCGGAATGTTCCGTTGCCCCCACAACATGGAACTGGCTTTCGTCCACGGCAACGTCGAGGTTCAGTTCGGCCTCACCGGTGACGGACCCGCGGAGAGGGAACTCGCCGACAAGATGAGCACCGCCTGGATAAATTTCGCGAAAACCGGTACACCTTCCGCTCCCGGACTTCCCGAATGGCCTTCTTACGATACCGCTAACGGTGCGACCATGATCTTTGACACCGAGTGCTCCGTTACCCGTAACCACGACAGGGCACTTCTCGGGATAGCTTCACGTCATCCGGTAAGGATGTTCTGAAACATGAATTGTCATTGATATTTTTTAAATATAAAATCATATGAAACTGATTTCAACGATTCTGCTGGGCTTGTCCTTGGCTATGATGCCTCTTCTTTCTGAGGCCAAGACTTCTCATTCCCTCACTCTCCGCGGTGGGGGCTCCGGTCCCTACAAGGCCGTAGTCACCGAAGACAGCAAGCTGGAAGGGTATTCCATCATCCGTCCTTCGGACATGAAGGCTGCAGCTGCGGCCGAAGGCAAACTCCCCGTCATCCTTTTCGGTAACGGAGGTTGCGCCAGGAACTCTTTCGGACTTCTTGATTTCCTCACTGAAGTCGCTTCGCACGGTTACGTCATCATTACCAACGGATACTGGAGGGAAAGCGCCCCGACCCGCGAACAGGAACAGGCGACGATGGAGGCCATAGTGAAGAAAAACGGCGGAAACCGCCCTTCTTCATACGATGACGCGATGGCCCTTCTGAAAGCTCTTGATTATATCGAGGAGCGGAGCTACAACCGTAAGAGCGAATTCTACAAGGTCATCGATACCGACAACCTCGCCGTCTCGGGACAGTCCTGCGGAGGTCTTCAGGCTCTTATGATGGGAACTTCCGGTGATGTGAGGGTGAAGACCGTAGTGCCCGTCAACAGCGGCATCTTCGGCAGGGAAGACTCCATGTCGCAGATCCTCGGCAACCTCACAAAGAAGGACCTTGAGAAGATCAATGTCCCTGTAGCGTATTTCTGCGGCGGGGAGGAGGATATCGCATATCCCAACGGAGCGTCGGACTACGATTACATAAGCCACGTCCCGGTAGTGTTCGGCAACTGCCCTTCAGGCCATCCCGGACCCTATGAGAAACCGGATTGGTACGCTCCCATCTATACCGCATGGATGGACTGGATGCTGAAATCCGATTACACCTACGCTCCCTATTTCATGGGAACCAAGGAAAGCGGAAACTTCCCCGAGTGGACACTCCTGAGGAAGAACTTCTAGATTTTTGACTTCTCTTCCTCGGGATTCTTTCCCGGGGGAAGGAAAACTGATAGATACCGCCACTTGACTGATTTCCGGGCCTCATCCCACTTTCTGTTGGGCGGGGCCCGGAATCTTCATTCTCTCAAGGTGAAAATGGCGCTCCGAAGGAATTCCGCTATCGGTCGATTATGTTCTTCGGAGAAACTCCGAACTTGTTCTTGAACGAACGGGAGAATCCCGAAAGGGAACTGAATCCCACCTTGTAGCATACGTCGCTCACGTTGTTGGAAGGGTCCTTGAGGAGTTCCATGGCCCTGTTCATCCTGTAGTTCAGAAGGAAGTCCTGCGGCGTTATTCCGAGGAGTCCCTTCATCTTGTAGTAGAACTTGGTGTAGCTGATGCCGAGGCATTCGGCGAGGGCCGTGGCGTTGAACTCTTCGTTGGAGAGGTTCTCTTCGGTTATGCGGCGGGTCTTCTCGAGGAAGTCCTTGTCCCTGGTGCTGAGCCCCTTTTCTTTCGAGGAGGTGTCCTTTCCGGCGGTAAGGTCGAGGAGACTCTTCTGGAGCCGGGCCCTGTTTTCCAGGATGCTTTCAACCTTGCTCCTGAGAAGATCCGACACTATGGGTTTCTGGAGGAAGGCGTCAGCTCCGGCTTCGTTGGCCTTGACGTGGGCTTTAGAGTCGCCCTTGGCCGTCAGGAGAATGACGGGGATGTGGCAGGTGTCTGGGTCTTCCTTGATTTCGTGGCAGAGGGTGAAGCCGTCCATTTCCGGCATCATCACGTCGCTGACGACAATGTCGACCTTGTTGTCCCTGATCACGGGAAGGGCTTCGGTCCCGTTTCCGGCTGTGCGTGTCTTGTATTCGCGGAAAACTTCCTTCAGGTATGAAAGGATGTCCGGATCGTCGTCCACCAGAAGGATGGTTGTCCCTGAACGCTTCCCCTCTTCAGTGTTGGTCGGTGCTCCCTCGGGAATGACGGTGTTCTCATCCTCACTGCTGTCGGAACTTATGATGTCCTTTTCATCATAAGCTTCTATCCCTATGGGGAAGGTGAAAGTGAAGACCGAACCCTTGGGAGGATTGTCGCCGACCGTGAGTGACCCTTTGTGGATGAGGGATAGCTGCATGGCGTAATTGAGTCCGACACCGTGGCCTTCTATCGTTCCGTCCCCGATGTTTGCCTTCACCCTTTCGAAACGCTCGAATATCTTCCGCTTCATCTCGTCCGGTATTCCAAGCCCGTTGTCCCTGACGGAAAGGACGGCGGTTCTCTGTTCGTTCTGATTATCGGATGAGGCGAGGGAAACGGTGATTTCACCACCTCTGGGAGTGTACTTGATGGCGTTCGAAAGGAGGTTGGTGTAGACTTTGGCTACCTTTTCCATATCGCAGTATCCTGTGAGAGAGTCGTCTATCTCAAGGGTAAGCGAAAGGTTCTTCTTCCCGGTCATGTAGGAGAAATTCTCCGATATCGTCCGTACTGTTTTGCCGATGTCGGTTTTGGAGATGTGCAGCTTCTCCGGGGAATCTTCCATTCTGCTGAATGACATCATCTGTTCGGTCATCCGCATCATCCTTGAGGAGTTCTTCACGATGAGCGAGAGAAGTCCCTTGCCTTCGGGGGAGAGATTCTCCTCTTTCTGAAGGTCTATGGCGGGGCCGTAGATAAGGGAGAGGGGATTGATCAGTTCATGGGAGATGTTCGTGAATGTGTCCATCCTGTCCTGCCCGCGTTTTTCTGCGATTGTCTTGTCGATGCTGGCCTGAAGAGCCTCTTTCCTGGCTTTGGCGGCCATGGAATAAAGTCTGACAAGGTACAATGCCAGTCCCAGCAGTATGAGCGTGTAAAGGGCTATCGCCGGGAATGAAAGCCATTTCGAAGGCTTGATACGGAAATTGAGTTCAATGTCGTCTCCTGTCCATTCCCCGTCATTGGTCTGGGCTTTTAGCCTGAATGTGAACTTTCCCGAAGGCAGACGGGAATAGTTCGCCGTGAGGTTCTGTCCGGCGAAGACCCAATCCTTGTCGTACCCTTCCAGCATGTATGAATAACTCAGGGTAGGAGAGTTCCCGAAATCCATCCCCGAGTAGTAGATGAGGATCTGGTTCTCGTTGCTGTTGAGGACGATGGGGGAGTCATCTTCCCTTATCTGACGGTTGTTGGCGAAGACGGCGTCAATGGAAAGGGTGTGGCTTTTGCGTGCTTCACCGATGAATGGATCCACGACCGCCAATGCCTGTCCGCATCCGAAAACGACTTTGTTACCTTTTATATCGTCTTCCAGAAGAGCGGAACACCTGGGGCTGAAAACCATTGATTGACTTGAGGAATAGTTATATACTGTAGCGCGGCCATCGTCGGGATCAAGCCGGAATATTCCGTTCCTGGACGAAACCCAGATTGTCCCCCGTCCGTCTGAATTGATTGAACGGATGGTTTCTCCTTGCGGGCCGAGCCTTTCGCTCAAATTCTTCATTTCGCCTGTCTCGGTGTCATAGCGAAGAAGTCCGCTGCGGGCGGTTCCGATGTAAAGTCTGCCCATCTCGTCAAGGTATGAGCAACTCATATACGGTTCTTCTATGGGCAGTTTCTTGAAATTCATCCCGAAATCAACGAAGAAGACCCCTTCGTTGCCGACCAGATAAATCCTTCCGTCTTTCCCTTTATGGGCGAGGCCGCTTACCGGGGTTTGCAAAACTGTCCTTGTGAGTTTTCCGGATGAATTGACCGAAAAGAGCGTATTGTCTCCGATGAAACAGACATTTCCGCTGTAGTCTTCCCAAAGGGAAGCCGTAAAAGTTCCGCATTCGACGGAATAGTCTTCCGCATAGTTCCAGCCTTCGGATTTGGAGAACTTGTGCAGTATGAACAGATTGTCGTATATGAACAACTCTCCCGAAGAGTTCATGTAGGAAGTGAGTATGCCCCTATTCTCCGGAAAGGCTGCGGGGGTGATTGCCGAAACTTCTTTGGTAAGAATGTCCACCAGGTATACATCGAAAGACGAAACGGCTATGACTTTATCCCGTATCTGACTGGGGAAAACGTTGATGATGCTTTCTCCTATCCTGAGATTCCTCAATTCGATGGTTTTGTCATTGTCCTCATGGTATGCGGAGCATTCCGCCAGGGTGAATTTGTTGATCCATAAAGAGGTCCCTCCGCTCAGAATTTGGCAGTAAGGGAGGCCGGAAAGCTTTTCATCGGAGAATATCCGTTTGACGGAATTCCCCTTGAAAGAGTAGATGCCTTCATCCGTGATGCCGAAAGTGAGGGTTCCGGCTTCCTTGTCTGAACAGATGCCGCATATGGGCCGACTGGAGAAGGGCTGCAGCTTATCGGGAAGGGGGATTTCTTTTCCGTCGGATGTGTAACACTTCAATCCGTTCAAGGTCGCGACAAACATGTTGCCTCCGTATGGGGCCAATCCCCGAAGACTGTTTCCGTCAAGGCTTATTGATGCTGCGGAGTTGAGATCTTTGTCCAGAACCATCAGTGAAGATTTTGGGATCAGAGGATTGAGCCAGATGTTCTCTCCGGTGGATTCCATCGTCGTTATGTTGCCCAACATGTTGTCCGGGTTCTCATCCTGAAGTACGGGCTTTGCAAGTGAAGATTCTTTGTCAAAGACGTAAAGACCTTCGTTCGTGGAATACAGTATGGAACCGGAATCCAGATTGACCATGCTGTATATGGGATTGACTCCCGGAGGCGCTTCCATTGTGACGACACCTTTTTCGATGAGATTGATTCCTCCGTCCGTGCCTACCCACATCCTCCCTCCCGAGTCCGGAAGAAGAGAAAGTATCATGTCACTTGACAGCGTCGGTTCGTCGTCGGATAATCCGGAATAATAGGTTTTGTAGACGGTTCCGTTGTAACGGAAAAGACCATGGTTTGTGCCGAACCAGATGTATCCTTCCCCGTCTTTTGTCATGTTGAGGACTCGGACGTTGCTGATGGAAGAGGTCCTTGGTGAGTTCTGGAACATGAAACTGTCCAGATCCTGTCCCTTGAGCGATAAGCCCGGGAGCAGAACTGCCATGGCTGCGGAAAAGGTGTACGACAATAATCGGGTATTAATTCTCATCGGTGTGACGTTATTAACGTTCTCAGAGCAAAAATAACAAAAAAGCCGCAATAGTCACATGATGCGGTCGTTCTCTCCGGTACTTTTGCCCTTATTGAAGAAAATGCAATGCTTTTGAAAGTTTTGCAAAACTTTCACGATGGCGCAAAACTTTATAAATGAATGAATAAATGATTCTGACCAAACTTTATCTCCTTTGCATCAGAGCCGCCGGACAACCTTCCCGGCGACAAAAGAACACAACCAATCATCAAATAACACATGAAAGCAATCCAATTCTTTCGCACTTCCGTAGTGTCCTGCCTTCTCCTGGTGATGATGGGAATCGCAGCGTATTCCCAGAACATCAGGGCAAACGGTAAGGTTACGGATGCTGCCGGTGAGCCTATGATCGGAGTAGGCGTAGTACAGGAAGGAACGACCAACGGTGTCATCACGGACGTCGACGGTTCGTTCTCAATCTCAGTTCCCCAGGGAACAGTTCTCGTTTTCTCTTCCGTAAGCTACAAGACGGTCGAGATGGCGGCATCAACTTCAATGAATATCGTGATGGAAGAGGACCGTGAACTTCTTGACGAAGTCGTTGTAGTCGGATACGGTGTACAGAAAAAGAGTCAGGTCACAGGCGCCATATCTTCAGTACGCGCGGAAGACATGGAAAACAGGACCATTACCAATGTCGAGGACGCACTTCAGGGAAAGACCGCCGGTGTGCAGCTGATTTCCGCGTCGGCTTCTCCCGGTGCTTCGCCGACCGTCAGGGTCAGGGGATATTCCTCAAACACCACTTCCGATCCTCTTTATGTAGTGGACGGAGTCAGGATGAGGAGCATCGCCGGAATCGACCCCAACGACATCGAGTCGATGGAGGTCCTCAAGGATGCCGCTTCAGCAGCCATCTACGGAGCTGAGGCCGGAAACGGTGTCGTCCTTATCACGACCAAGAAAGGAAAGAGCGGTGACGGTAGGATTTCCTACAGTTTCCAGTACACTGTCCAGCAGGTCGGTAAGATTCCCGAGGTTCTGAACGCCAAACAATATGCCCAGTATATGGTGGAAGGAAATCTCCTTCAGCAGAATTTCGTCAATGAGAACTGGGACGGAAAGACGGATACCGACTGGTCCAAGGAGGTATACGGAAACGGTATGATCAACAAGCACAGCGTCTCCTTCTCGAACGGAAACGAAAACGGCAATTACTATGTCTCCCTCACTTACCTGGACAATGACGGTATCATCAAGGGACGCAAGGATTATTTCAACCGTCTTTCCGCTTCCATCAATGCCGAGCAGAAGATCAAGCCTTGGCTCACCATCGGAACGACGAACCAGATAGACAGGTTCAAAAGGGAGGCGGTCGCCGCCAACAGTTTCGCTTCTTCATTGGTAGGAGGTATCCTGCAGATGGACCCTCTCACGCCTGTGTCGTACAAGTACTCGGAACTTCCCAAGTTCATGCTCGACGCCGAGGCCAACGGATTCCCGCTTCTTCATGACGATGACGGAAATTACTGGGCTTCCTCTCCTTTCAACCCTTCGGGAGTCGTTAACCCGTTCGTCCTCAGGGACAATAATGTCTCAACAAGCAAAGGCTTTCGCCTTTCGGGTTCTGCATATGCCAATGTCAATATAATGGAGGGACTGGTCTTTACGTCGCGTCTGGGATACCAGTTCTCGCACAATGATTCCCCTTCGGTTTCTCTCCCTTATTTCGGAAACTCAAGCCAATCCACACAGTATCTCGCCTACAACTCCAATATAAGAGGTGAGCAGTACTACCAGTGGGAGAACTTCGCGAACTTCAACCGCTCTTTCGTCCTTCACAACGTAAGCGCCATGGCCGGTATGTCATTCCTTTCCAGGACCACGAACTACATCCAGGGCTCCCTCGCGGCAAACGGTGAGGATGCTCTCATGAAGAACGATCCCACGTTCTACTATTTCCACTACAAGGCCGCTTCCGCCACCCAGACCGTCGATGGTGAGGAACTTACTACTGCGCAGTATTCATGGTTCGGCCGTTTGGGCTACGACTATGACGGAAAGTATATGATCCAGGCTTCACTACGTGCTGATGCCGCTGACCTTTCCTACCTTTCGAAGAGCAACCGCTGGGGTTATTTCCCCGCTGTATCCGCAGGATGGACTGTCTCGAAGGAAAGCTTCTTCGAGCCCATCAAGAATGTAGTCAACGATCTCAAACTCAGAGCTTCTTGGGGACAGAACGGTAGCCTTTCCGCCCTCGGAAACTATGCGTACTCAACAACCATCACCACATCGGGATTCTATCCCCTCGTTGAAGGCAATGTCTGGACACCCGCCCGTTTCCCTTCAAGCATGGGTAACGACAAGATGAAATGGGAGACTTCCGAGCAGCTCGACCTCGGTATCGACGCCCGCTTCCTCAATGACCGTCTCACTTTCAGCGTGGACTGGTTCGACAAGAAGACCAAAGACCTTCTCATATGGAACACGACCCCTTCACTCTCCATCGGCGGAACAATTTCTCCGGTCAATGCGGGTAACGTCTCCAACCGCGGTTTCGAGTTCGAACTTTCATGGAAGGACAAGATCGGCAAGGATTTCGGATACAGCATCAAGGGCAATGTTTCCACTCTGAAGAACAAGGTCACCTATCTTGACGAGTCACTCTCCAGGGTTATCGGTCTTGACCTCAATAACGGCGCATATCCTCTCACATACTTCGAGGAAGGTTATCCCGTGTACTATTTCAGGGGTTACAAGTTCAGCGGTGTTGATTCCGCGAGCGGAGATCCTCTCTTTGAGGACCTTGACAATGACGGACTCATCGGTGAGAATGACAAGACCTATATCGGTGACGGTATCCCTACCCTCAACTATGGTCTCACTTTCACGGCTTCCTACAAGGGCCTTGACTTCACTCTCTTCGCACAGGGAGCATACGGCAACGACATCTTCCTCGGTGTCAACAAGATCAACTTCCCCAAGGCCAACCGCCTTACCGCCGCATGGTGGGACGGAAGATGGACTGAGTCCAATCGCAACGCTTCAGTTCCCAGGGCCAACTCCAACGAATACGAGAAGTACTGTATGTCCGACGCGATGGTTTACGACGGATCTTATCTGAAGATCAAACAGATCCAACTCGGTTATACCCTTCCTTCGAACCTTCTTTCGAAGATCGGCCTCAAGACGGCAAGGGTGTACGTTTCCCTGGAGGATTTCTTCACGTTCACCAAGTACATCGGATTCGATCCTGAAGCTTCCGCGAACTCCACCACCGGTATCGGTGTCGACCTTGGCGGTTATCCTACATCAAAGAAAGCTGTCTTCGGTGTGAACATCGATTTCTAGTTCCCGTTACAGAATTTTTATGGTCAGACTCAATTTGAAAGCAATATGAAAAAGATAATGACGATAACTGCCCTCGCGGCAGCCCTCCTGCTCTCGTTTTCCTCCTGCTCCAAGCAGCTCGATATTCCGGAGCACGGGAACGTGTCCACTCTTGAGGATTACTACAAGACGGACGAAGAAGTGCAGAGCGCCCTTGCGGCCATGTACAACCAGATGAAGAACATCCATATGAATTTCTTCTACTGCCTCACATCCCTTGATGATGATTCCTGGACAGGAGGCATGACGAGGGGAGACAACTCCAATATGGAGAAATTCAACGAATACACTTTCGACGCTTCCCACGAATGGCTGAAGAACACTTATGTGAACTTCTATGAACTCATCTACAAGGCAAGCCTCATCACCGAGCATGTCGAAGGAAATACCGACGAAATGAAACGTGCCATCTTTGAGGCAAGGGTAATGAGAGCTCTGGCGAATTTCTACCTCGTCTCAATGTGGGGAACGGCCCCTATGGTGGACCATGTCCTCAAACCAGAAGAGTACAGGGTGAGCAATTCCACTCCCGAAGCTTTCTGGCAGTCGATCGAGACCGATCTCAATGAAGCCATATCATCGGGATTCCTCCCTTCGAAAAAGAACATGTTCGACAAGAACACCGGTATCCGCATCACCAAAGAGTTCGCTTACGCCCTTCTGGGTAAGGCTTACCTTTGGCAGAAGAAATATTCTGAGGCGGCGGCTGCTTTCCAGAAGGTCATTGACTCGGGGCTTTACGGCCTCTACGGTGTCGACGAACCCGGTGAATACGAGAACCTCCTCAGGGCGAAAGCCAACAACTGCTGCGAGTCCCTCCTCGAAGGACAGTGGAGGAACGACCCTTCCGTGAACCAGGCTACTACCCTTTGGTGCTCAATGTCCATAAGGGACGCTTACTTCAATTCTTCAAATCCCAACATCGCTTTCGGATGGAACTTCATCAACCCTTCCAAGTCATTGTATGACGCATTTGTCGCGGAAGAAGGTGAAGACGGATACCGTCTCGTCTCCACGATCAAGACAAGGAAGACCCTTGCCGAGGAAGGCCTTGAACTCAAAACCGTATGGATTCCGGGACATGAGGGATATTTCAATTGGAAATACACCCTTACCAAGGATGAACTCTATCAGGATCTTCCCGGATTCCAAATCTTCAACTGGAGAAACTTCCGCATCATGAGGTATGCAGAAGTCCTTCTCTGTGCGGCGGAAGCCAATCTCCTCAGCGGCAATCAGGCACTCGCCGACAAATACGTGAACCAGGTACGCTCGCGTGCCCGTCTGGAACCCAAGTCAAATGTCACCTTCGATGACATCAAGACCGAGAAGAGGCTTGAACTCTGGGGTGAGAACCTGAGGTATCTCGACCTCGTCAGATGGGGTGATGCCGAGAAGGTGATGGGAGAACAGGGTCATTATGTTCCCGCATATTCCTATGACGCATCCACCGGAGAAGAGAAAGTTGATCCCGCGGCATTCGTCAATACTGTGTACGGTTTCAAGGCGAAGCACAAATATCTTCCCATTCCCGCCAATGAAATCCAGGTGAATCCCAACATCAAACAGAACGAAGGTTGGTGATGAAAAAAACGATATTGTTGATTTGTGCTCTTCTGGCTTTTTCCGCGCTGGCATACGTGCCGGCGTGGGGCCAGAAGCCTTACTTGGGAACTTTGAACGGAGTTTCCAGGTTGTATTACAAAGGTGAACCGGTTCTGCTCCTTTCGGGCGAACTCCATAACTCGACGGCGGCGGGTGAGGATTACCTCCGTAGAGCTATGGCTTCGTCAAAGGCCATGGGGCTCAACTCCCTTATCGTTACTGCCGAGTGGGATCTCATCGAACCCGAACAAGGAAAGTATGACTTTTCTTCCATCGACAGGATAATCACCCTTTCCGAAGAGAATGATCTGCCGGTTGTTATAGCCTGGTTCGGAACCTGGAAGAACGGAGTTTCCAGCTACATTCCAGGATGGATGAAGCGTGACACGAAGAAATATTTCAGGGCCCAGGACGAAAAGGGACAGAATACGGATTACATCTCGGCGTTCTGTGAAGATGCCATGAAAGCCGATGCGAAAGCCTTCTCAGCCCTTATGAAGTACATCAAGGGCAGGGACAGGAACAACATGGTCCTTTTCATGCAGGTTGAGAACGAAACCGGCCTTTGGCAGCAGAGCATCGACAATTCAAAACCTGCCCAGAAGGCTTATTCGGGAAATGTTCCCGCGGAACTCGTTTCCCTTCTTCAGAGCGGCAAGGTCGCTTCGGACAATCCGATGATGCTCAGGTGGGCTGAAAACGGAAGAAAGTCCAAGGGCTCATGGAAGGAAGTGTTCGGAGACAACGCCTACGCCGAGGCATTCTTCATGCAGTGGGCTTACGCATCCTATATAGAGAAGGTCGCTTCAGCCGGAAAGGCCGAGTACGACATCCCGATGTACGTGAATACCGTCGCCATGCCTTCAGGCGGATTCTCCTTCAATGCGCAGGCCGGTGTGCCTACAACTCAGGGAGGTCAGGCACAGGGTCAGCAGCAGGCTCCTCCAGCCGGCGGCAACCCCTTCGGCAGCATGTCTCCTCTTTTCCCTTCGGGCGCTCCCATCTGGCAGGCCATCGACATGTATCACCTTTTCTGCCCCAGCATTGACTTCCTGTCGCCGGATATCTATGTCCCGGCGTTCAAGAATGTGAGCGACTCCTATACACGGGTGGACAACCCGCTGTTCATACCCGAAACGGGTAGGAACGCCGCACCGGCTTATTATGCTCTTGCGACAAACAACGCCATCGGATTCTCCGCTTTCGCGATAGAGGATGCGTATTTGATCAAGGAATACAGGGGAGTGTATTCCACCCTTTCCGAGTTGTTGCCCCTGATCTCACAGTATCAGGGTACAGGCCTCATGAAGGGCTTCCTTCGCGAGGGAAACGAAGAGGGAACTTCATTCGAAATAGGGAATTACACCGTCGAGGTGAAATACGTGAAAGAGGAGAAGTCCAGTTACGGGCTTGTCATCAAGACCGGTGATGAGGATTTCGTGGTGTCAGGAGTCGGGGCTATAGTCAATATCATTCTCAAAGATTCCGGTAAAGTTACCCGCTATGAGTTCGTCGAGGAAGGATACTTTTCTGACGGAAAATGGGTGAGCGAGGTCAGGCTCAACGGAGACCAGACCTCACACGGACAGGATCTGTATCTTCGTGGAAGAGTCGAGTATCAGGATGGCTACGTTCCTTCCGAAGGTGAGGTCATGCCAAGACGCAATGTCGCCTCAAGTGAAGCCCACCAGAAGATAGTCACTGACCGCGTCAAATCCCCTTCAATTTATTGTACGAGAGTTTACAGTTATAACAAATAGACAATGAAAAAGTTATTCTTAATCGCGGCGGCGGTTTTGGCCTCTTGCGCATCGAATGAGAGCGTGTCTTCCGACTATGTGGAAGTTCCCCAGTTCGGAAAAGGCATCGCCGAAGTGAAGACTCAGCAGGGAACCGTCGCCGGTTATATCGAGGACGGAACTTATATCTACAAGGGCATCAAGTACGCTGTGGCCGAGAGGTTCTGTCCCCCGACGGATCCCCCTTCCTGGGAAGGTGTAAAGCCCACCAGGGCTTTCGGCTCGACCGCTATGCAGGCAAGTCATGAGATTTCCAGCGACATTGACGAGTTCGCTTACCAGTGGACGGACGGATATTTCTCCGAGGACTGCCTCCATCTCAACATCTGGACTCCCGGAATCAATGACGGGAAGAAACGTCCTGTTCTTTTCTGGATTCATGGCGGCGGATATTCCGCAGGCTCTGGCCAGCAGCTTCCCGCCTATGACGGAAGGAACATCTCCAAGAGGGGAGACGTGGTTTTCGTCACGGTCAACCATCGTCTCAATATCCTCGGATTCCTTGACCTGTCGGCGTACGGTGAGAAGTACAAGTATTCCGGCAATGTCGGAATGCTGGACCTCGTTGCCGCTCTCAAGTGGGTCCACAACAATATCGAGGCCTTCGGAGGTGATCCGGGCAACGTGACGATAATGGGCCAATCCGGTGGCGGCGGTAAGGTTAGCAACCTCCTTGTCATGCCTTCAGCGAAGGGTCTTTTCCACAAGGCCTGCATCCAGAGCGGATCGTCCCTTTCGGGCCAGACCTCCGAGCAGAGCCGTGCGACCGGAAAAGCCATAGTTGAAGCGTCCGGCCTCAAGATTGACGACTTCGTGAAGCTCCCTTATTCCAAACTCACGGAAATAGTGGGCGCGGGCGGCGCTTTCAGGCTTTCTCCCACCGTTGACGGTGAAGTCATCCCCATGCAGATCGAGGAGGCTCTCAATCACGGCGCTTCCAAGGACATCCCTCTTATGGTAGGAAGCAACTTCAACGAATTCTCGACTTCTCCCGACAATACCGGAATGACAGAGGAGCAGGCTATAAAAGCGCTTGACTCGATGTACAACGGAAAGGGTAGCGAGTTCGTTTCGCTCTTCCGAAAGACTTATCCCGAGATGGAGCCCAGGGATATGGTGGAGATCGATACCAGAAGCCGTCCCGGAGCTATCCGTCAGGCTCTCGTGAAATCCGCCCAGGGCGGAGCTCCCGTCTACCTGTACCAGTTCAAGTACATGTCTCCCGCCCAGGACGGCATCTTCCGCTGCCCCCACAATATGGAGATAGCCTTCTTCTTCGACAATGTGGCAAGGCAGTACGGTTTCACGGGCGGAACTCCCGAAGGACAGCAGCTCGGCCACGACATGTGCGACGCGAGGATTTCCTTCGCGAGGACAGGTGTCCCTTCAAGCAAAGGACTTCCCGAATGGAAACCCTTCTCACAGGATTCAAGGAACACGATGGTATTCGACGTAAAATCAGAATGCCTCGAAGGCCATGATAAGGATCTTGTCGAGTTCATCTCGGCAAATGCGGTGCCGATGACAGGCTTTCCAAGAAGGTGATTCAGTAGTTATTGGTTTGGTGTGGGCCATCCCGAAAGGGGTGGCCTTTTTCACGTAGTGGTGCCAATGAAGGTACATACCCTTGCGAAGGGTGGAATCAGTCGCTTGCGGAATCAATCCGTTTGGCTATATTTGGGAGAACAAATCAACGTATCCCCATGAAAAAGATTTCTTCTATTGTCGCAGCGGCTCTTTCTGTGCTGCTGCTCTTCGGTTGCTCAGGCAATCCTTCATCGTCTTCAGCTTCACTTGACGAACTTTTCGCTTCGAGAAGGAGCGTAAGGGCATACGAGGCGGGAAAGACAATATCAGAAGCGCAGGTGCGGGAACTTCTTTCCGCCTGCCAGAACGCCCCTTCCTGGGCAAACCAGCAGCCGACCAAATACTATGTCGCGATGACTCCCGAGAAAGTTGCGGCCGTCCAGGATATGGTCGGGTCAAACAAGGACAAGATAGCGAACGCACCCGTTCTCATCGTGTCCACTTTCGAAAAAGGGAAGTCAGGATTCTTCAGAGGGCAGCAGGCCAACGAGGCGGGGGATTTCTGGGGAGCGTACGACAACGGCCTCTCCAACGCCTACCTTGTCCTGAAGGCAAGGGACATGGGCTTCGATACCCTCATCATGGGCATGCGTGATGCCGATGCCCTCCGTGGACTTTTCTCCATCCCGGAGAACGAGGCAGTGATGGCGGTGATTTCACTCGGATACAGGGCTGAGGATCCTTCGGTCCCCACCCACCGTTCCCTTGATGATATCGCCAAGTTCTTTTAGTTTCGGAAAAAAGTGCTAAAATTCATATAACCGATTGAAAATGAAAAAGTTTATCATTATGATGGCTATGGCGGCATCCCTATTGGGACTTTCTTCCTGCTCCGACAAGTCTTCTTCCGACTTCGGTATCGGATTCCAACTGTACAGCGTCAGAAGGGATCTTGAGAAGGATTTCGAGGGAACGCTGAAAAAGGTCAGGGACCTCGGTTACGAGGGTGTCGAATTCTACAGCGAGTACTACGGCAAGACTCCCGCCCAGGTCAGGAAAATCTGCGACGATCTTGGCCTCAAGATCTTCTCGAACCACGTCCCCTTCGTCCAGATGATGGGCGACCTTGACAAGGTCATTTCCGACAACAAGACTTTGGGAGTCGAGTACATCGCCTTCCCTTATATGGACAATCCTTCACGTCCGGGAGTTGATCCGGAGAAGTTCAAGGAGACCGTCGCCGCGATCGGCGAGGTCGGAGCGAAGGTGAAGAAGGAGGGAATCCAGCTTCTCTACCATAACCACGATTTCGAGTTCGTCTCCCTTCCCGACGGAACGATAGGTCACGACTACATCTTCTCCTCCACTCCCGCTTCGGACGTCCAGGTTGAACTCGACGTGTGCTGGTCGGATTATTCCGGATTCAAGGCGGATGACCTTGTGAGGAAATATTCCGGAAGGATTCCAGTTCTCCATATGAAGGACTATTATCTCGAGGGTAAGCTCTCCTCCGATCCCTACGCCCTCATCGGAATCGAAGGCGAAGGGAACTCCTCTTCCGGAGGCGGCAAGTTCGAGTTCCGTCCCCTTGGAGACGGCGTCATGGACATCCCCGCCATCATCGAAGCCGCGAGGGAGAACGGCGTGAAGTGGCTCTGCGTGGAGCAGGATGAACCGGTCGCGGGAGCCGCCGACGCTTTCGAGGGACCTGCAAGGAGCGCCGAATATCTCCGTAAAGCAGGACTCCTCAAGTAAAACGACCAAATCGAATGGTTATGAACAAAAGGATAGGATTCATTGGCTGCGGAAAGATAGCGCAGATCCGTCACATTCCGGAATTCGCCGCCTCTCAGAGGGCTGATATCGCCGGGTACTTCAACCCGACCGCTTCACGCGCCGAACAGATGTCCGCCAAATACGGCGGTAAGGTTTACTCTTCCGTCGAGGAGATGCTCGCCGATCCTTCGGTCGACGCGGTCGTTGTGAGCCTGGCCAACAGCGCCCACGCTCCGGTTACGATTGCAGCGCTCAAAGCCGGTAAGGATGTTCTTTGCGAAAAGCCAATGGCGACCACGATCTCCGAATGCGAAGACATGATGAAAGCCGCCGAGGAATCGGGACGCCTTCTTCTCATCGCCCAGAACCAGAGGCTGGCTCCGGCTCACGTGAAGGCGAAGGAACTCATCGACGGGGGAGCTATCGGGAAGGTGATCTCTTTCAGGACCACTTTCGGACATTCTGGCCCCGAGAACTGGAGCATACGGCCTGGCCTCGACACCTGGTTCTTCAGAAAGGATGTCGCCGCGATGGGCGTTATGGCTGATTTGGGAATCCACAAGACGGACCTCATCCAGTATCTTCTTGATTGCAATGTCGTAGGTGTAAGCGCAAAGCTTTCGACTCTCGACAAGAAAGGTCCTGACGGACTTCCGATCGGGGTTGACGACAATGCGCTGTGCATCTACCGCATGGGGAACGGTGCCGTCGGAACGATGACCGCCAGCTGGACATATTACGGAAGGGAGGATAACTCCACCGTCGTTTACGGAAGCGAAGGGATGGTGAGGATCTATGATTCCCCTTCGTCGCCTCTGCAGCTGATCCGCCGGGAAGGAACGGTGGTTGACATCGATACCGAAGCCATCCAGACCAACGACAACCAGACTTTCTCCGGAGTTGCCGACGCTTTCCTCGACGCCCTTTATTCCCGGGTTTCGGGAGTTATGGGGGCTGAGAAGGTGATTCCCGCGATGAGGGCCGTGTTCGCGGCCATCGAAAGCAGTTCTTCCGGAAAATGGATCGATATTCCGGAAAACGCCTAGCCGGTCCTCTACAATATCAAATGTCGTGTAGACATTTGTTTTGCTTATAAAATATCATGCAAAAGTTAATTTTGCATGATATTTTGTTATATTTGCGGCATGAGACGTTTCATTTTGTTATTCTGTCTGATGCTGCCCGTTTTGTGCCGGGCCCAGAGCATCCATGTCGATGAAGTGTCGGCCGATGTCCGCTTCACTTTCCATGAGGAAATCCGTGAAGGGGAGTACGGATCGCATTTTCAGGGAGACTATTTCAACATTCACATAAAGGGTCAGATCGCCGACGGTCTCACCTTCAGGGTGAGGCAGAGGATGAACAAGAAGATCGACGACAAGAACCCTTTCAACGCTACGGATTTCCTGTGGCTCAAGTGGCAGGCCACCCCGAAGTGGTCATTCACCGGAGGAAAACAGCCTATCCTTGTGGGAGGATATGAGATAGATTCAGCCCCTATCGACGTATACTACTACGGTGCGTTCAGCCGCGGACTGTACCAGTATTACGCTTTCGGCGCCTCAGCCACGTTCTCTCCCACTCCGACCCAGAACATCTCCGTGGAGTTCTGCCCTTCGCCGATTTCACCGGTGACGCAGAACGCCTATTCATATAACCTTTATTGGGGAGGTCACATCGGAAAGATCTGGAAGACGACCTGGAGCTACAACTACGTCGAGGATGAACTACACCGGAAGATGAACTGGATAGCCCTTGGAAACAAGTTCCTTCTGGGCGACCTTGTCGTGGACGTGGACTTCATCAACAGGGCCGCTTTCGGTCAGCCCCGCTTCCTCTTCTCCGACTGGACCCTCATCGGAAAGGCCATATGGAGTATCGGCAAGTGGAATCTCTGCACGAAGATAGGTTACGAAATGAACGATGAGAAGAATGTCGACAAGGACGGAGTCTCCTATGACCTTGTGCTTCCCGCGGGAAATGATTATTTCTACGGTGGAGCGGGTGTCGAGTTCTTCCCCTTGGGGGACGACAAGCTGCGTCTTCATGCGGCGTACTTCCGGGACAATCACGACTCTCTCGACAACTTCGACATAGGCGTCACCTGGAGGTTCAATATCTACAAGAGGAATAAATAGGAAAATAGACAGGAAACCGGTTGCCGGTCCGGTTTTCTGCCGATCCGGACAGTGTTGAAGTGAGGAATCTTTTTCAGTGAGATTCCTCACTTTCACTATTTTATGGGTGAAGTGAAGATGCTGCAAAACTTTTGCAACTTCCGACAACAGGGTATGGACGAATCGTGCTTATCTTTGCGTAGAACTTTTGCGGAAGTGATCAACACGGACAGAAGACACGACAACAACAAAAACTTACTGGATACAATGAAAATCGCAGCATTCCATGCGGCTCTTCTTTTTGCCGGTATTATGGCGCTTTCCTCATGCGGAAACGCCTCCTCACCCCAATACGGTTCACCCGTTTTCGGAACAGTCACTGACGAACATCCGGTCGCGGTAATTTCCTCGGGAAAGATTTCCGGGGAAAACAGGGACGGAATCGCCATCTTCCGCGGAATCCCTTACGGCGGTCCTTGCGATGGCGCCAACCGCTGGATGCCCCCGACTCCGGTTCAGCCTTGGGAGGGGACCCGTGACTGCACCGTCAACGGCCCCATAGCTATGCAGAACTCACAGAGCATATCGGCCGATCCTACCGGGCTCGGAAGGTTTTTCAACGGAGGACATCCGGAACTTTTCGGATGCGAAGATGAGTATGAATCCGAGAACTGCCTCGTCCTCGATGTCCTCACCCCCGGAATTGACAAAGCCGCCCGTCCGGTGCTTGTCTATATCCACGGGGGCGGTTTCGCAACGGGGTCCGGGTCACTTGTGCTCGGTGCTGACCGTCTATCACGTGAAGAGGACATGGTCATAGTCGGAGTAAACCACAGACTCAATATCTTCGGATACCTGTATCTTGGTGCCCTCGACCCCGCATACGAGACTTCAGGCTCCGTCGGAATGCAGGACCTTGTTCAGGCTCTACAGTGGGTGAGGAACAATATCGCCGCTTTGGGTGGAGACCCTTCGAAGGTTACCATCATGGGTGAATCAGGCGGTGGATCCAAGGTCTGCAACCTTATGGCGATGCCTTCGGCGAAGGGGCTTTTCCGGTCCGCCATCATCGAGAGCGGAGCCTCAGCGGTAGGCAACCTTTCAAAAGAAGCCGCGGCCGCTCAGACTGAAAAGCTCCTGGAGAAACTCGGAATCGACAAAAAGGACTGGAAGAAACTCCTTACGATGGATGCGAAGGCCGTGGAGGATGCCAAAGACGGTATCCAGCTCTCTCCCGTCGCTGACGGCAAGGTCATCCCTTTCGTTGAGGGAGGAGATTGGGCCCCTGAACTCTCTAGCGACATCCCCGTTCTGGTCGGAGCTTCAGCCGACGAGATGGGGGTCTTCTCTCCTTTGGAGACCCTGGTCAAGGAAATCACCTGGGACAATATCGAGGAAAGGGTTGCAGCGAACGGAATGTCAGCAGACAAGGCCGAGAAGTTGGTTCAAGTCTACCGTGCCAACAACCCCAAGAATGACGCCCCTTGGCACACCTACATAAAGATTGTCTCCACCAGCGGTTTCCTGGGAAGCGGAGCCGGACAGCTAGCCTCAGCCCGTGCGGCAAAGAGCGGATTCGCTCCGGTATGGCAGTACTTCGTGGAATATGATTCCCAGTCGGTCGTCTCTCCGGACCTTCGCTGCGCATGGCATACGGCTGACCTCCCCCTTCAGATGAGGGTCGTCCTTCATCCAGAGTCTGAGCCCCTGTCGAAGATGATGGCCCACGCCTGGGCGGCATTCGTCCGCACCGGTGATCCTTCAACGGAAGAGCTGCCATGGCCCGCTTTCACGACTTTGAACAAGAACGTGATGGTGTTCGACGACACGACAAGAATTGAAATCGATCCTCTCGCTCCTTACAGGGCGGCATGGTGACGGATTCCCGTGATCAAATGAGTTGATAATATTGTAATGGGTAGAGTGGGCTGGCCGGATACGGTCGGCC
>JAFUFP010000057.1 GCA_017469845.1 Bacteroidales bacterium | reverse complement strand
GGTTTCGAAGAAGGCGTGATAACGGCCAACACCGCCCTCGCCGCACAGACCGCATGGCTCCAGGCACACTCGGAATACATCGACGCCGGCATCGAACTTCAGATGAACGCGGTCAACCTGCGCAAGGCCGAGGGAGGATACTCCGCCGAGGTACAGGAAAACTTACAGAAATAGGACAATTATCAACTGAACAAAAAAATAACGCAATATCATGGCAAAGGAAAAGAAGACTTACAACCTCGTTATAGGTATAGTCGCACTGCTGGCTATCATCGTAGCCATAGCTATAATAGGATATATCGTATCCAAGCCCAAACCCCTCGTCATCCAGGGAGAAGTCGAGGCCAGTGAATACAGAGTCTCAGGAAAGGTCCCCGGCAGAGTCGAGCAGATGTACGTCCGTGAAGGGGAGATGGTCCACAAGGGTGATACGGTAGTTTTCATCGACTCCCCTGAAGTAAGGGCCAAACTCGCCCAAGCCCAGGGAGCGCTCACTTCCGCAAGGGCGCAGAAGAACAAGGCGCAGAACGGTGCGAGACAGGAGCAGATCACCGGAGCATACGAGCTGTGGCAGCAGGCGATAGTCCAGGAGGACGTCATGAAGAAATCCTTCGACAGGGTCCAGAGGCTTTATGACCAGAAAGTGATCTCCGCCCAGAAATACGATGAGACCAAAGCCAAATACGACGCATCCGTCGCCCAGACGAAGGCCGCCAAGAGCCAGTACGACATGGCCGTGAACGGAGCCCGCATCGAAGACAAGGAGGCCGCCGAAGGACTCGTGGACAGGGCGATGGGAGCCCTCCAGGAGGTTGAAGGATACCTCGGAGAACTCTACCTCACCGCTCCCTCGGACGGCGTGATCTCAGCGACATTCCCCAAAGTCGGTGAACTCGTGGGACAGGGTTCCCCCATCATGACCGTGACGGATCTCACCGACATCTGGTTCACCTTCAACGTCAGGGAAGATTATCTCCACGGTCTCAAGCAGGGTGACAAGATCAGTGTGGAAGTCCCCGCCCTTGACGGAAAGGTCATCGAAGCCACGGTAACCTACCGTGCCGTCAGGGAATCCTACGCGACATGGAAGGCCACCAAGGAAACCGGAATGTACGACGCGAAGACCTTCGAAGTGAGGGCCGTCCCTTCAGAGTATATCGAGGGCATTTATCCCGGTATGACAGTCATCCTCAAAGAAAGAAAATAATCCATCCACGAAATGAAGACTTGGAACAACATAAAGGCGGTAATCCGTAGGGAACTGAGGATATTCCGGCAGAGGCCGATATATCTTCTGGGCTCAATCGGTGCCATCACCTTCTGTACCGTCTTCTTCCTCACCTTCTTCAGGGACGGTCTGCCGCATGACCTCCCGATGGGAATTGTCGACAACGACGATTCTTCCCTCTCGAGAAATTTCATCCAGCAGATGGATGCAACCCAACTCGGCAAAGTGGTCATGTTCGACAACTTCGAGGAGGCGAGAGAAGCGATGATGAGCGGAAAGGTGACTTCGGTTTGCGTAATCCCCGAAGGCATGTATGCCGACGTTAGCGCAAACCGGAGGCCGGTTTTCACTTATTACCTCAACGGCCTGTACTTCGTCGGAGGAGCTCTCGCATACAAGAACATCCTCACGATGATCAACCTCACCAACGGTGCGGTACAACGCCAGGTCCTGAGGGCGAAAGGCGTCAACGAGAACGCAATCATGGGAAGGATACAGCCGATTTCGATCGACACCCACCAGATAGGCAACGTCACAACGAACTACGGCTACTACCTCTCGAACATGATGCTGCCTGCGATGCTTGAACTCATCATCATAATCGTGTTCATCTATTCGCTGGGAGCCGAGCTCAAATACGGCACTTCCCGCCACCTCCTGAAAACAACCGACGGTTCGATGCTTGACGCCCTCTTGGGGAAACTTATCGTATATACCGTACTGTTCTCGGCGATCGGACTGGTTCTCATCATTTGCCTCTACCATTGGATGCACTTCCCTATAGCGGGGTCCATATGGAACATGTTCCTCGCCATCGTGCTTCTGGTACTGGCGAGCGAAAGCATGGCGATTTTCATAATCGGATGCCTTCCCATACCGAGGCTGGCCCTCAGCGTCGGAGCGCTTTACAGCGTTCTCGGCTTCTCGCTGACCGGGTTCACCCTCCCCGTGGAAGCGTTGCCTCCCTATATCCAGGGACTGGCCGCGGCTTTCCCGCTCAGGCATTACTTCCATTTCTACACCCAGGAAGTGTACTTCGCCGGCGGATTCGCCGGATGGTATCCGGAAGTGATCCATCTGCTTCTGTTCCTCTTCCTCCCCCTGACGGTCATAAAGAGGCTCAAAGGAGCGTACGTGAACCAGAACTTCCCCACCAACTAAACAGATTGCATCATGGCAAAAAGAGAAACATACGCCAGGACTTGGCTCAAGGATTTCTGCTACATAGCATGCAATGAACTCAAGCAGATATTCTCGGACGGAGGAGTGATGCTCATCTTCTTCGTGGCGGGACTTCTATATCCCCTTCTTTACAATGTCGTATACCTCAACGGAATCCTCAACGACACTCCGATAGCGGTGGTTGACGAAGCCGCATGCAGTGAAAGCCGGAGGTACATCCGCGAACTGGACGCGACAAGGGAAGTGGAGATCGCTTACAAATGCATCAACATGGATGAAGCCGAAAGGCTTATGAAGGAGAGGAAAGTCAACGGAATCGTACTTTTCCCGAGGGATTTCGGAGAGAAGATACAGAGGATGGAGACTTCCACGATATCGGTCTACTGCGACATGTCTTGCTTCCTTTACTACAAGAACGTGCTCATGTCGACAAACCACGTGATGCTCCATGAAATAGGTCGGATACAGGTGGAAAGATACGCGGCGGCAGGATTCACCGACATCGAGGCCGCCCAGCTCGTGCAGGGCATCCCCTATGAAGAGAACAACCCCTACAACCAGGCGTTCTCCTATTCGATATTCCTCCTTTCCGCCATTCTGCTTGTCATAATACAGCAGACCCTGTTCTACGGAATGTCCCTGCTCGTCGGAACACAAAGGGAGCAGAACAGGAGCTTCGCTTCCCTGCCCTACCACCTTCAGGGCCACGGAATGGGAAGGGTTGTTCTAGGAAGAGGTTTCGCATATTGGGGACTGTACATGGCCATCGGCATATACATAGCCCTCATCGTTCCGGCCATATTCGGTCTTCCTCAAAGGGGCCAGTTCTGGAACATAATGGCGCTCCTTCTTTTCTTCGTGACGGACTGCGTGTATTTCAGCATGACGTTCTCCACCCTCATCACAAAGAGGGAATCGGTATTCGTGCTGTTCCTGTTCATGTCACCTATATGTCTTTTCCTCACCGGGACCTCGTGGCCGACGACCGCCATTCCGGGATTCTGGAAAGTGTTCTCGTACATTTTCCCGACAACCTTCGGTGTACAGGCCTTCATCAACATGTCAACGGCGGGAGGAGACCTCTCGACAGCCCACGACCAGATGATAGCCCTAACGATCCAGACCGTCGTTTACTTCTTCCTCTCGACTGTAGCGGTATACATCGAGAACTGGATTATCCGCCACAAGGAAGAGATCGAGGAAAGGAAGGCGGCTTTGGAAAAGGAGATAGGTATCGACTTCCACGAAGAAGACAGGAAGATGATTGCCGGCGAATAAGCCTCAGCGGCAACAAGCATTTCCGGGAGGAACTCCCGTTTGTAAAAGGGTCGGATAAGTTCCGCCCTTTTATCATTTACGGAAGGACATACGGCTGAAAGATACTTCCGCCCGACTAATTTTTATGAAATTTCATAAAAATATATTGTTTTTCGATAAAAATCGCTATTTTTGCCTCAAAGACCACACACTATGACGAAAAGACGCGACACACGCAAGATAATCCTTGGAACGGTGAAGCTGGAAGACATCCTCAAGGCCGAAAGGAAAGCCAGCCGCGAGAGTGAAATCCTCTCCCACGGCAAGCCGATAAGCGGAAGAAAGATGCTCCACGCTTCGAAGAAAACGTACAACCGCAAAAAGTTCGGTAAAGTAAGAGCCGACGACGAGTAGTGACGCTCCTTCCCTCAAATCAATGAACCCTGTAAACCCATCCAGTATGCAAACCTCAAAAAACACCCGGAAATCAATATCCGCAAAGGTATTTTCAGCCGCGATGTCATTCGTTGCGGTCCTCCTCATGTTTTCCGCGAGCCCCGTCCTGGCCCAAGGTTCCCTAGAGGGATATTGGCACGGAGACCTGGAGGCCGGAGCGACGACACTCACAATTTATTTCAACATAGGTGAGAATACCACGATGTCCGTCCCGCAACAAAGCGCGAAAGACATTCCCGCTACGCTGGAATCTTCTTCTCCGATAAGTCTGAAGATATCTGTCCCGTCCGCGGGTATCGAGTATACCGGTCTTCTTGTCAGGGACAGGATCGTCGGAACGTTCACCCAAATGGGGCAGAGTTTCCCCCTGACCCTAGAAAGGGGTGAGCCGGAAAAAGCCATCAGGCCCCAAAACCCTCTGACCCATGAGGGCTATACCGAAAAGGAGGTATCTTTCCGAAGCGGAGACGCGCTCCTGAGCGGAACGCTCGCGATTCCGGACGGAGGGAGCCAATTGGCCGTACTTTTCGTCTCGGGCAGCGGACAGCAGAACAGGGATGAAGAAATCTTCGAGCACCGTCCCTTCGCCGTCATCGCCGACGCTCTGGCCAAGCAAGGCATCGCCTCGCTCAGATATGATGACCGCGGATTCGGGAAGTCGACCGGCGATCTGTCCGAGGCCACGACCATGACATTCGCCCATGATGCGGAAGAAGGTGTGGCATGGCTGAGGAATGAAGGGAAATTCTCAAAAGTCGGCATCATCGGACACAGCGAGGGCGGAACGATCGCATTCATCCTCGGTTCGGAAGACAGGGTGGACTTCATCGTAAGCCTTGCCGGAATGGCCGAAAGGGGTGACAGCACGCTGGTAAACCAGCTCCTCCACCAGCTCAAGCTGAGGGGAGCGGAAAACAAGGCCGCCAGGGATTATGCCCGGGCATACCTGAGTGAGGTCAAACTCCAGGGAAATCCCTGGATGAACTACTTCCTCGACTTCGATCCCCTTCCCTACGTGAAGGGCACCGACTGCCCGGCCCTCATTCTTAACGGAGAAAAGGACTCGCAGGTTCTCCCCTCAAGGAACATCCCCATCATAGAGGAAAACCTCAAAGGCGCGACCGTCAAAGTTTATCCCGGTCTGAACCACCTTTTCCAGCACTGCACGACCGGACTCGGTGACGAATACATGGCAATTGAAGAAACCATTTCACCAGAGGTCCTCTCCGACATCGCCGGGTGGATTCTATCGCTTTAGGGGGCTTCCCCTACTTTCAAATCCGACATGAAATAGGGAAGGCGGCCCAGTCTCACGACCGAACCGCCCAAATCATGAAAGATTTGTAGACCGGCTGAGGAGGCCGGTTTTTTTCCCGTTAGATTTCAGATATCCGATCGGGGCTTCAATAATGAAAATGTCCCCGGTGGAATCCGAGGACAAATATAATAATTATTTGAATATATTATTCAAAAAAAGTGCTTTTTAAAGCCCCAGAGGCATTTTTTGTACTTTTGTGGAATAACAAAAAACAAAATCGGCATTCTTTCGGCGTTCGCCGACCATACAAGACCGCGAAAAGGCGGATTGCGCATGTTCGTTTTATCCGAGGACAACGTCCAGAACCATCATAAGAGCGAAGCCCAGGGCGAAGCCGACGGTCGCGATATTGGAATGTTCACCCTGTGAAGCTTCGGGTACAAGTTCCTCTATCACGACATACAGCATTGCGCCGGCGGCGAAGGCCAGAAGATAAGGCATCGCCGGGGTTACGACCGATGCGAGCAGAAGGACAAGAAGTCCTCCTACAGGCTCGACGGCTCCGCTCATCCCACCGACCAGGAACGCCCTCCATCTGGAGTTCCCGGCAGCCCTCAGCGGCATGGATATTATGGCACCTTCCGGAACATTCTGGATCGCTATTCCCAAAGAAAGGGCCAATGCCCCTGCGGCAGTCATGTGGGCATCGGCGTTCAGGGCACCGGCGATCGCCACTCCAACGGCCATTCCTTCAGGAAGGTTGTGGATCGTGACAGCCAATGAAAGCATAGTCGTCTTCGAGAGGTGACTGGGCGGGCCTTCCGGTCCTCCGACAGGATGAAGGTGAGGGGTCACGTAATCTATAAGGAGCAGGAATGCGAAGCCCGCCAACAGGCCGACCGTCGCCGGCATGGCGGCCCATCCTCCCATATCCCGGCACATCTCCATGGACGGAATGAGGAGTGACCACACCGAAGCCGCCACCATTACTCCGGAGGCGAACCCGAGCAAAACCTTCTGAAGATAGGAAGGCATCTCCTTCTTCATGAAGAAAACGAACGCTGACCCAAGGACCGTTCCGGCCAGGGGAATCAGAAGAGCTGTAATAATCGCACCCATCTTATTTCAATTCTCTTTTTGCCGACGAATGCTCCGTCATGACATCCTAAGAAAAATCCGGGACCACCGGCCCCGGACTGTTTCCGTTTGAAGAATCGTTAAGCCTCGCTGAACTGGTCTTTGCCAACTCCGCAAAGAGGGCATACCCAATCCTCGGGAAGATCTTCAAATGCTGTTCCGGGAGCTATTCCGTTGTCGGGATCGCCCACTGTAGGGTCATATTCATAACCGCAAACGTCGCAAACGTATTTTTTCATTTTTGTGTGAGTTTAAAGATTCTTATTGCTGCTTTCCAAATATAAGTGTTTTTCCTCAAAAAACTAAATCGAGGCCATATTCTTGGGATTGTAGAGGTTCTTTCCCTCGGTGGTGTATGCGTATTCTATCCTGTCGGCATAGAACTTTTCGACCTTTCCCCTCACGATCTTCATCGTACTGTTGACCATATGGTTCTGCTCGGTGAAAGGCTCCGGAAGAACGGCGACGGCGGCGGGAAGCCACCTTTCGGGGAAGAGTCCTTCGCGGGAACCGCCTTTTCTGTAGGAATCGATCTCCGACTGGATCTTGGAGAGCATCTCCTTCTTGCCTTCCTCGGTGGAAGGATCCTTGCCGCATGACTTCGCCCAATCCTTCAGGGCTTCCTTGTTCGGGACGATGAGAACGATGGTGTACGGATCCTGGTTGTTGTGGAGAACGACCTGCTCGATGTACTTCGAGCCGTCGGTGAGTCCGTCCTCGAACCCCTCCGGGGAATACTTCTCCCCGTCAGGAGAAATGAGGAGGGATTTGAACCTTCCGACAACCCAGAGGAACTCGGGATCCAGCATGTATCCCATATCTCCGGTATGGAGCCATCCGTCCACGACGGTCTCGGCCGTAGCCTGGGGATTCTTCCAGTAGCCGGCCATCACATTCTCGCCGCGGATGACGATTTCGCCCCTTTCACCGTAAGGGAGTTCCTTTCCGTCGGTGTCGCAGATCTTTATGTCCATCGGCTTGACGACCCTTCCGGAAGATCCGAAAATCGCATGTCCGGGGGCATTCGAGCAGATGATCGGCGTAGCCTCTGAGAGCCCGTAACCCTGGAACATGGGCATACCCACTGCGCAGAAGTACCTCTGAAGTTCAATGTCAAGGAGCGCTCCGCCTCCGACGAAGAACTTCATCCTTCCGCCGAAGCCTTCCCTGACGTTCTTGAAAATAAGACGGTCGAAGATCCACATGAGGGGCTTTCTCCACCAATTGAGGATACCTCCCCTGTTGTAGTATTCCTTGTTGTACTTTATGGCGTTGTTCAGCGCGAAATTGTACAGCTTCTCCACCTTGGGTCCCTTGGCCTTGATTCCGCTCTCGATATTCTTCTTGAAGTTCCTGGCCAAAGCCGGGACGCTCAACATCACGGCGGGACGGGTTTCCTTTATGGCGATGGGGATATTCTTCAGGGAAGCCATGGCGGTCTTTCCCTGAGGAACGGTGGCGATGCTGGCGCCATAGGACATCATCGTGTAGAATCCGGCCACATGGGCGAAGCAGTGGTCGAGAGGAAGGATGATGAGCATCACGTCGCCCTCGTCAACCCCGATTACGGAATGGGCCTGCTCGACATTGGCGGTATAGTTGCGGTGGGTGAGGAGGATTCCCTTGGGATCGGCCGTGGTTCCGGAAGTGTAGCTTATGTTCGCATAATCGTCGGGACCGACCGAGCGCCATCTCGCCTCAAACTCGTCCTTATGGGAAGCGAGGAACTCGTCTCCAGCTTTCTGGACATCACCGATGAAGATTTCCTTTTCGCCGTACTCGGGCATGGGGTCGAATACGATGACCTTCTCCACCTGAGGCAGTTGAGGAAGGATCTTCCTGATCTTGGGAAGCTGTGACCCCGATACCATCACCATCCTGGAATCGGAATGGCGTATCCTGAAAACAAGGTCACCGCCCTCTTCGAGTTTTATGGAAAGCGGAACGTTCACGGCTCCGGAATAGAGGATTCCGAGTTCTCCGATGATCCACAGGTTCCTTCCTTCGGACAAAAGGGAAATCTTGTCCCCTTTCTCCACCCCGAGAGTCATCAGGCCAGCCGCTATGCGGTAAGCCTCAAGTCTCGTTTTTTCGAAAGATGTTTCTGTCCAGACCTTATCCGGTTTTTCACGAAGGAAAGTGAGATTGGCGTACTGCCTGGTATATTTCTCTACAAAATCAAGGATGGTTATTCTCTCTGCCATAAAAAAGGCTTCATTTTAATTTGGTATCGGGGAAAAGACCGAAAAGTTCGTTGTCTATCATATTTGTCACAGCCTCGAAATCTTCAGGACGGTTGCCGAATTTGTAGCGGTCGGCATCCACAATGAGAAGCTTGTGCTTGTAGTCCTTGATCCAGCTTTCGTAGCGCTCATTCAGACCGGTCAGATAATCTATCCTGATGCTCTTCTCATATTCCCTGCCCCTTTTCTGTATCTGGGCGACAAGATTGGGAATCGAGCTCTGGAGGTAAATGAGAAGATCCGGAGCCTTCACCAGGGACATCATAAGGTCGAAAAGGTCCGAGTAGTTCTCGAAGTCCCTGCTCGACATCAGTCCCATGGCGTGGAGATTGGGCGCGAATATTCTCGCGTCCTCATAGATGGTCCTGTCCTGGATGATGACGTCATCCATCTTCGAAATGTCGACGACATCCTTGAAACGCTTGTTGAGGAAATAGATCTGGAGATTGAACGACCATCTCTCCATATCCTCATAGAAATCCGCCAGATACGGGTTGAAATCAACCGATTCGAATTTCGGGGTCCACCCGTAATGGGCGGCGAGCATCTTGGTAAGCGTGGTTTTGCCGCTACCGATGTTTCCTGCGATGGCTATATGCATAGTATGAAATTTTGTTCAGAACAAAATGATAATGGTGAATCCAAAGGTACTAACTCTTTTCCTCCATTCCAAACCTAGCGGAAGAGTCCGAAAAGCTCCGCATCTATCTTGTCGGTGATGAGGGCGAAGTCTTCGGGCCTGTTCTCGAAATCCAGGTCATCGGCTTCAATTGTGAGGACCTTCCCCTTATAATCATTGTTGATGAAGGACTCATAACGGTCGTTGAGGCCCTTGAGGTAGTCGATGCTGATGCTCTGCTCATAATCCCTTCCCCTCTTCTGGATCTGCGACACCAGATGAGGGATGGAACTCTTCAGATAGATCATCAGATCCGGGGCCTTGACAAGACCCATCATGATGTTGAAAAGGGACATGTACGTCTTGAAGTCCCTCTCAGAAAGATTGCCCATGGCGTAATTGTTGGCGACGAAGATGTACACTCCCTCGAATATCGTCCTGTCCTGGATGATGACATCGTCGCTTTTGGAAATTTCGAGGATGTCCTGGAACCTCTGCTCCAGGAAATACACTTCCAGGTTGAAGGACCACCTCTTGATGTCCTTGTAATAGTCCTCCAAATAGGGATTATATGTTACGGCTTCGAATTTCGGGGTCCACCCGTAATGCTGCGCCAACATTCGCGTGAGAGTCGTTTTTCCGCTCCCGATATTACCGGCTATTCCTATGTGCATATGATTCTGGATGCTTTTTGGACGGCATCAACACAAAAATACCACTCCGGAAAGAAAAATGAAAATTAATTTTTGATATCTTCGCATTTGATACAGGAACGCATCTATATCCGTTAACTTTCAGGACACCGCACAAAAACGCACATTCATGCTCTCGATAAAGGTTTTCCACTTCAACCCGTTCGGTGAAAACACCATCATCATATGGGACGAGACGTCAAAAGGCGTCATCGTGGACCCCGGCTGCTTCTCGCCTGCGGAGGAGGACAAACTGTTCTCCTTCATCACCAAGGAAAATATCACACCGACGGCCATACTTCTCACGCATGCCCATTTCGACCACATTTTCGGTGTACCGGCCGTCGTGAAGAAATACGGAATACCGGTCTACATGAACCCCAAGGACAGGATAATCATCGAGAACAACACCTTGATGTCAAGGAAATTCAACCTTCCGGATGCTCCCACCGGGTTTGAAACCACCGACATCTCAGAAGGCGATACCATACAGTCGGGAGAGGCCGTTTACGAAGTCATCGAAACCCCCGGACACACTCCGGGAGGAGTTTGCTTCCTGGACCGCAAGCATGGTATCCTCCTCAGCGGAGACACACTGTTTGCGGGAAGCATCGGCAGAACGGATTTCCCTTACGGAGACTATGATTCCCTCATCGTGGGGATAATGGACAAGTTGATGGGACTAGATGGGGAAACGGAAGTGATTCCCGGACACGGACCATCAAGCAATATAGGCAGGGAAAGGACCCATAACCCATTCCTGCAGCCTTTCAACGAAAAGGAGGAAGAAGGCGATTGGGACTCGGAAGGTATTTCAATTGACCCTTTCATCTGAAAAACGACACTTGACCGCTGACGCTATGGATGATTCTTCAGGATTTTTGTACGGACCCACACCGACCATCGAAGAGGCCTCTTCACAGAAGCCCCAACTTCTCAATGTGTCGACGAACGGCTATACTCTACTCTATAAAATCCTCAAGGACGGAAAATTCCTGGTGTGCAAATGCCTCAAACCCGAATATAAGGGAAACAGCCTGTACGAGCGGATGCTGAAGAAGGAGTTCGAAATAGGCAGCACAATGGACCATCCCGGAGTCATCAAATATCTGCTGTTCGGTTCCCACCCGGTTGTCGGCAACTACATAGCGATGGATTTCCTGTCAGGACGGACTCTTGAAAATTTCCTCAAAGAAAAACATGATGCGTCCATCCTCAGGAAAATCGCCATGGAAATATGTGATGCCCTGGGCTACATTCATTCCCGTCAGATCATCCACCGGGACCTCAAGCCTTCGAACATCATCATCACTGACAACGGAAAGAATGCCAAGATAATCGACTTCGGATTCGCCGACGGTGATCTGTACGCGGAGCTCAAGTTCCCGGCCGGAACGGAGCATTATGCCGCCCCGGAGCAAAAATCCGGCAAACCGGTGGACCAGCGTGCGGACATCTATTCATTGGGGAAGATCCTGGAGGAAATCTCTCCGCGATACCGGAAGATAGCCGAAAAATGCTGCCGGGACAATCCGGAAAAGCGTTTCCAGAATGCCGATTCCGTCAAGAACGCCATCATCTGGAGGCCGATCAGATTCCAGCTCGCGATTCTCTTTTCGATCGCCCTTGTCATCGGAAGCCTCTTCGGTGGCTTTTGGGGGTTGACCATTGCCGGCAGCCTTCCGATGAGGAATCCCGGACTCATGGACAAAAGTGATCCGGTTCCCATCATCGATCCGGAATTCTCCAATATCCTCGCCATGATGTACGACAAGGACGGGGACGGATTGCTGAGTTACGGAGAAGCTCTGAGAATCACTGATCTTATCGTCAACACCGAAAACATCACCTCGCTACAAGGTATAGAATATCTGTCCAACTTGAGGAAGCTGAGCTGCTTCACCGGTACGAGCCATCACAAAAGGCCGAAGGGGAAACTCTCATCCCTCGACCTTTCCTGGAACCACCGTCTCGAAGAGGTGCACTGCGACAGGAACATGATCAGACATATCAATCTTTCGGGGTGCCCGAAACTCAAGAACATATCTTGCGAGGACAACCTCCTTGTAGCGTTGGATTTTTCGGAAAATCCCGAGCTGGAAACGATTTCCTGTTTCGGAAATAAGATCGTCTCCCTCGACGTGAGCATGTGCAGGAATCTTGAATACCTGGATTGCACGGGAGAAGGACTGGGACAGACCAGACAAACCGAAGGGAAGTATTTCAAAGAGATATCCCTTCCGTTCATAAGCGAACGGAAGAGGGGCGAGGTTTGGATTTATCTGCCGGAAAACGCGACTGTTACGACTTTGAGGAGACCTTGAGGAGATTCAGTCCTCCCACTTTTCCGGCCTCATAAGCCGGTGTTTCATCCTCTCCCCTGAAGATTTTGGCGATATAGAGAGGCTTGCCGAGCAGGAATTCGCTCTTGAGGAATCTGTCTCCCCTCTTCAGTTGGGATGCTCCTCCGTCCTTCACTTCGAAAAGATCGCCACCCAGGTAGGTTAGTTCAACCACTCTGTCGGGAGCCCATCCAACGGTAAGGCATGCTCCTTCCGAAAGGTCTCTCGAAAGGACAGTGGTCGCGCTGAAGAACAAAGATGAGAAAACTTCCGATGTTCTGAGTTCTTCACAGAAATGACGGAAATCACTGTATCCTGCATATTGGGAAAGAATGTCCAGGGTTACCATTCTGGGCATAGGAGAGGGCTGGACATACCCCCAAAGCCTTTTCAGAGTTGATGTCGAGACATGTTGAAAGGTTTTCGAGTCTACGGAAGCTGTCATGTCATCAAAATCTGATGAGGTCAGAGGTTTTCGGCCAAAAACTTCTTCCACCTTTGAAAGAAGATATGCAAGTTCGGGGATTTCTCGTTTCATATACAGTCACTGAATCTGCAAAAATATAAAGATTTATTCTCATTGTCCCACCAAAATCCGGTTCATATTAGTTCATTTCGGTCCATTCGGTCGAATCGTGGTCACCCGTCCTCAGATTTGAACGACATGACATCGAATGTAAGCCATCGCAATAGGGTAGGTTTCCACATCGATTGACTTGAAGTCGGATCCATAGGAATCCGTTCTGGTGAATGATTTCCGGACAGCATTTTCCGATGATGGCAGTATGCCCGACGGCAGGCTTTATCTGATATATGTCACTTTTTGACACTCTTTCACTTAGCATCTCTAGCGCACGCTTGCGCCAAAATTGAGCACAAAAGGCGCGAAATCCATAAAATCAGTCAATTAGTTTAGCAAGGCTATTGTATTTGTTCATTTTATTGCTATTTTTGGACAAAAGGAGCAATCATGAAAAAGAGTCTCTCATATATTCTTCTTTTAGGCTTTTCCATTTCTTCCTGTTCCTTTGAAAAGGAAGGACTGATGATTTCCGGAAGTCTCCCAGACTTCAATAACGAGAGTCTTATCGAAAGAGCAGCCTCTGACAGCATGGTTTATGGCAATTTTTCACAGGACAGATATGATGTTTCTTGTTCCATGATGATAGACTATATCGGACTTGCCATGCCGGAAAAAGAAATATCCTCTATAGAGCCATTTTTGAAAGAAGAGAAAACTATCGCGTGGATTGTCAATTTTAATCCGGGTTGGGCGATTGTCTCTGCGGACACGCGAACAAGACCGATTTTGGCAAAGAGCGAGACAGGGGACTTCCAAGCCGACATCGAAAATAATCCCTCACTAAAGGACTGGATTGCAAACTATTGGGATGAGCTCCTTTATATCAAGACTTCTGATAAAGAGGTTGGTGAAGAGTACCTTTCCCTCTGGGATATACTTTCCCCTTACAACGAAAAAGAGATCAAAACAAAGGCCGATGAGACCAACATCTGGGTCAGAATTACAACCGGGTACTCCCACACCTTATTATCCCATCAATTTGTCGACCATCTCATTACAACCAAATGGGGTCTAAGTTCTCCTTGGAATTGCAACGTCCCATATTATTATACACAATCTCCAAGCAATAGGTGCCAGGTTGGCTGCGTTGCTGTCGCTACCGGGCAGATTCTATATTACATGCACTATAAGGACAATGTACCGAATGGCCTATATGAGACCGTCAACAATAGCCACGTTCTGGAGTTCGGGGGCCAAAACCTGTACTTTTCCCGCTCGGATTATAACAGCAACTCAGGAAGATGGGACCTGATGGCTACGGACAGTTGTTCGACCCTGAACTTTTCATATGTCGGAGATTTATTGGGAGATATCGGAAACGAAGTTCACATGAATTACGGAACGGAAGCCAGCTGGGCCTACGACTCTTATGTTCCTTTTGCATTGAACAACCATGGGCTGTCTTCCAGCACGTTGCAACCTTTTTCCTACGATTCTGTCAAAAGCGAAATCGCCTCTGGATATCCCGTGTATCTTCGAGCTTCTTCGAATCAAGGTGGGGGGCATGCCTTCATAGGGGATTCCTTTGAAGAATCCCAATACTTATACACCGTTAACTATGAATGGCACATGTACCCCACATTGAACGATATCCCCTCGGGTCTCAATTACAGTTTCTACCTTACTGATGAGGATATGCAGACATATGACCCCAATATGTATGAGGGGAAAATGACATCCTCATCATCAGTATTGACCTATAAGTATCTCTACATGAATTGGGGCTTTGACGGATATCAAGACAATGTCGCCTGCTCTCCGACATCTACATGGCTTCCCCAAGAATTTGAAGGCCCTTCGATGATAACAAACATTCGTCCCAGCAACTGACATCTACTATATGCAATAATTATCTCTTCTGTTCTTTAATATAGACAACATAACGACCTTCTAAACAATATATTACCATGAAAAAGTCAGTATTCTTCGGGTTAATCATTTCTCTACTCCTCTGCGGATGCTCCAAGGACGATGGTGAGAAAAACAACCCCCGTAAAGAAATAGCGGTCAAGTCTGCAGAGATCGAGTATATCAACAAGGGGAACGCCTTTGCCATGAGACTCCTTGAAGAAACCGCAAAAAGACAAAGTGGCGACTTCGTGATTTCTCCGCTTAGTGCACAATTCTGCCTGGCAATGCTGGTCAACGGAGCCAACGGCGAGACACGCCAGGAGATTCTGAATGTCTTAGGATTCGGTGACGATGACCTTCGGGCCGTCAACGACTACTACGCCAAGCTTCTCAAGGAGCTGCCCACCCTCGACAAGAAGGCCTCTTTGAGCTTTGCCAACGGAATCTACCTGAATAAAGACATGCTGTTCTACGACTCTTACAAGGAGACTGTAAGCAACAGCTATGAAGCTTCGGTTGAAAGCCTTGATTTCACAGATTCGGAAAACCTCTTGAAGACCATCAATTCATGGGCCTCGGAGCATACTGGAGGAACAATTCCTGTCTTGATAGACAAAATTCCCGACATCCCCTTCTTATATGCGTCATTCATACTGAACGCCATGGTCTTCGATGCCACCTGGGAAAAGAAGTTCGACTCCAAGAAGACTCAAGATGCCACCTTCACCAACGAAGACTCGTCGAAGAGGCAGGTCAGGATGATGTATAACGATGACGAGTACATCGAGAGAAAAGGAAACACCTACCATTCGTTGGAACTGCCTTACGGGAATGGGGCTTTCTCTTTCTTTGTTTTGCTTCCCTCAGGAAAGAACACTACGTCCGATATAATCGAGGAAATTAGAGAAAAAGAAGGTAACATCTTCTACGACGAGGCCCCGAAGACAATCTTTGTCGGCATTCCAAGGTTCAGCATATCACATCTTGAACCTTTTGAGGAAAGCTTTCAGGCTTTGGGAATCGTCCAAGCTTTCGATCCTGAAAAAGCGAACTTCAGAGGAATGTGCGAACAGAGCACTTACATAAAAATGGCCAGGCAGAAAACCTTATTTGAGGTCCACGAAACCGGGAGCAAGGCAGTGACCGCAACACATGTGAATACAGGAATGAGTACTGGGATGCCCCCGAGTTTTATCGCCGATCATCCTTTTGTTTTCCTGATTAGAGAAGCCAGTACCGGAGCAATCCTGCTGGAAGGAAGGTACGGGACAGTCCACGATGCCACGGAGGAATAAATAGCGTCGGAATCTTTACGCCGTCCGAAATCGGCGTTGCGATATATACGTCAATCTCTCGGCGGCAATCCACAATCGTAGCGCTGGCGCATCCTTGTTCCTCCGAGTGTTGGATCATATTGCCGTTAATTTTTACATTCATTTGTGCCACCGCTATATTTCAAGAGAGGAAGTGACACATAATAAATCCGAACTTTACGGAAGTCACCGTCAATGACAGATAGGACTATTCGTTTGAAAGTTCGGATTTTGATTTTTTTCGGATTAAACATTATTTTTGTCTTATTGCTTCTGTGGGCCGCAAATCCCGCCCCATCCGGAACGCAATGATCCGAAAAAAATGAGCAAACGAGAATATATCACCATAAGAGGGGCCCAGGCCCACAATCTCCAAAACATTTCCGTAGACATCCCCAGAGGGGAATTCGTGGTCGTGACCGGCCTTTCGGGCAGCGGCAAGTCTTCCCTGGCTTTCGACACCATCTACGCTGAAGGCCAAAGACGCTACATGGATACCTTGAGCACCTACGCCAAGCATTTCATGGGAATTCTTGAAAAGCCGCAGGTCGAGGAGATTACAGGACTCAGCCCCATCATTGCCATCGAGCAGAAGACGACCGGCAACAATCCGCGTTCGACCGTCGGCACCATCACCGAAATCTTCGATTTCCTGAGACTCCTTTACGCCAGAGCGTCAAGGGCCTACTCCCCCGCTACGGGCAAGGAGATGATAAAGTATACCGACGAGCAGATCGTGGACCTGATAATGACCGGATACAAGGGAAGGAAATGCTACCTTCTCGCCCCGTTGGTCCGGGGAAGGAAAGGTCACTACAAGGAGCTCTTCGAACAGATGAGGAAAAGGGGATACACCGAGGTGAGGATCGACGGAGAAATCAGGGAACTCGCATCAGTCACACAGCTAGACAGGTACAAGGCGCATTTCATAGAACTCGTCATAGACAAGCTCAAACCCGACGCGGGTGACATCAAAAGGATAAAGGACAGCGTGATGACCGCCCTCAACCGCGGAAAAGGCTCGGTCGCCGTGATGGACATGGAGACCGGAGCCCTGCAGCATTTCTCCAAACACCTTGTGGACCCGGATTCGGGTCTTTCCCTACAGGAACCCGCACCCCATTCTTTCTCATTCAACTCCCCGGAAGGATATTGCCCCCACTGCAAGGGACTGGGGCAGATAGTGGACATAAACATGGACACCATCATTCCGGACAGGAGCAAATCCATCGCCGAAGGAGGCATCGTTCCCCTCGGGAAGATCCGTGAGAACCACAAATTCGACATCATCCGCTCCATCGCCAGGAAGTATTCATTCTCGCTGTATGACCCCATAGCGGCGATTCCAGACGAAGTGATATCTCTGCTGGTATTCGGTTCGGACGAACTCTTCAGGGTGGGTGACGGCGCCCTCTCCCAGATGGAGACGTTCAAAGGTGTCGCCGCGGACGTTGACGAGAAGATAGAATGCCCGGTCTGTCACGGCACCCGCCTGAAAAAAGAGACGGAATATTTCAAGATCGACTCTCTGACCATAGCCCAGGTCGCCCACATGGAAATCTCCGCCCTGTACGACTGGATCAACTCTCTCCCGTCCAAACTCACGTCCCGGGAACAGACCATCGCGAGGGATATCCTGAAGGAGCTTCACGACAGGGTGAAATTCATGCTCGACGTCGGTCTTGATTACCTGTCCCTCGACAGGGCCACCGCATCCCTCTCTGGAGGCGAAAGCCAAAGAATCAGGCTCGCCACCCAAATAGGGTCGAAACTGGTCAATGTCCTCTACATCCTCGACGAGCCGAGCATCGGTCTCCACCAGAGGGACAACCGGAAGCTCATATCCTCGCTCAAGGAACTCCGTGACGAAGGCAACTCGATAATGGTAGTGGAACACGATGCCGAGACCATGTACTCCGCGGACTGGCTGGTCGACGTGGGACCGGGAGCCGGAGAAAAGGGAGGACTGATCTGCCTTAGCGCTCCGACCGACGTCCTTCTGAAAGGTAAGAAGCTATCCAAGGAAGACGCTCCTCACTGCATAATAGGGAAATCCCTCACCCTTGACTACCTCAAGGGGAAAAAGTCCATCCCCGTACCGGAAAGAAGGCGCGACGGGAACGGCCTGTATCTCGGAATAAGGGGCGCCAGGGGGAACAACCTCAAGAACGTGGACGTCGATCTTCCGTTGGGATGTTTCATCGGAATCAGCGGAGTGAGCGGCAGCGGCAAGTCCTCGCTGATCAACGAGACCCTGATGCCGGTCCTCAAGAACAAGTTCTACAACGCAAAACTGCGTCCTCTACCCCATGATTCGATAACGGGGATAAAGAATATCGACAAGCTGATCGAAATCGACCAGAGCCCGATCGGCAGGACCCCGAGAAGCAACCCGGCGACATTCACCGGCGTCTTCTCCGACATAAGGGATCTGTTCGCCGACACCATTGACGCGAAGGTCAGGGGCTTCGGAGCCGGAAGATTCTCCTTCAACGTTCCGGGCGGAAGATGCGAGGAATGCAAGGGGGCGGGAATCAAGGAAATCGAGATGAATTTCCTCCCGTCAGTGCACGTTCCATGCGAAGAATGCCGTGGAAGAAGATACAAGGAAGACACCCTCGCCGTACACTACAAGGGCAAGAGCATCCACGATGTTCTCGAAATGAGCATCAGCGAGGCTTACGAGTTCTTCGCTCCCATTCCCAAGATCGCCCAGAAGCTCGGTGCCCTGGTCGACGTGGGACTCGGATATGTCCATCTCGGGCAATCGGCGGTCACCCTTTCCGGCGGAGAAAGCCAGAGAATGAAACTCGCCGCGGAACTGTTCAAAAAAGCTACCGGAAATACCCTCTATATTCTCGACGAACCCACAACAGGCCTGCATTTTGAAGACATAAAGGTACTGCTGAAAGTCCTCGGACAATTGGTCGACCAGGGGAACACCGTCGTGATAATAGAGCACAATCTCGATGTCCTCAAGAGCGTGGACTACATCTTCGACCTGGGTCCCGAGGGAGGAAACAAAGGAGGCAGGATCGTGGCACAAGGTACACCTGAGCAATTGGCTGACAATCCGGACTCAGTGACAGGGCCTTTCCTCAAGGAAGTCCTCCAGAACAAATGACAAACAAAACGATAACACAGGAACATATGGAAGCCAACAATTCCCAGGAATTCAAGATATGGTGCGTAAATGACGGGAAACGCCACAACGTCGTTCCCGGAACGCCCTTAAGTGACATCGCCCAGAAATGGTATCCCAAGATAAAAGACCCGAAGACGGGGAAAAGCTATCAGGTCCTTGCGGCATTGGTCGACAACAAACTGAAGGAACTTTCCTTCAGGATGTATTCCCCCCATAATATAGAGTTCCTCTCCTACAACGAGGCCGACGGAAGAAGGTGCTACATCCGTTCCCTTTGCTTCGTTCTTCAGAAGGTGGTCCGGGAAATGTATCCGGACAAGATTCTCGTCATAGACCATTCCCTTCCCAGCGGCCTGTACTGCGAAATCCGAGAAGGCAAGGTAGGCGAAGACCTGCACCATCCGGCGTATTTTCTCAAGGACAACGAAATCGACGCCATAAGGGACAGGATGAAGGAGATCGTGAAGGCTGATCTGCCGTTCATCAAGTCAAAAGTCCTTTCGGAAGACGCCATCGAAATCTACAAAAACCAGAATCAGGTCCACAAGGCCAATCTCCTCAAGAGCCTGGGGCGTCTGACGACAAGCATCTACACTTTGGACGGCCTTCAGGACACCTTCTACGGTCCGCTTGTACCTTCTTCAGGATACCTTTCCTCATTCGACATCACCGGGTTCAGCAAGGGATTCTGCATGCAACTTCCCGCCATCGGGGATTTCACGAAGATCTCTCCGATGAGGCGCCAGTCGAAAATAGCGGCCACGCTGACAGAAAACGCCAGATGGTGTGACATCGTGGGAATAAACGGCGTGGGGAGCCTCAACGAAGCCATTCATGCGGGGAAAGCGGTCAAGATAATCAACCTCTCCGAAGCCCTCCATGAAAGGAAGTACGCGGAAATCGCCGACCAGATCTACAGCCGCAAAGGAGAAGTCAAGATCGTATTCATCGCCGGCCCGTCTTCCAGCGGAAAGACTTCTTCTTCTCTGAGGCTCGCCATCCAATGCAGGGTCCTCGGTCTCAATCCGAAGGTCATCGAGTTGGACAACTATTTCCATAACCGGGAAGATACCCCCAAGGATGAAGACGGCAATTACGACTTCGAGGCTCTCGGTGCGATGAACCTGGAGCTTCTCAACGCCCAACTCAACGATCTTCTGGATGGGAAAGAAATCGAAATCCCCAAATTCGACTTCGTCAAGGGACAGACCACCTGGGTCGGAAACAGGATGCAGCTCCACGAGAAGGACATCCTCATCATGGAAGGTATCCATGCCCTCAATCCTGACATGACGACATCCGTTGACAACAACAGGATCTTCAGGGTCTACGCTTCAGCCCTCACGTCCCTGAACCTCGACGAAAACAACAACATCTCGACTTCGGACAACCGCCTCCTCCGAAGGATCGTTAGGGACAATAGAGTCCGCGGCATAACTCCCGAACAGACGATAATGCGTTGGCACAGTGTAAGAAGAGGCGAAAGCGTCAACATCTTCCCCTTCCAGGAAAATGCGGATGCGATATTCAATTCGGCCCTGGCGTTCGAGCTCCCGCTCCTTCGCTACTATGCCGAGCCGCTCCTCAGGAGAATTCTCCCCAACTCCCCCGCATACTGCGAGGCCGTGAGGCTCCTCAAGTTCCTCGGTTACATAACTCCCCTGCAGCCTTCGGAGATCGAAGCCATACCGCCGACCTCCATCATGAGGGAATTCATCGGAGGACAGACTCTCCTTCTGTAGAAGCAGGACAATCACCCGTAAAAACAGTAACGGTGGCCCCGAAAGAGGTCACCGCTTCTGTTTATGTCCGTTTCCGGATTCCGGAAATCTTTTCTCACCTATTTGAACCACTCGGTAAGGTGATCCTTTGCGTAAAGGTAGTACACGATAAGACCGACCCAGCTCGTGATGAGGACGAGGACGATGCTGATGGCTTTTCCGATAAGGGAGATGGGCTTCTTGAGGATGTCAAGAACGGCGAGGACTGAGAGAACGACGCCGATGATGTAAATGATGCTTGCCATGGTTTGTATATGTATTGGTTTTTTGATTTCAGCAATATCCGACCCGATAAGGACCGTCTTGCCAAATTTATATATTTTTAGTTTCCGATGCAACAAAAAGAAGTCAAAAAGCATCTTTGTGATAGTCAAAAGGATTAAGGTATCCGCTACAGGAATGTCACATTTCGCCCGCATACTGTCACTCATTCTTTCCGCCGCTTTTCTATCGGGATGCGGTGAGAAGGAATCCCCATCTTATTGGGGAGAGGAACCGATTCCGATCGAGATCAAGATCTCGGTGTCGGACACCCAGGGCAACAATATGCTGGATCCGACCAAGACAAGCAATCTTTCAGCGAACCAGATTTCCGCAGAGTTCATGGGGAATGTCTACATGAGGGATTCCGCTCCGAAAAACGGGATATCACTTTGGACGATTGTCGATGAGGAAGATAAACCGCATATCCTGGTATTCGGTCAGATTCCGGGCTCCAAGGCCCTTGATTCCGAGCCTCTCGTGATAGACTGGGGTGACGGTTCCAAGGATACCATCACCATCTACAACAAATACTCCTGGAGCATCGACCATGCCCCTTCCCTTGAAAGGCACATCGTCTACAACGGGAAGGACTACTACGGTAATGCGACCGTTGAAATCACACGATAAGAAACCTAACTTTCAATCTATTATACAACTAGCTAGCAAGACCGCCACTCTTCGAAGGAAGAATGGCGGTCAAATGTTTTCAGTCACCGGATTACGGAGTGTCAGAAGATTTCCCTCAGGCTCAGGGCGAATCCTCCGCTCCGCGCCATCCTGATTTCCAGGACAGAAGTGGAGTCAACCGTCGAAGTGGTGATCTTGTAAGCCTTGGGATTGGTCTCGAAGTCCGCATCGGGCGCATCCGCATAAAGGGTCGCCTCATACTTCACTCCCGCCTTCAGGAAATCAAGCGCGACTTTCACCGTCCTTTCGTTTTCATCGGTGATGCCACCCACGTACCACACGTCATGGGCCTTCGCCTTCGCGAGATCCTCTGCTGTAGCGTTTTCGGGAAGATTATAAACGAACTTGGCAGCACCGGATACCGCGTTCTTCTTTCCGTCGGGAAGCGAGGCTACTCCTTCCTGGGAAGAATTGAGGGTCGAAAGCTTGGGATGACGTGCCGTCACGATGTAAGCTCCCGGTTCAGCCATCAGATAGATGCTCCTGTCCCAGTCGACGGCGACGTCCTTTATGAACTGGAAAGCGTCCATATGGGGAGCGTAGTGCTCGGGAAGGTCGGCCGCCATCTGGAGGGGCGAATAGAACGTGACATAGAGGCCGAGCTGATTGGCTATCGTCATTCTCATGTGCCCGTGCTCGTTCGGATTGAGCTTGCTCATGTCCATCTCGAATATTCCTGGCGTGTAGTCCATAGGGCCTCCCTGAAGACGGGTGAAGGGAAGGATCGTCGTATGGCCGGGATTGATGCCGGCCCTGTACTCGGTACCCAATGCCGATTCATTGCCTATGAGGTTCGGATATGTCCTGGCGAGGCCTGTAGGTCTCACCGCTTCATGGGCATTGACCATTATATGATGCTCGGCTGCCTTCTTGATCGCGAGAAGATAGTGGTTTATCAGCGGCTGGCTGTAGTGATGTTCCCCGTAAGGAATGATGTTGCCGACATAGCCGCTCTTCACGGCATCGTATCCGTACCTGTTCATGAGGTCGTAGGCCGCTTCCATATGACGCTCGTAATTCACCGTCGAGGAAGACGTCTCATGATGCATCACAAGACGTATGCCCTTGGAGTGCGCATAAGCGTTGAGTGCGGGAAGATCGAAATCGGGATACGGAGTGACGAAGTCGAAGACGTAGTCCTTCTGGTGACCGTACCAGTCCTCCCAGCCTTCATTCCATCCCTCGATGAGAAGGGCGTCGAAGCCGTTCTCCGACGCGAAATCTATATAACGCCTCACGTTTTCGTTGTTGGCGCCGTGCTTTCCGTGGGGAGTGGACTTGGAATAGTCCGTCACACCCAGTTGGACGGAAGGATAGTCATTGGTATAGGACCACTGGCTCTTGTTGGTTATCATCTCCCACCATACGCCCATGTATTTGACCGGATGTATCCATGAAACGTCGTCAAGGGCACAGGGCTCATTGAGATTGTAGATGAGCCTCGAAGCGAGCACCTTGGTGGCGCTGTCCGTCACCATCACTGTTCTCCAGGGAGTCCTGCAGGGGGCCTGCATCCTTCCTTTGACCCCTTCCGCATCAGGAGTGAGCCATGTGCGGAACACCTTAGTGGATGGGTTGTAGTCCAGATTGGTTGTGGGATAATCCACAACTTCCGCCTCGTGGATATTGATGTAAAGGCCATCATCGGTCTTCATCTGGAGAGAAGTCTGCACACCGAAATCGGAGAATCCGGTCGCGGAGGCGTTGCCGAGCCTCATGCTCTTCGAGATTCCGCCGATTTCCGAGAGACGGCTCTCGGTATAGTTGTACTCCTGGGTGTCGTAGTCCCCGGAAATCCACCATGCGGTATGGTCTCCGGTCATCGCGAACTCCGTCAATTCCTCCTTGATGCTGAAATACGCCAGGCTGTTCTCGAGCGGGAACTCGTAACGGAAACCTATGCCGTCGTCGAACACCCTGAAACGGATGTTCATATTGCGTCCCGTCTCCTTCTGGCTGAGGGTCACGAGCATCTCGTTGTACTGGTTACGGATTCTCGACTCTTCACCCCAAACCGGAGTCCAGTATTCGTCGTGGGAATCCCTGTCCACAGTTCCCATGGTGAATCCCGATACAAGGTCCGGATTCTCTCCGAAAAGTTCAAATCCCAGACGGGAAGGGGCCACTACTGTCCTGCCGTCATAAGAAAGGCTGTACATGGGGGTTCCGTCTTCAACCGAGAACACCAATTCCAACTTGCCGTCGGGGCTGTTCTGGGTTTCCCCTTCTATGGAGGCCACCCTTGAGGAAGCGTTGTCGCAGGATACGGCCACGGCCAAAGCGGCGGAGGCCAACAATATCTTGTTCATGCTGATGATTATTTTTGGATAGGTGATATGTCCGCCTTAGCGTTTGTATTCCACCACCAGGGATGTCATTGCGGGGACAACGACGTCATTTCCGAGGGTAATGTCCCGTCCGGTAATAACATCGCGGCCCTTCACCTGTGCGGGTGCTATCTCCGAATACGATGACCAGGGAAGAGTCATGTCGTGATGGGAGTTGTTGAGGAACACAAAGACGGCGTCGGTATCATTGTAACGGAAGAATGCATAGGAGTTGTCCCTGCTTCCCAAGAAATGCATTGTCTTTCCGTTATGGATGACGTCCTTGCCCTTCCTCCAAGTGAAGAGGTTCGCCGTGAAATCATGCAGGTCAGCTGCCGTCGAGTAATCCGCCTCGTCGGTCTTGCCCGCGGCGGCTCTTCCCTCCGCGGTGAAGAGGTTGGTCTTGTCCTCCTTCCATCCTCCCGGGAAATCAATCCTCTTGGCTCCGTCATCCCAGCTGCCCTTGCGGCAGGAGAACATCATCTCGTCCCCGTTATAGACCTGAGGGATGCCCCTCATCGTCGCCATGAGGGTCATGGCCATCTTCATCTTCGCGGGATCATGGTTCCATGTGTCTCCCATCCTCGAATGGTCGTGGTTGGCGATGAATATCATCATCTTGGAAAGGTCATGGTACACGAAATCATGGGAAAGGCAGTCATACACCCTTGTAAGGCCCTTTCCCCACTCGGGGTTGTCCCCGTCCTCACAGAACGCCGCAGTGATGGCTTCCTGCAGAGGGAAGTCCATGATCGAGGGAAGGTGGGAATTGAAGCCGTCCTTGTTGAGGTTTCCGCCCTGCCAATACGCGAGCTGGGGAACTGATGAAGTCCAGCATTCACCGACGATATTGAAATCGGGATACTCGTTCATTACGGCTTCGCACCACTTGCTCATGGGCTCCTTCTCATTGTAGGGATAGGTGTCAACCCTGAGGCCGTCAAGACCGGACCACTCGATCCACCAAATGGCCCACTGCTGGAAATATTTCAGAAGGTAGGGGTTGTCGAGGTTCATGTCCGGCATCGAGGTATCGAACCATCCGCTTTCCTGAAGCGAGAGTTCACTCTTGGACGCATTGGGGTCCATGTTGGTCGAGAAAAGGACATTGGTCCTGGTGTACTCGGGAAAAGTGTGCACCCAATCCTTGAACGGCATGTCCTTCATCCACCAGTGGGCTCCGCCGCAATGGTTGGTGACTATGTCCATAATGACCTTGATACCTTTCCCGTGCGCCTTGTCGACGAACTCACGATACAGTTCATTGGAACCGAACCTGGGGTCGATATGATAGTAATCGGCGCATGCGTATCCGTGATATGAAACCGTAGGCTCGTCGTCCAGAAGAAGCGGAGTGCTCCATATGGCCGTAGCCCCCAGTTCGGAGATATAGTCAAGATGGTCTATGATACCCTGGATGTCACCACCGTGACGGCCGAGGTACGCCTCCCTGTCGGCCTTGTCGGCAGTATCGGGAGTGGAGTCATTCGACGGGTCTCCGTTCGCGAAACGGTCCGGGAAGACCAGATAAATCATATCGGAAGTGGTAAAGCTCTTCCTTGAGGCGGAACCTGCCTTCCTTCCTGAGAGTTCGTAAGGATATTTGAAGGAACGGCTTCCGTCGGAGAACACGAGATAATATGTGCCCGGCTTTGCCGAAGAAGACACCTCCACGTCAACGAAAAGGTAATTCGGGCTGTCCGCTTTGTGGACTCCGGTGACTTTGACACCCTCCCCGCCGGAGAACTGGACGTCGTCAAAGGCGGAGATGCCGTCACCTCCGACCAGAAGCTGCAGAGGGGTCTTCATACCGACCCACCAGCTGAGGGGTTCGACTCTGACTATTTCGGAGGCCGTCGCTTCAGGAACGGACTGGACATCCACCTTCGGGGAATTTCCGCAGGATGAAAGGATCATGGCCGAAACTGCCATAACAGGAAGTATCTTTTTCATGGTTGGACTTTTTATTTCTTCTTGGACATCAGGCAATACTGCCATGCTCCCAACTCGAAGGATTCTGCTTTGGGGGAATACTCCTGTCCGCCGAAGGCGGAGTAGTACTTGCCGTCAAGCTTGATGACAGTGGAGGCGGGCTCGGAAGAGAGGTTCACGATGACGACAACCTTGTCTTTGCCCTCTCCCCTTGAGAATGCGAACACGTTCGGGTTGTCATTTTCGATATACTGGATCGGAGCGCCCTGCTCACCGGGAGCAAGCACCTTTGCGTTGTCGTGACGGAACTTCACCAGAGACTTGAAGAACTCGGTGTACTTGTTGGCTGACCAGTCGGTGACAGGGTCCTTCTCGAAGAACTCGATCCTGCGCGTCACGCCCACTTCCTGTCCGGTATAGATGAGCGGTTGTCCCTTGGGAAGAGTGAAGCAAAGCACGGCCATAGCGTTCGCTGCGTCACCCATCCTCTCGAATTCGGATCCGCTCCATGAGTTCTCGTCATGGTTGGAAGTGAACATCATCCTGAAATTGGTCTTGCCGAACTCGGCATCGTCCTCAGCGATGTAAGTCTTGAGGTCAGCCGCCGTCTTCTTCCCCTGGGCGATGTCATTCATCAGGTGATGAAGCTTCCAGGCATAGGAAGCGTCGAACGTCTCCTTGGGGTCGATGAGCTCGGTGTTCTCGGCTTCCGCGAGAAGGAACATCTCGGGATAATCGGCCTTCATCTTGGGGAGAATGCCCTTCCAGAACTTGGCGGGGACTTCAGCCGCAGCGTCGCATCTGAATCCGTCCACACCCTTTTCGAGCCAGAACCTCATGCACTCATCCTGAGCCCACCAGACAGCCTCGTTCTCATAATTGAGGCTGCGCGTGTCGGTCCAGTCGTACTCATAGATGGCGTTGCCTTCAGCATCCCTCTCGTAGAAGTCCGCGGGCTTTGTGGTCATCCATACGTTGTCGGGGGCGGTCTGGTTGGCGACCCAGTCGAGAATCACCTTGAATCCCATCTGGTGGGCCTTTCCCAGAAGAGCCTCGAAGTCCTCCATGGTTCCGAACTCCGGATTGACCTTCGTGTAGTCCGAAATCGCATAATAGGAGCCGAGTGTGCCTTTCCTCTCGACTTCCCCGATTTCATAAATCGGCATGAACCAGAGGATGTCGACACCCAGGTCCTTCAGACGGGGAAGCTGTGCCTCCACGCCCTTGAATGTGCCCTCGGGAGAGAATTGGCGGGTATTTACTTCATAGATGACCGTGTTGTAGGTCCAATGGGGGTGCTGCTCGGGTACGGTATTCTTTTTTCCGTTGCACCCGGGGATGATGAGCAGCAGAGCGGCCGCTGCCGCAATGAAAAATCTCTTCATAAAGTACTTTAATATTCGCAAGTAAATATAATTAATAATCAAAAACTTACACTGATCAACTCTAATGTTGGGATAAAAAATTATTTCATTGTTCCGATTTTTTCATTCCGGCAAACTCCCTCGCAAGATCATCCCAGTACTCCGGATTACGGTCGATGATCTCCATCCAGGTGTCCCACAGGGTGGCGCCCCGCTTAAGTTCCGTATC
>JAFUFP010000065.1 GCA_017469845.1 Bacteroidales bacterium | reverse complement strand
TCTCTGTTCGATCCCGTCATTGAAACTGACTAGGCCTCTCTCATGCGCGCGCGAGACCTTATTTTTCAAAACTGACGAAAAAATGGCTTCTCAGCATTACGAGATGCCGGTCCTCAATTTTTACCGGACAGCATTAATTTTCTATTCACAAATTGAGCAAGTGCGGAGAACGGCTTTACACCCGGACTTATAGAATTCCGAAATCAAGGCAATGAGAGCTGAAAGGCGCAAATGAGAATCATCTGGCTCTACCCTATTCCGGCCGGTCTCAGTTTTATAATTCGCAGAATTGCGCAAAAAAAAGCGAATTCTGCGGATTATAAAGGCGTCCAAAAACGCCTAAACGGCTATCTAATCATTTAATAACCATTGTTATACGACAACTGAACCGAATACCTATAACTGCGGCGCCAGCATCCTGGCAAGAGCATTTCCAATCTTCCTTCCGGCCGACCAGTTTCCGACCATTTCCATGGTGACTTCAGTCGCATTTCCTTCGGCCATTCCCGACAGAATGCGGTCCCTCACAATCGCGGCGGCTTCACTGCCGTAGACATAAGTGTTTATCTCGAAGTTTTTCTTGAGGGACCGTCCGTCCAGATTCGCGGACCCCACGCACGACAGGTAATCGTCGCAAAGGGTCAGTTTGCTGTGGTCGAATTTCCCCTTCGTCTCGAAAATCCTCACCCCGTAAGAAAGGCATTCCTTGTAATATGACCTGTTCGCGGGATCAACGATTCCCATGTCGCTCTTTTCGGGCAGAATGAGCCACACTTCGACTCCCCTCTCCACGGCACGTTTCATCGCCGCAAGCACATCCTTCGGAGGTGTGAAATACGGAGTCTGTATATAAACATGGTCGGAGGCGTTGTCAAGCATCCAGATATACCCTTCCTTTATCTGGTACTCCCCTGCCGGACTACCAGTAACTATCTGCACAATAGCGTTTTCAACTGTATTTTTACTGTCCAGGAGGCTGTCCGGCAGTGGGAATTCACCCCCGATGGCGGGATTGTCCTTGTCAGCAGACACCAGCGAGGGCTCTCCCCCTACCCTTTCCCACATGTTCAAGAAATGCTTCTCCAAGGACCCGACACATGGACCGGTGAGACGCAGATGCGTGTCCCTCCACTCATGGAAGTAGTGGTTTCCGATATTCATTCCGCCGGTATAGCCTACCTTTCCGTCAATGACGACGATCTTCTGATGATTCCGGCGGCCAAGGTGGAAGAAAGAATAATGCCCCACCTCGACTCCGTGTCTTTTCATGCTCGAGAAGAAACTCGGCGCCTTCCCTATGTTCATGAAATCCTCCACTATGTACCTCACTTCCAGGGAATCTTCTCCGCGGAGATTCATTGCGGTACGCACCAAGCGGCTTCCGGGATCCCTGAAGAACTCGAAATATTCCATATGGATGTAATCTTCGGCATTCATCATGTCGACGGACAGAAGATCGAGTTTCTCAAGACCGGAACCGATGACCCTCACCGTATTGCCGGCCGTTGGTTCCTGCTCGGGGCTGGTCGAGAACATCTCGGCCAAGGGCCTGAACCGGGGCCTTATCCTGCTGATGACGTCTTCCCCGCTTTCGGGGGCCGCACTCCCCTGTCCCGATGCCGTGAAACATCGGAAAAAGAGGAAAACCATTCCCATGAATAAAACCGTACGCCTACAGTCCATGGACTATCATTTGGGGGTATCGGAAGGTGAAGCCGCGCGGCTCCGGTTCACAAGAACGACTCCGCCGACGACGAAGACCGTCGCTAGGATCTTCTGCCACGTAAGGGTATCCATCCCTATCCAGATGCTCACGATAGCGGCGATTATCGGCTGAAGGTATGTGTACATGCTGACGACCGTCGGACGGAGATATTTCTGTCCGAACGGGATCAGGAAATACGCCACAAAGGTCGCGAAGAAGATGAGATATCCGATCTCCCACTTTACATTGCCGGGTATTGCCGCATAATCGGTGGAGAGAAAGCCTTTCAATGAGAACGGAAGACTCAGAAGCAGCGAATAGAGGAACATCCACTTCATGAAAGTGACCACGCTGTACTTCGAGATGAGCGGACGGAAGATTCCAAGGTACAGGGAGAAGCTGAGGCTGTTCAGAAGCAGAAGTACATATCCCATGGGGGTCGTGAAGTCCGCTCCCCCGGAATGCACAGAATTGAAAATAAGGAATATAACTCCGGCAAAACTCATCGCTACTCCCCCGGCCTTCTTGCCGGTGATCGGTTCCCCGAGGAAAGCGAAAGCGAAGAGCATCGTGAAGATGGGGCCGAATGTCGAGAGGATGGCGGTGTCGATCGAAGTCGACATCGTTATGGCGAAAAGAAACGTCATCTGCGGGACGAAAAGCCCCACGAAAGACGCCGCCGCTATCTTCAGCATGTCGCCTTTTTCGATCTTTTCCTTGGGCATGAAGAAGGAAAGAATCCAGAATAGGGCGCTTGCCCCTATCGCCCTCAGAGTGAAAAGTGTCACCGGCTCAATGGCGTCCGCATTGGCGATATCCTTGCAGAATACGATGTTCAGCCCGAATATCGTGTATGCGCCGGCGATGGCGAGATGACCCAAAAGTTTGTTAGTGTCCATTTCTTGCAACTGCTACCCTTCCAGATACCTTTCCCTAAGGATCCGGAAATCCTCCTCCGAAAGACCCAGAGGCCCCCTCAAATATCCTTCCATGGAACCGAACTTGTCGTCGATGCTTCCGAGCACCTTCAGGAAATTGTCGAGATTGGCTCCGATGAAAGAACGTATCACCCGAAGGGAGGGTTCCTTTCCACCCAGGAGTTTCACCCTCCTGGAGAACTTCCTGAGGTCCTTTTCGTAAACCCTGTTCGTCAGGTCGAAGTCCTCCACTATCGTATCCCTGTCAACACCCAAAGCCGAAAGAAGATAGGCCGAAGCCAACCCCGTACGGTCCTTTCCCTGGGTGCAATGATAATATAATGTACCCTCACCTGCTGAAACCACCCCCTTCAAAAAGGAAGCGTACTGCTTCTGGCAATCTTCGTTGAAAACAAGGGAAGGATACATCTTGTCGGCGGCTTCCTGCGCCTGGGTGTTGAATGCCGCTATCATGATGACCTTGGAAAGGTCGAAGGATTTCCGGGAAGTGATGGATTCGGGAGCGTCACCGGGATCGAAGGTTCCGATGGGAAGGTCGATCATTTCAGCACCGGGAAGAATCCTGTTCTCCTTTCCCCTCTTCTCGAAATCCGTCCTGAAGTCGAACACTTTCTTCACTCCGGCCGAACGGAGATACGAAAGGTCACCGTCTGTCGCTCCGGCAAGGGACGCCCCGCGAAAAAGGAGTCCCTTTTTCACGGTCTTTCCATCGGAAGTACGGTATCCCCCGATATCCCTTGCGTTCGGGATACCTTCGACGGGAAGGAATCTTGAATCCTTCCAAGTCTCTTTATTTCTGCCGAAAAGCCCCATCGGATACGGTATCTTTCTGAAAATCGGCCGCAAATATACTCATGTGGAAAGATTTGGGCAAGAAAGCGGCTCTTATTTTTCGGAAATCACAGACCGCCCTTGACTCAAACGTATTTCACGACCTTGGCCGGAGATCCGACCACGACAGCATTGTCGGGAACATCCTTCGTGACGACCGATGCGGCACCTACGACGGCATTCTCCCCCACCGTCACTCCAGGAAGGATGGTGGCACCGGCACCGATCCAGCAGTTTCTCTTCAGGTGGACCGGTTTACATACCAGGATTGAATGGTCATCCAGATCATGGTTGTTCGAAATCAGCTGCGCATTGGCGGCAACAAGGACATCATCGTCTATAGTGATTCCTCCGGCCCCCATCATGAGGCAGTTGTTCATTATCACGACATGCTTTCCGATGCGGATTTCGGAAGTGCGGACAGCGACAAGTCCCGGCATAATGCGCGTTCCCTCCCCTATTCCGTTCGCGTCGAACAGCGCGTGTACAGTTTCATCATATTCCGGAGTATAGGGCATCGTGTGGTTCAGCTTGAAGCATAGCTGAGTATCCTTTATTCCACTGGCAATCTCTTCGGGAGTGCTCTTCGAAAGGTCTATTCTCTTTTCTTCCACCTGTTCAAATAATATCTACCAAATCTTTACAAATCTTTTCCTTATGCCGACTAAATTTTCTCAGCCAGATCCTGGAGGCTGCCGGCACTGGCGAGGAGTTCATCCTTTATGGCCTGCGCCTTGTCACGAAGATCCTGCGCCTCCAGAAGAGTGGCCTCGCCTATCACTCCGAGGGCGATTCCGGTAAGGTCGCAACCCCTTGCGATGCACCGGAGGGCCGCATCGGCAAGGAAGGAAAAGAATACACTGCGGCGAAGGTTGAGAACAACGTCCGGAAGGCCGTCCCTGAGCTGCATGAACAGCCAGCTGAGCTCCTGCGCATATTCCGTCTCTATCACTTTAGGAGGATTGTCGGCGCTGATGTATTCGTTCTCGACGTCATCAGTTATGATGACCCCGTCCTGGTTTAGGAGCATACCTCCCCACGAAAGGACAGGAAGACGTCCTTCCATGACTTTTCCGGTGAGTTCCCTCAGGAAATCCACCGGATGGATTTTGTCGTATTTCGGCATATGGGAAGAGCTAATAACCCAATTTGACGGCTGTTCCGCTGGCGGTGACCATCAGCATTCCTCCGCCTTCACCGAGAGTCTCGTAATCGATGTCGATGCCCACCACGGCGTCGGCGCCCATTGCGGCAGCCCTGTGCGAGAGTTCGTCCAGGGCCTGAGTCCTCGCCCTCATCAGTTCTTCCTCATAGGAGCCGGAACGGCCTCCGAAGAAATTGCGGAAACTCGCCTTAAGATCCTTTATGAAATCCACTCCGGCGACAACTTCACCGAAGACTATGCCCTTGTACTCAACGATCGTGCGTCCTTCGACGGAAGGAGTTGTAGTAAGTATCATATCTATTTGTTTTATATACAGTTAATGTGTTCTATCGATTGCCGGATGCCTTCATCAGAAATCATATCCTACGGAGAAATTCAACCCGAATCCGGTCGAAGAGCACCAGTAGCCGTTCAGTTTGAGGGGTCCCGCGACGGTCTTCATTCCGAACTCCAGAGCGAAAGCGTAGGAGGTGAGATCATGTGAAAGAAGGTCCTTGAAATTGAGGCCGTTCTGAAGGAATGCGCTCTTGAGCGTTCCGTAGGTCTTGCGCCCGATGCGGTAACGCAGATCGGCCTGCAGCGAGGTCAGGATACCGTCATAAACGGTCATGCCCGAAGAAGTTCCGAAGAAAGGGATCTGGCACTCCACATAGCGCCCCGGAACGATGCCGCCGGCGCCCAGCACATGCACAAAATCCTTCATTCCCGTCTCAGCGCTCGTCCACCCGAAATAAAGAGACGGGAGGAAGGTGAACTTCCCTTCGGACAGGGCGCCTTCGGCCGAAAGGAGGCCCGTGAAATAGGGCTTCACGTCACCGCTTCCGATCACTTCGTCCTCGGTCTCGAGATAGATGGAGTAACCCTTGAACATCTCCCTGGCTTTGAGGCCTATCCTCACTCCGCTTGTGGGGAAATACCCATCATTGAAAGTGTCCAGCGTCAGGTCGGCGAATGCCGAGAACCAGTGGCTCTTGAAGTCGGTCCCCTTCCACTGCATCTCCGAATCTATATAATTCTCATAAGGTTCCATTTCAGCCGAGAGGCCGAAGCGCGCCTTTCCGTAGACGAGGGAGGCGTCCTCGACGAAAAAGTCCAGCCCCGTATGGAAAGCGTTGTACATGGCGTCGAGATCGTCGTATGAGTGCCGGAAATCCATTCTCGTGCCCCGGATGCCGACTCCCACGATGGGAAGCCTGGAAAGAGGTTTGTAGGCCGCCTCAAGATTGAAGGCTGAGTTCCTTCCTATCTTGAATTCAGCGAGGATTCTGGGGCCGGCGATCTTGCGGCTTCCGAGGCCTACGTATCCTGACACGTAAGCGATTTCATCAGTGTCGAGGTGTGCGCTCAGACCGAATTCATGCTTCTGGCCTTTCACGCAGTCGAAAATGAGCGTAAAGGGTTCAGCGTTCCCGGAAAGGCGGTAAGTCACCGACTCGAACGCCCTGGATCCGTAAAGGACGGCGAGGACCGACTCTATCTCCTGTTTTCCGTAATAGGAGTTCCTGGGAAGAAGGACGGAACGGAGGAAGCGCTTCTGTTCATCCTCGGGAATGCCTTCAAGAAGGACGTCACCGACAAGGACCTTGGTCTGTCCGAGGTCTATAGCCTTTTTGGATTTCCTCACGGAAGGGTGTCCGGCAGTTTTGGCCGCGATCTCCTTGAATCCTTTCTCATACTCCAGCGCCTTCTCGTAGCCGAGGCGTATTATGTTGTCCACGCTCTCGGTGTCGAACGACAGCATAGAATAATCCGGAAGAGGGTTCTTCACGAGAAGGTCGGCGTTTTCCTCGTTGAGAACAACGGAGTCGTTGCCCATGAGGGCGATGGACTGCATCACCAATCCGTAAAGGGACTCAAGGTCCGAAAAATCCTTCTCGTAGGGCATCTCGGAGGCGATTACGATGTCGGCTCCCATGGCCCTCGCGATGTCAGTCGGAAGGTTGTTCCTCGTTCCGCCGTCCTGAAGGACCATGCCCTGGGTTCTCACCGGCCGGAAATAGAACGGGATCGCCATCGTGGAACGCAGGGCGTCCACGACCGATCCGCTGGTCCAGTTCTTCTCCGAAAGGGTGTACATCTCCGAAGCGACGCAGTAGAAGGCACAGGCAAGGAATCGAACGCGAGGGAATCCTGGTAACCGACAGACACCGAGCTCAGGGTGTTCCTGACGTTGTACCCGAAAAGGAACCCGTCGGGGATGCCGAGGCCCAGTTTTCCGATGGTCTCGTTGAGTACGTCCGAAGAGGAGGTCTCGGATTCGGCTATATTCTTAAGGTAGTCCGCCTGCTTTATGGCCTTCGCCTTGGCTTCCTCCTTTCCGTAGTGGAACGGAATTGTGAGGGCGAACCTCTCGGCGTTCTTCCTGCGTTTGTAAGAAGAATAGGAGTCGGGTACCTTGTCTGACATCATGACGGGCCAGTCGAAGGATCTTACGAGCGAATCCAGCTGCGAAGCGCTGTATCCCATGGAATAAAGTCCCGCCACGAGTCCGCCCATGCTGGTTCCGCCGATAAGGTCGACGGGAATTCCGAGCTCCTCCATGTACCGGAGGACTCCGAGGTGCGACATTCCCCTGGCTCCGCCTCCGGCAAGGACAACCGCGACGGTGGGCCGGTACTGACGGATGGAATCCATCCTCGCACGTACCCTCAGGAAGGCCAGGGAATCAGCCTCCGGATCTACACTCTGGACGGCCAGATTGTTCGGATAAGTGTTCTGAGCCCCCACCGCGATGCACAGGAGCAAAGCTACAATTGAAAGTATCTTTCTCATTATTCTACAATTGCTTCCAAAAGAAAACTGACCGGACGGAATCCGTCGTTGCAGGAAAGGAGAGCGCTGAGGGGATTCCTCATCCACTTGCCGTAGAACCCTCCTTCTCCGCGGGAGAGTTTCTCCGCAAAAGGCGCGAGCGTCTCCCAAGCTGTGGGGCAGAACCCTTCCGGGCACTCCCCTTCCTCGGATATCCAAGACTGCCCTACTGAAAGGCAGCAGGGCTCCTCGAGCGGGTACTCGAGCTTTTCGGAAAGGTCCGGATACTCCGTCCTGCGGAGCGCTGTGATCCTCACTTTGTACATTACCGGTCAAATATGTTCCAACCGCCCCCAAAAGGCGACAGTTTCGTTCTCCGTAGTTATGATCCCGTCCCTTTGGAACTTCCGGAAAAAGTCCCTCCACCTTGATATGTACCCCTCCATCAGAGGGGAACCGCTCTCAATGGCATGGGAAGCGGAAAGAGTCCTTCCGATGAATTCCTCCTCGGTCTCCTTGAGGTCGTTCGGAAAGGACTTCATCTCGAAATTCCCGGAAAAGAACTCCGAAATCCCCTCCAGCCTTTCGTCCCAGGAGCAGTGGAAGGAGTCGACGGCGTGTTCGTAGCTGTCGACGATCTTCTTTCTTTCCGACTCCATTTCACCGGATTTCTTCCGGTTCCAGACCAGGACGACGTTTCCGCCGGGTCGGAGGATCCTCCTGCACTCCTTGGCGAAAAGTACGGGATCGAACCAGTGGAAAGCCTGGCCGGCGAATACGCTGTCTATGCCGCAATCCCCTATCGGGATATTTTCCGCGCTGCCGTCCAGAACCTTGACATCCAATCCATTTGTTCCCGAAACGGCCTTTTCCCTCATGCTGGCGTTGGGCTCGACAGCGATGACACAGGATCCGCTTTCGGCCAATTGGCGGGAAAGGATTCCGGTGCCGGCGCCTATGTCCGCAACGCTCTTCCCTTCACCGATTATGCCCCGAAGGACCATCTCGCTGATGAAGGCGGCGGAATATGAAGGGCGGAAGGAGTCGTAGTACTCCGCCTTATTCGAAAACAGGTCCTTGTTATCCATTGGTTTCATCAAAAGAGAAGGAATTGTTTTCCCAGATGTCGGTGAATATGTCGAGGAAATGCCGTCCTATGCAGGTGTCGGCCGAGGTAAGGAAAAATCCTGTACCGGTAAGGTGCATGGGACGCATGTCGGCATCGTATCTTACGTTCTCGAAAAAGACCGTGTTGTCGGAAATTATCACGGCGTCGTTCCTGACGATCCTATAGAAACGGATACGCTCCGAGGGTGTCATCCCGACTTCCTCCAGAAGGTCCACGGCATCATCGATGCAGGTCCTTAAGGCAGTCTCGAAATGGCTCTTTTTCTGGGCGTTGGTGAGATTGGTGTTCTTCGGCGAAGGGTCCAGGAAGAGGCATCTGAAGGAAAAGAGCGAAGGATCCTTCTGAGCGAACGAGCGGAAATGCTGCAGATTCGTCCTGTCGAAGAGCTTCTTGTTCTTCCTTCCGAAGACCCAGAGGCGTGAGCGTGTGTTCCGGAGGATATAGTCATACAGGCGATAAGTCTCGAAGCCGCTGTCTACCCTGTAGACATTGCCCTCGGTGGCTTTCATGTCGCACTCTTCCCCCAGGCGGAGAACGTAGCTCAGGATATCGTCATCCTGAAGGATGGATTCCCGAACCTCGGCAAGACTTTCGATATAACCCTCCCACCTTTCGGAGAGCCTTTCAATAAGAGTGTCAAGCGGAGGGAGGTCCTTCCCCTTCCGGTTACTTTCGTAGATGAACTCGACGATCGAAGCGAAAATCGCCTTTTCCGGTTCACAAAGACGGATATGCTCCAGAGGGGTGGTGTTCTTGTTCCTTTCACCCCCGAAGAACATCGGCCATATCCTCCTCTCTTTCCTATGGCTGTAGAAGGAACCGAGTTCGAACTGTAGCCAGGGGTTGTAGAGGTTTTCACGGGTCAGGAAAAGAATCACGGAGTCGCACTTGTCGATGCCGTCCGAAATGAATTCGAAAAGGCCGGTCCCGCTTTCGACGCTCCCGTGGGAGAACCAGATGAGGTCCGTCCTCCCGAACACCTCCTCCAGGAGGTTTTTCGTAAGGACTGCGTAGCGCCTGCTTTCCTGCTTTGACCAGCTGAAAAATATCATACCCTCTAACTCTATATATTCTTCACCGGCACAGTTATCAGAATCTTATGCCGATATTGGCCCCTACGATCCATTGGGTGAAATTACCCTTCGTCTTCACCGAATAATCCTCCCCCGTTCCGGACTGCGAGGCCGTGTAATGCTGCTTTCCTCCGTTGAAATGCACCATGCTGTAATCCGCGTATGCGTTAAGGTAGAACCTGTCCATCGCCCAGAAGAGGCCCGTCCTCGCCACCAGGTTCGGCTGGAGGATTCCTTTGACCTTGTGCTTGTCGCCCTTTTCGGTGCCTTCGTAATAGAGCCTGCGGACAGCCTCGCCGTCGCGGTCATCGATAAAGCTGTCGTAACCCATTGAAGAGAGGTACTTTTCGGTAACGTCACTCCACTTGGGGTAGACGTACCGGGTCATCGTTATGTCGTTGACGAAGGATATCGTGGGTGCGAGGTTGAGACTGAGGGTGAGATTCCTCAGACCCTTGAACTTCCCGTCCCCGGGGTCATGGTGGAAGAAGACGAAGTTGTGGGAATATCCCGCTCCGAAAGAGAGCTGGGAAGTGAGGAATTCCCCGGTATAGGCCATGACATTGAGGATGGCCTCATCCTTGGGGTCGATCGAGAGGGTGCCTCTCGAGTACTT
>JAFUFP010000056.1 GCA_017469845.1 Bacteroidales bacterium | reverse complement strand
TCGTATTTTTGTGCATTGTCTAGTTGTGTTTCGCAAATACAAAACTAGACATTTTGGGCTGAAAACCTGTGAAGGCAATCAGCCCTTTCTCATGCACACGCGCGCGCGAGGATCAAAAATATGTTTACCGGACAGCATTAGTTAAAAATCATAACTTATTATTACACAACGTTAAACAAAAATATTTATTTATTACGCGTTTATCCGGAAACGCATAATTAAAACGTTTAAACGGAAACGCCTGAATTGCATGCGTTTAAACTTGAAAGGGATGCCGCAAAATCGTTGCAGCATCCCTATTTCATTGAATATTACGGGTAAAGGAAAAAAATTCGATTATTTTCCCATTTTCTTCTCGAAACACTCGATCGTGTTCTCCATGAGACAGGTTATCGTCATCGGACCGACTCCTCCAGGAACCGGAGTTATGACTGAAGCCTTGGGCTCAACGGCGTCATAGTCGACGTCTCCGCAAAGCTTTCCGGTCTCGGGATCACGGTTCACTCCGACATCGATGACGACCGTCCCTTCGCTTACCATATCGGCGGTGACGAAGCGGGGGCGGCCGATGGCTACGACAAGGATTTCGGCGTCACGTGTGACAGACGGAAGGTCCTTCGTACGGGAATGGCATATCGTGACCGTCGCGTTACGGTCAAGGAGAAGCTTCGCCACAGGAAGACCCACTATCTGGCTCCTTCCTATGACAACGGCTTTCTTTCCGCTGATTTCCACACCGGCCTCATCAAGCATCCGGATGATACCCTTCGGTGTGCAGGCCACAATGCAAGGCTGCTTCATCCAGAGCGCCGCCACGTTGAGCGGATGGAATCCGTCCACGTCCTTTTCCTTGGCTATCGCCTCGATGATCCTTGCTTCATCGATATGGGCGGGAAGGGGAAGCTGCACGAGGATTCCGTCGACGGAATCGTCGGCATTGAGGGAATCGATGAGGGAAAGAAGTTCGTCCTGCGTTATTGATGCGGGACGGAGTATGGTGGTATTCTTTATCCCCACGACTTCGGATGCTTTCGCCTTGCCTTTGACATAGGACTGGCTCGCCGGGTCTTCACCCACGAGGATCACCACAAGATGGGGAACACGGCCGTATTTCTCGGGGAAGGTCGCTACCTTTCGGGCCATTTCCGCCTTCATCTTGGCGGAGAGTTCTTTGCCGCTTATTATTGTTGCCATATCCTCTTCTTTTAAAGCACTCTCCAACCGATATCACGACGATAGAAAAGATTGTCGCAATGGATCTTTTCAACCGCCTCGAGGGCCTTGTCATGCGCGTTCTGGAGGGAAACTCCCTTCGAAAGCACCATCATGACCCTACCTCCGGAAGTCTTGAGGACTCCGTCCTCCTCCTTGGTTCCCATATGATAGACGGTGACATCTTCATCGGACAGAGCGTCCGGAAGCCCCTCTATAACGGCTCCCTTCTCATATGATCCGGGATATCCCTTCGACGCCATCACGAATCCCATCACGGGTGCGGGATTCCACTCGATCTCACCGAGGGGCTGTCCATCAGCGATCGCGCTGAAAATCGAATAGATGTCGCTGCGGAGCCTGGGGAGCACGACCTCCGTCTCCGGATCTCCGAAACGGCAGTTGAACTCGATGACCTTGACTCCGGCGGGAGTCTTCATGAGGCCTCCGTAAAGGACACCCTTGAAGGGACAACCTTCCGCCACCATTCCGGCGGCGACGGGTTTCATGATGTTTTCCAGGGCGTACTGGACATCGGCGTTCGGGATGATGGGAACGGGTGAATAAGCTCCCATACCTCCGGTATTGGGGCCCTTGTCGCCTTCATAAGCGCGCTTGTGGTCCTGGGCGATCACCATCGGATAGACATTCTCCCCGTCGACGAAGCACATGAAGCTGAATTCGGGTCCGGTCAGAAAATCTTCCACAACGACTTTCCCTTTTCCGAACTTGTCATCGAGGAGCATATCCTTCAGGGTCTCCTCCGCCTCCGAAAGAGTCTCGGGTATGACGACACCCTTACCTGCGGCAAGACCGTCATATTTGAGGACAACCGGGAAGGACCCCTTCTTGACATACTCAAGAGCCTCGTCGTAATTCTCGAAGGTACGATATGCCGCCGTAGGAACCCCGTACTTGTACATTATGCTTTTCGCGAAATCCTTGCTCGCTTCAATCCTTGCCGCAGCCTTCGAAGGTCCGAAGATCCTGAGGCCTTCTTTCGCGAACTCATCGGCGATTCCCTTGGAAAGGGGAACCTCGGGGCCCACGACCGTGAGATCTATGCCCTCGCTCTTCACGAAATCGATGATCGCGGGGAAATCGCACTCCCCGATCTTGACGCAAGTCGCCTGGGCGGCGATACCGGCGTTACCGGGAATGGCGTAAATCTTATCAACTTGGGGCGAGCGTGAAAGAGCGTCCACTATGGCATGCTCACGACCTCCGCCTCCTATTACCAGAACTTTTTTCATGTGTCGTTTCTTTACGGGTTCCTCCAATCAGTGCTTGAAATGCCTTTCTCCGGTGAAGAGCATGGTGATTCCGGCCTCATTCGCCTTGGCGATGGAGTCGGCGTCGCGGATTGAACCTCCGGGCTGGACTATTGCCTTCACGCCGTACTCGGCGGCGAGGGTCACGCAGTCATCGAAGGGGAAGAAGCCGTCGCTTGCGAGAACGAGACCCTCTTCGAGGATATTCTTGCCTTCCTCGGCGAGAGTGGCCTTGGCCTGCTTGAGGGCGATCTCGGCGGAACCGATGCGGTTCATCTGACCGGCGCCGATTCCGTAGGTCATTCCGTCCTTCACGACGACGATGGCATTGGACTTGACGTGCTTGACGATCCTCCATCCGAAGGAAAGGTCAACCAGTTGGGAGTCAGTAGGCTTGGCTTCGGTAACGCACATTTCGGCGGTAACGGGCTTGGTGTCCTTGTCCATATTCTGAACGAGGAGGCCGCCGTTTACGGTGACATACTGCTTCTGGACCTTGTCAGAAGGAGTCATGTCCACCTTGAGGAGCCTCAGGTTCTTCTTCGTCTGGAGAAGTTCGAGTGCGTCGGGGGCGAAAGAGGGTGCCATCACAATCTCGAGGAAGATGGGCTTGAGAAGTTTGGCGACTTCGAGGTTGACCTCCCTGTTGAAAGCGACGATGCCACCGAAAATGGAAGTCTTGTCACCTTCATATGCCTTCTGCCATGCTTCGACGACATCCTTGCCGATGGCGCTTCCGCAGGGGTTCATGTGCTTCAGACCTACGGCGAAAGGTTCCGTGAACTCCCTCACGATGCAGAGGGCTGCGTTCGCGTCCTGGATATTGTTGTAGGAAAGTTCCTTTCCTCCGAGCTGCTCAGCTGTGGCGAGGGAATAGGGAACGGTATCTTTCGAACGGTAGAACTTCGCGGCCTGATGGGGGTTCTCTCCGTAACGGAGGGACTGCTTCTCGTCGAACTCGAGGAAAAGGATTTCGGGAAGACCTGCCTGTGCCCTCATGTAGGTGGAGATGGCCATATCGTACTCGGCGGTATGGGTGTAAGCCTTGGCTGAAAGCTGCAGACGGGTTTCACGGGTGGTGTCTCCGAGAGTTTTGATTTCCTCAAGGACGGTAGCGTAGTCCTCGGGGTTCACCACGATCGTGACGCTCTCCCAGTTCTTTGCGGCACTCCTCACCATGGAAGGTCCGCCGATGTCGATGTGCTCGACGGCGTCCTCCATCGTCACATCTGGTTTTGCGATGGTCTCCCTGAAAGGATAAAGGTTGACGCATACGAGATCAATCTTCTCGATTCCGTTGTCAGCGATCTGTTTCATATGATCGGGGATGTCACGCCTTGCCAGAAGACCGCCATGGATCTTGGGATGGAGGGTCTTCACCCTGCCGTCGCAGATTTCCGGGAAGCCTGTGACATCGCTCACGCTGGTGACGGGAAGGCCCGCCTCGCGGAGCATTTTCATTGTTCCGCTGGTGGAAAGGATTTCCCAACCGAGGGAGACGAGTTCCTTGGCGAACTCGACCACTCCCCTCTTGTCGGATACTGATATAAGTGCACGCATATTTCTTGTTCTGTTTTGTCCGTTTATATATTATAGAAGGTTGATCTTGACTCCGGGCTCCGCGGTGACCTTTCCGATGACAGTAGCCTTGTCACCGTATCCTGCGAGAATGGATATCGCCTTTTCGGCCTCGGCCTCAGGCATGGCTATCACCATTCCCACACCCATATTGAAGATGTTGAACATCTCACGATGGTCGATCTTGCCCCACTTCTCGAGGAAATGGAAGATAGGAAGGATCTCCCATGAACCTTCGTTCACTTCGATTCCCTGTCCTTCACGGAGGATTCTGGGGATATTCTCATCGAAACCTCCTCCCGTTATGTGTGCGACTCCGTGTACATCGCAGTTGCGGATGACGTCGAGGACCTGCTTCACATAGATTCTCGTAGGAGTGAGCGCGACAAGGCCGAGGGGCTGGTCGGTTCCGAGTTCGGGATACTGCGCATGAAGGTCGAGATTATTGTCCGAGAAAATCTTCCTCACCAGGCTGAATCCGTTCGAATGTATACCCGAAGAAGCGATTCCGACGAGGACGTCTCCGACGGCAACCTTTGTTCCGTCGATGAGTTTCGACTTCTCGACAACTCCGGTGGTGTATCCCGCAATATCGTATTCGCCCTCTGCATACATTCCGGGCATCTCCGCGGTCTCACCGCCTACAAGGGCGCAACCCGCCTGACGGCAACCTTCCGCCACACCGGCGACTATGGCTTCAACGATATGGGGATAAGTCTTTCCCTGGGCGACATAATCGAGAAACACCAGAGGTTCAGCACCCTGGGCAAGGACATCGTTTACACACATCGCGACAGCGTCGATACCGATGGTATCGTGCTTGTCCATCGCGAAAGCGATCTTGAGTTTGGTTCCCACACCATCAGTACCGCTCACAAGGACAGGCTCCTTGATTCCAAGTACCGAGAGGTCGAACATTCCTCCGAAAGATCCGATGTTACCCATCACACCGGGTCTGTCAGTTGAACTTACATGCTTTTTGATGCGGCGGACAACGTCGTATCCGGCTTCAAGGCTCACACCAGCCTTCTCGTAATCTACTGCCATTTTATATTGAAGTTATTGTTATTCATTATCAGAACTTTCCGTCCTTGTTGGCTTCTTCGATGCTCGAATAAAGCGCCGTGGGGTATTTCCCATTGAAACAGGCGAGGCAAAGGTCACTGCGGTGTCCCGCTTCGAACAGGGCCTCTTCAGGAAGAAAGCCCAAAGAATCAGCTCCGATGGCCTCCCTGGCCTGCTCAAGAGTCCTGCCGGCGCACAGAAGTTCATCGTAAGTGGATATGTCGACGCCATAGAAACACGGGAATTTTATCATCGGACTCGCGATCCTGACATGGACTTCAGTCGCACCGGCGTCACGCAGAGTCGCGACAATCCTTCGTGATGTCGTACCGCGCACGATCGAATCGTCAATTAGGACGACCCTTTTCCCGGACACGATGCTGCCTACGGCGGAAAGCTTCATCTTCACGCCCTTGTCCCTCATCTCCTGGGAAGGCTGGATGAAAGTCCTTCCGATGTACTTATTCTTGATCAGGCCCATCTCATATGGAATCCCGCTCTCCTCGGCATAGCCCATGGCGGCCGAGAGGGAAGAATCCGGCACCCCCACCACGATGTCCGCATCAGCGGGTGCGTGCCGCCACAGCAGCCTTCCGGTTTCTTTTCTGAAAGCGTGCACGTTGACCGATTCGATATCACTGTCCGGTCTTGAGAAGTAGATGTACTCCATGGCGCACATCGCTTCCCTCTTGTATGAGGAATACTTCCTTGAACGGATGCCGTGATGGTCAATGGTGAGGACTTCACCGGGCTCGACGTTGCGGAGGAACTTCGCCCCTATGGCGCTGAATGCGCAAGTTTCGCTGCTCACGACATATCCGTCCCCAAGAGTTCCTACGGAAAGGGGACGAAGGCCGTATTTGTCCCTGGCGACGTATATCCTGTTCTTCGTCATTATGAGGAAGGCGAAAGCCCCCTCTATCATATTGAGAGCCTCCACGATCTGATAGATTCGCGGAGATGTGCGTTCGAGGGGATTCTTCTTGATCAGATGCGCCAGAATCTCGCTGTCCGAGGTGGACTGGAAAAGCGAGCCCCTGTCCTCAAGATAATTGCGCAGCTGAACCGAATTCACGAGGTTCCCGTTGTGGGCAAGAGCGAAATCCCCGCTCCCGTGTCTGAAGAGGAAAGGCTGGACATTCTCTATTCCGCCTCCACCGGTCGTCGAATAACGGACATGTCCGATGGCCATGCTTCCTTTGAGGGTGGAGAGGTTGTCATTGTTGAAGACCTCCGTCACGAGCCCCTTGCCTTTGACCCTTACAAGTTCCCCTTCCCCGTTCACCGACACTATGCCGCAACCTTCCTGCCCCCTGTGCTGGAGGGAATGAAGGGCGTAATAGGCCAGTTCAGCCGCTCCCGGGACACCCCAAATCCCGAAGACTCCGCACTCTTCATGCAGGCCCTTGAATCCACGCATCTTGTCCTTTTCAGTAAGCATAGAGTCCATCGGATACTGTTTTGAGTCTATCGTATACTGTCCTGTATGCGGTCCCTACCTGACCTTCATCATGACGGAAACGGTCCTTGTCCAGACGCATTCCGGTCGCGATGTCCCAGAATCTGGCACTGTCGGGAGTGATGTCGTCAGCCATGACGAGTTCCCCCGAGGGGAGACGTCCGAATTCGATCTTGAAATCCACCAGTGTTATGCCGATTCCCCGGAAAAGGGGGAAGAGCACATCGTTGATCTTTTTAGTCTGTGCGTAGATGAAGTCCAGTTCACTCCTCGTGACAAGACCAAGGGCTATCGCATGGTAGTCGTTTATAATCGGATCGCACAGCGGCTCGGACTTGTAGCAGAGGTCATATATCGGGCTTTCGGGCACAACGCCTTCCTTGATTCCGAGACGCTGAGCCATCGAGCCCGCTATGACGTTCCGCACTATGACCTCCATCGGGATCACGTCCGCACGGTAGCACAGCTGCTCCGTCGGAGAGATCTGCCTGATGAAGTGAATGGGAATACCGGCTTTGCCGAGATGCCCGTGAATCATGCTGGAAATCCCGTTGCAGTATACGCCCTTGTCCTTTATCACGGCCTTCTTGATTTTGTAGTAAGCCGTGATATCGTCAGTGAACTGGATGATCACCTTGTCGGGATCATCCGATGGACGTATCTTTATCGATACTCCGTCATGTATGAGGTCACCGCGTCCCATTCCGGCAGAATTCCACTATTCCGAACTTCCCCTGAAATAATTCACCGCATTGCGGAACAGGGGCTGGTCGAAGTCGGCCTGGACATTCTTGAAGAGGTTCTCCTCATACCTCTCGGTATGACCCATCTTTCCGAGAATCTGTCCGTTCTTGCTGATGATACCCTCAATGGCGTAATATGAGCCGTTGGGGTTGTAGGGAGACTCCATGGTGACCTCATCGGTAATGGGGTCGACATACTGGAACGCTACCTGCCCATTCGCGAAGAGTTCCTTGGCGAGTTCCTCGTTGACGACGAACTTGCCTTCTCCATGGCTCACGGCGATGGTGAACTCATCACCTATCTTCATGCCCGAGAGCCAAGGGCTGTTGGTCGTGGCCACCCTCGTTGTCACGAGCTGCGAGATATGGCGGTTGATGTCGTTGCGGAAGAGAGTGGGGCTGTCCTTGGTGACCATTCCGAGACGTCCGTAAGGAAGGAGTCCGGATTTGACCAGAGCCTGGAAGCCGTTGCAGATTCCAAGGATGAGGCCGCCCCTGTCGATGAGGGCATGGATAGCCTCCGCGATATCGGCATTGTTCAGTACGTTCGCTATGAACTTGCCGCTTCCGTCAGGTTCGTCTCCGGCAGAGAATCCGCCGCAAAGAGCGAGGATATGGCAGGATCCGATGGCGTTCTTCATGTCCTCGATGGATTCGAGAACGTCCTTGTCGGTAAGGTTGCGGAACACACCGAACTCCACTTCGGCTCCTTCCTTGCGGAAAGCCTTTGCGGTGTCGTAGTCGCAGTTGGTTCCGGGGAATACAGGAATGTAAACCTTCGGGTGCTCAACTTTCCCGCCCTTGTACTTGAGGTCGGCCTTCTTCGCCTTGAAGGGTTTGACGCCTTCCATGCCCTTGGGAAGTATCCTCTTCATGTCAGGAGTGCTGACATCAGGATAAACGCTGGCCCATCTTGCCCCATTGGCGTTCATAAGGCGGAAGATATCGATCTTCTGACCGTTGATATGGATGTAACCGTCCTCTCCGCTTGTCACCTTTCCGAGATAAACGGCTCCGGGATAATCCAGATTGTTCTCGCTTTCGACCACGATTGAGCCGGGAGCGACGCAGAAGAGGTCATTCTTGTCCACTTTCACGTCAGCGCCGAAAGCGTTTCCGAAGCACATCTTGCATATGGCTTCAGCCACACCGGCCGCTCCAACCGCGAAACCGGACACTATGTTTCCGGAGAGGATCTCTCCGTTGATGTAATCCCAGTTGCGTTTCAGCTGGTCGGTATCCGGCATGAAATTGTCCTTGGGAGTATGCTTTATGAGGTAGATGTTGTTCCCCTCCCACTTGAATTCGGTGGAGATGACATCAGCGGCGTCAACGGTGGTTATACCGAAGGCGACGAGGGTCGGAGGAACCTTCAGGTCCTCGAACGTTCCGCTCATCGAATCCTTTCCTCCGATTGAAGGAAGACCGAGGGCCTCCTGCATCTTGAGGGAACCCAGAAGGGCGGCGAGAGGTTTTCCCCAGGTATGGGGATCCTTCGTCATCCTCTCGAAATACTCCTGATACGAGAAGCGCATCCTGCTGTAGTCTCCACCGGCTGCGACTACCTTGGCGCAGGCCTCGACCACTGCATAAGCGGAACCGTGGTAAGGGCTCCACGATGAAAGGAAGGGATCATATCCGTAAGCCATCATGCTCGCGGTATCGGTGTAACCGTCGGTAGGAAGCTTCTGGACCGAGACCTGGGTCTCCGTCGTCTGCAGCATTCCTCCGTAAGGCATCAGGACGGTGGAACGTCCGATGGTGGAGTCGAACATCTCGATAAGGCCCTTCTGGGAGCAGACGTCCGGTCTCTGCATGAGGTCGAACAGCCTGTCGGAGAGGGAACGGTTCTCATCATCGACGGGAAGGAAAGGTTCCTTTTCGGGAACGGCCTCGATGGCCGCCTTCGCGAAATGTCTCGCACCGGCGCTGTTGATGAACTCCCTGGTGAGGTCGGCCACCTTCTTTCCGCCGTTGAACATTCTCATCCTGCCGCTGTCGGTAACTTCCGCGACATGGGTCACTTCGACGTTCTCTTCCGCACAATATGCCCTGAACTGGGTTTCCTTGTCGGCTTCCACTACGACTGCCATCCTCTCCTGGGACTCGCTTATCGCAAGTTCGGTGCTGTTGAGGCCGCTGTATTTGGTAGGCACCCTGTCGAGATAGATATCCAGTCCGTCGGCGAGCTCACCGATGGCGACGCTCACTCCGCCCGCTCCGAAGTCATTCGACTTCTTGATGAGAGAAGTGACTTCCGGACGGCGGAAAAGTCTCTGGAGTTTGCGCTCCTCCGGCGGGTTACCCTTCTGCACTTCGCTGCCGCAGGTCTCGAGGGAAGCTTCGGTATGTTCCTTCGATGAACCGGTCGCTCCTCCGATTCCGTCCCTTCCGGTCCTTCCGCCGAGAAGGAGGATGACGTCTCCCGGAGCGGGAGATTCACGCCTGACGTTGGAAGCCTTGACGGCACCGACGACGGCACCGATTTCAAGACGCTTGGCGGTATATCCTGGATGGACGATCTCACGGACGTGGGTCGTCGCGAGACCGATCTGGTTTCCGTAGCTGGAATAGCCCTGGGCGGCCTTGCGGCTGATGACCTTCTGGGGAAGTTTCCCGGGGATTGTGTCCTTGACGGGTTTCCAGATGTTGCCGGCACCGGTGACCCTCATCGCCTGGTAGACGTAGCTTCTTCCGGAAAGGGGATCCCTGATGGCTCCGCCAAGACAAGTGGCGGCGCCTCCGAAGGGCTCGATTTCGGTGGGATGGTTGTGGGTCTCGTTTTTGAACATGAGAAGCCACTTCTCCTCGACTCCGTCGTTGTCGACATCCACGTATATGCTGCAGGCGTTGTTCTCTTCACTGACCTCCATATCATCCAGAAGGCCGTGCTTGCGGAGATACTTCGCCCCGATGGTGGCGAGGTCCATAAGCTGGATGGGCTTATGCTCCCTGCCCAGTTCGGTACGCATCTTCATGTAAAGGGCGAGCGAAGAATCGATGTCCTCCTTGATGAAGGACTCGTCGACCTTGATGTCCTGGAGCTCGGTGGTGAAAGTGGTGTGACGGCAGTGGTCACTCCAGTATGTATCAAGGATGCGGAGTTCGGTCTCGTTGGGGTCGCGTCCCTCAGCAGTGAAATAATTGATCACTTCCTGGAGGTCATCAGCGTTCATGGCGAGACCCATCTTCTTGCAGAAGCCTTCCTTGTCTGTGATTTCACGGAAACCTTCCAGAAGTTTCACCGGAACGACATCGGCATGCTCGAGGTCGGAGAGCTTGGAAAGATCCTTCTCCCTTGATTCGACGGCATTGATGAAATAATGCTTGATCCTTGCGATATCCTCGTCGGAGACGTCGGCGTCAAGGATGAGAAGACGCGCGCTTCGGATATTTATCTTGGCTCCGGGTTCAATCAGGTGGACGCAGTCGATTGCGGATGCGGCCCTCTGGTCAAACTGACCGGGGAGGTATTCGACGGCTATGTACTTCACGCCTTCGAGGGAGAGGGAATCGTAGACCGTGTCGGTCTGCACCTCCCCGAAAACGCTGTAACGGCTCCTCTCCAGAAGTTCCGGAGTGAAGCCGAACAGATCGTACATGTTCAGTAGCCGCAGATTCCTAAGGGAGAGTGAGAGATTCTCGTTGAGTTCGTCCCGGAGGCTCTTTGCCTCGACCCTGAATTCGGGCCTCTTCTCGACATAGATTCGGTAGCTGCTCATGGTATGTGTATTCTTGCTGAGTTTCTGCTTGTCTTGTGACTAGATTACTGATGAAAGAACTTTTTCAGCCTGTTCCTGACGGAACTTCAGAAGCTTGTCCGTGAGGGCTTCATCATCGATAGCCAACATTTCGATAGCCAGAAGGGCGGCATTCTTCGATCCGTTGACCGCGACCGTAGCCACGGGGATGCCGGAAGGCATCTGGACCATGGAAAGAAGGGAATCAAGCCCTCCGAGGCCCTTGGTCATTATAGGCACTCCGATAACGGGAAGGACCGTCAGACCCGCCGCGACACCCGCGAGGTGAGCCGCGCCACCGGCTCCGGCGATGATTACGCCTACTCCCCTGTCTTTGGCTCCCCTGGTGTATTCGACCATGAAGTCGAGGGTTCTGTGTGCACTGATTACTTTCTTTTCGTATTCGACGCCGAACTGCGTCAGTATCTGCTCAGCGCCCGACATGACCTCGTAGTCGCTGACAGATCCCATGATGATGGAGACTTTCTTCATAAGGAAATTTGGAATAAAATGAGTTCCTTTCAAAGGAGCACAAAGATATCCATTTTCCCTTTACCAATCAAGCGCAAAGCCTCTTAAAACGAAACAAAAACCATCTCTTTCGGGTTATCGGGACTCTTCCGGGATTCTCCGGGGCGATCATGGGTGGTTTTACGCCATTGCGAAAATTTTCGTTCCGAAATTTTTCGCAATGATTATTGATTACGCATAATCCACAGTCTGAAAAAGGGATCATCGATTTCATATTTGGAGTTCTTTATCAGAATTCCGGAACTTACAAGCCGTTTCAACGCACTGTATATGGTGCTTGACGGAAGAGTCTTATCCTCCATTGGAGAATTGCTTCCGTTGACCAATTTCAGCAAAACCGTCTTGTTTGTTTTATTCATGGATTCCCATAGACGTGAATAATCAAAGTCATGAGATTGGATGATGAAATCAATAGCTCTTTCCACGGCATTATCTTTACCCGTATTCTTCGCCAATTCGAACCATACCTGAAATGAAAGTTGCTGAGTATAATACGGATGGCAATTTGTGAATGAGAGAATCCTGTCCGCAATACCGGCACCTCTTCCGTAGAGTGGAAGACGGTCTTCAATATATTCCCTGAAATCCGAAGCGGGAATCCTGCCAATATGAACAACACTTCCGAAATGATAGAACGGGGACTTTTTTCTGAGAAATATGTTTTTCATCATGTCCTCTTGACTTCCCATGAGAATATAATTGATATTCTTTTGTTCCTGCATGATGGATCGGAGAATCTTGTCCAAGCCTTCGCCGATCTTCATTACTTCCTGGAATTCATCAAGAACAACCACGAGGCGCTCTTCTTGACCGGCCTTTTCCAGCAAAGAAAAAGCATCTTCAAGAACGACCTGACGATTTACACCGGGGAGAAGTGTTACCTGAGGCGAACCTGTTACACTGTCGAAAGCGACAGTAGGAACAATTCTTACATGAGAAAGGTTATGCCAAGCTTTGTCAAGCGGATGCTTTTCGAAATATTTCCGATAGATTGTCTCAGCCAATTTTTCCGGACTTGTAATCATCTGCATATTGACTGAGATGATTTCCCTGTTCATATGTTTAAGGGTTTCCGCCACCAAAGAACTTTTTCCGAACCGTCTCGGGCCTATGAGCACAGCATGGTTCGGACTGGCGAGAATCTGTGCAAGATATTCCCGCTCCACTTTTCTGTCAGTGAAATATTCGTCTTCGACTATAGAGCCGAATTTGAAGGGGTTTTCCATATTGCGAAATTTTTCGTTGCGAAATTTTTCGCAATATAATGAATATTTTCCAAAATAACGCATCCTCAGGATGTTCCAATCAAAAAAAGCCCCCTATTGGGAGCTCATTTTGCATATTTCCGGTATCGGATATCGCGTTCAGAAAAATCAGAAGCTGAATCCGATATTGAGGAATGCCGTACGGTTACGCGTGTAATTGAAATCATCGTAACCGATGTTGACGAATCCCAAGTCATATCCCGCCTCAAGGTAGATGAAGGCGAACTGCATCGCGCATCCTACCCTAAGGCCGCTGTCGAAGCGGCGGAAGTACCCGTCCCGGAAAGGAGAGTAAGCCCTTGACACCGCATAATCCCTCACTTTTCCGCCTACCCCTTCCGCAAAGTAGAATCCCGCATACGGTTGGATGGAACCGTAATCGAAGATCCCCCTGTAACGGATAAGGGCCGGAACCTCTATATAGTTGAGATTGAAGGATACGTCACCGTAACGCTGTTGACCGCCCTTCTGGATGAAATATAACCCGGACTGCAAGCAAAGGGGAAAGCCGGGATATATCGGAGTGGCTCCGTACAATCCGACATACATTCCGTTGTACACCTTCCTCGCGTCGAAGAATTCATCATCTGATTTTATTCTGGATATCGTCATTCCGATATCGAGTCCCCAGTAGAAATCCCTGGGAGCAAGATTGACCGGTCTTCTTGGATAACCCATGTCACGGCCGGGATAATTCCTTCCCGAACGTTCAGTCGGAATCCTGGGGTCACGATGAGGTGTGGGAGTTCTTGTCTGCGCTCCAAGGGAGACGCCCGAAAGGGCCAGGGCCAAAGCCACCGCCGCAATCGAAATGAAGTGTCTCGTTCTCATGGCTGAAATGTTTTTATGGGTCCACACCGTCACTTTTGCAAATATTGTGCTATCTCGGTTTTTCCAATCACGCCAAAATTGCGTATCTTCGCACCGTTTCAGCCATTCCGGCCGTTTTTCCGGAAAAGCTGATCCTTCAAGTGGACAGAGGACATGCTATCCTTTCCCGTCAGAAGCGTTTTTGAAAAATAATTCCGTGATGAAAAATCTATTTCTCGTCAATACCCTTTCTCACCAGAAAGAACTGTTCAAACCGATCAACCCCGGACATGTCGGAATGTATGTCTGCGGTCCTACCGTATACGGTGACGCCCACCTCGGCCACGCCCGCCCCGGTGTAACGTACGATGTCCTCCAGAGGCTTCTCCGCCACCTGGGATACAAGGTGCGCTATGTCCGCAACATAACGGACGTAGGTCACCTTGAGCACGATGCTGATGAGGGAGAGGACAAGATAGCGAAGAAAGCGAGACTTGAGCAGCTTGAGCCTATGGAGGTTGTCCAGAACTATACCCTCCGCTACCATGAGGCCATGAGACTCCTCAATGTCGCTCCCCCCTCGATAGAGCCGAGGGCGTCAGGCCATATCGTCGAGCAGATCGGAACGGTGCAGAAGATCCTCGACGCGGGCTACGCATACGAGAGCAACGGATCGATCTACTTCGATGTCGAGAAATACAACAAGTACTACCGCTACGGCATACTTTCCGGAAGGAATCTCGATGACACAAGGGAAGGTACCCGTACACTCGACGGCCAGTCAGACAAGAAGGCCCCGTACGATTTCGCACTGTGGAAAAAGGCTGAACCGCAGCACATCATGAAATGGCCCTCACCTTGGGGAGAAGGTTTCCCGGGATGGCACCTCGAGTGCTCATGCATGGGAGAAAAATACCTCGGACATGAATTCGACATCCACGGAGGAGGAATGGATCTGATGTTCCCCCACCATGAATGCGAAATCGCCCAGAACGTGGCCTCCAGAGGAACCCAGGGCGTCCACTACTGGGTGCACAACAACATGATCACCATCAACGGCCAGAAGATGGGAAAATCCCTCGGGAATTTCATAACCCTCCCGGAACTCTTCGCCGGAAACCATCCGAAACTCGAGAGGGCCTATTCCCCGATGACGATCCGCTTCTTCATCCTCCAGGCGCACTACCGCAGCACTCTGGACTTCTCAAACGAAGCCCTCGGAGCCGCTGAAAAAGGCCTCAAGAGAATCCTTGCCGCATACAAGGACCTCCTTTCCCTGGCCAAGGCCCAGGGAGTCGAAAGCACCATCAAGGGGACTGAAGGCAATCCCGCTCCCGCAATGGTCTACGGCGAACTTATAGATTCAGTCGCCCCCGACGCTCCGGCAGAAGGATGCTCACCCCAGGTGGCGGCCATATTCGAAGGAGTGTACGAAGCTCTGTGCGATGACATGAATACCCCTATCGCGCTGTCCCATCTTTTCGACGCCGTCAAGATGATAAACACAGCCAAGGAAGGCAAAGGTGCCCTCTCAAAGGCTGATCTCCGTACGCTTGTCGACCTTTTCGACAACGTAGTCTTCGGAGTTCTCGCCCTCAAGGATGAAGCTTCATCCGACGGAGGAGCGAAGGAAGTGATTTCCGGGCTTATGGAAATGGTCCTCGAGCAGAGGGCTGAGGCCAAGGCCGCAAAGGACTGGGCCAAGAGTGACGCCATCAGGGACCACCTGAAAGCGATCGGAATCACCGTCAAGGATACCAAGAACGGTCCCGAGTGGACTTTGGAATAACCCTCAACCGACAAGGTGATGAAATTCATATCATGGAACGTCAACGGCCTTAGGGCCTGCCAGGGCAAGGGATTCGGGGAGAGTTTCCTCTCCCTTGACGCCGACTTCGTCTGCCTTCAGGAAACCAAAATGCAGGAAGGGCAGCTCGACCTCGAGTTCCCCGGCTACACCTCCTACTGGAACTACGCCCAAAAGAAGGGATATTCAGGTACCGCGATATACACGAAGCACACTCCCCTTTCCGTCAGCTACGGTATCGGTATAGAGGAACATGACAACGAAGGAAGGGTCATAACGATGGAGATGGAGGACTTTTTCCTCGTATGCGTTTATGTCCCCAATTCACAGGACGGGCTCAAGAGACTGGACTACCGCATGAAGTGGGAAGACGATTTCAGGGGATACCTTTCATCCCTCGCCGCAAAAAAAGGCGTGATAGTGTGCGGCGACCTCAACGTCGCCCACAAGGAGATTGACCTGAAGAACCCCTCCACCAATCGCCGCAACGCGGGCTTCACCGATGAAGAGAGGGAGAAGTTCTCAGTTCTTCTGGAATCGGGGTTCACGGATTCATGGAGATATCTCCACCCCGATGAGGTGAAATATTCCTGGTGGTCGTACAGGTTCCATGCGAGGGAGAAGAACGCCGGATGGCGTATCGACTACTTCCTGGTATCCGAGAACATGCGCGAACGGATCGTTTCGGCTGATATCCATAACGAAATCTTCGGCTCCGACCACTGTCCCGTCGAACTCACGATAAAATAGATGGCCAAGAATTCTTTCAATGACCTTTCGGCCCTCAATGACCTTTCCAAGCAGCTTCACAAGAAGGAAAAGGAGGAAGGGGAAAAAGCCGTCGACTCCAAAATAAAGGAGGCCAAAGCCCGGAAAGCGTCATCTCTGTGGGGAATATCCAGGAAGGACACCCATGCGATGGGCCATACCGTACTGCCGGACGGGTCCAACGCCACAGCCGAAGATTACTTCAGGAATTCGGACGCATTCATAGAGGACAAGTTCAGCGACGAAAGGATGGCCCCTTCCAAAGCTTCACCCAAGAAGCGGACGGAAGTGCCGACATCAAGAGTTGCCGCAGACGGATCCAACGCCACGATAGAGGATTATTTCGGGGACGGGGAAGCATTCATCGAAGACAAAGGTGAAGATTTCCGGAAAAGGTCCTCTTCCCGCAAATCCAGCAAGTACCTCACCGTCGATCTCCACATGAACGCCATCACACACCCTGCGGACCTACCCAAGAACAAATATCTCGAGTACCAGATGGCGGTATTCAGAAGGGTGATGGAGGAAAATGCCGAACACAAGGGGAAGGAAATAATCTTCATCCACGGAGGCGGTGACGGAATTCTCCGCAAAGCCATAATCGACGAGTTGGATGAAGTGTACTGGAGAAGCGAATACCGTGACGCCCCGTTCCATGAATTCGGCATGGGAGGAGCGATCGTCGTGAAGATCCGCTGACTAAGCCGAAGGTCCTTCCGGGACCGTTTCCCCATTTTCTTTGTGAAGAGTCTCGTAAGCGTATGAAAGTCCTCCGCAGATGATCTGTATGAGGGCCTGGGACTCGTGTGATAGGGTTGCGAAGATGATTCCGATTTCAGTGGGGATGCCGTAAACGGTACTGAGAGCCAGGGATATCACATAATGGAACGCACCGAAGCCTCCGGGGACGGGGACCAGCGATCCGAGTGACCCCGCAATCATCAGAAAGAGAGCATCCCTAAGGTCCAAGGTCTTGATACCCGACAGGGAGCTCACAAGAGACGGATCGAAAGATGAGAGATCCATCCCTTTGACGGCCAACACAATCGTATAGGACATGAACCAATAGCACACCCAGATCGTGAGGGTGTAGAGGATGAACTTCCACCAGGATTTCATCCTAAGGCAGCTTCCTATTCCCTGCCATATCCCATTCACGACTCCCCAGACTTTGGAGAGAAGACCGCCGCTGTTGCGCTTTTTCCATGCGAAGAAAAGGAGAAGGACCACTATCGCCACTGCGGCGATAATCATAAGAGCGGAGCCGCCTCCTGAAAATCGGGGCAACTGAAGCTTGGAGAAAAACACTCCGAAACGCTTCCACATCAGAACGAAGACCGCCGCAAAAACGACCACGAGCATGACCACGTCCCAAAACCGGTCGACTATGACAGTCCCCAGGACCTTGTCGACGGTGGCCTTCCTGCGGCCGTCAGCGGAAAACGCCGAATGCTTGGTTATATACCCGCAGCGGGCGATCTCTCCCACTCTCGGAAGCACCATATTCACCACATAGGATATGTTCACCGCATTGAAACAGGTCCTTTTCCTGGTCGTTCCGTCTATGGGAAGGAGGAGTTCCCTCCACCTCAATCCCCTCGCCCAGAATGCGACGACTCCTATCAGCATCGAAAGGATCACATACCCCCATCTGCAGGATGAAAGGGCCGTCCAGAAATTTTTCCATTCGACATCCTTGAAAGAAAAATACAGAAGTACGGCGGCCAAGAGGATCGAGACCGCATATTTCAGTATGTTTTTGACTTTTTCGTTCATGGAAGACACCCTATGCTATGAATGATGGTGCGAATATACTCCTTTTTGAGCAATCCTCAAGCCAATACCGCAATGCTTTCTTCCCTATAGTACAAATCTTTTCGGCCAAAACTCCATACTAGTCGAAAAAGATGCTATCTTTGCAATTTGCGGAAGGTAGGCTTCCGCAGCAAGCTGTATTTGAACCCAAAAGACGAGTCCAATGAAATCCATCCTCGGAATAGGAAACGCCCTTACGGATATCCTGGCGATACTGCCTGACGACACTCTCCTCAATGAATTCCACCTTCCCAAGGGGAGCATGCAGCATGTCGACATGGAAACCGGTGACAAGATCTGGTCCGCCCTCAAGGAAGTGGGCGTCAAGTATGTCCCCGGAGGAAGTGCCGCCAACACCGTCACATGCACATCCATTTTCGGAATGAAGTCCGGATACATCGGAAAAATCGGCAACGATGAACTGGGCAACCTTTTCAAGAGCACGATGGAGCAGTTCGGTGTCAACACAACCATGCTCTACGGCACCAAATCTTCCGGAAGATGCATGGTGTTCATCGCCGGGGCGAACGCCGAAAGGACTTTCGCGGATTACATGGGCGCGGCTCTTGAAATGGTACCTGAAGACCTCAAGCCGGAATACTTCGAAGGATACGACTATTTCCATATCGAAGGATATCTGGTGCAGAACCAGGATCTCATCGCGAAGGCGGTACAGATGGCGAAAGCCGCCGGATGCAAGATTTCCATTGATATGGCTTCGTACAACGTAGTCGAATCGAATGACGCTTTCCTCCACAATCTGGTAGAAAAATACGTGGACATCGTCTTCGCAAACGAGACCGAGGCGAAAGCCTTCACCAAACTCCCCGCGAGGGAAGCCATCAAGGAAATCGCCAAGGTCTGCGAAATCGCCGTCGTGAAAATCGGCAAGGACGGTTCCATGGTACAGTGCGGGGAGGAATTCCACCATATCAAACCCTGGCCGGCCGTTGCTATCGACGCCACCGGAGCGGGCGACACCTATGCCGCAGGATTCCTATATGCGCACTCGCTCGGGCTTCCGCTCAAGACATGCGGCGAAGTCGGTTCTATAATAGCGGCCAAAGTTGTTGAAGTCGTAGGCACGAAGATTGATGTCCCAAGATGGAGGGACGCCAAAGCGGAAATAAAGGAACTGATCGCCGCATTTGACAAGTAGAGGAACACATGTTAGAATTCATCAAGAAATTTCTGCGCCGTAAGCAGATACAGAAATACCAGAGCACGGTACCGACAGGATTCATGCCGGTGAAGGCTGTGCATTCGGCTGTCGCTTTCGTCGACGCCATGGACCCCTACTGCGACAGATGCAAGGACGCTCTTATGGCATTCTACCGTGAGAACGGCATCAAAGGCGAAATCTTCTTCTTCGATTTCAGGAAAATCGGGAAAGAGGAAAGACTCATAACCAGCATCCAGACCACTGTCCTCAAAAAGGACCTCAACTGGTTCGGCCGTCCTTCACACGAGAAGATCAACATCATGCTCGGAAGTGAGCCCGACCTTTTCATTTCCCTTATCGACGGGACGGATTTCCCGCTTGAATTCATGGCCAAATGTTCACAGGCCAAATTCAAAGTAGGCAGAGTACAGCTCCCCGGAAACACCTTCGACCTTATCGTTGCAGATCCCCAAGACCGCAAACTCACACAGAAAGAAAGTTTCGATGTCATGAAGTCCTATCTCGCCAAGATAGGCTAGACCCCAATAAAGAAAGATGAACAAATTCATGAACGATATCATAGTGGCCCTCAAAGGATTCGGAATGGGGGCCGCTAATGTTATTCCGGGCGTATCAGGAGGAACGATCGCCCTTTTGACCGGAATATTCACCCGCCTTATAGACTGCCTCAACGCCCTGATGGAAATAGACACCTGGAAGACTCTCTTCAAGGGAGATCTGAAGGGGTTCTGGCAGAAGATTGACGGCAGGTTCCTTCTCGCTTTGGCGGTGGGAGTGCTGGTGAGCGTATTCTCCCTTGCCAAACTCATGGAATATGTCCTCCACGTGCATCCCGTCCAGACTTGGGGATTCTTCTTCGGCATGATTGCCGCATCAGCGACAGTGATGCTGCTCGATGTGAAGAACTGGAAATGGAAGGACGTATGCTGGGCGATATTCGGAGTCATATTGGGTGTTGTGATATGCACCCTGTCCCCTACCCAGACCACCGACGACCTCTGGTTCATCTTCATCTGCGGAGCGATCGCGATCTGTACCATGATCCTTCCCGGCGTGTCCGGCAGCTTCATTCTCCTTATCTTCGGGAAGTATGACTACATAATGGGAGCCGTGAGTTCCCTCAATTGGCCGGTTCTAATAGTTTTCGCCGCCGGTTGCGTGATCGGCATCCTCGCCTTCTCCAAGTTCCTTCACTGGCTTCTGGAAAAATACGAAAGGCAGACGATGCTCGTTCTCGTTGGCTTCGTCATCGGGTCTCTCGTGAAGGTGTGGCCATGGAACGATAGGGCAGCAATCGCGGCGGGGAATGTCCTCTCGGGATCGGCACCCGGGGAAATGCACGTGAGCGGTGCCATACTATGGGCTTTCGCCGGAATTTTTCTCGTCTGGTTGCTTGAGATGCTCTCTTCGAAGAAGAAATAAAGGCGAATAATTCAACTCTTTTTGAAAAGTTTGTGAAAAGTTTATACCTTTGCAACCCCAATACCCATGGTATGGGAATGTATGAGATAATTGGATGATGGTTCCGTAGCTCAGCTGGATAGAGCAACAGCCTTCTAAGCTGTGGGTCTTGGGTTCGAATCCCAACGGAATCACTGACAAAAGGTCTCTCGGGCTGAGAGACCTTTTGCTTTTGAGGGAAACGTTCTGCTCCTCTATTATTACTGGGCTATTCTGCCATCAATTCCGATACCACCGCATGTATCTGCTCGCCCCGGAGTCCCCTCTGAAGGATTGTTCCGTCAGGAGCGAAAAGAATGAGATGCGGAATGGCTGATATCCCGTAAATCTCCCCGGGTATGCTTCCGGCATCCACTATCTGATTCCATGGCATATCCAAAGACTCCAGCTCCCTAAGGGAATCTTCCCTTTTGTCGCTGACCGCGATGCTCACGATATCGAATTTGTCTCCCGCGAAATCTTCCCATGTCTTCTTGATATAGGGCATCTCCACCTTGCAGGGACCGCACCATGATGCCCAATGGTCGAGGAGGATGTACTTTCCTTTTCCGACATAGTCAGAAAGACGTACGTCAGTTCCGTCAAGGTTGCCGCCTTTCACAAGATAATCGGTGAATTTCTTTCCGGGAGCGGTCCTTTCGGATTCATGGAGGGACTCATAAGCTTCCCTCACCTGATAAAACTCCTTGACCTTGTCCGGAAGAGAGGCATAACGCTCCAGGAAACGTGAGGGGTCCTTCGCGACAAGGTCCTCAAGAACGATGGTCCCGAAAAGGTTGTCAGGATTCGAGAGATAGACTGAGTCGGCAAGATCGGCCTGCATGGCGATGTATTTGGCGTTTATCTTTTCCCACTCCACACTGAACTCCCCCGGCGACAATTCGTCCTTTCTCGCCTGGAGAGCTTTTCTCTCTTCGTTCCTTTTGCTGTCGAACCCATAGAATCTTTTGTGATAGGCATTGTTCATATCAACCAATGGGGTTCCGTATTCGATCCTTTCGTCTATATCGGCCGTAACAGTTCCCTCCTCCAGCATGAACCTTATCCTCTCCTTGCCTTTTCCCACATATACGTATATAGGTTCATCAAGAGTTCCGGAGAATCCGAACGAATTGCCCTGAACGGACGTGACGCCCAAGGTGTCCTTCTTATCGAGATCGATAAGATAAACTTCGGTACCATCCGGGGCGGTATATATACCCTTTATAATATAATCGCCATCCCCGCATGAAAGGCATGCGAGAAAAGTAGCCGACAGGATTATCGCTTCCAACAATCTTTTCATACGTCCATTTCTTCTTTCAGTCAGCAAAGATATGTGAAATCCCCGTCGGTCCCGTCATTTCATGGCGACAATCTTACACTTTGATACATCAATACTCTTTTCAATATCATCGTTTTCCATAAATACGGGAATGCCGGTATCTCCAGAAAGCGGAAAAATGTCACCTTCTATTGCGATGAGTCATAATATTTTACGATATAAAACGTTAAAACTCAAAAAATTCCGTTAAAATTCCCTCCCAACCCTTGTTTTGTTGAATAAAATTCTATTTTTGCATATCGCAGCCGGGAGGGAACCTCCTTCCCAGCCGAAAATGACGGAATCATCTCCTTTACGGGCGAGATTATCCGCCCGGATTTACCCCGAACAAAAGCATACCTGTCCCCGGGACAGATACAAAAGACGACAGCATATGTTGACACGCGAACAAATGGATCTCTTCAGGGAGATCCTATCCATCGACTCCACCTCCGGAAAGGAGAGGGAACTTTCCTTGTTTCTGCTCGACAAGTTCGACGCTCCGAAGAAGGAAAGCTTCGAAGTGGGTGACGGCACCCTGAACCTTCTTTTCAGTTGGGGAACCCCTAAAGTCGTGTTCTGTTCCCATGTCGACACCGTCCCTCCCTACATACCTCCGGTATTCGAAGAGGATAAGATAACGGGCAGGGGAAGTTGCGACGCCAACGGGCAGTTCTTCTCGATGTACCTTGCGTGCAAGAGACTCGAAGAAATGGGAAAGACCGATTTCGGGCTTCTGCTCCTCAGCGGAGAAGAGACCGGTTCTTTCGGAGCGAAGGCATTCGCGAAGACCTCTTTCAAGGCGCCACTGGTCGTTGTCGGTGAACCTACGAACAACAATCTCGTCAGCGCATCCAAAGGAACGAAGTCATTCGGACTCGTTTTCAAAGGTGAAAGTTTCCATTCCGGATATCCTTCTTTCGGAAGAAGTGCAGTGGATATGTTCATCAGTTTCATGGAGGACCTCAAGAACGTGAGGTTCCCGGCTGACCCCATCCTGGGTTATACGACTTTCAATGTCGGGCTTCTCCGCAGTGACAATCCCCAGAACATCCTCAGCCCGGAACTCTCCTGCAGACTGTATTTCCGTACCACTTTCGTTTCCGACCAGATGGTCTGCGAATGGGTGAGGGCAAGAGCCGAAAGGGAGAAGGGCAGGCTGGAAGTCACCGAGAGAGGAGGAGACACTCCGGCCAAGTACCTTACCCTGGAAGGTTTCCCCACGAAATCCGTGGCCTTCGGAAGTGACGCTCCGCACCTTTCCAACTTCGAAGAAAAGATCATCTGCGGGCCGGGTTCGATCCTGGTCGCCCACAGGGATGAGGAGAACATCTCCTATGCGGATATTGACAAGGCAATTGAAAATTACATCAACATATATGAAAGCTATTATCAGCGGATACGGTAAGATGGGCCATATGGTGGAAGCGTCTCTCAAAAGAAGGGGCATTCCACTGGTGATGGCGACAGAAGACGTTTGTTCGGTTTCCCCGGAAATCGGCAAGGAGTGCGTGTGCATCGATTTCACCACCCCCGCCGCATTCAGGGAGAACTACCCCACCCTTGCGAAGAACTTCAAGGCGGTGGTAGTCGGCACAACCGGATGGTACGACATAAAGGACGAAGTGTTCGCCGCTTTCGAAAAGGAAGGGACGGCTCTCATATGGGCTTCGAATTTCTCCATCGGCGTGAACGCATTCTTCGCCGCAGTGGAAAGGGTGAGCCAGGTCCTCAAAGGCAACGGCTATACTCCTTCCGTCCATGAGATCCATCATATCCACAAGCTGGATGCCCCCAGCGGAACCGCCAAGAGCATCGGTGCCATCATCAGTTCAACCCTCGGCGTCACCCCCGAAATCACCGCCGACAGGATTGGAGAAGTGCCCGGAACCCATACGGCCACGTTCCTTTCGGCCGTCGACAAGCTCACCTTCACCCATGAGGCATTCTCGAGGGAAGGTTTCGCTGAAGGGGCGGTAGCAGCGGCGATCATGGCGGACAGCCTTGAAGGTGTTCACGAATTCAAGGACCTGATCCTCTGACAAAGAAGACAACAAACAAACGAACAACAAATATCATTCAAACAAATCACCACTATTTTATGGAACAGTTATTTTTACGCGGATGTGGAACGGCTCTCGTGACTCCGTTCCTCGAGGATGGCTCCGTCGATTACGAAGCCTACGCAAGACTTGTTGACCGTCAGGTCCAGTCCGGGGTTGATTTTCTCGTACCCCTCGCAACAACAGGTGAAACCCCCGCACTCTCCCAGGAGGAGAAAGTCGAAATCTTCAAAGTGGTGATAAAACACGCCGGGGGTCTCCCCCTCGTCCCCGGAGTAGGTGTGAACTGCATGGCCGACACTCTGGCCAATATCCGTCTTCTGGAGCCCTTCAACCCTGACGCTTTCCTCGTCGTGGTCCCTTATTACAACAAACCCACACAGAGAGGCCAGTACGAGTATTTCAAGGCGGTAGCGCAGTCAACCAAGGTTCCCATCGTTGTCTACAACGTTCCCGGAAGGACCGGAGCCAACATGCTCCCCGACACCCTTATCCGTCTTGCGGAAGAATGTGACAACATCATCGCCGTCAAGGAAGCTTCCGGCAACTATGACCAGGTCAGCGAAATCGTCCGCAGGGCCCCGAAGGGATTCAGTGTCCTCAGCGGAGACGACGACATGACTCTCGCCTTCATGGCTACCGGTGCCCACGGAGTGGTCTCCGTCGCATCCAACATAGCCCCCAAGGAAGTTTCGGACATGATCCATGCCCTGATGGCCGACGACATGCCTGCGGCAAGGGCTCTTCATCACAAGCTCTTCCCCCTGTTCAAGGCCTGCTTCGTGGAATCCAACCCGATTCCCGCAAAGGCCGCCCTCGACCTCATGGGCGAAATGCACGACACGGTAAGACTCCCCTTGGCAGTCGCCTCTCAGCAGACCAGGGATCTCATGGACAAGGTACTGAAGGACTTATGGAAATAACGGTAGAACACTTCCTCAATGTGATGGAAGGCCTTGAGAACGGAACTCTCAGGGTTGCGCGCAAAGTTGACGGCCAGTGGAAAGTATATCCCGAGGTGAAGGAAATAATCCTGGCGGGATTCCGCCTGGGTAAACTCACCGACATGTCCCAGGGACAGTTCCCCTTCTTCGACAAGGACACATTCCCTACAAGGGAGTTCTCAGCCGAAGACAAGGTCAGGATCGTTCCCGGAGGAACCAGCATAAGAAGAGGAGCATACCTCGCTCCCGGATCCATCGTCATGCCTCCCTCCTACATCAATGTCGGAGCATACATCGATGAGGGCACCATGGTCGACAGCCATGTCACCATAGGTTCCTGCGCACAAATTGGAAAGAACATTCATATAGCGGCTGCGGCACAGATCGGCGGGGTTCTCGAACCCGCCGGTGCCATGCCCGTCATCATCGAGGACGGAGCTTTCATCGGAGGCAACTGCGGAATATACGAAGGAACCATCGTGGAAGAAGGGGCAGTCATCGGCTCCGGAGTCGTCATCACATCGTCCACTCCCCTTTTCGACGCCACCAAGGGTGACTTCGTCCCCAGGAACGCCGACGGGAAGGTCGTCGTTCCGAAAGGTGCAGTCGTGGTATCCGGTTCAAGGCCTATCACCAAGGGGCCCTCTGCCGGCAAAGGCCTCAGCCTCTACTGCCCCGTAATCGTCAAATACCGTGACGAGAAGACCGACGGGACGGTTTCCCTGGAAGAACTGCTTAGATAGGAAGGTCACAGATGAGCAATCCCATTTTGCACAAATACTCCGGTGCGGGAAACGATTTTCTGGTTCTCGACGGGAGAAGCGAGGACGTATCCCTCTACCGGAAGGTGGAAACCATCCAGTCGCTGTGCGACCGTGAAAAGGGTTTCAGGGCGGCTGACGGACGCATCGGCGCCGACGGCCTTATGATCCTCGGCAACGCCGAAGGATACGACTTCCGGATGGAATACTACAACAGTGACGGAAGCGGAGGAATGATGTGCGGAAACGGCGGAAGGTGCATTGTCGCCTTCGCCATCTCGCTCGGCATCCACCCTTCAGACGGAAAATCTTTCCGCTTCATCGCAAGTGACGGGGAGCATTCCGCCATATCCCTTCCCTGTGACCTTACCCCCAATACCCACGGAGGAATCTGGACGATAAAGCTCCGGATGATAGATGTTCACACTTTCCATCCCGCCCTTGACGGATATTTCCTCGATACCGGAACAAGGCATTTCGTGAGAATCGTTCCCGACGTGGAGAAAGTGGATATAGAGAAAGAAGGCAAGGAAGCCAGGATGGACCCCGCATTCGCACCCATCGGAGCGAACGCCAACTTCATCTCCCGCTGGCAGGACGGCATCCTCAAGATAAGGACATTCGAAAAGGGAGTGGAAGCGGAGACACTGGCCTGCGGAACGGGAATCACCGCCTCAGCCATTGCGGCGTATCTGTCGGGAATCTCTCCGCTTGAAGACAACGGTGGCTCGATCCATTATGAACTCCAGGCAAGGATAGACCGCCTTTGCGTCGATTTCCGCCCGACGGAGAGAATGACCGCGGACGGGAAGAACGAAAAATACTTCACCGAAGTTTACCTTACCGGTCCCGCCGAAGAGATCCTCTGAAAAAAGAAGGAAAACATGGATTACACGAAATACTATTCAGGTGACATACCGTCCCTCATGAGATCTCCCGTCAGGGAAATCTTCCGGAAGGTCGATCTCAATGCGATATTCTCTTTCGCCGGCGGATATCCCCATTCGTCCACCTTCCCGGTGGAGGACATCAGGAGGATTTCTTCGGAAGTGCTGGACAAGTACGGCGCGAAAGCCCTGCAGTACGGAGCGACCCAAGGAGTACCGGAACTGAGGGAAGTCATCTCAAAAAGGTATTCGGTTCCCGTATCAAACATCCAGATAACGACTTCCTCCCAGCAGGGTATCGACGTCTGCACAAGGGTCCTCATAGATCCGGGCGACACCGTCCTGTGCAGTAACCCCACATACCTCGGAGCACTTCAGTCATTCAAGTCCTACAGGGCCAATATGATGACGATCTCCGAGTTCAGGGAAAGGCTCTCCCGTGGAGAAAACCCAAAAGCCAAGTTCTGCTACGTCATCCCCGACTTCCAGAACCCCAGCGGTGAGACAATGACCCTCGAGCAGAGAAAGGAACTTGTGGAACTGGCCCAAAAGGGGGACTTCATAATAGTAGAGGACAGCCCTTACAGGGAACTCCGTTACAGCGGAGAGGAAGTTCCCACGATCTATTCACTCTGTCCTGAAAGGACTCTGCACCTTGGAAGCTTCTCGAAGATTTTCGCACCGGGATTCCGCCTAGGGTGGATATTCGGTCCGGAAGAGCTGCTGGACAAGATTTATGTCGTGAAACAGTCCCTCGACCTCTGCCCTCCGATTTTCGACCAGTACATAGCCGCGGAATTCATGGGCAGCGGAGCTCTTGACAGGAATCTGCAGAAGAGCATAAGCCTCTACAGGAAAAAGAGGGATCACCTTCTTTCTCTTCTTGAAAAGTATATGCCGGAGGGCGTAAGCTGGACATACCCCGAAGGAGGTCTGTTCCTTTTCCTGACCCTTCCTCCCCACATCGATACGGTGGCACTTTACGACAAGGCGCTGAGCGCTGGAGTGGCTTATGTCGCAGGATCGTTCTTCCACATCGACGGAAGCGGAAAGAACACCATGAGGATGAACTTCTCCTTCCTTGACATCGAAAGGATGGAAGAAGGCATCCGCATCCTTGCCAAGGTTCTTGAGGAAGACTGATACCCCCATTCCGGAGAATACTCCAAAGGAACATTAAAAAGATGCCGGAACTCCCCATTCCGGCATCTTTCAGACAAAGATCATCCATAAACGAACTTACAAAACATGGAAGAAAGAGCCATCGCACTTCTCCACTGCCCGGACAAGCAGGGAATCATCACCGAAGTGACCGGATTCATAACCAAGAACCACGGGAACATCGTGTACCTGGACCAGTACGTCGACACCATCGAGAAGCATCTTTTCATGAGACTCGAATGGGAACTGGAAAGTTTCCTCATAAGGAGGGAGGACATCCTCAACGAGATGAATTCCCTTTTCGCGGAGAAATACGCCATGGACGTAAGCGTCTATTTCAGTGACGAACGCCCCAGGATGGCGATATTCGTCAGCCGGATGAGCCATTGCCTTTACGATCTTCTGGCAAGATACCGTGCCGGCGAATGGGAGGTGGACATTCCCTGCATCATCAGCAACCACGAAGACATGAGGGATGTCGCCGACCAGTTCGGGATTCCCTACTACGTTTGGAAGATATCTCCAGACAAATCGAACCGTGAGGAAGTGGAAAAGGCTGAGATGGACCTCATGAAGAAAGAGAGGATATCATTCATCGTCCTCGCCAGGTACATGCAGATCATCAGTGACGACCTCATCGCAAGATACCCCCATCACATAATCAACATCCACCATTCCTTCCTTCCGGCCTTCATCGGAGCGAAGCCCTACCACCAGGCCTATGAAAGAGGAGTGAAGATCATCGGCGCCACCAGCCACTATGTCACGAATGAACTCGATGCGGGTCCCATCATCGAACAGGATGTCGTGAGAATCAGTCACAAGGATACCCCTGACTCTCTTGTGCTGAAAGGGCGTGACCTCGAAAAGATCGTCCTTAGCAGAGCCGTAACCAAACACATCGAAAGGAAAATCCTCACGTACAAGAACAAGACGGTGATCTTCAACTGATGAAAGAATCTCCGGGACAGTTCTGTTGGAAAAGTCGCTTGCGGTCCCTAACTTTGGGGAAGATAACCAATCATACCAGTTCCATATGTGCGAAGGCCATCTTGAATTCCCCGGATTTTCCGCTGTTTTCATCCACACATTCTCGTTTCACCATACGAGAAGGTTCTTCTTACCCCAAGAGTACAGTGAGCCTAAAAACGAAGGGCCATTCAAGTCAATAAAGGTGGAAGGCAAGGACGTCTTCCTGGAAAGAGCCGACTACCTCAAGTACCCAATCGCGAAGGCAAGCAGGGATATCGAGCACATGATCTTCATCCTCCATGCGGACAAAGATGAAGAGATCCGGAACGTGAGGAGGTTCTCCCTAAGGGGATTCGATTTCACGATGCCACTATTCGAAAAGATTGAAGACGAGAAGGATAAGGATAAGAACGGTAATCCGAAGACCAAGTGGATCGAAAGGATGACACTCAGCGGGCACTGCAACGTCGAGATGTCTCTCTTCTTCGGCCACGCCGTCTCCATAACCTACAGGTTTCTGTTCGACGGCAACACGGCAACCCTTTCCAAACCGGCATGCACCGATGACCTGATCGCCCTGCTTTCAATCTGGTTGGGAGCAGAGTATTGGAGCAGAGACAAGGGGACGGATGCCGAAGAAGCGACATCTGACATCAATTTCGAGAGCGAATTCCACATCAGGGATTTCCACTTCGACGAGGACGGCAATTATCTGGAAGAAGGCGTCAATATCGACATGAATGCCAAGGGAAGGTATTTCGACGATATCGCCCTCCGTTACAAAAAGTACCTGTACGGCAATTGCACGAGATTCAAAGAAGACGTTTCAAAAAAGGAGAAAGACTCTTTCAAGTTTCCCCAATACGTCGAAAACGACCTGCACTATGCCATGGTCGACCTTTGGGAGAACATCAGACATCCGGAAGAAGACGGGTCCGACCTTTTCGACCCGAAGAGAAACAATCCCCTAACTGAGGCCCAAATAATCAATCACATCCGAGATGAACATAAGAGCGAACTGATTGGTCTTCTCACCCTTTATCCCGGAGAATGGCCTTACAGGGATCCTGAAGCCTATGGCGAAGTTTGCGGAGAGAACATCGCAATTGACACCGACGACCTTGTCCTTTGCGGCAGCTCCCTCTGCATGGTTCTTGGGACATACGCAAGACGCGGCGCAGAATCTTCCGGGGTCGACTGGAAGGAGTACGCTGAAGAAAAGAGCCATGATCATGTCCTGTGGCCGGAGTATCTGGTGATTCTGCAGATGGTACTCGCCAAGAAATACCTCATCGGTTACGTGAGGGACCGCCTCGTGGAAAGTTCCGCAGACATAATGAGCAAGTCTCCCAGCAAGATCATCAAGGAAAACGCTGAACTGAGTGTAAGGTTGAGCCGCATAATCCTGAGGCTGGATGTTGTGAAGATGTCCAAGTTCCCTTCACATAAAGTCATGTATGACCGTACCTCCAGGCGGCTCGGGCTTGATGAGGACATGGAAAGTCTGAATACCCTCATGGATACTCTGGACCGCAGCCTCGGCAATATCAGTGACGCAAAATCCGCCCAATCCGACAATATGCTGAACCTCATCCTCGGTTTCATATCGATAGCTTCAGCTTTCCAGTTGTTCTTCTCGGAGATGAGAATGCCGTTCGTGACGGAGATCTTCCGGATCAATGACACCGGAGCTCTGTCGGCAGCCACTGTGGCAGCCGTCGCCGGGTTGGCCATATTCGCAATTCTATACCTTATAGTTCATCTGGTCAAGGACTCCTGGACCGGCAACAATTCAAAGAAATGACAATCAAAGTAGCTCTTCCTGAGGACGCCCCCGTCCTCGCTGACATCTTTTTCTCCCATCTGGAAATTTCACCGAACTACATCTCCCACGGAGAGATGCAGATGGGGGTCGGTACCGGCAAATTCGTTGACGGTGTCCTCCGTACTGAAGTCGCCCCTGACGGAAGGGAAAAATGGATGAAATACATCCTCACGCATATCGAAGACGATAGTTTCGCTGAAGTCTGGAAAGCTCTGGACGAAGAGGGTAATATCGTCGGATTCTGCGTAGCGGACATCGAAGAGGACGGAGATGCCCCCTTCGGAATGGTATGCGATGTCCTCGTGAGCCCCACATGCAGAGGCGGCGGTGCAGGCGGAGCGCTTCTCAAAACCGCGATTTCATGGCTCCGTGGAAGAGGCATCAAGGATATCTACCTGGAGTCCGGCAAAGACAACCATGCCGCACACGCCTTCTTCGAGAAGAGGGGCTTCCATCATATCAGTGAAATCTTCAAACTGGACAACGACCTTTAGAGCCTGTCCGGCACACAAATGCACAATGAAACAATGGGGATCCTACCTATTACAGGCGGATCCCCATGTTGTTTTCACTCTCATCTCCAAAAGCCGGGACGGAATGATAATGTCAGATCTTATTTTTCAGACGGGGAGGATTTCCTGGTGACCATCGAATAGACAAAAGACAGCAGCAGGCCGGCAACGACAAGGGCGATCGACACTATGAAGGCCGAAGAATAGCTTCCCGTCCTGGCGAGAATCCTCCCGCAAGTCGTCGGTCCGAAATAACCCGCGACCGCGAAACCGATGAACATGATTCCGTAATTCACGCTGTTGTTCCTTATCCCGAACTGGTCCGCCGTGAATCCCGGATAAACTCCCATCAGAGCGCCGAAACATATTCCGATGCAGGAGGTCGCCACGATGAATCTCAGCGTCTGCCCCTCGCCGGCTCCGACCAAAAGAGCCAGGCCCACTATCTGAAGAAGGAATGCGCCCCTGAGCACATTGATCCTTCCGAACTTGTCCGAAAGGGTTCCGGCAACGATTCTTCCTCCGGCATTGAAAAGAGCGAGGATGGATACGGCGGTAGCCGCCATTCCGACACTCATGCCGGTCATTCCCTGGGCCATGGGAGAAGCCTGGGATGTGATCATAAGCCCGCTGAAGGCCCCGCATGTGAGCATGAAGATCATGACGTAGAATATCGGGCCGGAAAGCATCTGCTTCCAGTTCTGGTCCGTTCCTGCCGCTTTACCGGGAACCGCCTTCGAAGGTACATACCCTTCAGGGACATAGCCTTCGGGGCACTTGATGATGAAAAGCGAGCATACGAATATTATCACCAGGAAGGCCACTCCCAGAATCACAAGGCAGGAAGTGATTCCTACCTTCTGGGTGAGGGCGTTTGCGATGGGTGGTATGATGACTGAACTCAGTCCGTATGTCGCGGTAGCGATTCCGCCGACAAGTCCCTTCTTGTCCGGGAAAAACTTCACCGAGTTGTTGATCGTACACCCGTAAGCCATACCGAGACCCAGTCCCACCATCAGGCCATAAGTCACTATGAGCATCGGAAGGCTTGTGGCGAGACCCGTGCATATCATTCCCGCTCCGAAGAGACCTCCTCCCACTATGAGGACCCACTTGGGTCCCAACTTGTCGTTGACGTACCCGCCGGAAATCATCGTTATGGGGCCCACCGAGTTCGCCACGGTGAACACGATGGCGAGCATCGCCGCTGTATACATGGATGCCGGAAAGTTTCTCCGCCAGAGGCGAAGCGAACACACTCCACGCATAGATTGATCCTATACAGAGATTGATAAGGCAGCTTGCGATGAGAACCACCCACCTTTTCCTGTCAAGGTTGACTGCAGTATTCTTCGATTCCATTTCCTGTTCAGTTCTATGTCCTGTCATCAGATGTCAAGTGCGGCATGGAAGCCTTCATACACAGCTTTTGTTATGTTGGCCGGACGGACGCAGTCCCCTATCTCCCTGACAAAAGGTGCGCAGAGATGGAGCCTGTCCACATCGGCCCTGTTCGCCCTCTGGCCGACGGCGCAGACGACGGTCTTTCCCGGGACTAGCACTTCCTCTCCGGAAGAAGTACGGCAGACAACTCCGTCAGGTGTTATCCTGAGACCGGCATATCCCGTATGGGGTTTCACATAAGTGTCGATCTGCTTCATGAGGATGGGGCGGTGACGGATATTGCAGTCCGGGGCAAGGGTATCTCTCATCTCCACCAGATGGACTTCCTTTCCTTCCATCCCAAGGTGGACGGCGCATTCACAACCGGCGAGACCGCCCCCGAGAACGACCACGCTGTCCCCGACTTTGTCCTTGTCAAGATAGTAGTTGTTCACTATGACGACGTTGTCCGAGTCGATTCCGGGGATAGGGGGAACAAGGGGATTGGAACCCACGGCCAGAATGAGGGCGTCCGGATGCTCTTTTTCCACATACTCCGGAGTAACGAGGGTACCGGTACGGATCTCGACACCTTCCTCGATCGCCTGACGCTCAAGGGTAAGTCCGAGTTCGTACATTTCCCTCTTGAAGGGGATGGCCTGTTCGCTTTTGAGGATTCCGCCGACCTTGTCGGACTTCTCGCACAGGATTACCTCGTGTCCCCTCTTCGCCGCTGTGATCGCAGCCTCAAGCCCGGCGACTCCACCTCCTGCTACAAGAACCTTTTTCTTCTTGTAGGCTGGAGTGACCTCCATTCCTTCCAGTTCCCTTCCGATAAGGGGATTGACCGCACATCTTCTTGTGAATGTCGTGGGCCTTTCAGCCATGCAGGTGAAGCAGCGGAGACACTTGACGATGTTCTCCTCTTTCCCGGCCATGACCTTCTGGGGAAGGAAGGGATCAGCGAGAAGTTCCCTTCCCATGTAGATGACGTCGGCTTTCCCTTCCCTGAGGATCTCTTCCATCTGGTAGGGGTCGTTGATGGCGCCCACGGTCGCCACCGGTTTGGAGACGTGCTTCTTTATCTCGGCGGCAAGATGAACGTTCACTCCGTGCTCCGAGAACATTGAAGGATGTGTCGTGAAGAAACCGAACTGATATGATCCCGCCGAGACATGGATAAGGTCAACGAGGTCTTCAAGCCCTTGGGCGATTTTGATTCCATCCTCTATTCCGTATCCCCCTTCGAACATCTCGCTGCCGCTCATCCTGAGTTCTATGGGGAATCCCTTACCGACGGCGTTCCTTACGGAAGTGAGGATTTCACGGGCGAAACGAAGTCTATTCTCGAACGACCCTCCGTACTCGTCTTCCCTATGGTTGAAATACGGGGAAAGGAACTGATTGATTAGCCAACCGTGACCGGCATGGACCATTATCATTTCATATCCCGCCCTTTTCGCAAGAGCGGCTGTATCTCCGTAGCGCTTCACGATATCCGCTATCTGCTCCTTGGAAAGGCCCTTCACAGGACGGCCGTCGGGACGGACACCGTCACTGGGTCCCCATTGGTTGAGGCTCGCCTTTTTGTTCTTGTCCGCCATGTATGTTCCGGCATACTGACCGGAATGGGAGAACTCTATGCTCGGGACGGCTCCATGCCTTCTGATGGCATCAGCGACGAATGTATGAGCCGCCAGATTCCCCACCGTCTCCAAATTGAGATGGAGCATATGGCTTCCGTCAGTCTCGGGATGGACCACGAGTTCACTGACGGTGACGGCAGCGGCACCTCCCTTGGCTCTGAGTTCATAGAACCCCTGGACCCTGGGACCGGGAGAACAGTCAGCCGTTATGTCGGTCGCTCCCATCGGAGCGGAAAACATGCGGTTCCGGAAAAAAACATTGCCGATCCGTATCGGAGAAGTGAGAAGCGGGAATTTCGATGAATCCATAATATGGTGTTTGTTTCAGTGATTCTTTTCTGATGTGGCCAATTTTCCTCAATGGCCATAGCGAATTTAAGACATTGGCGACAGAACGGCAAGAGTCATGATGCAGATATGAAGATTCTGAAAAGAAAAGTGAAGAAATGGGAATGAAGAACCGACGTTTTGCACCCTTTCCCACAGGAAAGCATGAGCTTTTCCGCACGCGTACCCATATACAAAATATTTATTATCTTTGCAGGCTGAAAAAAATGCTTAGGCAGAAAGCAACCGTACTGAAACATAAACATTATTTACAATATGGGTTTGAAAATCATCGTCATGGCCAAACAAGTGCCTGACACACGAAATGTGGGAAAAGATGCGATGACAGCCGAAGGTACCGTCAACCGTGCCGCCCTGCCCGCAATCTTCAACCCCGATGACCTCAACGCTCTCGAGCAGGCCCTCCGCCTGAAAGAGCAGCATCCCGGCTCCACCATCGGAGTCCTCACCATGGGCCCTCCCAGAGCAGGAGAAATCATCCGCCAGGGCCTTTATCGCGGCACCGACACCGGTTGGCTTCTCACTGACCGCCTTTTCGCGGGTGCCGACACTCTAGCCACTTCATACGCTCTTGCGACCGCCATCAAGAAGATCGGTGACGTCGACGTTGTCCTCGGAGGACGTCAGGCCATCGACGGAGACACCGCTCAGGTAGGACCCCAGGTCGCCCAGAAGCTCGGTCTCAACCAGGTCACCTACGTTGAGGAAATCCTCGGCATCGAGAACGGTGTCGCACGGGTACGCCGCCGCATAGACGGAGGACAGGAGACCGTGGAAGTCCCCCTTCCCGTAGTTCTCACCGTCAACGGAAGTGCAGCGCCCTGCCGCCCCCAGAACGCCAAGCTCGTCATGAAATACAAATACGCCACCTGCCCCATGGAGCGCCCCGAGAATGATCCCAGGGCCGACCTCTACGAGCAGAGGCCTTACCTCACACTCAACCAGTGGAGCGTTGCCGACGTGGACGGAGATCCTTCACAGTGCGGACTGGCCGGTTCACCCACCAAGGTGAAAACCGTGCAGAACATCGTTTTCCAGGCTAAGGAAAGCAAGACCCTTACGGCATCAGATGCTGACGTTGAGGGCCTGATCAAGGAATTGTTGGACGAAAAGATTATCGGTTAGAACACATGGACAACGTATTTGTATATTGCGAGATCGAAGGCACTGTAGTCGCCGAAGTCTCCCAGGAATTGCTGACAAAGGGCCGCAAGCTCGCTGACCAGCTCGGAGTCGAACTCCATGCCATCGTAGCCGGTACCGGTATCCGTTCCAAAGTAGAGGAGCAGATTCTCCCCTACGGCGTTGACAAGCTCTTCGTTTTCGACGCTGATGGACTTTTCCCTTACACTTCAGCTCCCCACACCGACATCCTCGAGAACCTCTTCAAGGAGGAGAAACCCCAGATCTGCCTGATGGGCGCTACCGTCATCGGCCGTGACCTCGGTCCGAGGGTTTCATCTTCACTCACCAGCGGACTTACAGCTGACTGTACACAGCTCGAGATCGGTCCCTATGACGATCCCAAGACAAAGACCCATTACGACAACCTCCTTTACCAGATCCGTCCGGCTTTCGGAGGAAACATCGTAGCCACCATCGTGAACCCCGAACACCGTCCCCAGATGGCGACCGTCCGTTCCGGAGTCATGAAGAAAGCCCTCTATGAAGGCAAGGCCAAAGGTGAGGTCGTATATCCCGACGTCAAAAAGTATGTCTCTCCCGAGGCATTCGTCGTAAGGGTTCTCGACCATCACGTCGAGGCAGCCAAGCATAACCTCAAAGGTGCCGCCATCGTCGTCTCCGGAGGTTACGGTATGGGAAGCAAGGAAGGCTTCAACATGCTCTTCGACCTTGCGAAGGTCCTCCACGCTGAGGTAGGTGCAAGCCGCGCTGCGGTTGACGCAGGTTTCTGCGACGCTGACCGTCAGGTAGGACAGACCGGCGTCACAGTCCATCCCAAGGTTTACATCGCCTGCGGAATCAGCGGACAGATCCAGCACATCGCCGGTATGCAGGACAGCGGTATCATCATCAGCATCAACTCCGACCCCGACGCCCCGATCAACAAGATCGCCGACTACGTCATCGTCGGAACCGTCGAGGAAGTGATACCGAAGCTCATCAAGTATTACAAGAAGAACTCCAAATAGTCAACCAAAAACCGGAAAACAATGGCAAATTACTATACAGACCATCCCCAGATCAAGTTCCATCTTGATCATCCCCTGATGAAACGCATCGCCGAGCTCAGGGAGCGCGGATATTCCGAGAAGGACAAGTTCGAGGAAGCACCCGTTGACTATGAGGATTGCATCGAGAACTATGACCGTACCCTCGAAATCGTCGGTGACGTCGCCGCCAACATCATCGAGCCCAACTCCGAGAGCGTGGACCTTGAGGGACCGCACCTCGAGAACGGAAGGATGATTTATGCGAGCAAGACCTTCGAAAACATGGACGCCATGAAGAAGGCCGGCCTCACCGGAGTCACCATGCCCCGCCGCTACGGCGGACTCAATCTCCCCGAGACCGTATTCAGCATGGCCAACGAGATCGTCGCCGCCGCTGACGCAAGTTACGAGAACATCTGGAGCCTCCAGAGCTGCGCCGAGACCCTTTATGAGTTCGGAAGCGAGGAGCAGAGGCAGAAATACATTCCCCGCGTTTGCGCAGGTGAGACCATGTCCATGGACCTTACCGAGCCTGACGCCGGATCCGACCTCCAGAGAGTCATGCTCAAGGCCACCTACTCAGAAGAGGAAGGCTGCTGGCTGCTCAACGGTGTGAAGAGGTTCATCACCAACGGTGACTCAGACATCCATCTCGTCCTCGCACGTTCCGAGGAAGGAACCAAGGACGGACGCGGACTTTCGATGTTCATCTACGACAAGCGCCAGGGCGGAGTCAATGTCCGTCACATAGAGCACAAGCTCGGTATCCACGGCTCCCCTACCTGTGAGCTCACCTACAAGAACGCCAAGGCTGAACTTTGCGGAAGCACCCGTCTGGGACTCATCAAGTACGTCATGGCCCTTATGAACGGTGCCCGTCTCGGTATCGGTGCGCAGAGCGTTGGACTCAGCCAGGAGGCAGTCAACGAAGCCGTCAAGTACGCTTCAGAGCGTGCCCAGTTCGGCCAGACCATCAACCACTTCCCCGGAGTCTACGACATGCTCAGCCGCATGAAGGCCAAACTCGACGCAGGACGTTCCCTTCTCTACATGACTTCCCGTTATGTTGACATCTACAAGGGACTCGAAGATATCCAGAGGGAAAGGAAGCTCGAGGCTGACGAAAGGGCTGAACTGAAGAAGTACAGCCGTCTCGCAGACGCCCTCACCCCTCTTTGCAAGGGTATGAACTCCGAGTACGCCAACCAGAACGCATATGACGCCATCTCCGTACACGGAGGTTCAGGCTTCATCATGGAGTACAAGAGCCAGAGGCTCTACCGTGACGCACGTATCTTCTCCATCTACGAGGGAACGACACAGCTCCAGGTCGTGGCCGCCATCCGTTACGTCATGAACGGAACTTACCTCAGCATAGTGAACGACATGCTCGCTGAAGAAAACATCGGAGAGCAGTTCCAGGATCTCAAGGCAAGGGTCGAAAAGATGATCGCCCTCTACGACGAGTCCGTACAGAAGGTCAAGGACGCCGGCAACCAGGAACTGCAGGACTTCCTCGCCAGAAGGCTCTACGACATGATCGCCGAGATCATGATGTCCATCCTCATCCTCGCCGACGCCACCAAGGCTCCCGAGCTCTTCACAAAGAGCGCGAACGTATACGTCCGTATGGCTGAAGAGAATGTGGCCGGAAAGAGCACCTACGTAAGGAACTTCGTGGAAGAGAATCTCGCTTCCTTCAGGGCAGTAGAAGAATAATATCCACACTATATTTTCTGAAGTGTCCGGGCAGAGATGTCCGGACATTTTTGCATATATTTGTCTCTACAACCAAAATGACAGCCTTATGAAGAAGTTCCTTACGTCCATGATCCTTTCTTTCATATTGTCAATTCCCTCGCCCGTCAATGCGCAACCGATCCCTTCGGCCGGAGACAGTTTCAATCCCCCTCTTGAACCCGAGATGGTGTGCGATTTCGCGGACTGGACACCTGACGATGTCGAGATAAAAGGTTCTACCCAGGGATTGGCCATGCACGGCAAATATGCAGTAGTCCTCCATGACAAGGGAATGTGCTGCATATTCGACATGAAGGAAAAGAAACTCGTCTCCGCTTTCCAGCTGGAAGGGAACACCTCACACTGCAACAACGCATGCTTCGCCAAAAGGAAGGCCGGGAAGGATTCCGTGTTCCCTCTTCTCTACAGTTCGGAATGCGGCGGGACAAACTGCTGCTTCGTAACCGACCTGTCCTTCAATGGAGGAAAGATTCTGCAGAAGATCTACTTCGACGGAAGCGGATACGCCGGCACCATCGACTGGTGCCTTGACGTGAAGAACGGATTCATATACACTTGTGGTGGAATAAACGGAAGCTACAAGCTTCTGAAGAAATTCCGTCTTCCATCGCTGTCAGATTCCGACGCCAACGGTGAGGTTCACCTTACCGATGCGGACGTGCTGGACGAAACGAGAATAAACGAGGGGATAAACATCTGGCAGGGAAGTTACGTTCAAGGGAAATACGCCTTCCTACCTGACGGCTATGCTCCACACGATCTGCTTCTGCACATTGTCGACATGAAGAAAAAGGCTATAGTGAAGACGAAGAACCTCAACGAACTCATTGATGAACCGGAAGGGATAGACATCCACGGGAAATGGGTATACGTGGTTTTCCATACCTCCGGACAGCCGAGACATTCGAAACTGTACCGCTTCAATCTGAAGTGATTTCATCCGGAAAACAAAACTAAACTAAAAAATTTCGTCCAAATAGTAGGATTTTACCCGGATTGTCCCTATCATTGCGGAAACCATCTTTCCTATCATGAAAAAGACAATCTTCTTCATATTTTCGATATTGACGGCCTCATGCCTCCACCTGAAAGGGCAGGACTATTCCGCCATTGAGTCCGCCATAGACTCCTATGACTACAAGAGCGCCGTGAACCTGATTGACTCCGCTCTTTCAGACACCACCCTTGCCCAAACTGCCGTAAGGGAGCTGAATCTCCAGAAAGCCAAGTGTCTGAAAAGGCTCTTCCGATACAATGCCGCCGCCGAAACTCTCGCATCCATTCTCCAGTATGACGATATGGAAGTGATGGCGGAACTCGCCGACTGCCATTCGCAAGCGGGACGCTATCCTGAGGCCATGATACTTTATGGCCAACTCTCCAGAATGAGACCCGACATTCTATACTATAGAGTCCAGAAAGCGGCTATGGAATACAGAAGTGAAGATTACCTCAATTGTATCGGGACTGGAAAGGACATATGCAGGACGGACACCATCCCTACGATCTTCACCCTCATCGCAGGAAGTTACAATCAGTTGAATCAATTGGACTCGGCCCTTGCATACTACGGGAAGGCCTTGCAGGTGAATCCATACAACAGGGGGACTGTGACAAGCATGTCGAACATCTATCTCCAGAAAAAGGATTATGACAGCGTCATCAACCTGACGTCATCCTACCTCGAGGAAATGGAAGACTGGATAGTGAATCCCATCCTTGGCCTGGCCCAGTATCTGAAGGGAGACTACAAGAGTTCCTATGACACCTACTACCGCCAGATCAAGGAAGGTGGGGATGAATCTTACTCAACCCTTTACAACATGGGCCTCACCAATCTCGCCCTTGGACAGACCGGTTATGCGGAAGAGTACTTCACAAAGGCTTGGCAGATAGATTCGTCGGACGTCAACCTCGCATATAACATCGGAATGTCCAAAGTCAGGGGCAATACCCCGACTTCCATGAATGCGTTGAAATATTTCGACAAAGCCATCAAAATGATGGAACCCGACAGCACGATGATGTACAAGATCCATAGCGGAAGGGCTCTCTCTTACTACAAGAAGATGGATTTCAGGAAGGCGATTCCGGATTATCTGAAAGCCTACGAATACAACCCCTCCTACATCTCGGCACTCAGCACTATAGCCTACTGCTATGAAGTGGAGAAGGAGTACAAGAAAGCGGAGGAATACTACGAGAAATACCTCAAGTACGCCAAGGAAGGAACTGAGAACTACAACTTCGCCAAGAAGGGCCTTGAATATGTCAAAGGCCAACTCTTCATGGAAGAAACGGAATGAGGGGAATTCCTACAAACGCGGCGCCACGCAGCTGGAGGACATCCTCCCACCCTCACCCGAGGCGGCATCGCGGGTCAAGTACGCGGACGTGCCCTTCACCCACTGCACGGGGGCGGCGGAATACAGCGTGCCGATATACGAGATGAAGGGGCGCAGGCTCACGATCCCCATCAACCTCGACTATTGCAGCAACGGCATAAAGGCAAAGGCAAAGGGAAAGGACACAGAATAACAAATGAAGAAAGGAAATATTTGGAAAAATATGGATGGGAAGTACCTGAATAGATTTATTGAGTGGATAGATTTAGCAATAAGTAGTGAGGACTTATTTTATTCTGAAGACATTGACTATTTTGTCGATGACTCCATAAGTAAAAAAGGGTGGCTACTGTTTGGCCTATCATTGTGGACCCTTGCAAAGGATATCGTAAAAAGTAGGGGCTTAGATTACATCGTTGAATTAGGGCTGACATTAGATGAGATTAAAACACCTCATCTTATCCCCAAAAAGATAACGGATCAACTATTTAAAAAAGTTTCTACTCCTCCTAAAATCAGTATATTTAAAAATCGGGATTATATCCTTCAGCTTTATGAGGATTCTAGTTCAAGTAGTTTTAGAGAAGTGAGCACAACCATACTTGACATTCCGCTTGATTGTCGTATTTTCTATTATGAGTCTAAAGTAACTGATTCTAATAATATCCTATATTACAGATGCTTATTCATCATATAGCCATGGTAGGCAATGTGATTAAAAGCTTAAGTTAAAGGATGAACTGAAAGATGCCGGACGTTCCACAGGATATAGAAATAGGTCTTTAATAGAAAAGACTACCGAAAGCAGGATCAATACTATGAAATCTGCTGAAGTGTATGTTGTAAGAAAAACAGCAGACGTATTGGATAGAAGTCAAGAGCAAGTTATTGATTGGGGTTTTAATAAGATAGGGGAGAATTTGTATGAAAACAAAAAATATTAAGCCTTGGATCATAATGTACCAAGATGATGAAAAAGCCGGTATGGTAGAATCGCTGTTAGGTTTGGCATTCTGTGCATCATCATATCCACTATTATTTGAATCTCATCGATTTATTTTTTATTATGGAATTTTTGGCTGCATTTTCGGTTTTTTGTGTTTCGTCTTCGCTTATTTGATGAATCCTCAAAAAAACATGGTCGTATTTAAAATGGATGAAAATGGAATCTATTTCCACAATGGAAAGTCACATTCTTTTGAATGGCTAGATTTGGAGCAGGTTTCGGTAAGATTAGCGACAGATGAAAAAGGGTATAAAAAACTAATGTTATGTTTTACAACCATAGATAAACGAGAATACAAGTTTAATATCTTTGAATATGTTGTGAATGACTTGCGCACAATACATCGCTTGAAGAAATCCGTACTATTTTTTTCCAATGGTATCGTTCCTTTCAAACATTACACGAGATGGAGCAAATCTCATAATTGAAGCTCTGTCAATCATCTCTCCAGTCCTTTCACTTATCGTAAGGTTCGGGGCTTGTTATCCCAAGTGATGGGAATTGTTGAGTAGGCAGAAGAGTACTACGAAAAGTATCTAGGGTTCGCTAAGGAAGGAACTGAGAACTACAACTTCGCCAAGAAGGGCCTTGAATACGTCAAAGGCCAACTCTTCATGGAAGAAACGGAATAAAGGGAATTACTACCAGTTGTCTGACATGAACGGGAAAACGGGAAGGCCCATGGCATTGGAGAGATTACCGAGAAGGAAATCCCTGAAACAGTACCTAACCGCAACGGGTTTCTCCACCTCGGGGCAACTGACAATGACCTGATTGGACGTATAGGGTTTGTATGAGGCTGTCGCCTTGTGGAAAACCCTGTCCTCACCGGCCACCTCGAAGCCCTCGATGCCGGAAAGGCGGTTGACTCCTCCAGTCATGTTGTCAAGCGTAACGACGACCTGGCCGTTTTCGATTCTCATACTCTTGAATGTCGGGTAATCCACCTCGAAATACTTCTTACCGTAGAGACGGTTGAGGGCCATTTGCGCCAACCTCTCCCCCACCTTTCTTTTTTGGGTCGGATGAATCTGGTCAACTTCATAAGGGTAGGCGCAATCATTCGTGCAGATGATTTCACTGTTGGGGATAAGGCTCTTCGCCTTCAGTTGCTGTTCCCTCAGCAGTGCACCTGCGATACCATCGGCTGTATTGTAAGCATACGGTGCGATCTCCACGAAATAGAACGGGATATCGCCAAGGCCAATCTGTCCCCTCCATTGACGGACAAGAAGTTCCAGAAGGCGTGAATACTCATCCCCGGGAGCACCGACATTTGAACAACCCTGATAGAAAATGATTCCCCTGACGGTATAGTTGAGGACCGGATTGAAAGTACCGTTGCCCCAAACCAAAGGACGGCTCCATTCTTCGGTCCAATCCTGCATTATGGATTTCTCATCGGTCTTGAGGGAAGTGTACTTTTCAATATTCTCCTTGGTCAACCAGCTTTCCACCCTTGTTCCACCCTTGTTGGCTTCAATTATGCCGACGGGGATACCCAGAGTACTGGACACCAACCGTGCGAAGAAATAAGCGGTCGCACTCTGCCACATGACGGTTTCGGGAGAGGTTTCGATCCAACGGGTATCGGCATTCTCAAGAGGTTCCATGCTCATTACCGAAGGTATCTTGGCATACCGGATTACGGCATCTGATCCGGCCTGTGCGACGACATCCATATAGCCCTCAACCGGGCAATTGTCGAATCCCCTTACCGGCATCTCCATGTTGCTCTGACCGGCAGCAATCCAAACTTCACCGATGAGGATATTGTCGATTTTCAGCCTTTCGCCGTCATCAAAAATGATTGATTGGGGCGTCATGCTTGCATCCGGAGTGTCAACCTCAACGAGAAAATTCCCGTCCCTGTCGGCCATCGTACTGAAAACCTTGTCCGTCCATGACGGGGAAACAGTAACCTTCTTACCTGCGGAAGCTTTTCCCCACAGGCGGACGGAGGAATTCCTCTGCAGAACCATATTGTTGCCGACAAGATTGTTGGGTACCACTTTGGCTCCGCAAACAAACGAAACGATGCAAAGAACGAGTGAAATGACTGTCTTTTTCATGGATGGTTATTGCTATTTATGATGGCATTGTAAAGATACACTGAAATGACGATTTGCCAAAACAATAAACGATGACCGATGCACCATCACCGGAAGAAAAGACTCGGGAAATGAAATTCACAATACTCTATTTCGCTCTCAAGGTCAACATTCCGAAGTGAAGACCCTTTTGCAACATGATGAGGACTTCATGGACAAAAGCCAAATCGGGAACAGAAAAGCAAGAAAAAATTGGTTTGTTGTTCAAAAAAATAACTACTACTGTAACTTGTCCCCTAATTATGGCACAAGCATTCATTATCTTTGCCGAAAACTCACACCATGAAATACACAAGACTCTGTTTCACGCCCCAGGGATTGGAGGAGAACATCCTGTCCCTTTGCAAGTTATACCACGGAGAAGGGAGCAATCCATACGATGTTGACTCTCCTGACCGGGAAGAAAGGATGGTGCAGTTCCTGAAGTACCATCTCTTCGATGCCGAAAAGGATCTTTCGGATAACCCTACCCGTTGGAAATATCTCCTCCTGCAAGAGAGGGGAGGCGCCTTCACTAGCGAACAACATCTCGCGAAACTGCTGTATGATTTCTGCATCGGGAAGAAACTTTCCATGATGAAAGACAGCACGGGGTATGATTTCCGGCCGCTTATGGAAAAAATGTCCCGCACTCTCGTATAAGACTTTACGTTTTCGTATCTTTACGCGCCAAAAAATCATCCGATGAGACTCAGAAAACAATTCGACAACATAACGGAAGCGCTTCCTCATCTTACCGATGTCCAAAGAGCGATACTATACTTCATCGCTTTCTGTGAATATGGATCCGCTTCATCTTTTTATCAACTGGCCAAAGCACTGAAAACAACCGAGAGGGCAATCGACCAAACCCTGAAGGTGCTTATGAACGCCGGCTACCTGCTTTACGAAAAGTACTCATACTACTCTTACCATTACGCAGTAAAAAGGTCTGATCGTCTCAGCCTCGCCGTATGCATTTTCAGTCAAGAAAGCCAAACGGTCCGCAAATGCCTCGCGGAGATGAGTTATAGATGGAATGGCGCATTCAATGAAACGGCCTTATGGAAAATCGCCGAATCCGTCCATAAGAAAGACATTGCCACTGTGAAAGATTATTTCAGGAAAGAGCCCAACTTCTCCAGGAAACTCACCATCGACAGTTTCTTCTCAAATGAAGGGCAAACTCTATATATGGCGGCACCTGAGAATTCAATCGAGGAGATCACTTGCACCATTGTGGAAGGAATCGCAAATGATGATTCCCGGGACAACGGTTTCGCTTTCCAGGAAGTCGAAAAACATTTTCTGGAGTATTCGCTCGCCAACAATACCTCCGTAACGGTGATCAATTCCGTCCTTGACATGATAAACGCCCACCGCTTCATCTATGAAGGCAAGGAGTTTAATGCCAAGAGCAGTTCTGGTTATTACACATTCATCGTAAACGGAATCAAGTCCCTCTACGGAAGGGACCCGGAGACAGCCCTGAAATATTTCTCGGCCGCAATGAAAATGAGGAATGCTGACAACGGGATCAAAAATGTCTTCTACGAGCCTACTTTCTGTTTTCTTCTGATTCTCGCATACAAGATGAGCGGATCGGTTGACAGCGAAAAGAAACTGGGCCAATTCCTGAACAAGAAGACGGAAAATGATTATGATATCTATTACCCGGCGATTTTCGCGGCAAAATTCGTGAACACCCTTGAAGGAAAGAAGGGAAAAGAATATCTGCACTCGTTCCAAAGGCAAATGACCGCCTACGGAAGAGCCGCTCTCCAATACTGCCTCCTGTTCAGCAAATATCTCAAATCCGATATAGGCAACGACATCCCGGATATGCCGCAAGCCAAACCGTTCCTGGCGATCATACGCCATGAGCTTTCTCATTGGTACGGTTCACCTCTCGGAGAAGATCTTTCCTCCACTTTCGGCGGTTCTCCGATTCTGGGAGCGATGGGAGGTAAGGAAGAATGGGAACTTCAGCTTGACCAGCTGAAAACCTACATAGCGAAGGCGGCCAAAATCTCCGATGACGGAAATGAAGACGAAGGGAAAGACACCAGGCTAGCTTATCTCATCGACGGTTCGTTTGTAGAAGTAAGGGAACAGAAGAAATTGAAAAACGGTTCCTGGGGAGCAGGCAAAAAGGTGTCATACGAGTCTTTCTCGTCAGGGAAGTCAGCATGTGCAGATGATATTGACAAAAAGATCATGCTGGCCATCAACAAGAACAAAGGAGGCTACTACCGGAGAATCGAACTCGGAGAAATCATCGACGAACTCATAGGATGCGACAGAGTGTTCCTGTCAAGCACCTCCCAGAGTGTGAAGATTATGGAGGACAAGGTTTTCATTTCCGTAAAAAAGACTGGACCTTACCTTGAAATCGGCAGTAACGTCAAATATGATCACGTAAGCAGAGGATACCTCTGCTTCTACTCCGTATCTCCTGACAAAAGGACATACAAGGTAACAAAGATCACCAAAGAACAGGCTTCGCTCCTTATCTATCTTCTCGGCATAGGTAAATTCCCCCTGGCGGCGGAAAGCGCACTGAAAAAGATTCTGCCGACTCTCGGGAAAGCCGTTGAAATCCATTCCGACCTCATCGAAGGAGGTTCTTCACTCGAGAAAAAGGACGGCAATCCTACCGTGATCCTCAGGATGAATCCCGAGGGTGACAGTTGCCTTCTGAACGTTTTCGTCCGCCCGCTTGACGGAGGTGTGTTGACATCGATTCCAGGAGAAGGATCCAAAGTCATATTTGACCAGATAGACGGCAAGCGCTACCAGGTAACGAGAAAACTGAAAACCGAAAAGGAGGCGTATGAAGATTTCACGGATTTCTGCTACGAGGAACTGGGTCTCTCCCCTACCGAGGAAGGTGAAATGGAGCTTTTCCCCGAAGAAATACTTGAAGTTCTGGACAACTTCGGAAAAGACGAACGGTTCGCCTTCGAATGGCCGGAAGGGAAGTCAATGAAGATAAAGGGATCATTGGAGACATCTTCGTTCAAGATGTCCCTCCGTTCCAGGGAATCATGGTTCGACGTGGAAGGGAAAGTCGACATCGACGGGGATTCCATACCGGTCGCCGCAATAATGGAGCTCCTCTCCAGCGGAAAAGTAGGCAACAACTTCATCCGGCTTTCAGAAAGCGAATACCTGAAGATCTCGGACTCGCTGAGGAAACAACTCCAGAGGCTTGAATCTCTCACTGTCTCATCTAGGGGAAAATCCAGCATCTCCGTCTTCAAGGTCGGCCAGGTAGCTGAAATCCTCAAGAGTTCCGGTCTTGACATCAAAGTCGACAAGACTTTCAATGAACTTGTGAAAAAGATCGAGGCTTCCTCCAAACTCACCTTCGATGTTCCTGAAGGCTTGAACGCAACTCTCAGGGACTATCAGTTGGAAGGATTCCAGTGGATGGCGAGGCTCGATTCCTGGGGAGGAGGAGCTTGCCTTGCGGATGACATGGGACTGGGAAAAACCGTCCAGGCCATCGCCTTCATGCTCATGAAAAAGGACAAGGGTCCTTCCCTTGTGGTCGCTCCGGCTTCCGTAGTCCTGAACTGGAACAGGGAAATCGGCCGCTTCGCGCCGTCTCTCAACGTCACTGTCCTCAACAGCGAACCGGACCGCAAAAAAGCCATTGATGCGGCAAAGGAGGGCGACTTAGTCCTCAGCACATACGGGCTCCTCGTCTCCGAGAGCGACGCCATCTGCTCAAAGAACTGGAATGTGGTCTGTCTTGATGAGGCCCACACGATCAAGAACAGGGACACAAAGATGAGCGCCGCCGCGATGCAGCTGAGTTCTTCCTCGAGGATAATCCTCACCGGAACACCGGTTCAGAACTATCTTGGCGAACTGTGGAACCTCTTCCAGTTCCTCAACCCCGGGCTTCTGGGTTCATTCGAACAGTTCCACAGCAAGTTCACCGCCCCCATTGAAGGAGGAGACAAGGAAAGAAGTTCCCAACTCAAGAGAATCATCCAACCCTTCATCCTCAGAAGGACCAAAGCCGAAGTTGTCGATGAACTTCCCGACAAGACGGACATCACCCGCATGGTCGAGTTCTCTCCGGAAGAGACCATCTTCTACGAAGCTCTGCGGCAGAAGGCACAGGAAAGTCTCGCTTCCGAGGACAAGGTCAACGTCAACGCCCTTGCCCAGATAACCATGCTCCGTGAAGCGGCCTGCTCGGCCACTCTCCTTAAAAAGGATTGGGCGGGGTCACAGTCGAAGATTTCCACCCTCATGGAGCTCATCCCGGAGATCCTCGAAGGAGGAAACGGTCTTCTGGTCTTCAGCCAGTTCACTTCATTCCTTCATCTTTGCGCTGAAGAACTGGACAAAGCAGCGATACCGTATTTCTTCCTTGAAGGTTCCACGACAATCAAGAAAAGGGAGGAGATGGTACAGGACTTCCAGGCTGGAAAGAAGAAACTCTTCCTCATAAGCCTGAAGGCCGGAGGACTTGGGCTCAACCTTACCGGCGCCAACTACGTTATTCATCTTGACCCCTGGTGGAATCCCGCCATCGAACAGCAGGCTACCGACAGGGCATACAGGATCGGACAGAAGCAGAACGTTACGGTTTATCACCTGATTTCCCAACACACAATCGAAGAGAAGATCGTAAGACTCCACAAATTCAAAAGGGATATGGCCGATGCGATATTGGAAGGAACCAATGTCAGCCATGCCCTTACGATGGAAGAACTGCGTGACCTCGTCAAACTTTAGTACCCATGACACTCCGGACAATCACAGCAAGGACTCTTGCACCCTTCATTACAATCTTTCTGCTCCTGACCTTTTATGGCCAGTCGGATGCGCAGACAATTTCCGACGCCTCATTCAGGACCATCGGATACATAAAAAGCGACGGAACCATTCAGGACCATACCTTCAGAACTACCGGACATATCAAAAATGACGGCACTGTACAGGACCATACGTTCAGGACCGTCGCTTTCCTCAAGGATGACGGCAAAGTCCAGGATTCTTCCTTCAGGATCATCGGATACATAAAGAATGACGGTACGGTTCAGGACGCTTCGTTCAGAACCGTCGGACACATCAAAGATGACGGTATCGTGCAGGATGCTTCTTTCCGCACGATCGGCCATATCAAAGGAGTACCGAAAAAGTGGGCGGCGCTGTATTTCTTCTTCGGGATAAGATAGCGGCAATGCGTCCGATGACCTATACCGGAAAAGACCGAAAACAAAAAAAGATTCATCCATCCTTCCGGGAGCAGAATACCCCAAAAGGATGGATGATTTTTCTTAAGGCTCCCGGCAACGGGAGTGACAGAAAACCGCTACGCTATCATGTTCACCATGTGGACATACTCATGTCCGAAACATTTTCGGACACCGTCTTCCTCAAAGCCGCAATCAGCATAAAGGGCCTTCAATTTCTCTTCTCCCTTCGTCACTATCAGGCTTACTTTGGAGAAACCGAGTCCTTCAGCTATCTCCAAAGCCTGATGGATAAGAGTCCTGCCTATATGATGGCCCCTCATGGAAGGAAGGACAGCCAGAGAGTCAAGGTAATACTCCCCTTCTCCGGTTTCATCATCCATAGGCGGAAGTGTGAAGCCGCACTTGTCCTTGATGATTGAATAGGTCAGCTCCTTCATGTCTTTGTACCGTGCCCCATTATATGATGTGAGGCTACCTACAGGCAAGCCGAATACTGTCGCTACAAGAGTGTTGCGGTAACTGTATAAAGTGTCCGTACGCTTACAGACCGATGTGAGCGTTTCCAATATCTTGAAATCTTCATCCGAAAAAGGAGAATTGAAAACATCGGTGCCCAATGCGGCCATGATGTTCCTGGCAATGAAACTTGCCTCTTCGCTTAGTGCTTTTCTGACTTCTACTTTAATCATGATGATCGGCTCTTGGTAAAACTGCGGTTAATGGTACGATATATCGCTCGACCAATGCAAATATAGTGATTAAATATAAATATGCAAATTATAATTTGGTCATTTTCAGCGGTATTGGCAGCTGAGTCCTTTGACAACAATGATATATCAAAACCCGTCTGTCACTGAATAATTGAACGATACGGACCAAAAAGGCTCTTGGAGGCCCTCATCCGAACTTTTTTTGTATCTTCGTTCCCAAAGGAAACATAATATGCATTCTACTTTTCACCGGGCAGTCAAGACTGCCATCATTGTTCTTCTGGCAATCATTGCCGCCTTACCGGTCTCGGCAAAACGTCCAAAAGCCAAATACGTGATAGTCGTCTCCATGGACGGATTCCGTTACGACTATCCCGAGAAATACGGAGCCCCCAATCTCGACAAAATCGCCCTCAACGGAGTGAGCACGGATATGATCCCCTCATTCCCCTCATCCACATTCCCGAACCATTATGCCCTGGCGACGGGTCTCGTTCCCGACCACAATGGCCTTGTGAACAACAGTTTCTGGGATCCTGACCTCAAAGAGTACTACTCTCTCAGCGGCCCCAACAAGGACAATCCCGCATTTTATTTGGGAGAGCCGATATGGAACACCGCCCAGCGTCAAGGAATCATCGCGGGAGTCAACTATTGGGTCTCTTCCGAATACCTGATCGGAGGTGGACGTCCACGGTACTACAGACCCTACGACAACGACAACCTGCTTAGCTTCGAAGCGAGAACGGACTCAACGCTGGCATTCCTTTCCATGCCGAAAAAGGACAGGCCGCGCCTTATCATGCTCTACTTCGATGAGCCGGACCACGCCGGACACGTCAACGGACCGGACAGCCCTCTTGTAGGAGAGCAGGTCAGAAGGGTTGACGAGATGATCGGAAGACTCCGTGAAGGGATACGGCGCAAAGGGCTCCAGAAGAAAGTCGACCTTATCGTCCTGGCCGATCACGGGATGACCGAAATAAGCCCCGAAAGGTTGGTCAAGCCCTCAGACTACATCAAGGCCGAATGGTATGACCATATCGTCACCGGTATCCCCACCTCGATCTTCAGCAAAGACGCCGCCTGCAGGGATTCCATCTACAATGCGATGAAGGGCATAGAGCATGTCCACGTCTGGAAGAAGGAAGAAATCCCCGCAGAACTCAATTACGGGTCAAGCAACCGGGTCGGAGACATCGTTGTGGCTCCTGATCTTGGCTGGCAGGTCGGTGAGTTCCCAAGCAGGAACAAAGGGACGCACGGATTCTTCCCTTCCGAAAGGGAAATGCAGACCGTCTTCAGGGCTGAAGGACCGGACTTCAAGAAGAATGTAAGAATCCCGCAATTCAGGAACGTCTCCATCTATCCCCTTGTATGCTGGATTCTGGGAATAGAGCCAGCCCCCAATGACGGAGACTTCGAAGAAGTGAAGCCTATGCTGAGATAGACTACGGTTCAGCAGAACTTCAAAGGGGATGACCATCGCACTCGGATGATCATCCCCTTTGTCATTTCATCATTTTCACCCTCGGTGACCCCCCCCTTAAAGAATGGTGACGGGCTGCAGAGCGCAATAAAGTTTGTCAATCGCGCTAGCGAAAGATCCGTCAGTTATATTGATGTTGACGGGGCTGGATACGGTATGGACCGTTATCTTTGAAACGCCCTTCGACATGAGCTTGAGCTGATCGATGGTAGGATAGCAGATGATTCTGCCGGCGAGAAGGTCCTTCTCCTGCTGGAGTTCGATCGTCTGACCCGATGTCGTAGTCACGTAAACTGCGCTTCCGAGGGGAACGGTCTTTCCGGAAATGAACAGGTTGAGGTCGTAGTTCTCATTGTTCGACTCGGCATAATACAGATACACAAGCGATACTGAGAGCTGACCGTTGACCTGGATTTTCTCGGTCTCAACAAGACGGTTGCCGCCCTGGTCGCTGATTGACTTGAGGTAATTGCCGACTTCGCTCTTCGGTGCGGGAGCGGCATTTATGGCCTGCATCTGACGGCGGATGGCGTTACCGAATTCGTCATTCTTGTAGGACACCTTGATGACGCCCTCTGAAGACCATCTCTTTGTCGCGTCGATAGATGAAACACCTGTCGCGATCTTCTTGAGGTCGGCTTCCTCCATATAATACTCACCGTAGTTCCAGTATACCTTTCCGGCGGAAGTCTTGATTCCGGAGGGAGCGACAAGATTGGGCGAATCCGCGTTGTTCTTGAGAGTCACGTTCTTTCCGTCCGTGGTGAAGATGGTAAGAGGGGCGTTCTTCGGCATCTTCCATGCCGTGGCCTCTTCATACTCCACCCTGAGGATATAGATATTCTCCCCGTCAGGGAAAGTGACCCGGTTGAGCTTCACCTCAAGAGGGGTTGTTCCTACAACTCTCACCCTCTCGGTGCCGGTATAGATATAATTGTTCTTCTTATAGTTGTAGCGCAGAAGGTCCTGTGCTGAAGCGCTCACAAAGAGCAGTGCGGCCATAGCCGCCAAAAGAAATTTTTTCATCTCCTGTAATAAGTCCACAATAGAATTCCGCCGGAAATCATTTTCCGCCCAATTGGGAACGGATAGCATCTCCGACTTCCTTGCCCTCTTTCACTCCAAAAGCCTTGCCAAACATGGCAATGATCAGGCCAAGGGCGCAACAAGCGCATAAGATGACGACATATGAATACGTCGGAGGTTCAGGCACCAACGCTTTCGAGAATCCCCAAACCACCGCCAATGCCAGAAAACAAAGGATCACATCAAGAATGTAGCTTGGTTTCTTGCCGGCGCTTATCTTCACATTGTACTTCGTCTTTTCTTCTCCGCTGCCTTCAGGAAGGGTGACGTCACATTTGAGATGCCTGGTCACGAGCGAGGTGGAATAATCCGCCCAGAAGGCACCTCCGGCATCGTCACCGACCGCGGAGGCCTTTGAAGAAAGGATTTCCCTGACCTTCTTCATGAAATCCTCTTCTCCAAGTGAAGAGACTACGGAAAGTGCATCAACTTTCCTGAGGTTGATTTTGGTATCGAATTCCATACAAATCTCTTTTTCTCAATTGGTCCGCAAAGTTAGCAATTCCCGTCAAATTGCCGAAAAAACATCACCCGCCGAAAGTTCTTCTTCGAATATGGAACAAGGATGGCTTTTTTTGCTAACTTTACGGAAAACCTCCATTTTCCAAAAGCACAAACATGTACAAATACAGAAAGTTCGGGGACAGATATGTCCTCAGCATCGATAACCACGAGGAGATAGTTTCCGCAATCAAGGCATTTTGCGAAGAAAAGCATATCACCATCGGAACGGTCAGCGGAATAGGCGCGGTAAGCGAAGCGACGCTCCGTTTCCTGGACCCCGCCATAAAGAATTACGTCGACGGCGTTTTCACCGAGCAGATGGAGATTTCCAACCTCATAGGGAACATTTCCACCAAAGACGGGGAACTCTATCTTCACATCCACGCCACTTTCGGAAGACGCGACTACACCTGCATCGGCGGACACCTGATGTCAGCCGTTCTCAACGGAGCCTGCGAACTTGTAGTCGAAGACTTCGGCAAAGGGACTGTCGGAAGGAAGTTCGATCCGGAAACCGGTCTGAACCTTTATGATTTCAGCGTAACTGAAGCATAAGCGGGCAGCCCCCTCCAATCTATCTGAAACACAAAACATTTTTCATATGGTAACAATGATTTTGGAGCTGCTGATAGTCCTTGCAGCGCTTTATGTGGGATCCCGATACGGATCACTCGCACTCGGAGCCATTTCCGGAATCGGTCTGGCGATCCTGGTGTTCGGCTTTGGTCTCAAACCCGGCACCCCTCCCACAGACGTAATCTACATCATCATCGCCGCTGTGACGTGCGCAGGTATCTTGCAGGCTTCCGGCGGTATGGACTGGATGATCCAGGTGGCGGAGAAAATGCTCCGAAAGCACCCGGACCACATCACTTTCCTTGCACCCCTTTGCACATTCTTCCTGACGGTCCTCGTAGGAACAGGACATGTGGTTTACACTCTGATGCCGATCATCTGCGACATTTCACTCAAGAAGGGTATACGACCGGAAAGGCCTTGCGGAGTCGCATCAATCGCTTCACAGGTCGGCATCACATGCTCCCCTATCGCAGCTGCCGTAGTTGCATTCATGACGATTTCAAACGCGAACGGCTATGATGTCGCCATCCCCCAGATCCTGATGGTCACTATCCCTTCATGCCTTATCGGACTTATGGCTGCGGCTGCCGCATCCTACCATCGCGGTAAGGACCTTGACAAGGATCCCGAATTCCAGAAGAGACTGGCCGACCCCGAGACTTACAAATACATGTACGGTGAAACCGCCACTACCCTTGACAGGAAAATCACCAAAGAGGCGATGGGCTCCGTATTCGTATTCCTCACCGCACTTTTCGTCATCGTCGCATTCGCTTGCGTCCAGTTCTTCGTTGATTCCGAAACCCTGAGCACCATAACCAGGATACCGAAGATGAACACCATCATCCAGATCATCATGATTAGTGCAGCCGCTCTTATGATCATCTTCTTCAAGGCACAGCCCAAGAAGGCGGTAGCGGGAGCGGTATGGCAGTCGGGAATGGTAGCGGTTGTCGCAATCTATGGTATTGCATGGCTGGCCGACACGTTCTTCTCCAACTACACGGATGTGATGCAGGAAGGCCTCGCCGGTATAGTCTCAAAATATCCCTGGTCCATAGCCTTTGTGTTCTTCCTGGTTTCAGTCCTCATCAACTCGCAGGGTGCCGTTGTGGTGGCGATGCTGCCTTTGGCATATTCCCTCGGTATCCCCGGACCGGTTCTCCTCGGCGTTCTTCCCAGCGTATACGGGTATTTCTTCATCCCGAACTATCCTTCCGATATCGCGACAGTGAACTTTGACCGTTCAGGTACCACCGTCATCGGAAAGTATCTGCTGAACCACAGTTTCATGATGCCGGGTCTTATTTGCGTGATAACCTCAACCATTGTCGGATACCTGATAACCAACGTATTCTTCCACAGTTATTTCGCATCCTTCATGCAGTAGAGGGTGAGGTGAAAGACCGATAAAGGGTGGCCGGATGGTCACCCTTTTTGTTTATGGATTCTTTCCGCGACTATCTTCCGAGGAACTTCGAATCCAGATATGCGTTGAATTCGTCCTTGTACATATCCCCTATCGGAATGGTATAACCGCCGTTTACGACGACCCTTCCTTTCGTCACCTCACGTATCATCGACAGGGAGATGATGTAGGATTTGTGGATGCGCATGAATTTGTCGGAGGGAAGCCGGTCCTGAAGCTTCTTCATGCTTAGAAGGACAACTACCGGATCCTTCTCCCCTTCGATATGTATCTTCAGATATTCGCTCATCCCTTCCACGAATACGATCTTGTCCATCGGGACTCTCACGACCTTGTAGTCAGTCTTGAAGAAAAGGGCATCATCTGTCGGAGCGGAAATAGCCGAGACGGCATTCGCCTGGTCATAGAGTTTCTTGGCTTTCGCCGCCGATTTCTGGAAATCATCGAATCCGAAAGGCTTCAGAAGATAATCTATCGCATCCACCTTGAATCCCTCCAGTGCATACTCCGAATAGGCTGTGGTAAATACCACCATCGGAGGCGAAGAAAGGGACTTCACAAAATCCATCCCCGTGAGGTCGGGCATGTTGATGTCCACGAACATGAGGTCAACGGGCTCCGATGAAAGAACCTTGGCGGCCTCGGCGGCACTGTGGCAAAGCGCCACTTTCTCAAGGTACGGAACCTTGCTTATATAAGTGTCAATCTGTTTGAGAGCCAAAGGCTCATCGTCAATTGCTATGCAACGCATAAAGGATAAGTTCAAAGGGTTATACTGTTGATTGTCGGTTGTCACTTGAAGAGTCCCGCAACGGTGCCGATCCCATTCTCGTCACGGGAATGACGGCGAGGATATCGTAGATTTCGCCGCTCTCGTCTATATGCAGTGTGTAATCCTTGCCGTATAGAAGATCCATCCTCTTTCTGACATTGGCGAGCCCTATGCCGCTGCTTCTGTCGGAGTTGGTGCCGTGACGGGAATTCGCGCACCTGAAAATGAGCTTGTCGTTTTCAATCGACATGGATACCCTTATGAAGGACTCCTTCTCGTAACTGATGCCGTGTTTGAAGGCATTTTCGACGAAGGACACGAACATCATGGGCGGGATTTCCACGTTCCCGCACTCTTCGGGAAGGTCGACATCAATTTTCACCGAGTCAGAATACCTGAGACGCATCAGGTAAATATAGTGCCTGAGGAATTCGGTCTCCTTGGAAAGCGGAATAGTCGGCTTGTCTCCCTCGTAAAGGATGTACCTCATCATCCTGGATAGTTCAAGGATACTCGACTTCGCTTGCTCCGGATCAATGTCCACAAGAGCATGGATATTGTTCAGGGTATTCATGAAGAAGTGGGGATTGATCTGGTAGCGGAGGTACTGAAGCTGCTGATCAAGGTTCTCCTTCTCCAATTCAATCATCTTCTGTTCATTCTCCCGGGACTTGAAGAACATCTTGGAGCCCAAGTTTGTCATAATCAGAAGGATCCCCATCATGATGCGCATAAGTCCCGGGCCGAATGGAGGCGGCGGAACATCTTCGGGGCGTCTTTCACCGCCGGAGTGGCCGGGACGGAATTTTTCGTCCTGGAAACGTCCATCCCCAGGAGGGAAGGATTCCGGTCCCCCAATAAAGGGAGCGACCGCAGAAGAATCTCCGCGTCCATCCATTCCCTCACGCATTCCATCTCCACCGTTCCGTCTCATTTGATGAGGTGCGGGACGCCCTCTCTCCGAAGGATCCATCTCGACCATACCGGGAGGATTTCCACGCCCCCTTCCATCCGCAGGTACCCTTTCTCCCCCTCTTTGGGCGGAAAGGTTCCCGTTCAACACATACAGGCTGAAAAGGACCAGAAGCAGTGCCGTCGATATCCAGTACCAGGCTTTATTGCCTTTGCCGAAGAGTAACGGGAATACCACATAATTATGCAGCAGGAACAGTACCAGGAAGGGCAGAAACGACCTGAAACTCCCCAATGCCGAAAAAGTCAAGCCGACAACCAGCCAGATTACAAGATACAGGAGGTTTTCCTCCAGAGCCAGTCTCGGCAGGGAAGAAAAGTATTTTCCGACTCTCTTTAAAAGTGATTCTCTTGCGGTCCTATCGCTAAGTGCCATAACAGGGTATAAATTTGTCGGCAACAAGGAACCCGGAGGGAGCACCCCTCCCCCTGGGTTCCGCATCCGTTCATGCTTTGCCGATGGGCATTTCAAATATAGCGTTTTTCTACCAATTCCTCCACTTTCAGAATCCTCCCCGGAAAGAAGTCGCGGCCTTGACCGTTGACGAAGAGCCTCCTGAGGCGGATGCACCGGTATAAAGCACGTCAAAATAACCCGTGCCTCCACTTACGCTCACTCCGCTCTTCAGAGTGTAAGAAGATCCGCTATTGAACGAGGGTGATGATGCTATGAAAGTGGATGCATTCGCGGTGGAAGGAGTCTTGTAAGCGAAAATGAGCTTCGTGTCATCATACACCGCGATCCAGGTATCCGTTTTCACCGAAGAGGAGATGCAAGGCTGCTTGACGGAAGAGATTCCGTCATTCCGGCCGCCTACGGAAACGACTGTGCCTCCGTTGATCTCAACCGTGAACCTCTCCGCCGCGTCAATTCCCGATTCCGCGCCAGCGGCACCTTCAGCGATGACAACACCACCGTTGATGATCAGATTGTTGTTGGCGTCGATGGCGTCATTGCCGGTAGAATGCGCATAAACTGTTCCTCCGTCTATCACAAGATTGTATTTGGAGTTTATGGCGTCATCGGAAGAGTAGCTGTACAAGGAACCTCCCGTTATCGATATGGCACCCTTGCTCTCGATTCCTTCCGACCCGGAGCACTTGACGGACACTTCTCCGCCGGAAACGAACAGGTCTCCGTCAACCTTGATTCCTTTGGGATATGCGACCGCCGAAGAAGAATACTTGTAGGTCTTCCCGGTCGTTGTAACCGACACCTTTCCTCCCTTGAAATAGGCGGGACCGTCGCAGCTGATGCCCTTTCCACCGGCTCCGGTATTGGAGATGGTGATTTCACCGTCATTGACAACAATGATCTTGTCAGCCTTTATACCTGCGGTTCCCGTCACATCCTTCTCCTCAGAATCATAAGCAGCGTTTCCGGTAACCTTCAGGGATACGATTCCGCCGTCGAGCTGGACAAGGCTGTCCGAAGAAAAGGCTTTCTTCATCTCTGCGGAAGCGGTGGCCTCGATGTTGCCTCCCGATACGATAATGGCATCCTTGCCCCTGATGGCATGACCCGCGCTTGAGGAGACCTTGACCGTAGTATTGTCATCCATGAAACGGATATAATCGTCCGACGTGATGCCGGCTTTGCCCTTGGCGTCAACAGTAAGGGAACCCGATCCGCTGAAGATGAGCTGACCCTCACTGAAGAAAGCGGCCTTCATGTCCTCTGAGTCGGTTTCATCCGAATAAGATGATCCGTCGGCCAAGGTGTTGTTACCTTCAACTACAACGAAGGTACGCTTGCCGCTCTGGTTGTTGATTGCGGCTCCGCTCTTGTTCGTCAGAGAAAGTCCGCTGAGCTTTATAGCCTGCTTTTTGGAACTGTACAGCTTGAAGAAGCCGTCCGAAGCAGTGCCTTTGAGGACATACATGATCTTCTCATCTCCGGTATTGTTCGCAACGACGTCATTTCCGCTTACGGAAACGATCCCGTTACTGTCTCCCGAGACGGATGCTCCGCCGGAAGCGAACGTGATGGTGATTGTCCTGTCAAAAGAGGTTCCGGAAATTTCGTCATCAGAATCCGTATAGACATCAGTATTGTCGGCTCCGGCCGTGGCGCTTGTTCCGCTGCCGCCGGTACCGGAAGATGAAGAACCGCCCCCGGGGAAGGTTCCTCCTTGGGTGAAAGAAGATTCAGGATACTCGGGCCAAATCGTGTCTTCCGAGCATGACGAAAGCGATACCGCAACCGCCCCCGCCATCATCATAATGAACATTGACTTTTTCATGACTCGCACGGTTTATTGTCAAGAAGCCCTGCCCACCCGGGAAAAAGGGAAAAGGTTCGTACACGTCCGGGTCACCGGGGCGGGTTTCCATGTGCGAAAATGAATCTTTTAAAAAACGCGGCAAAAAGTTTTCAGCGAATAGGCGGAATTGTCCGGTGAACTGCGGTTTTGATGTCCCCGCATAAAAGAACATCGCCCGCCACTCGGGAAAGTGACAGGCGACATCAAATGACATAAAGGATGTTTCCTAGAAATGATACCTCACGCTGATCGTAGGGATGAATCCATGGCTAAGGCCATGCTCCCAAAGGCTGTCATTGACATAGCAGAGCCTTGGACGGAGATCAGCCGAGAGCTGAAGGGGGAACCAGAACGTGTACTCAAGGCCAACCTGACCGACTACACCGAACATGGCGGCGGGGTTATCAACTTTGTTGTAAGGGACCGATCCGAAAGTCAGACCGGGGCCGGCATACCATGCCCATTCTCCCCTTGAAGTCCACTCGGGCTCATAGAGCACCCAGTTGTAGATGGCCTCCGCCATGAAACCGACCTGCTCATGAGCGGTATAGACTCCGAGATTGAGTTCTCCGAAATTGATACCACCCAGGTAATGTTCATAGCTGAGGGCTATAGGGCCTGAGCCGAGCCTTCCACCGATTGCCTTGGGCTGAGCGGAAGCCGCGATGCCGAGGCAAAGAACGGTTGCGATTACAAGAATTGTTCTCTTCATTTTTTCTCAATTATGTAAGTTCAACTTGTTTTCCTTTTGCAAACCTAACAAAAATTCCTTCAAAAACCATTCCCCATAAATATGCAGGGAGGTTACAGTTCCTGAAAACGCCTGCAATTGTCTACCGGATTGGAATAGATTCCGAGGAAAATGTCCCGAAGGACATCCGGTTCTTCCACATCATATCCGTCCAGGAGCGAAAGTCTCGCCTGGAAAAGCGCCTTCTGGGCGGGAGTATATCTCGACACGTACCGTTTCTTTCCGAACCTCAGATCATGAGCGATGAAGTTGTTGGGGTACAGCATGTACCTGGAAAGGATACTCTTGTCAAGAAGGGCGGCGACAGCCTTGTTGTACTCTATATTGGTGAGTGAATCCAACGGCTCAAGGTCTTCCCTGAGGATAGGTTTACCCAGAGAGATGTTCACCTGACCTTTCTGCTGGGTTATTCCGGTAAGGACGCTGTTGAGGTCTTCACCGGGTTTTTTGACATATCGGGCGCTACGGGACTGATAGAGTTCCAGAGCTTTCAGAATGTCACACGGTTCCCATTCATAAGATATGGAAACGGGAACTATATTGAGGTCGGCGATCGCGGAAATCTTGTCCGCGCGGCTGCTGATCCCGAACATCTTGATGATGCCCTGGTCCGTAGCGTCGTTCCCGTCCTTGGTCCTGCCGTTGCGCTGGGCTATCCAGACGGATTCACCGCACTCGGTGATGACATGGCGGATGTAGTCCGACAAATGGACGGAACTCATGTAGAACTCCCTGGGAGAACCGCCCCTTTCGACTCTGAACATCTTATTGGAACGGCCTATATCGATTATCAGCTGGCCGGTCATGAGGTTCGCCCCGAAAGTTATCTGCGTCGTGGGGAATCCGTTGTCGAAAAGTTTGTTCTGGAGAAGGGACGCGTCGAGCATTATGTCACGATGATTGGACACGAAAAGGTACGCCTTCGACGCTTCGATATTCTCAATTCCCTCGAAAGTGAGAGTGGTGATGCTTTTCTTTTCGACCATGTCATTGACATGCCACATGACCTTTCCCTGAAATTCCTTCACAGTCCTGATGGAGCTTACCATCTTCTTTAGGGTCTCATGGTCCTGTCCCGGGAAAACGTATGACGCCAGGATATGGAAGGTGCCATCCTCGGCGATTCTTCTCATCGCCGCGGGGATTTCGCTGTCGTAATATGGCCTTATGTCGTCGAAACGGGAATCGATTTTCATTTCACTTTCTCTTTCTGCAGTTGATGGTATCACTTTGATTGGGGCTGATGAGAAGCCCTCCTGTCGATGAACTTCACCGGCTTGCGTCCGGCTTCAGGCATAGTTATACGCCTTATTTCATCAAAGGAGGAAACTTCAACCCTGGGAGCCACCCTGAGCCTGGAGCGGAAACGGTCCTTCAGGTCCTTGACCGCATCGAAATCCGGTTCCCCGCGGAGGCTGACCTTCACCAGCACGTCATCCGTTCCGGCTTCGCTGTCCTGGACATAGATGACGTAATTGCCGACATACTCAGCATTGTCAAGCACATCGTTGATTGCAGGCGGATAAAGGGTGGTGCCCTTCAGTTTGATCATATTGTTCTTCCTGCCCACGAGAGGGGTCAACCTGTAGGAATTGCGCCCGCAGTCACACTTTTCGACGATTTTGGAGGCGATATCTCCGGTTCTGAACCTGAGGAGCGGCATACCCTCGACACCCAATGTCGTGACGACGATTTCTCCGGGTTCACCGTCAGGAACGGGAAGGTCATCTTCCCCTATTATTTCGACGATTATCAGTTCGGGATGGACATGTCCTCCTTTGCCCGCAGGACATTCCGAGAAAGTAGCGCCCATCTCGGTCGAGGAGTACGTGGCGTAGAGTTCCACATCCCATTGCGACTGTATCTTGGAGCCGAGAAGATTCAAAGAGAAATCCTGATTCCTGAGCCCTTCCCCTATGCCGATTATCTTGCGCACACTTGAAGACTTGTAATCTATCCCGTGTTCCTTGGCATAGTCAAGAAGCCTCAGGATGAAGGAAGGGACGCACATGATGGTGTCCGGCTTGATCCTCCTTATCGTATCCCACTGAAGCTCCGGAATGCCGTTCCCGACTCTGACCACTCCAGCGCCGAGTTTTCTCAGGCCCAGGAAATAGGCTAATCCGGCCATGAACCTCTTGTCGATGGTGGTCATCAGCTGAACCGTACTGTCAGGTGTCAGCCCCGCACAGGAAAAAGACTTCATCTCATTGTAGGCCAGCCTCTGGAGGTCATTCTCCGTACAGCAGAAAGTGACCGGATCTCCAAGGGTTCCCGAGGTCGTTATATAGTCTATCACGTTCCTTCTCGGAACGCAGAGAAAATCTTCTCCGAAAAGTTGGAGATCCTTCTTTGTTGTGAAAGGGATTTTCACAAGGTCGTCGATATGGCGGATGCGGGAAGGATCTATCCCGCACTTGGAAAACATCCTTTTGTAGAAGGGGGAATTCTTCTCCAGGAAGGAAATCGCCGATCGCATCCTCTCTTCCTGGAAATCACGGATTTCCTCTACGCTACGGAACTCAATATCATTCTCCGGAGAGAAATTGTCCCACATGTGGGAAAAATACTCGTTGGTCATTTCTGGTTCGATCGTTGGTCTGTCACCTGCTGAACGACGGTATGGAATCCATCCATCCTCTCAATTCGCCATACCATGGCGCCGACTGGGAGGAAGTACCGAATCCGTGTCCACCGGTTTCGTATTGCAGATATTTATGGTAAATGCCCTTCTCAGTAAGGGCAAGGTCCATCACTTCGCTGTTGCGGTAATCCACCGTGGGGTCATCCTTGCAATTGACAAGAAGGACCGGAGGCATATACGCAGGAACATGTTTTTCCATTGAAAGCCGATCCCGCATAGTCTCGTCATTCTTCTTCCCTCCGAGAAGTCCCCTCCTGGAACGGTGATGGACGATCTCTTCATCGGACATGGTGACGACCGGATAGACTGACACGATGAAATCCGGTCTGCACTCCACCTCCCCCGGATCCTCTCCCAGGTTCAGGACGAGATGTCCTCCGGCCGAAAAGCCCATCACACCTATCTTGTCGGGGTCTATGCCGTAGCGGGAAGCGTTTTCCCGTACATCCTTTATCGTCGAACGCAGATCCTCCAGCATCGCAGGATAATGGGTCTGCGGTATGGCAAGGGGACCGAAAAGAAGGTACCTTGTTCCCGCATGGCGGTAATTAAGTACAAAGGCGGCGATGCCGTCTTCGCGGAGTCTCCGGCCGACGTCAGTTCCTTCGACCTCACGCGAAAGCCAGTGATAGCTTCCGCCCGGACATACTATCACCGCTTCACCCGTAGCCTTTTCAGGGTCAGGGATGAAAGGGATGACCTTCTGGGCGAAAGCATGAATGCCCGTCATGAACAAGACGGACAAACATATGAACAATAACCTTATATTGTCGGAAAAATGTTTCAACCTTCGTATCTCTTTGGGGAAACAAAGTTACGCAATAGATTCGGCTTGTCCAATCCCTGAAGACAACAAGACTCTCCGGAAAACCGCCCCGAAACTAAAGGATATCCTTCTTCCGAAGGTTCCCGAGCGCCAGTTCACGGAATTCGCTCCAGAATTCGGAAGGGGCGTATTTCAACGAAAAAGGCATCTTCTTGAGATAAAGCCACAGGGTATTGAGTTTCCTTCTAAAGGCTCCGCCATGGATCGCGGATTCCCTCTCGGCGTCAAAATGCCCGAAATTTCCTCCCTTGAGGATGCTTTCCATCAGAAAGGAAGGAGAGGGCAACTCTTCCTCCTTTCCGTCAGGATCGGTGAACGGATAGCCGTTTCCTCCGAGATACTCTTTGATGAAGGAAGAAAGAAGAGTGTTCCATTTGAGGATACCGGCTTTTTCATAATACCGAAGAAGAAGTTCCCTGTCCAGAGGATTATCCGAGGCGGCGCCCCTATTGTCGCTCCCCTTTGCGCTGTTTCCTGAGAAGAAATCGTACGCCATGGCCATATCACACATCTGACGGAGACCTATCCCCGGCCCCATGCAGTGCTTGAGGATGTGTGAAGACAGAAGGACAAGGACAGCGTACGGAGAAGGTACAGGAGGAAGGTTTTCCTCGCCCGTATGCAGGTCGAAATAATGCCTGTGAAGATCCACGTCAACTCCTTTCCAGTTATAGTGGACACTCCCGTCAGGAAGAGTGAACGAAGGGTCACCGAGGACGAAAACGGCTTCTCCGTATTCTGACGGAGGAAGAAAGATGTCAAGATCTCCGCTTTCACGAAGTTCAGGATGGGGATACATTCTCGCTACGGAGGGACCTTTCAGGACTTGGGGATGGAACCCCTTTTCCCTTAGGATAGCGAAGATTTCCTTGAGAGCCGAAAGGATCTCAAGACTTCTTGACTTTATGCGGGAGGATTCCAGCATGAGTTGGAGAGACACGCTTTCGGGGACTTCCACCGACGGGGGAAGAGTGGCTGCCCCCTGATACACAAGACCGGTAACGGTCTGGATCTTGGCCAAGGCAAGGATATCATTCCATTCTTCCTCGGACAGATCGGGGAAAGATTCAGGTTGGCCTTTTCCCATACCGCTCCTCAGGAGAACAAGGAAATGGTCAACTATTCCACTATCATACCGTAACTGCGCCATAATCCTATTATATCCGTTGCGGCAGAAGAAGCCTCTTCCTCCGAAATCTCATATTCCGAGACAAGTGCATCGACGATATCCTTCCCGGAAAAGTCAACTCCCTTGAACCTTCGCCAAAGGAATGCGAAACTCCCGTTGACCTGAAGGCCTTTGTCAAGGGATACGCTCCCTTGACCTTTCCCCTTCCGGACAAGAAGATGATTCCCCCGGAACTCTATCAGTGAGTATTGGTCGCTGAGTTTCATTTCGTCTCTCTTTTCGGCAAATAAAACAAAAACTCCGCTAAGCGGCAAGAAAAAGAAGGGCAATGTTTTCCCCGCGCAATGTGAGAGATCAGCCCACCTCGAAAACGATATTGTCCGGGAGGAAAGATATGTTCCTGCAGATTGCGATATTGTCCGGGGAAGGATCGGTGGCGACGACCTTGACGTCCCTGTTTACAAGGGCGTAAAGAAGGGCATACTCCCCTTGTCCGCAGTTCTCGATATGCTTCGTACCTTCAACCTTCGCGAAGAAACTCTCATCAGGGAGATTGCGGAGAGCCTTCCTTGCGGCGGATTCGATTTCGGTCCCCTTGTATATGTACTTGTAAGAGACGTACCGCGCGCAATACTCGGGAGTTTCTATCCTGTCCCTCATCAGGGAATAGCGCTCCCTGTACATTGCGGTGAAGGAACGGGCCACTTTGTGGCAATCTCCCTCGGGCATGAACATCTCCCCGACTTCGACGTTGATTTCCCCTTCACGGAGCATGAAGTCCTTCTTCGGAAGAACATATCCCGGACCGTGGAGGAACATTGTCCTTATCGGAACGCCGAGGGTCTCGGCAAGGAGGAAGGCCCCCTTGTGGAACCTGCCGATCCTGCAGTCCGCGCTTCTCGTCCCTTCCGGGAAGATCGCCACCGAATAACCCCTGGAGGTAAGGTCCCTTATCCTTTCAAGATTGGCGTCCATTCCGTCAGAAGCGGGGTAGAATTCCGCCTTGCGGATGACATAGCCGTAGAGAGGATTGCTCCACGCCCAGTCATTGGTCAGGAAAACCATCTTGGGAGAAAGGGCCATGAGGGCGACGATATCAAGATGGGACTGGTGGTTGCAGATGATGACCGAAGGCTCCGACAAATCGGCATTTTCCAATCCCTTGACCTTGTATTTCACACCGGGGATATGGGTCACGGAGAAACGTGACAGCTTCTGAAGAAGGATATGATACCTGAGTTTCTTCTCCTCGCTGTTCTTTCCCAGGAAATAGAAGAAAGTGTAAGGATACACGAACAGGAACATCATCCCTGCGAAAACAGTTATCGCGTACAGGGAGTAGACTATCCTCCGGAAAGTGACCGGCACGTCCCTCACTTGCCCTTTCGACATCGTCAGCCAGCGGAATATCACAGGTGGAAGATAGAATGCGAATATCATCACGAAAAGCATTCCTATCATGGTGACCTGGGCGAGGGATTTCATGGCTGGGTGCTTCGACAGGATGAGGGCACCTATTCCGATGAACATTATGATAGCGGAGTTGACCACACTGTTCCTGTATGTGGAAAGGCGCTTCTTCCCGTATGCGTATTCGTATACGAGACCTTCAGTTATGAAGATGGTGTAATCATCGCCCTGACCGAAAATGAATGTGGCCAGAATGACGTTCACGACATTGAACTTTATTCCCAGAAGCCCCATCGTGCCGAGAATCCAGTACCATCCGAAAGCCAGGGGAAGGAATGAAAGGACGGCCAGTTCAAGCCTTCTCATCGACAGGCAAAGGAAGATGAAGACCACCAGTCCGCAGATGGATCCGATCCAGTCGAAACTCTCCGACAGCACCTTCGCCAACTGGTTGCTTATGTCCGCCGTCCCGAAAGACATCGCAGAGGGGATGCCCCCGGTCAATGTCTCCTTTATCTTCGTAGAAAGTGAAGGGTCATCATAACCCACTTTCGAAAGGATGCACACTTTGCCGCCGCTGGAAAGGAGATACGTTCCCCTGAAGACCTCACTTGCCGGCAAGAACACTTCCGAAGAGGCGTCCTGCGGAGAATAATCCCGAGAGAGTCTTTCAGCGAAAAGGGCGAATGCACTTTCAGAGAAGCCGGCTTTCGGTGCCTCTTTCTCCAACTCGGAAAGCAGCCTTTCTTTCCTGCCGCCGGACCAGAAGCTGTTCCACCGCGAGATCCTTTCCTTCTGGAGGTCCTCTCCGGGAATCATGTCCCCTATCCCCTTTACGGATGTGACGTCACCGCTCCGGACAAGACCTTCCAGCCTTTTCGTAATTTCGTCATTTACCCTAACAGCCTCCTGCAGAGTCTTGCCTTCCGCCACGGAGTAAAGCTCATACTTCCCTTCCGGAGAAATGCCGCCCTGAAGAAGAGCGAGGTCACTTCTCTGCCCCTCAGTCATGTAATTTATGTTCTGCATGTCCGAATCGAAGGAAGTCCTTCGGGATAGGAACACCATCACTACAGTGACAAGAAGGACTGCGACAAGAGTCCATCCTTTGAAAGGAACCTCCTCCGGAAGAAGGCGTCCGATTTCAAGGGTGGAGCGGGTATTGTTCCTTCTTTTCGCGAATACGGGAAGGAAAACCAGCACGAAAATGATTGTTCCCACGAGCATCAGCGAACCGAAAAGGCCGAGGTCGCGCATCGCGGCCGCATCCATCCAAAGAAGGCACAGGAATGCCGCCACAGTCGTGATGTTGCCGATAAGGAGCGGCATCACCATCTCGTGGAGATTCTCCCTCGGAGTGGACCCGCTCTTGAGCGCATCGACATAGTGGAGAGGATAATTTACCGCTATTCCTATTATCACGGACCCTATTCCGAGGACTATGATCGACATAGAGTCCTTCAGAATGGCTATGAGTCCGAAAGCGAAAAGCCAGCCCACCGCCGTTGACACGATTATCCAGACTATATCCGAGAATCTGCGGTACGTGAAGAAGAGCACCACCGCTATGAGGATTATAGCGACTATTATGGCTAGGACACTGTCTTTCTTTATCCTGGAAGCGTTCGATGCCGCTATGAGAGGGGCTCCGACTGCGGAGATCTTCACATCCGGACATTGCTGTGAAACTCTCCCGATGGCTCTCTCCATCGCCAGGGAGATCTTTCCGTTGAAGGAGGATTCACTGGTACCGTAGGGAGAAGTCAAGAAAGCGAGTCCATATCCTTCCGGGGTGAAAAGATAACCGTCCCGCACATTGTAACCGCCTTGGGCTGAAGACTCCCTGACCCTCGAAAGGACCGGCGAGAAAAGGTGGAGAGGATCCCCCATCATGTTTCTGACGACGGCGGAACCGGTCGGGAAGAGGAGCATCTCATGGTCAGATTGGAGAGTCTTTCCGACATACCCGGGAACGGAGAGAAGGGAATCGATCCTACGGTAGTCCTCTTCGGTCATGAAGAGAGGATAGCACTCCTCGACCTTTTCAATCATCTCGAGGGACATTTCCTCATCGACCGTGACATTCACTTCCGTGACAAGGTCCTCGGTATCTTCCTCTTCCCAGACTTCCCCGAAAAGGTCCATCGCCTCTTCGACAAGATACCCTCTCTCCTCATCATCTTCGGGAGAATCTTCCGACGGCTTGAAAAGGACCATTATGTTGTTCCTTTCCGACATCGCCTCGTAAATCTCGGAATATCTCGCACTCTCCGGGTCACCGGGGAGGAACTTCGATATGTCTTCCTCGAAGTCCATCCTCAGGCCGAAGAAAAGGCTCAATGCGGAAAGGATCACGACAAGTGCCACCGCAAGACCTTTCCTCTCCGAAAGGAAATCGTATATGCCGAGGAAAAATTTCGTCATCTTGAGCGGAAGATTTTATGGAGAAGGACTGAAGGCAGTCCGTAGACGATGGCGAGGATACAGAGGAAAGTGTTGAGTATGCTTATCCGCACGAAATCCCATCCCGGACGGAAATGAGACACCCTTTCCTCTTTCGGAGGATAATAAACCCTTATCGGAACGGGCACAACCGGTACCCCTTTCCAGCACTGGAAGACCAGAAGCTCCAATTCCGCTTCGTATCTCGAGGTAAGAAGATTCAACTTGCCGAGACGGTCAAGCTGGTACAGACGGAAACCGGTCTGCGTATCGGGAAGGGACCTACCTGTCTGCACGGAGAACCAGAAGTTCGAGAACTTGTTGGCGAAAGTGTTGCCCTGGGGCATGTTGTCGTTGCGGAGACTGCGGCTTCCTATTATCATAGCTCCGGGATTCTTTCCGAGCGCTTCGACAAGAAGAGGAATGTCTTCGGGGAAATGCTGTCCGTCGGCATCGAGGGTGACGGCTTTGGAAAAGCCCATCTCCTTCGCCTTCCGGAATCCTTCCCTGAGGGCATGGCCCTTGCCCCTGTTGTCGGGATACGACACGAGGGTTATCGGCAAAGAAGAAAGCACGTCATCCGTGGAGTCGGTACTGCCGTCATTGACAACGATAACGTCACGGCAATAAAGAAGGGTCCGGGATACGACATCTCCGACCGTACCCGCATTTTCGAAAGTGGGTATTATGACACAGATGCCCGCTGAGGCCATCTTTTCCTGACACAACTGTCCTTTGTCTTCCGCCATCAATTCTGATCCAACACCTTGGACCGGGAAATCCCGATCTTCATTTTCGAATAAAGCTGCCTTCCGTTTACGGACACCATGAACACATCTTCCCCTTTTTTCCTGAACGAAAACTCCAGATCCTCTTCGGGATCGGGGATGAGCGGAGTGAGGAACTTCACGTTGTCGGCGGACGAGAGCACGGCCCGGGGAATCTTCCGTCCGAGGAGTTCCGTCGCGATCTTTACGATGCACACTCCCGGAGTAATGGGATATCCGGGGAAATGGGCCTTGTATATTTCGTGATCGGGATTGACCCTCACCACGAAGACGGAATCCCCTTCGGGAGTCTCCGATTCGCTCATTATCCTATAAAAACTTCCGTTCAGCATTCCAATAAAAGTTCTACATCCCCGAAAGGGAGAACACATATTCCATTCCCGAAGAAGACGAGTACCTGTACGGGTAATCCCCTTCAGACGTCTCGAGGAGTCCACCCAAAGAAAGGATTCCCTTGAGGTCTTTCCTGAGCATACATCTGATGAACGGATTGGAAAGGGCCTTCATCGGGGAAAGGAGTTTCACCTTGACCTTGCCGGAGAGGCTTCTCGAAGCCTCAAAATCGAATGCCCTGACTCCGAATTCGTTCACCATCGTTGCGGCTATCTCTCCGCCGGAATATATGTCCCTTAGGTCCGCGATCATGATTCCCGTTATCATCGGTGAACCGTCACGGAAGACGGAAACGCTCCAGGAGCGGCGTCCGCCGTCCGGAGCCGCCCCGGCAGGCCCCGCAGAATATGACGAAGTCGTATTCCGTGAAGCGGAACACGACAACAGTATCGGCAGCAGCATCAAAAGAGTGCTAACGTATTTCAAAAAGGGCCTTGTCAATTTGCGTGTTGTACTTTATGTCCGTAAGGGATATTTCTGTCTTGTCTCCTGTCGCTTCAACCAGTTCAACTTTCTTCACCCCGTCATCATCACCGAAATGAAGCCTCACTTCCTTGAAGAATTTCTTCATCTGTCCTTTTTTCGGGGTCAGGACGGCGACATTCCCCTTCGAGGAAGAGTCCATCTTCACGGTGAAATTGCCTCCCGCATCCCCCAAACCTTTTCCGGTCACCGTTTCGGAAATGATCTTCGCTATCTCACGGTACATTTCATTCGACTGGACCGATGAAGATACCGTTGAATTGGAGCTCTGGAGAAGGACCTTCGACCCGTTCATGACGAAAAGATACTGATACGGGGTAAGGTATTCCCAACGGAGCATCCCTCCGTCGTAATACATCTTACCTTTTGACACCATCTTGTCATTGAGGATGGACAGATCCTTTTCCTGGACGAAGTCCGCCGAAATCGTCTTCACCGTCGAAGCTTTCGCCACTACCCTGGAAAGGACATCAGACGAAGCTCCTTGTCCCCTCATCGCGAAGGGAAAGAAAAGGGCCATCATGAAAGCGACGAGTGACAACCTTGTATATCTGGACAATCTCATTTTTCTACCGTTTTTACTGAAAAATGGCAAATATTGGACCACTTTTCACCTTGCGATAAGGACGCATCCTCCCATTATCAGAAGAACTCCCAGCCACCTTGTGAGCGGTATGCTCTCGTGGAAAATGAAGACCGCGGCCAGCATGCCGAAAACGTAACTTAGGCTTATCATCGGATACGCCATGCTGAAGGGGAACTTCTTCAGGATATACATCCAAAGCACCGTGGCGGAGGCGTAGCATATTCCCGTTCCGAGGAACCACCAGTTCACAAGAAGATCTCCGAAGAAACGCCATGTCCATTCGAATTTCCCCATCTTCTCGAGGGCGAACTTCAGGAGCACCTGTCCTCCCGAAAGGAGGGCGCTCTGCACTACCGCTAATGAAATCAGTTTCAACATGGCTTCAGCATTTTTCCGACAATACTACGACCGTACGGCTTCTCCCGCATGATCCGCCCACGATGACGGCGACGGAACACCTGCCGTTTCCGACCATCTGCGCCCCTGCATACACTTCAGCCGCAGGCAGGGAAAGATTCTTTCCGAAAATCGGAGAGAATCCTTCGTCCGAAAGGATCTTCACATCCCCTCTGAAGTCGGCAAGTCCCGCCTTGGCCAAGGCTTCGCGGTAGACATCATCAGCCGTCCGAGAGTGAGAGTTCTCTACCGACACGCTCCTCAGTTCACAAAGGGCTCCGTCCGGATCTGTGGAAAGGACCATTGAGACCGAAAGTTCCGTTGCGGGAGCCTCCCCTTCGGAGAAATACCCCGCATGGGTAAGGATACGGAAAGTTTCTTCGGTCGTTTCATCGTGACAGCCGACAAGAGCGTTCCTGATTTTCCCCAGACGCATCTGGACGGCGGCGTCGAGAAGGGCGCTTCCGAAGGATGATTCACCATGCGAATAGGTGCAGTTGTACCCGTTGGCATGAAGCCTTATGGCGATGAGGGAACTTATCGTGTTGTGGGTCGACTGCATGAAATCCGTCGGGCTCAGCATATTCTCACCTTCACGGCATATCTTGCCGAGGAATTTCTCGGTGTTCTCCATACAGCCGAGGGCCGTTCCGGTTATTATCGCGTCCGGGACGGTGATTCCCGCTTTCCGCAACGCGACCTCAGAAGTGACTACCGCCCTTTTCAGCAGAAGTCCCATACGGCGTGAGTGCATCGGAGGGATGAAGTCCGAAAACTTGGGGTCCTGGCTTCTGAGATAATTGCCGGAAAGAGCTACCGGGGAATCGATCCATTCCTCGGCAAGGGGGCTTTGGCAGGAAATCTGGCAAGCCGACTTTATGAAAATCCTCTCCGGCATCATTTCATGGTATTTACTGATGAAAGCAGCAACGATGAATCATTTCCCCCGAAACCGAATGCATTGCAGAGCACATGTCCGATCCGGACTCCACGGCTGTCTTCATGGACCGGCACTATGCCTCCTTCAAAAGGAGTTTTCCAGCCTATATTGACGGGAAGGAAGCCTTCCCTCATCGCAAGGATGCAGAAAACGGCTTCAATGCTTCCTGATGCGCTTGTCGTATGTCCCGTATATCCCTTCGTCGAGGAAACGGGAGGCATGTTGTCCCCGAAAATACGACGGAGAGCGGCGCTCTCGCTCGCATCATTGTTCGGGGTCGAAGTCCCGTGGGCATTCACATAATCGATGTCCGACGGCGTCAATCCGGCCGTTTGCAGCGCCTCCTTCATTGCAAGGAAGGCCCCATCCCCTTCCGGAGAAGAAGCCGTCTGATGGAAAGCGTCACACGCATTGCCGTATCCGGAGAGGAAGGCCAAAGGCTTCGCTCCCCTTTTTTCCGCATGGGAAGGACTTTCAAGGACGACATATCCGGCGCCCTCGCCGAGATTGAGTCCGTTTCTCGTTTCATCGAAAGGACGGCACTTTTCCCGGTCGAGTATCATGAGGGAATTGAATCCGTTGAGGTGATACCTGGAAAGGCTTTCCGCTCCTCCCGCCACGACGATGTCGAAAAGGCCGGCACGGATGAGATCCGCCCCATAGATTATGGCGTTTGCGGCCGATGAGCATGCGGTCGAAATGGTGGTAGAGAACGCGAAATCCCCGAAAGGAGCCGAAGTTGCATCGGTAGTTCCCCGGCAGTCATGAAGAAGGATGAGGGAAGGGTCTCCTTTACCTGAAAGATAGTCAAGGAACCTGTCCTCAGTTATGTCTATTCCTCCGACTGTCGTTCCGGAGATGAACGCGGCCTTTGAGATGTCTTCCCTCGAAAGACCGGCGGTCCCGAGAGCTTCATGGAGTGCCTGGATACCGAGAAGGGCCGTCCTTGGGACGATCCTATCCTGAGGTATTCCGGCCAACTCTTTCAACTCGGCATTGCTAAGAGGCACTTCACCGCACGGCAGATCCCCGTGTTCAGTGGTAAGGTAACGGACAGGACCTATTCCGCTCCTTTTTTCAAGAAGCGATTCAAGAGTCCGGTGCATGCCGTTCCCTATCGCGGAAATCACTCCCGCCCCAACTATGGGAATACCGAGCGGCATCGGGAACTATCGGGTACGGTTTTCGGCCACGTATGCGGCCATGGTGTCGATATTGACGAAGACTTTCTTACCTTCAGCGGGGTTCTGCAGACGGATACCGTAGTTCTTCTCCAGCAGCAGCATCAGTTCAAGGGCGTCGATGGAATCAAGCCCGAGGCCATCACCGAAAAGAGGTGCTTCGTTGTCGATATCTGAAGGAGTCATGTCGGCCAGCTTGAGGGCGGCGATGATCTTCTCCTTGAGTTCCTGTTTCAGATCTTCCATATTCTTTCAAATTCTTTTTCGTCCAGTTCTTTCATTCCTTCCCCTTCGCGATGTACCAGGAAAAGACACACGTCGAATTCCTCTTCGCTACCGCATTCGACCCATCCGAAAACGGCTGACCGGGTCATGGGGTCGACGAAAGCGGCCTCCAAGGTGCGGAGCATCACTGAGGCATCGAACTTCTCCAGCACGGAGAACGAAGTCTCGCCGTAGTACTTGTTGCGTATGGCGATTTCTCCGGTCAGGATATTCGGAAGAGTGTATACGAACACTGCGGGTGAAGGATAAAACTCTTCCCTGGAGCGTATGGTCCCTTCATAAATCCTGTCATCCGCCAAAGAACCGCTCCTGTTGAAAAGGATTACGGCCCTGTCTTCACAGTCCTTCACTCTGGGACTTTCTGTCGAAAGCAGAAGTTCCGTGCTTACGAATCCCACCTTCGAAAGAGGGTCCATCTTGAAGAACTTGGGCCAGTCCCCTACCGCTTTGCGGTAAATCTCCAAAAGAAGGTTCTTTCCGGAATCTTCAAAGGTAAGCATTTTTTCGTTGAGGACAACCCGTGAAGGTGTCATCCTCACGTAGGAAGAGTACTTCATAGGGCACCTCCTTTCTTTCTGAACAGCATCGCCGCATTGCATCCCCCGAATCCCGACAGAAGCTTTATGAAAGCTTTCCCCGAAGCGGGGCGGTTCTCATTGGAGATGTTGAGGGCACAGGAGACTCCGCACTCCGAATAGCCCTTCATGCCGACTATCACCCCTTTGTCGAGTGATGCCATCGAAAGGGCGGTCTCCATTATACCGGCGGCTCCCATCGTGTGACCGTAATATCCCTTGTATCCGTTGACGGGAACGGCGGAAAGACCGGCCCTTGAAAGGGCGATGCTCTCCATTTCGTCATTGTAAACCGTAGCCGTACCGTGGACGTTGACCATCGCGAGTTCTTCCGGGTCATCCATCACCGCTTTCAGGGCACGGTAACTGCCTTCTCCCGTTCTGGAGGGACCGGAGATATGGTTGGCGTCGTTCCTGACGGCACCCCTTTCGGCATACCACTCCCCTTCTTGAGGTTCTTTCCACGTGTAAATAACCGTTGCCGCGGCTTCACCGGGATTGAGTCCGTCCCTGGAAGAGTCGAACGGTCTGCAGGGATTCGGGGAAAGGGCTTTGAATGACTGGAAGCCCGATATTATGAAACGGCTCTGGATATCAGCCCCCGCAACTATGGCGGTATCGAAATGTCCGCACTCCAGTTCCCTTACCGCCGTTATCTGGGCGGAAAGTCCGGATATGCAGGCATTGGATACGGTGAGGGGTGCGTTTCCGTTGCCGAAGAATGAAGCCACCTTTACGGCTGAATAACCCGGATATTCTTTTCCGGAAGGATTTTCCGAGTGGAGGAGTTCCACGTTCGCCTTGGTGGATGATATGACGAAAAGGACTCTCCGTGAAGAAGGATCGATTCCCGTTCCGGAAAGAGCTTTTGAGATCGAGAGGATGAGTCGCCGTTCAAAAGGGGTGTATTCTTCGAGGGGGATTCCGGCATTGAGATATTCACCGGAAAGTGATTCCTCATCGATCAGCGAAGCGCAGAAATCCTCCGGGATGTCCTTCTCGCTTCCGGAATGGACGCGAAGGGCGGATTCGCCCCGGAGAATCGCATCCAGATTCTCCACGGTACTGGTCCCCAAAGGGGAAATCACATTGTCGGATATCTTGACGGCCCTTTTCATCAGTTGTCCTTTTTGAGAGCCGTCGACATTGTCCCCGAAGCGACCGTCCCTTCAGCCGAGAAGACTTCAGCCTCGACGATGGTCATGCCCATTATCTCGTCCCGGACCGAAATTCTGGTGCGGAGAGTTTCCCCGACGGAGGGCCTGCGCCCGATCTTCATGTCACGGATGGCGCAGATATAACCGATGTCGACTCCTTTGTGAAGAATATATTTCGAAATGAAACCGATTCTGACGGCGCAGCTTTGGGCAATGTTTTCAAGGACCGCGGAAGGATCCAGGAAGCCATCCTCCAGAAGGATGTTGTCTTCCCTTACCGTGAAGGAAGTTTCAACACCGGAAGCGTCAAAGCGGACAAGGGAATCGACCATGACGAAAGGCGGACGCTGCGGAATCACTTCCGAAACTTCCACCTTCGCGAAATCAAAACCCGCTCCGAGTTCGGAGTCGATCTTCTCCTGAGATATGAGCTCTTCTTCCATTCGTTTTCAGATCAGTTTCATTCATCCCAGAATTCATGGAAATTGAACCACTGGAATGGATACTTCCTTAGGATAGCCTCCAATTCCGAGGCGTACCTTTCCGCGAGATATTTTTCTTTCTCTTCCCTGGATATCCCCTCCGGAGCACCCTCGTCCAGTCTGGCTATATGGATCCGGTATTTCATGGCGCCCTCCTTCATGATGAAAGCGGATACCACGGGGACATCCCTTGTCGTAGCGAGCGAAAAAGGACCCCGCAATATTTGCGTGGGGGCACCAAGAAGGGTAATGGGAACGGTCTTGCTGCCCGGAAGAAGACGGTCGGCATGGATGTTCACTATCTCGCCGTCGGCGAGGGCGGAATACAGGGTGAAAAGATGCGACATGTCATCCTTCACAGGAATGAGCCGGACATTGTTCTGTCCGAGAACCTTCATCCGGTTCATCGCCACTTCATCCCCTTCACCCCCGTATATCAGAGCGTTTACCCTCTTTGGCGACTTGAGCATGTAGCCGCTCATCTCGTCATTGCCCACATGGGCACCTATCATCATGAATCCCTCCTCTCTGTCCAGAAGGTCCATGAAGACCTGGTTGTTGCCGAGCTCGACAGTGAATTTCCGGCCGGCGAAAGCGGCGAAGCGGTCAACCACGACCTCACCGAACAGGAGGTGATTCCGCCAGGTGGAAATATAAGATTTCAGGACCCCGTAGCCGTGCCTTCTGCGGAAGTAGTGATAAATCGCCAGATAAGCCTTCGGCCGCAGCAGCATGTATACCGGAATGGAGAATCCCATGAAGAAGTATATGAGCCTTACGGGCAATACCCTGAGCATTCCCACAAGGGCCCTATGCATCCACGGGGTCCCGTCAGTCGTTCCACGCCACTGCCGTTCGCTCATGCGATCTTCTGTTCTATGAAATCATAAAACTCCCCGAGCGTAAGGAGTTTGCCGAGGTCCTCGGATTTGATCTTCACACCGAAAACGGAATCGACCATAACGACGATATCCACGATATCGAGGCTGTCGATGCCGAGATCTTTCTTGAAGTTGGCTTCAGGTTTGAGAAGAGAAGGCTCAATTTCGAACTCCTCCTCCAGAAAACCGTTCACCTTATCAACTATTTCCTGTCTTTCCATTATTGTATCGCAATGTTATCTTGTTCAATGGTCATTCGGCTTTTCTGCACACCAGTATGCTGTGCCCCTGGCCGATACCGTCTATTATTCTCTCAACTTCCAGTCCGCTTTCCTTGATCACGTCCACCAGGTCCTCGGAATAGTACATCTTGCTGTTTCCGTTGGCCATAGCCGTGAAATAGATGCTCGTCATCGCCATGCAGAAAGCCGCCGGCTCGAATCTCTGCCTGTTCCAAAGGAGTTCCATGATATAGAGCCTTGAATCGGACGTCATTATCTTCGCCGTCCTCGTCAGTATGGACTTTATCTGGGGAATGGAGAAACAATCCAGGAACTGGCTCATCCAGATGGCGTCGAATGAAGGTGACGAGGGGAACTGCGCGGAATCGTCCAGCATGTTTATGGGGTATCCCGAAATCCTTTCTGCACCCTTCTTTCCCTTGACATTTTCCTTCATGAGACCGATCTGCTGGGGAAGATCCATTATGGTGACTTTCACATCCGGATCCCTGTCAACGCATTTGAGGGCCCACTTGCCGGTGTTTCCGCCGACGTCGAGAAGGTTTCTGACCCCGCCTTCACCGAAGATGATGTCCAATGCTTGATCGAAGGAGTTGTCCGAATAGAAATGGTCGAAAGCGAACCAGCTGTCGCTCTCTTCCTTTCCGAGGGAAGACAGTCCTTCATAAATTGTCGGCCAAGGGCCCAGGGTGGGAAGTCCTGCGGGACGTCCTTCCTCTATCGCTTTGTCAAGGTCGTAGAAACCGCGATAGTTGATGAAGTGGTTGAAATCCAGATTCACCTTGGCGGCTCCGTCGGCGAGAAGGAACCACCCGACCTTCGATAGCGTGTATTTGTCCGTATCGGTATCGACAAGGACGGTCCCGATGCAAAGGGACGCCTCCATGAGGCATTTGAGCCCGTATTCGGAAATCCCCGCCTTGGGAAGGATCTCTTCCAGAGTCAACCCGTCCGGATTGTCCCGCAACACTTCGAGGATACCGTATTTCACCATCAGCCTGGAAACCTGGAAAACTGCAGGTCCCCATGCTATGAATTCCGCCATACGCTGCGCCTCTCGCGCAGAATAGTAATCCTCCGTATAGCGCTTCTTCAACTCCGGAAAAAGTTCCATTTGATTGCCGGTCCGTTATTTTGTGTCATCTTCCCGTGGGGAAGAATGAGTTCATTTTTGGAAGATGAGGTCACCCCGCCGTAGGGATGGCCTCACCTCGAATATTTATGGGGGAAAGCGCTATGCTATTCCCGAGAATCCCATGAAAGCCATGGCAAGGATGCCGACGGTGATAAGGGCGATGGGAACGCCCCTGAAAGCCTTGGGCACGTCATTGAGCGCGAGGTGCTCACGAAGTCCCGCGAACAGGACCATGGCGAGTCCGTATCCCAATGAGGTAGCGAATGCGTAAAGCACGGCCTCACCGAATCCGAGCATATGTGAAGGCAGACCGAAAGTGAATTCCTTCGTGACGACATTGATGGCTACACCGAGCACGGCGCAGTTTGTCGTAATGAGGGGAAGGAAGATTCCGAGGGCCTGATAAAGGGAAGGGCTTATCTTCTTGAGGACGATCTCCACCATCTGCACGAGAGCCGCGATCACGAGGATGAACGCGATGGTCTGGAGGAATTCAAGACCGAAGGGCAGAAGGAGGTACTTGTTCAGGAGATAGGTGACAGCGGTCGCCAGTGTGATGACGAAGCATACCGCGGCCGACATTCCCGTAGCTGTGGAAAGCTTGTTGGAAACTCCAAGATAAGGGCAGATTCCGAGGAACTGCGCAAGAACGATATTGTTTACGAATATCGCAGAAACAATTATAAGCAGTATTTCCATAACGCCTTGCTTTTATGCCCCTTTGTTCTTGGAGGCGATCTTGTTGAAAAGAACCATCAGGTATCCCAGGCAGAGGAAGGCTCCGGGAGCCATCACGAATGCGAGCATACCGTCACCGGTGATGAACTTCCATCCGAATACGGATCCGCTTCCGAGGATTTCCCTGACGATACCCAGAACCGTGAGGGACAGGGTGAAGCCGAGTCCCACTCCGAGTCCGTCACATGCGGAATCAATTATCCCGTTCTTGTTGGCGAAAGCCTCGGCACGGCCGAGAACTATACAGTTCACGACGATGAGCGGGATGAAGAGTCCCAGAGTCGCATATATTCCGGGGGTGAAAGCCTGCATCAGGAGCTGAAGCAGAGTGACGAAAGTCGCGATGACGACGATATAAACCGGGATGTGCACCTTGTCGGGAACGACGGGGGCTATCGCGGATATCGCCATATTCGAGAGGACGAGCACGAAAAGAGTGGCAAGTCCCATGCTGAGGCCGTTGATGGCCGATGTTGTCGTCGCCAGCGTCGGACACATTCCGAGGATGAGGACGAATGTGGGATTGTCCTTTATGAATCCCTTTGTAATAAGCTGTTTTCTTGTCATGATCCTGTCCTCCTATTTCATGAGTCCTTTGACGGCGTCAACCGCATTCTGGACAGCAAGAGTATACGCCCTCGATGTGATGGTGGAAGCGGTTATGGCATCAATATCTCCCTGGTCCTTCTTGACCTTGAGAATCTTGCTTGCGGGATCAAGGCCTTTCCACTGCGCCATGAAATGTTCATCAGTGTTGCACTTCGCTCCAAGACCCGGAGTCTCGCTGTGGGAAAGGACTGAAGTGTTGTAGACCTTGCCGTCATCGGTGATGCCGACCATAAGTACAAGCGGGCCTCCGAAACCTACGACGGTGGATTTCACCGCATAGGCCTTGACCTCACCGTTTTCGGTGCTTTCATAGTACTCGGAAGGCTGGCCTCCGACGGAGAGAGTTTTGGCCTCCGACAGTTCCCCGCCCTGGGGGAGAACCGCACCGATGGACTCCTTGAGGAGTTTCTCGTTCGTACGGTCGATCGGAGCCTTGGTGAGAGCATATACTCCGGCGAGGAGTACGGCGCATATGAAACACGTGGTGAACAGGCAGATGACCATGTTCTTGAAATTCGAAACTACTGCCATAACCTATGCCCTCCCGTATTTTTTCTGATGGAACCACATGTTGAGAAGAGGAACGGTGGCATTCATGATGAGAATCGCGAATGACATTCCTTCAGGATACGAACCGAAGTAACGGATCATCATCGTAATGAATCCGATACCGATTCCGAAGATTATACCGCCCTTCACGCTCATAGGCGAAGTGACGTAATCCGTCGCCATGAAGCAGGAACCGAGGATCATACCGCCGGTAAGGAGGTTGAAAAGGGGATCCGTGAAACGGTCCGGAGCGCAGAGCCAGAAGATAAGTGAAACGACAGCCACGGTAGCCCAGATGCTGAGCGTGATGTGGGGCCTTATCACCTTCTTCACGAGCAGATACACAAATCCGATAAGAAGCGCGATGGCTGAAATCTCACCGGCCGATCCGCCGACGCTGGCGAAAAGCATCTGACCGTAGTTAAGGCCGTTGTCGGCCATAAGCTGGGGAACGGTGTTGCCCTGGAGAAGTCCTTCCTTGATGATTCCGAGGGGAGTCGGACCGGAAACGGCGTCAACTCCGAAAAGGCTCTGAGGAGCCTCCCAGTGAGTCATATAGGTCGGATAGGAAACCAGCAGGAAAACCCTACCCACCAGAGCGGGGTTGAAAACATTCTGTCCCAATCCTCCGAAAGTCATCTTGCCGACACCGATAGCGACGGCGGCTCCGATGAAAACGACCCACCAGGGAGTGGTGTATGGGAGGTTGAGTGCGAGAAGAATGCCGGTGACGGCTGCGGAGAAATCACAAAGAGTGTTGTTCTCCTTCTTCATCATATATCTTGTGATGACATACTCCAGCACAAGGCATGAAAGCACGCTGACCGCCAGCACCAGAAGTTCCTTCCATCCGTAGAATACCACGGAAACGAGGACGGCCGGAATCAGGGCTATCACGACATCACGCATAAGGCTCGCTGTGGATTCCTTGGCGTGGATGTGCGGAGATGGTGAAACCAATAGTCTGCTCATCTTTTCTTGTTCGATATTGTTGAAAAAAGAATAATCTGTCTACTACTTCGCAGCCTGTGCCGCTTTACGTGCCCTTATCAGGCCGATGACCTGTCCCTTGGCGGGACGGATGATGTCCAGAAGAGGAATATGGGCGGGGCAACTGTAAAGGCAGCAGCCGCATTCGATGCAATCCTGTACGGCGTTGTCCTCAAGTTCCTCGACCTTTCCGGCTCTGGCGAGACGGTTCAGGAGGAAAGGCTCCAATCCCATGGGGCATGCCTGTGCGCACTTGCCGCATCTGATGCAGGGTCCTTCGGGTTCCCTCCTGGTCTGTTTCTCGGTAAGGAAGAGAAGTGCGGATGTTCCCTTCAGGGTGGCCGCATCCATATTGGCGATGGCCCTACCCATCATCGGACCTCCGCTTATCACCTTGGCGGCGTCGGCGGGCATTCCTCCGAGATAGTCAACTATGTAGCTGAGCGGGGTTCCGACCCTCACGAGAAGATTGGCCTGACGGGGGAAGCACTCTCCTGTCACGGTTACCGAGTTGTCGATGATCGGTTTGTTCTTCTGAACGGCATCGTAGACGGCGAGAGCCGTGGCGACGTTCTGCACGACAGCACCAACATCGATGGGGAGTCCGCCGGAAGCGACCTGACGGCCCATCACCGCATCGATGAGCTGCTTCTCACCTCCTTCGGGATATTTCTTCATGAGGCTCATGACCTCTATTCCCTCGAACTTGGGAGAGACTTTCCTGAGCGAAGCGAGAACTTCGTTGATATGGGCTATGGCCTCTGGCTTGTTGTCCTCGATACCGATAGTGGCCTTGTCGACGCCGAGAACCTGCTTGATGATTGCGGTTCCGACGACTACCTGCTCACCTTTCTCCAGAAGGGTACGGAAATCGGATGTGAGGTAAGGCTCGCATTCGCATCCGTTGATGATGAGCATTTCGCACTTCTTACCCGGAGGCGGGCTGAGTTTGACGTGGGTGGGGAATGTGGCTCCTCCGAGTCCCACGACTCCGCCCAGGCGGATCTTGTCGAGGATGGCCTTGTTGTCATCTATGATATCGGTGATGAGGGTATCGGAAGTGTCGATTCCTTCCATCCATTCATCGCCTTCGACGGTGATTTCGATGCACATCTGATTGTTGCCGGCGAGGTCTTTCCTCGGAGCGATGGACTTCACCTTGCCGGATACCGAAGAATGGATGTACGCCGACACGAAGCCGCCGGGTTCGGCTATCGGCTGTCCGACTTTGACGGAGTCACCGACCGCCACGAGCGGTTTGGCCGGAGCACCGATATGCTGTGAAAGCTGGATGTACACGGTCGGAGGGGTAGGAAGAACCTCGATGGCGCATCCGCGTGATATCTTGCTGTCTGAAGGGTGTACACCACCCATTGAGAATGTCCTTGTCATGCCTTTTCCTCCTTATTTTGGGTTGCTACAGGAGCCGGTGCGGGGGCTTCTTTCGCTGCGGCAGCGGCTGCGGCGGCAGCCTCCTTGGCCTTGCGGTTGCGTTCCTGGATTCTTGCCTTGACGGCATCCTTGTCAAGCGGTTTGGGGAAGTTCACGCCATGGATGGCTCCGGTGGGACACATCGCCTCGCACTCGCGGCAGAGTTTGCACTTGGAGTAATCGATGTAAGCGACGTTGTTCTCGACTGTGATGGCATCGTGGGTACAGGTCTTCTGGCAGATTCCGCAGCCGATACATGCGGCGGCGCAAGCCTTCTTGGCGGCGGGGCCCTTGTCCTTGTTGACGCAGGAAACGTACATCCTCATGCCGCGGGGACCTTTGGCCCTAAGCTCGATGATTCCCTTGGGGCAGGCTTTCGTACAAGCGCCGCAGGCGGTACATTTTTCCTGGTCCACTACGGGAAGACCGGTCACGGGATCCATTGAAAGGGCACCGAACTGGCATGCGGCAACGCAGTCTCCGCAGCCGAGGCAGCCGTAGGCACAGCCGGTATCTCCGGCATAGAGGGCAGCCTTGACCTTGCAGGAAGAGAATCCGTCATAGTCGTTGACCTTGGGCCTGTTCTCACAGGTTCCGTTGCATCTTACGACTGCGACCTGGGGAGCCTTCTCCTGGACTGTGTATCCAAGAATGGCAGCCACCTTCTTCATGACTTCATTACCGCCGACCGGGCAATAATTGTTGTCGAGATTGGGTGCTTTGACGGCGGCATCCGCGAATGCGCGGCATCCCGCGAATCCGCATCCTCCACAGTTTGCACCCGGCATCACTTTTTCAACCTCATCGATCCTTGGATCTTCCTCAACCTTGAATTTCTCCGCGACAAGGTAAAGGATGACCGCAAGCACTAGACCGAGAATGGCGATGATTGCGATTGTCCAGATAATTGTTGTTGTCATTTGTATGTGGTAATCAATATTTTCCTACAGTCACTATCCCCGTGGCCGGCGGAGATAAAACACATATTCCCTGGAGAGGCGGTCCCTGAAAAGGTACACCACCCCGTACCAGATGGCCATTCCACCCAACCCGATGGCTCCTATAAGGAGTTCGTGAATGGAAGTATACGACAAAGATACTACTAAAATCAATAATATGAAAAGGGGAACGACATAAGCGAGAAGCACCGCTTTGGCACCCATGGACGTACCGAGGACGACCTCCACCTTGTCCCCCTCCTGATATCCGGGATTGAGGGCTGTGGAAACTTCAATATCCTTGGTCGTGGCGTCCAGGGAGGTACATAATCCGGCGGCATGGCAGGACGCGCATGCTGATTTCGCTTCTATGGCGACCCTTGTTATCTTGGGGCCGACTTCACGTACAATACCTTCGTGGGAGAGTTCGTCCTTCATCTTATTCTATTGGACTTTTGCCGAGAAAGGATAGCGGATGCCTTCATAGGAAGCGAGCCTTCCGGAAATGGCCCCTATCCTGATCGGGGTCTCGAAATACACCAGAAGACGGTTGTCGTCATCTGTGAACCACATCGTTCCGTCAGCGTTCTCATCATCACCGAAGACATCGCCGGCGACGAGCTTGACGACGAACTTCATCGTCTTGACCTTGCCGATCCCTTTGACGTTTATGGTTTCCCGCCCTTTCCAGATGAAATATATGTTGCAGATGTCGTCATCGACGGCGAATGTCACGGGATATTTGACATCCTTCTTCACCGCATCGAAATCGAGATTCCTGGCGTAGTAGAAAAGCGACAGGACGTCGAAAGTGCAATCCGTCAGGGGCAGTTCCTCCACACGGGGACCCTTTCTCTTGCTGTCCAGGGACGCCTCGATGTGGGGAGAGGAGGTGTTCCACTTGAAATCGTAATCATTCGTGGAAAACCAGTTGCCTTCCTTCGTGTCGCGGGTGAATCTGACCGGAACGATCCCTTCCGGAGAGAACCACGTCCTGAAATCCTCCCTCATCTTGAAGAACGGGTCATACACTTTGGCGTTCTTTCCGAAGAGTTTCACATGATACACTTCCTGTCCGTTCAGGGTGGTCTGCGTAAGATCGAAAGTCGCATTGGCCACATCGGCGTTGATGGGCCCCCACTTGTAATGGATGGAGTATGTCAACTTCTCCCCCGGGGCATATGCCAAGTGGGCCGGAGTCAATTCATTTGTGGGAATACAGGTTTTCGCCCTGGTCTGGGAGATACCCGGGATAACCGTGAGAGCGCACAAAAGGGCGCTTGCGGAAAACCTGAAGATTGCGGACAGAAGTCCGCTGTAGAACCTGTCGGACATGGCGAAAATGGTTATCAGTTCCGGGTCGGATCCTTCCTTTACTGGTAAGAAGGATTGCCGAACCCGTCAGAGTATCCATCAAAATTCCCGCCATAATTTCCGCCGGGGCCGAAATCCGCCGGAGGATAATCGTCATTCATGGCCGATCCGATCTCCCCGGCCTGCGTGACGAGGTTGTCGTCAATCTCGACGAAACGTACCATTTCGCTCTTGAAACGCATGGGGATATCGGCGGTTTCACCATTACGGTGCTTGGCGATTATGATCTGGGTGGTCTCCTTTCCGTCGGGAGTTTCCGAAAGGCCGAGATAATCGGGCCTGTGGACGAAGATGACCATATCGGCATCCTGCTCGATTGAGCCGGATTCACGAAGGTCACTGAGCTGCGGCTTTCCGGTACCGCCGGTTCGCTGCACGGCCTGCCTTGAAAGCTGGGAAAGTGCGATGATGGGAACATCCAACTCCTTGGCCGTAGCCTTGAGCGTCCTTGAAATCGCCGCGACCTCCTGTTCCCTCATTCCACGGAGTTCAGCCGGACCCTGCATGAGCTGGAGATAGTCGACGATAACGAGGCGTACCCCCTTGGACTTTACCAGCCTCTTGACCTTGGTCCTGAATTCCATGATAGGAAGGCTCGGGGTGTCGTCAACGTAGAGTGGAGCTTTGGAAAGGGCCTTTAGCTTGAACTCGAGCTGTTCCCACTCGTAAGGTTCGAGAGTCTTTCCTCCCTTTATCTTTTCCGCGCTCAGTCCGGTCTCCGAGACCATCAGTCGCTTGGCGAGCTGGATGGCAGGCATCTCGAGCGAGAAAATGGCTACCGGCATGTTGTGGTCGACGGCGGCGTTCCTCGCGATATTGAGGGCGAAGGCGGTTTTACCGACGGAAGGACGGGCGGCGAGGATGATGAGGTCGCTCTTCTGCCACCCCATCGTTATCCTGTCGATCGAACTGTATCCGGACGGGACTCCGCTCAGGCCGCTCTGGCCCTGCATCTTCTCAATCTCGTCCATAGCGGACTTGATCACGGAGCCGATTTCCTGGACGTCCTTCTTTACGTTGTTCTGGATAGCCGCATAGACCTTGCTTTGGGCGTTGTCGATGAGGTCATCGACATTGACTGCATCGTCGTATGAATCATGCAGAATGGAAAGGGAAGCCGAAATGAGGTCCCTTTGGATCGTCTTCTGCTTGAGGATCTTTACGTAGTATTCTATGTTGGCCGCCGCTCCTATCTTCTGGGACAATGCGGCGAGAAGGACGGGGCCTCCCACTTCCTCAAGTGCCCCCATGGATGACAGTTTCTGGGAAACCGATAGGATATCCAGAGCCTCATGTTCGTTCACAAGGCTCACCATCGCTTCGAATATCTTGCGATGCTTGGGGTCGTAGAAACAAGACGGGGAGAGCTCCTCCATCGCCTCATCGACACAGTTCGGTTCGATGAGCAGGGCACCCAACACGGCTTCCTCGAAATCCGGGGCCTGAGGGGGCTTGTTGCCCATCTCAAGACCCAGTGTATCGAGATTCACATCCTGGCCACCCTTGGATTTGGATTTCTTCTGGGCGGGCATGGGTATTATTCCTTAGTGGAGAAGTCGGGATTTACGATGATCCTGCCGCAGTGCTCGCAGATGATGAGCTTCTTGTTCGAAGAAATCTCGATGAGCCTCTGGGGGATGATCATGTTGAAGCAGCCGCCGCAAGCGTTTCCGTTGTAAACGGTAACGACAGCGAGGTGGTTGTGCTCGCTCTCGCGGATCCTCTCATAGGCGCTCATTGTCCTCGCGTCTATGATGGAAGCGCATTTGTTCCTCTTGGCGCGAAGGGCGTTCTCCTCCTTGGAGGTGGACTCGACGATGTTGTCGAGCTCATCCTTCTTGGCCTTGAGGTCCTCGGAACGGACATCAATCTCGTCTTTGGTTTCCTCGAGCTGAGCCTTACGGACAAGGATCTCGTTCTTCATCTCACCGATATGCTTTTCGGCGATCTTGCGGAGGAGTTCCTGGTTCTCGATTTCCTTGTTGATGGAATCGAACTCACGGCTGTTGGAGACGTTGTTGAGCTGTTCGTTGTACTTCGCGATCTGGGTATCACAATCGATGATATTCTCCTTGTTCTGGGCGATACCCTCGTTGAAACCTTCGATCTCGGCGTTGATCGCAGCCATCTTTCCTTTGAGTCCGGCGATTTCCTCCTCAAGAGCAGCTACCTCTGAGGGGAGTTCTCCGCGGAGCTGAAGGATCTTGTCGATCTCCGAATCAGCCTGCTGGAGATCATACAGGGTCTTGAGCTTCTCCTCTACACTGAGGTCGGAATCCGCAAAGTTCTTCTGGATGGATACGAAAGTCTCCCTCTGATCGATAGGGGTCTCAACTTTCTTGATTTTCTTTGCCATATGTTTTTTATTCGAATAAAATGTCAGAATGATTGTTCCTTTCCGGCGCCTTTGGGGGAAAGGACGGCAAATTTACGGAATTTTCCCGATTTAACTACAAAGTTGAACGTATTTCCTCAAGTTGGGACTTGATTTCACGCAGAGAATTGAGGGCTTTCACCCTTCCTTCCACCTTTTTGCGGCTCTGGTCCAGCACCTGCGCCGCCCCGTCGAGAGTCATTCCCTGGGACTTGATGAGGAGATGGAGCTGCTTGAGGGTCTCGATATCCTCGTTGGTGTAGACCCGGTTACCGCGGGAATTGCGCCGGGGCTTGAGGAACTTCCCGAAAGAATTGGTCCAAAAACGGACAAGCGATGTGCTTTCACCGAGGATCTCGGCGACTTCTCCGATTGAATAGTAAATCTTTTCCATATCCTGAGCTGAATGATTGCGTTTTCCTATTCCAGTGACTGTCCGGTACTTGCCGTCATGAACGACATCGCGGCGTACTGGGAAGCCCCTATTGAGCCGAACATGTAATTGAGGGGATCCTGGGCCACCCCGTCCTTGAGGACTTCATAGTGAAGATGCGGAGCGAAAGAGCTGCCAGACATTCCGACGGAGGCTATCTTCGCGCCTCTTTTCACCTTCTGCCCTTTGTAAACTTTTATGTCGGAAAGGTGACAATAACGTGTGGTGTATCCGTTGCCGTGGTCGATCGTGACCGTATTGCCGAAACCTTTTCCGGACCTCTCCACCATCGAAACGGTACCGTCGGCGGTAGCCAGTACAGGGTCTCCCTGCTGGCCGACGAGGTCGATTCCGGTGTGGGGTATGGCCACTTTATAGAAAGGGCTCACTTTCTGCCCGACGGATGCTCCGGTACTTGCGTAACCTACTTCTTCAAGAGGAGCTGACATCGGGGGCATGCGGTATCCTTCCCCGGCCAAAGCCGAGAAGATGGTGAGGAAATTCTCCTCAACCTTGTCAGCTATGGCAGAAAGCTCTGCCGTCTTCCTGCCGGTATATTCAATGAGGTCGTCCTTACCGAGGGTGTCTCCCGCAAAAAGGCCTTCGATTGAGGCTACGGGGTCCACTTCGGGAGCGTCGGAATTGAAGATTTCCCTGTAGATTCCGTTGTCGCGGTTCTCGAGGTCCCTTATCACGTCGCTCACCAGCTGCTGCTTTTCCTGAAGTTCAGGATACAACCTTTCGTACATCCTGTTCTCACGTCGAAGCTGGCGTTCGGTATCGGTACTGAGGAAGAAAGAGGCCACCACGTAAATCACCACCGAGACGGACATCGAAGTCAGCAGGAATCCGAGCACGGAACGTACCCTCCCCCAGATGGAGCGGGTAACTTTCCTGAAACGGACACTGTCCTTGTCGTATACGTATTTGGCCATCGCTTGCTTTACTGACTACTGGGGAATCTTCACCCTCGTGTGCGGAGTAAGGACCTTGGAAGACTCCTGCGCGGCTTTCTTCACCATCTCGGCATACTCTTCCTTGGGCATTGTGAGGTCCATATAGTTCTCCGGATCGACGAACTCATCCCTGTACATCACCTCATAATGGAGGTGGGGGCCCGTGACCCTTCCGGAATTTCCGCTCTCACCGATGCATTCACCCCTCTTTATGCTCATTCCCTCGGCGACATAAATACTCCTCATATGGGCGTAACGGGTCTTGTACCCGAAACCGTGGTCGATCACAACGGAGTTTCCGTACCCGAAGAGTTCGAACTTCACCGACTCCACCACTCCGTCTCCTGTAGCGTATATGGGATTGCCCGGAGGACATGCGAAATCGAATCCCGTATGCATCTTGGATGTACCGTTGATGGGGTCCGAACGGTAGCCGAAGGGACTCGTCAGTCTGTACTTGGTGTCATCGGTGAGGAAAGGGGAAATCGCCGGTATGCATGAAGCCATATCACCGGCCCTCTTCGAGATCGCCGAGATCTCGTCGAAGGACTTGGACTGGACATAGGTCTTTTTCGTCAGGACGTCGAGCCTGATTGTCGTTTTCTTCAGAAGGGAATTTGGTCCCATGATGTCGAGGTACTCGTACCTGTTGACTCCTCCGAAACCGGCATTCCTCACTTCCGGAGAAATCTCGTTCATTCCGAAAATGTTCCTGTAAATCTGGTCGTCCCTCATCTGTAGACCGGCGAGTGTCGACTCGTCCTCATCCATCTGTTTGCTGAGAACCTCTATCTTGGAGACCCAGTCGGCATTCTTCTTCTTGAGGATCGTCGTTTTGGGAAGTTCAAGACCGAGGACGGCGGTATAAAACCAGAAATACACCAGGCACATCACGGCCGTTCCCGCAAGGGTGAAAAGGAATTTGAGAAAACGCGACTTCACGGAGACCTTGTCTATTTCATAGAGAAGAGTCTCCGGATTGATCCTGTATTTTCTCATCGATGACATACGATACCTCCGCACCTTGACGTGTTTTCCCGGCCTGCCGGACCCTTTATATTATATAGGGGAGACCGCAAATATAGCCTTTTTTGGAGAATTTGTTGTAATTTTGCGGTTTGCTACGGCATAGCGCCTTCTTCCGACATGAAAATGTTGTGCCAAAGCCCAAGTGAAAACACTCAGATGATGACATCAAAAGAAATACGCCAGAAGTATCTTGACTTCTTCGCCTCAAAGGGACACACAGTAGTTCCCTCGGCCCCCATGGTCATAAAGAATGACCCTACCCTCATGTTCACCAACGCCGGAATGAACCAGTTCAAGGACATCTTCCTCGGGAACACCACACCCAAATTCAAAAGGGCTACCGATTCCCAGAAGTGCCTCCGTGTCAGCGGAAAGCACAATGACCTTGAAGCCGTAGGTCATGACGGAAGACATCACACCATGTTCGAAATGCTCGGAAACTGGAGCTTCGGAGACTATTTCAAGTCCGAGGCCATCGACTGGGCATGGGAACTTCTCACCGAAGTATACAAGATTGACAAATCCATCCTCTACGCCACCGTATTCGAAGGTGACGAAAGCGACGGTACATCCCTCGACGAGGAGGCCAGGGAGGCATGGCTCCGCCATCTTCCCGCCGACCACATCCTTCTGGGAAACAAGCATGACAATTTCTGGGAGATGGGTGACACCGGTCCCTGCGGTCCCTGCAGCGAAATCCACATTGACCTCAGGAGCGATGAGGAAAGGGCCAAAGTTCCCGGAGCTTCGCTCGTGAACACCGACAATGACGAGGTCATCGAGATCTGGAACCTCGTCTTCATGCAGTACAACAGGAAGGCCGACGGACATCTCGAACTCCTTCCCAACAAGAATATCGACACCGGTATGGGTTTCGAGCGCCTCTGCATGATTCTCCAGGGAAAGACCAGCAACTACGAGACCGACGTTTTCAGCGGGCTCATTTCCAAGGTCGAGGAGTTCTCGGGACACCGTTACCATGAAAGCGCCGACACTGAAGTGGCAATGAGGGTCATCGCCGACCATATCAGGGCGATCGCTTTCTCAATCGCCGACGGCCAGCTTCCTTCCAACGTCAAGGCCGGATACGTCATCAGACGAATCCTCCGCCGTGCGGTCCGTTACGGATACACTTTCCTCGGATTCAACGAGCCGTTCCTGTGTCGCCTTGTCGACCAGCTCGCCGCTGACATGGGAGAAGCCTATCCCGAAATCGTAGCCCAGAAGAAACTCATCGAAACCGTCATCCGTGAAGAGGAAATGGCTTTCCTCCGCACGCTCGACAGGGGTATCAAGCTTCTGGATGAATATATCAAGAAATCCAAGGCGAGCGGTGTCATCTCCGGAGTCGACGCCTTCGTCCTCTATGACACCTACGGATTCCCGATCGACCTTACGGCCCTCATCGCTACGGAAGCCGGGCTCACCATCGACATGGACGGATTCAACGTCGAACTGGGCAAGCAGAAGGAAAGGGCCCGCAACGCGACAGCCAACGAGTTCGGTGACTGGACCGTATTCAGCGACGCCACGGATTCCGAGTTCCTCGGTTATGACACCCTCGAAGTTCAGGGAGCCACCCTTCTGAAGCACCGCACTGTGAAGCAGAAGAACCGCACCATGATCCAGCTCGTGTTCGACCGCACCCCCTTCTACGCCGAAATGGGTGGTCAGGTCGGTGACACCGGATACGTGGTTGCCGCCGACGGACAGAAGATCGCCATCCTGAATACCGTCAAGGAGAATAACCTCACCGTCCATATCGCCGAATCCGTTCCGAACGATTGCGAAGGGGAATTCACCCTCGTAGTAGACGGTGAAAGGAGAAAGAAGATCGCCGCCAACCATACCGCGACCCACCTTCTCGACGAAGCCCTCAGGGAAATCCTCGGCACCCATGTCGAGCAGAAGGGATCCTTCGTCGGACCGGACTACTTCAGGTTCGACTTCTCGCATTTCTCGAAGATGAGCGATGAGGAATTGGCCTCAACCGAGCGCCTCGTCAACTCCCTCATCAGAAAGAACAGCCCCCTCCAGGAAAAGAGGGACGCCACCATGGAGGAAGCCAACGCGATGGGAGCCATCGCCCTTTTCGGTGAGAAATACGGTGACAGGGTGAGAGTCGTCAAGTTCGGTGATTCAGTGGAGCTTTGCGGAGGAACACACACATCCGCCACCGGAAACATCGGATACTTCAAAATCGTATCCGAAAGCGCCGTTGCCGCCGGTGTAAGAAGAATCGAGGCGGTGACCGGTGAAGCGGCTGAGAACCTGATTCTTTCGCTCCAGGATACCCTTAAGAACGCCAAGGCGATGTTCAACAACGCTCCGGACCTGAAAGCGGCCATCCAGAAGATGATTTCCGACAACGCTTCATTCAAGAAGGAAATCGAAGGTTTCCTCGCTGAAAAGGCGGCTTCATTCGCCAAGGAACTCGTCGCAAAGGCCACTCCCGTCAACGGAATCAACGTCGTCACGGTGGACAGCTCCATGGATCCCGTGATGGTGAGAAACGGAGCCACAATCCTCCAGAAGGAAATGAGCAACTTCGTTCTCGCCGCAGCTTTCGAGTTCGACGGGAAACCGAACCTCGTTCTCATGTACTCCCCTGACCTCGTCGCCAAGGGAAAGAACGCCGGAAAGGATATCCGCGATGCCGCCAAATTCATCCAGGGCGGAGGCGGCGGTCAGCCCGGCCTCGCAACCGCGGGCGGAAAGAACATCCAGGGACTCAAGGACGCCCTTGAAAAGCTGGTGGAAGTCGCCACGGCATAATTTTCCCATAGAGGGAACATAAGGAAAAGTATCGACCGTCAGGATGAAAAAACTCGACAAGTTCATATTGAAGTCGTTCATAGGACCGTTCTTCGGTATCCTTGCCGTCGTCATTTTCATCCTGATGATGCAATTCCTTTGGCTGTATATCGACGAACTCGTCGGCAAAGGCCTCAGCCTCCAGATCATTCTGGAATTCATGCTCTGGGGCAGCGCCACAATGCTGCCCATCTCCCTCCCGCTCGCCACGCTTCTCGCTTCGGTGATGACGATCGGACAGATGGCCGAGAACAACGAACTCATAGCCATCAAAGCGTCGGGAACTTCCCTTCTGAGGGTGATGACCCCTATATTCATCTGTTCGCTGTTCATTTTCGTCGGGGCTTACTTCGCCGCCAACAACCTGGTCCCCATCGCATACAACAAGATTTTCACGATGAGGGACGATATCGGAAGCACAAAGAACGAGATAAACATTCCGACAGGCACCTTCTACGACGGCATCGAAGGATATGTCCTGAAGATAGATGAAAGGGACAAGAAAACCGGGATGATGAAGGGAGTCATGGTGTATGACCATACCGACAACAAGGGCAACACCTCGATAACGGTGGCGGACTCCGCCATGATGCAGATGTCAAAGAGCAAGGACTACCTCACGTTCCAGCTCTACAGCGGCATCAACTATCAGGAGACGAACACCATGAAGTACAAGGACACCACCCTGCAGCTGAGCAAGATCGACTTCTCCAAGCAGGAGATGGTGATTCCCCTGAAGAACTACGCTTTCCAGAAATCCGAGGGAGACAAGTACGGTGACCAGGTAAGGGCGAAGGACACCAAGCACCTTGTGCATGATGTCGATTCGGCGAGCCACAATCTGGATTCCACAAGGATCCAGCAGTACAAGATGTTCTTCCGGTCCCGCACTTTCGAGTTCTACAACCAGATCGACACGTCGGCTCATTTCGGAGGTACTACCCCATATGACATCGCCAAATACAGAGCATGGCCTGACATCAGCATGGAACAGCAGGCTCTCCAGAATGCCATAACGACCTCCGAGGATCTTTCCTCAAGGCTCAAGAATTACGACACTGACCGCTATCAGTATGACTGGACAATCAGGAGAAGCACCGTCGAGATCCTCAAGAAAATAGCCCAGGCTTTGGCCTGCATCATAATGTTCCTCATCGGAGCTCCTTTGGGCGCATTCGTGAACAAGAAGGGAGGAATGGGAACGAATGTGATAGTCGCCGTGCTGTTCTTCGTTCTTTATTGGGTCGTTGACATAACCGGCATAAAACTCGCCAACGACGGAGCCGTCAAAGCGGCTGCCGGCGTATTCATTTCAACCTTCGTTCTCTTCCCGATAGGAGTCTATCTTTCGTGGAAGGCGATTAATGACTCCGCCGTCATCAAGACCGAGAACTTCGGCCAGTGGTGGAGAACACTAAAATCCAAGATAATGAGCATCTTCCGCAAAGAAAGAATAGTTTACATGGGAACTCCGGAGTTCGCGGTCGCGCCTCTGGACGCCCTCGTCAAAGAAGGATACAATATAGTCGGAGTCGTAACGGTGGCCGACAAGCCCAGCGGACGTGGACTCAAGGTAAACGAGAGTCCTGTCAAGAAGTATGCTGTCGAACATGGCATACCTGTACTCCAACCTATAAAACTCAAAGATCCCGAGTTCCTTGAGCAGCTCGCCGCCCTAAAGGCTGATCTTTTCGTTGTCGTCGCCTTCAGGATGCTTCCTGAGGTCGTTTGGAAGATGCCCCCTCTGGGAACATTCAACCTTCATGCGGCACTTCTTCCCCAATACCGCGGTGCGGCTCCTATAAACTGGGCCGTCATCAACGGAGAACGCCGCTCGGGTGTGACCACCTTCATGATCGACAAGGACATCGACACCGGAGGCATCATGCTCCGCCAGGATGTGATGATAGGACCTGAAGATTCAGCCGGTGACCTGCACGACGCACTGATGCCCGTCGGCGCCGATTTGGTGGTGCAGACCGTCAAGGGAATTCTGGAGAAGAACATCGAAACGAGGGTCCAGAGAAGCTTCATCCAAGGTTCGGAGGTGCTCAAGCCCGCGCCCAAGCTCACAAGGGAGCTTTGCCACATTGACTGGAACTCCCCCACCGAGGAAATCCATAACCTCATCCGTGGACTCAGTCCTTATCCCACCGCTTTCGCCACTATAAAGAAAGAGGATGGAGACGAGGTTCAACTGAAGATATTCCGCACAAGCATAATGAAGGACGCCCCCGAAGGCAAGACTCCGGGTACGGTCCTTTCCGACGGGAAGTCATACTTCGCCATCACGACCGCCGACGGAGCCCTCCTTCTGGAAGACATCCAGCTCTCCGGAAAGAAGAGGATGGAAGTGAAAGCTTTCCTGGCAGGTTTCCGTGATCCGGAATCCTTCCATGCCACTCCAGGAACTTCTCATGCGGAAATCATGAAGACGAGAATATCCTCGGAAGAATAATTATCCGCAAGAGTGTCGCCATGGGAAAGATCACTGCAATAATAGGAGCCGGGGATTTCCCCAGGAAACCGTATCCGAGGTACCTAATCGGGACGGCGGACATCATAGTTTGTTGCGACAGCGCCTTCAGAATTTACCTCAAGGCGATGGACAAGATATTCCCGGGCCGGAACAGGCTTCCCGATGCGGTCATAGGAGACTTTGACTCCATCGGCGTTCCGATGAGGAAAAAATATGGAGACGCCGTAAAATTCGTCCATATCGAGGAACAGGATGACAACGACCAGACCAAGGCCGTCAGGTATATCTTGAGCAATTATCCGGAAGTTGACACCATCCATATCCTGGGTGCAGGAGGAAAACGCGAGGACCACACCATCGGAAACATCTCCCTGCTTATGGAATACCGGAGGATGTTCGACCTTTCCGGAATCGAGATGGACATGGTCTCTGACTACAGTACGATTTTCGCGATTTCGGACAGTTGTGAACTTGCGGTCGGCAAAGGTAGAAGAATCTCTATCCTGACTCCCGACAACAGCCTCAAGATCAAATCTGAGGGTCTTGTATGGCCGACTGACGATGTCGTGTTTGACAACTGGTGGAAGGCGACACTGAACAGGGCATCGGAAGATACCGTGAAGTTGACCTTCAACCATCCTTCCAGGGCTATTGTTATTTTGGACTGACAGGATCATGACTACCGCAGGAAACCATTCGACGTCACCTCATGGAAGGCCTATCGCTACACGATGGTTTTTCCGCACAATCCTCATCTTCATTTGGGGCATATTGACCATCGGCTGCTCCGAAAACAAGCAAAAGCCCGAGCCTATCCGAATCTATACTATAGGGGATACCATAATCTATAAACAAGGGGATTCCACTATCCAGAAAGTAATCCAAACGAACCGTATCAGACTGGTTCATGACAGTTCATACAGGGATGCGGGCATCCAAGCCAATGACAGGCATATACTGATCATTTCGCTGATAATACTTGCCCTTATCGCAGCCACTACCCTCATTATACTCACGATACGGAAAAATCATAAAATTGACGATCTCGCATCCAGCATAAAATCGCTCAATGAGCAATCCGACAACATATCGGAAATCGTATCGGCGCTTGTAAAGGATAAAGTCTCCGTGATCCGGACCTTGAGTGACGGAAAAGAGTCTTTCGACAAGGATGAAAGGAGTCTTTCACATGTCGAACAGATGGAGAATCTCAAAAAGAGGGTAGCATCATATGAAAATCAGATGACCCGGATAAAAGACCGCCAGAACCTTTATTCAGAATTGGAGAGCTCCTTGGATGTGATATACGATGGATTGATGAAGAATATGCGAGATGCCCTCAACGGAAGTTTCAAGGAAGAAGATTTCAACATCATCGTATGCATCCTTTCCGGAATGAACGCTTCTTCCATCAGTTTTCTGACGGGGATAGCGGCGCCCACTCTTCGCACAAGAAAGTCAAGATACAAAACCAAGATTTCCTCTCTTCCCGATTCTTCATGGAAGGAAACGGCACTTGAACTGTTCTCCAACAAGTGATTTTTCCCACATGGAACCATAGTGTAACGCTATAAAAATCACATTTATTTAATTTTCAAAAGGTTACATTTTCATTTGTAACATTTGTTATTTGCTGTGTCACTATGGCACCATTACCTTTGTAACCGGAATACACTCTATTCCGGAAACGAACTTTGTATTAACTCCAACAATTCAAAGAAGTCATAAAATGAAAACACGTCTTCCTTTCCTCTCCGAAACATCAGTTGTTACGGCTATACTGATTTCCTTGATCTCCTGTTCCACGAACCTAAAAGAAATAACATTTGCAGGAGGTTTTGAGGAAGGATACACACTTAGGCAGCCTACGGAAGAACTCATCCGTGTTCCGAAAGACTCCATCACCTGTGCCCTCATTGTAGATGACCTGCTCTGCATCTTTGACAATCACCGCCACCATGAAGACACGCCCACAGTACGAATTTCGGAGATTTCTTCTCCTGACAACTATAAGGGACTCATCAGATACGGTATCGAAACTGGAGAGTCAGCTATGCCATTCATCAATTACGCCGAAGGTAAAATCTCCATTTACGATCCCCTACTTCAGAAAATCGCGGTACTTGATGTCAGAGAAGCTTATCAAACACCTGGCTATGAACCTTTGTTCAAGGAAACTGAGATATTGACACAACGGATATGTCCTTTCGGTGACAGGGTTGTTTTCATGAACGTTTTCGCATTTGAAGGGAAAGAACCGCTGGTTTTGTTTTCGGATGAAAACTGGACCTCGAAGAAAAGGGACAACGTCGGCGCTTACTTGAACGTGATGTCAGGAGAACTCTTTACCGGCAACAAGCAAACAATGATAGGGTGCACGAGAGAGGGAATTCCGGAAATGGTAATATATGACAACAAGGCGAACCCGCTTGTCAAATTGACTTTCCCCCACGAACAACAGCGTTTCCAGAAAATAGACATCAATGACGGACATTTTGAGTACTTGAATGCCGCCGATGACACGACAAACGACTGCTTTTATGCCGGATGTGGTGGGAACAATATGTTCTCTCTCGTTTATGATGACGAAAAGCGAAACGACCAGGTCGTGCTCATATTCAATTGGAAGGGAGACATCATAGATGGCTTCAGAACCGATGGAATCATTGAAAGAGTGTCCTTTTCCTCAGATGAAATGTTCCTGTACGCTTGGGAGAAGATCGGAGAAGAATGTTTCCTCAACAAATACCCCGTCAAGCCAGGAAAGTAGGTCGGAAAGATTTATTTCTACAAGGCCATAACGGCCATGGCAACGGCATAAACAACTATAAAAAACACTTGAGAATCCATGAAAACAGGTTTCAAAGGCTTTACGACCATAATCAGAGTTTTGGTCATCCTCTCTCTATTGTCACCTCTTGCCGACAATGTTCACGCTCAGGGTACGATGATGATGTCCAATGAAGACTTCGGAGTGAAAATGACGATTTTCGCGGACAACTACGCATATGAGTATTCTTTCCTTGATGACGAAAGGATGAGAATCCTTTACGACTGTACGCTCTCTTTCAAAGAAAAGGGGAAAGACCCGCTGAAAGCGGAATACATACTGCAGATAGGGAAGGCTACATCCAAGTTCTACTCCCATATCCAACATCAATGTGACTCCATGCTGGTAAACGGCAACGGCAAGGAATATCTTACACCGAGATACAGGCTCTATCAAGAAGCCAACTTCCTGTTCGTGCAGGACTGCTTCTACAAGGACTTGCGTTCAAACGACCTCACCTTCACCGGCAGACTCGTCGCTGAAGATTATGAATATACTGAGACCCTTCCCGCGATAACCTGGAAGATGCTCGAAGGATCAAAGACCATTTGCGGATATACTTGCCACAAAGCCGAAGGATATTTCCGGGGACGAACTTACGAAGTGTGGTTCACAGAGGAGATACCCTCATCAGCCGGTCCCTGGAAATTGAGCGGACTACCGGGTGCGATCCTTTCCGCAAGCGATTTTTCGGGAGAATGCAGCTTCATTGCCGAAAAGGTCCTCCAAGGAAACGGGAAGATCTTCAAGGCCCAATATCCCTACATCAAAATCGCCCGGAAGCAGTACACGAAAATGCAGCAGCAGTATCTGGAACTCCGAGCCGCCTTCAGTTCACAGCACACTTCAAGAACCGGAATCCGGATAATACAGACGGAAAAGCAGAAACCGCTCCCCGCTGTCATTGAACTTGAAAAGGACCCCAGTTGACGATGAGTACGTCCAATCCCCGCCACTCAGCTGATCTCTGCAATGAAAGGAATCATCACCTCAATCGCAGCAATCGTGTCGGTTGCAGTACTGCCCCTGAATGCCCAAAACATATCAGGGGTGGTGAGGGATTCCCTTAGCGGAGAGCCTCTTGCCGGCGCGATCGTGCGCATGACCGACGATGAAAGGAATACCCTGACATATATGATGACTGACATTGAGGGGCGTTTTGAGATCGGACCCTCCGAGAAAGCATCATATCTGGTTGTTTCACTTCTGGGGTATGAAGAGAAGACTCTTCCCTCCCCTTTTTCGACTTCGTACAGGATAGACCTTTCTCCTTCAGCGGAGAAAATCCAGGAATCTGTCGTAAAGGCCAACAAAGTAGTGATGGCGGGAGATACCACCAAATACAACGTGATGGCACTCAAAACAAGGGATGACCTTGTCCTTGGAGATGTCCTCAAGAGGATTCCGGGGGTGGAGATGACATCTACGGGACACATCAAAGTGGACGGAAAGGACCTGGGAAAATTCTACGTAGACGGAAAAGATATCCTCAGCGGAAACTACAATCTCGCCACAAAGAACCTCTCCGTCGATGCCGTGAAATCCCTCGAAGTGATACGAGGGCACCAGAGCATCAAGCTCCTTCAGGGCATAAAGGAATCCGAAGACGCGGCAATCAACATCCTCCTCAGTGATGCCGCCAAAGGGAAAATCAACTGGATGGGGAAGGCAAGTGCGGGATATGCGGTCGAAAAGGACCACTTCCCGATTTCCGGGGAGCTCTCCGCCTTTTGGGTATCCGGATCCGCGTCCTCGGTCGATGTGGCTGAATACGATTCCCAAGGCAATGCCATGGCGGACATCACGTCCTCCACAAGCGGAATAGAGGACAAACAGCATTCCCTCGACAGCAGACTATCTATCAGTCCCGTTTCCGCCCCTCTGGACAACAAGCGTTCCCTTTTCAACCATACGCTCGGCCTGCGGTCAGTCAACACCTTTTCCCCCAAAGAGTCTTCGACCCTCGGCTTGACGGCCAAATACTCGAACTCCCTTCAGACTTCTTCTGTGTCCCGGAGCAAGACATACATCAGTGAAGACGAAGGAAGGACAGTTTCGACAACGGAAGACCGTTCAAAAAGAGAAGAATCCTTCAAGGGGAACCTCTCGTTCGTGAACAATTCTTCCAGAATCTACATAACGGAAAAGCTGTTTGCCGAAATAGGACGGGGAACCGGTGAAACGATAACGACGGGAGACATGTCCAGAAACCTTTCGGTAAACAACCGTTCCTGGGACATCGGGAACAGGATCGGAGTCCAGTTCCGGGCCGGGAAATCAAACGCCCTGGGAATAATAAGCTATACCCAACTGTCCGGGTTCAATGAGAACCTTGACGTCATCGGTGACAATCCATTCCAGAAGATAAGTTCGTCGGGGCTTTTCCAGGACCTCTCTCTCATAGGACTCACCCGAAGCCGCAACCGCCTCACCTTCTCACTCAGGCCATCCGTCAGCTATACCCTGTACAAGCGGGACAGCGACCTTTCCGGACTTTCTGAAGAAGGCGTCGAAGGAACATTTTCCGACAGCTCCGTTTCCTCTTATTTGTCCACCGGGCTTTCATGGGAACTCTCCTATGACAAGGGGCTGCTGCATCTGGGGTCCGAGGGAAAACTGCATCATGACTTTGCCGCTTTCTGCTCATACAAAGAGGGCAAGCTGCTTCTTGACGCCTCTTTGTATGCACGGTATACTTCCGGCAGATGGGAAGGGAAAATCTCCGCCGACATCGGAACCGTGACCCCCAATATCCAAAGTCTGGGGAATGCGATCCTCCTGACGGATTACAATTCCTTGTACAAAGGGCAGGAGTCCCTTTATTTCCTTCCGTCAAAGAACATCGGCGCAAGTTTTCTGTACAGGGATCCCGTAAGAGGATGGAACCTCAGGATCACTTCCGATTTCTCAGCCACGGAAAGCCTGCTGTCCGGTAGGGACATCCTCGGCAATTACGTTCTCTCATATATTGGCGGAACGTCCGTCCCGCAGAATATGTTGAACTCGTCCGCTGAATTGACGAAAGGTATATATTCAATCAACGGCAATATCAGAATGAGGCTTTCCGACATAAGGACCAGCACTCTCTTCCGGCAAAGTGGAAAGACTTACGAAATCTCTTCCGACATTCTCGCCCCTTCTTTCGAAATCAACACTCTGCCTACATCTTTCTGGAGACTCTATGCCACCGGCAACATGTCTTTCTCGAAAATCAAAGCCTCGGGAATCACCGACACAGGGAATACTTCTCTCACGGTGAAAATGACGAACACTTTCTATCTCAGCGATAAGCTGTCGATAGGAACACAGCACGACTTCTACCGGAACTCAGCAACGGCGAAGAACATTCTCTTCAATGACGTTTTCGCCACCTGGACAAAGGGACATTTCCGGATGAAAGTGATGATCAACAATATTTCCAACCTGAAAGAATACTCGACCTTTTCAATTTCACCGCTTCTCGAAAGCGCCACAAGCTTCAGAATACGTCCCCTTACATTCCTGATAGGCCTGGACTGGAGTCTTTGATCCCGTGTCCATATACCGAAATATTCTTTTTTAAGTACCTTTGCATCCAAGGGACGCTCCGATCGTCCGAAGGTCATAAAAGGGAATCATTTAGCATGAAAGAGATGGAAAAAAGCAAAGACGTCGCACTCGTTCTCTCAAGCGGAGGACCGAGAGGATTCGCGTACATTGGGGCAATCGAGGAGCTCGAAAGCCGTGGCTACAGGATAACGTCTGTCTCCGGATGTTCAGTAGGTTCACTGGTAGGCGGCATCTATTCCGCCGGAGGTCTCGAGGCTTTCAAAAAATGGCTCTTTTCCCTCGACAACTTCAAGGTGATGTCCCTTATGGACCTCTCCATCAGCAAACGCTACCTTGTCAAGGGAGAAAAAGTCATCGATGCGATCAAGAAAGTCGTCCCTGACGTCAACATCGAAGACATGGCCATTCCCTTCACCGCTGTCGCGACTGATCTCTACACCGGAGAGGAAGTCGTATTCCGTGAAGGCAAACTCTTCGATGCGATAAGGGCTTCAATCTCCATTCCATCCATGTTCAGGCCCGTGAAATACGGTCTTCACACCCTCGTCGACGGAGGCATCGTGAACACCTTCCCCATCGACAAGGTTCACAGGAACGGGCACGACATCCTGGTAGGATTCGATGTGAACGATGTGGATTCCGGAAACATCGTTTCCTTCCTTTCTGATCAGGAATCCCTGCAAAAAAGTATCCACTCAATCGGTGAAGAAGCTGAGAATGCGATAATTTCGCTGCTCCACGACCCCAAGAAGAGTCTCCTCGACAAAGTGAAAATAGCCGGAAGCCGGGGCCAGGCCATTCTTCGGAAAACGATCGAGAACGAGAGAAGGAAAAAAGAACTCGACGCCATCGGGCAACTGGAAAAGATCCCGGTTGGAGCGGACGACAACTATTACTCCATCCTGTCCCGTTCTTTCAGTCTTATGAACCATACCATCGCAAAGCTCCAGGCTCAAATGTTCAAACCAGACATCCTTGTGAAAATGAGTTTCGACTCATATGACACTATCCTGGATTACGGCAGGGGTGAGGAGATTTCCGCAAAAGGACGTGATCTTATGGCTCAAGCTCTTGACGCCTGGGAGAAGGAGTAGGCATTGAACTATAGTGATACGGCTCCGATCCATCTTATTCCGTCCCCTGCCGTCCATTCGTCTTTAAGACAGATTTTTCACATCCATCTCCGAAATACTCTCCCAAAGTGTTTCGGATTTTGTGTTTTTTTATAAATTTGTCAGACACATCACAAACTTTCACATCAATTAAAGGATCCAACAATGCTCAGGAAAATCAGAATCGCCCTGGCATCCATCTTCTTCGTCGCCATTACGTTGATGTTCCTTGACTTCACGGGGACACTTCACACATGGTTCTCATGGATGGCCAAACTGCAGTTCCTACCCGCGGTACTGGCACTCAATGTAGGCGTCATAGTCTTACTGGTGCTACTCACATTGGTATTCGGAAGAGTTTATTGCTCAGTAATCTGCCCTATGGGTGTATTCCAGGACGTGGTCTCCCACGTGAGCGGAATGCGCGACAAAGGAAAGAAGAAAATGCGTTTTACCCCCTCGCCCGAAAAGAAATGGCTCCGTTATGGTATTTGGGTAATCTTCGTAGTCCTGCTGATAGCCGGAGTGCAGGCCCTGGTCGCTATTCTCGCTCCTTATTCTGCATACGGAAGAATTGTCCAGAACATTTTCGCACCGCTTTATCAATGGGGAAACAACTTGCTCGCGTATATCGCTGAAAGGGCAAACGGATACGGTTTCTACCCCAAGGAAGTATGGCTCAAGAGTCTTCCTACCTTCATTGTAGCCGCCGTAACCCTCATCGCAGTTGTTATTCTTGCATGGAAGAACGGAAGGACCTACTGCAACACCATCTGCCCTGTCGGAACAACTCTGAGTTTCTTCTCGAGGTTCTCTCTCTTCCGTCCCATGATCGACACTGAAAAGTGCAAGAACTGCCATATCTGCGAGAAGAAGTGCAAGACTTCCTGCATCAACATCAAGGAGCATACTGTTGACTACTCAAGGTGCGTCGACTGCTTCAACTGCATCGAGAACTGCAAGTTCGGTGCAATGAAATACCGTTTCGCTTACGGCAAGAAAGAAGAAAAGGCTCCCGTAGCCCCCGCTCCCGCAAAGGCGGCCTCAGCCCCCGCCCAATCCTCTTCCAATGACGCGGGAAGAAGGGCATTCATCGCCTCTTCCGCCATAGCTCTCACTTCCGCCGCTCTCCACGCACAAGATGACAAGAAAACCGACGGTGGACTTGCGGACATCCTCCCCAAGAAGAAAATCGAAAGGGAGACACCTATCACTCCTTTCGGTTCGGAGAGCGTCAAGGACTTCTACAGAAGGTGTACAGCTTGCCAGCTTTGCGTATCCGCATGCCCCAACAATGTACTCCGCCCTTCAAGTGACTTCAATCACTTCATGCAGCCTGAGATGTCATACGAGAAAGGATACTGCCGTCCCGAATGCGTCAAGTGTTCTGAAGTCTGCCCTGCCGGAGCGATCAAGAAGATAACTCCTCCCGAAAAGACCCAACTCCACATCGGAATCGCCAAGTGGAACAGGGATCTTTGCGTCGTCATCACCGACGGTGTCGACTGCGGCAACTGCGCAAGACACTGCCCTACCGGCGCTATAATGATGGTAAGCCTGAATCCTGACAATCCGAGGTCCCCGAAGATCCCGGCAGTGAACGAGAGCGTCTGCATCGGTTGCGGAGCCTGCGAAAACCTCTGTCCTGCAAGACCCATCAGTGCCATCACTGTCAACGGCCTGCAGTCCCATATCAAGAACTGAAAAGGATACTCACCATGGAAAAGAACATAAACAGAAGAGATTTCATAAAGGCTGCAGGAGCGGGAGCTCTGGCTACCGGTGCGACTATCCTTACCGGCTGCGGCTCTTCCGACACCAAGAAAACCGCCGCCGTTGTCACAACCAATGACAATCCCATCTCGGACGGAATGCCTTACCATATCAATGAGCATAACGGAGACAAAGTCTCAATCCTTGGGTACGGTTGTATGAGATGGCCGATGATCAAAGACAAGGACGGAAAAGACGTCATCGACCAGGAAAAGGTCAACGAGCTCATAGATGTCGCCATGGCCAATGGCGTGAACTACTACGACACTTCACCCGCATATCTGCAGGGACAGTCGGAGAAAGCCTCCGGTATCGCATTGAACAGATACCCCAGAAAGAGTTACTATCTTGCGACAAAACTCTCAAACTTCAGTGTGTTTACGAGAGAGGCTTCCGAGAAGATGTACCACGACTCCTTTGAGCAGATGGAGACGGATTATTTCGACTACTACCTTCTGCACAATATCGGAAACGGCGGATATCAAGCCTTCGCGAGAAGATACGAGGAAAACGGAATCATGGACTTCCTCCTAAAGGAAAGGGAGAAAGGTAACATCCGTCAATTGGGATTCTCATTCCACGGGAACCAGGAAGGATTCGAGCAGATAATCGCATTGCACGAGAAGTACCACTGGGATTTCGTGCAGATACAGATGAACTATGTCGACTGGAGACATGCGGACGGGGTACGCAATGTCAATGCCGAGTACCTGTATGAAGAACTCGACAAGAGGGAGCTGCCCATCACAATCATGGAGCCGCTACAAGGAGGACGTCTTTCAAGGGTTCCGGAAAACGTTGCCAAGGCAATGAAAGAGAGGAGTCCGGAAAAGAGTATCGCATCCTGGGCTTTCCGCTTTGTGGGCTCGTATCCCAGAGTGCTCACCGCTTTGTCCGGAATGACCTATATGGAACACCTTCAGGACAATCTCGACACCTTCCTCCACTTCCAGGAACTGAACCAGGATGAAAAGGATTTCCTGGAGCAGATGGCTATCCTCATCAAGGAATTCCCGACAGTAGACTGCAACGACTGCAAGTACTGCATGCCTTGTCCCTACGGAATCGACATCCCTGAAATATTCAAGCAGTACAACAATTGCGTGAACGAAGGTAAATTCCCTCAGAGCGTCGAGCAGGAGAATTACAGAAAACTCAAAAGACAGTATCTTCTCAGCTACGATCGCGCTATCCCGACCCTAAGGCAAGCTGACCATTGCATCGGATGTGGACAGTGTATGCCTCACTGCCCTCAGAGCATCAGGATACCGACAGAACTCCAAAGAATAGACAGATATGTCGAGAATCTGAGACAGAATACGCTTTAGCGGAATCGGCAAGATTACAGGAACGAAGGGGATCTGCGAAAGCGGTGTCCCCTTTTTCGTAATCGGGCGTGATTATTTTCGAAAAAAACATCACAAAGGGCAAATAACCAAAAAGTTTTTCTATATTTGCAGTCCCGAATTCCGCCACACGGGAATAAGGAACTATTGGAGAGATGCTCGAGTGGCTGAAGAGGCACGCCTGGAAAGCGTGTGTACCCCAAAAGGGTATCGCGAGTTCGAATCTCGCTCTCTCCGCTGAAATGGCCTTACAGATACCTGTAGGGCCATTTTCGTAAAAATGTGACAAAAAATATCCCACTTTTGGCGATTGAAAAAAAATCAACATTTTTCAGATTCACACGTATCCAGTCACATTCAAGCACCATTTATAGAGCAGGATACAAAAAGGCCCCGCTCCGTAGGCGAGGCCAAAGAGAGAGTTCTACGTTCTCCTAGAATGTAAGCACTGTTTCATCTACATAGTTGTCAATCAACACGATCCGAACCTTTGCGCTTCTGATAAGTTTAGAGGCGAACTCATAAGCGTCGAATATTTGTCCGTCATAGAAAATGCCCTCTACGGGAGGTAGAGCGGTCTTGATAAAAAAGTCAATCTTCTCTTCCGTCTTAGTAACCCTTCGTTCGAGTTGTTCAAGCCGAGGGTTGATCGCGTACCCGCGAAGTAGATATTCCTTCAAAACCGAATTCGACCACTGGCGAAAAGAGGTTGCGTTTCGGGAATTGACACGGTATCCGACGGAGAGAATCATATCAAGATTATAATAATTCTGGATACGCATTTACTTGGCGTCCACCTTCATTTTGAACCTGTGCAAAAAATGCACAGGTTGAGGCCTCATCCAACTCTTTGGACCGATAGATATTGCCGATATGACGGACGATAACCGTTCGGTCTACTCCGAACAATACGCTTAACTGCTGTTGGGTCAGCCAAACCGTCTCTCGATCAAGATGAACATCTATTTTGATCGTATCTACGGGGTTATATATCACAATCTCACCGAAATCATTAATCCCTCCGGATTCCGGCAACTGTCGCATTATTTGCGAAGGTTCAACTCCCTTATCTTTTGTTTTCTTTGCCATAGTGAGTTCTGGAAATTCCGAAGCAAAGTAGTCCCCTCGTTCTCTTGTAAGTGGGACCCCCTGTTCCGATGCAAAGTATCCCCCTGGTCATAAGAACGAAATCATAAAGAGAATGCAGGCTAGTGCGGTTTTTCTTCCCTACAGCCTGCATTCTTAATATCGATGAAAAGAAAAGATAAAGGGGGTTACTTAGGTGCGGAATGAGGGGGTTACTTTACAACGGATTCTCCATTTCCGGAGCTTTTTTCTTTTGCGCAGTGTCCTGAAAAGCAAAAACAAGAAAAAAATTAGTTGAACTATCAATTTTAGTTGGAAATTAAAAATATTCCCCCTATGTTTGCGGTGGGGATAGGTGGACCTGTCCCTCATCACATCCCAAAAGTACTTTTTATATCATATGAAATTGAATTCACCTAATAATATGATGTCATGAAGGTTTTTCAGTCTGTTTTTATTATGGTGTTCTGTTGTGTCAACTTATTGGCACAGCAAAACATTAGGGTTTCATACGCCTTTCTTCATAAGCGGGATGTCACAGAAAAGAATTTTCAGACAGACATGGACATGAAGTTGGACTTCAATGGCAAAGAGAGCTATTTTTATAGTGAAGGACGCTTTTTGAGAGACTCTTTAAGTGTTCTGGCTTTCGACATGTTCGGAAATACAAAGGATCAGGTGGCTTATAACGAAGCTGCAAGGCATCGTGGCACTACAGATTTCTGGCATGTGAATTATTCTGTTGGTGAGTACGAAATAGGGTTTAATGAGGTCGGTCACGTATTTATCGGAGAAGGCGGCAAGCTTGAACTGCCACAATGGACTTTAGTTGAAATGGACTCTAGCAAGACATTCGGCGGATATGAGGTGAAGATGGCGGAAGCCGACTATCTGGGAAGGCACTGGACAGCGTGGTACACCGAAGATATTCCTGTCAACGCAGGCCCATGGCTACTTTGGGGCTGTCCTGGACTGATTGTCTATGCCATTGATTCAGAGAGTATTTTCAACTTTTACATATTGAATCTTGAACAATATGACGTTCCGAGATGGCCGGACGGGATGAAGGCATACACTAGGAACAGTGAGGTCAGGAAGCTTTCAGTCAAGGAGTTGGAGAAGGTAAAGACCAGGGCCCGAAGAGATGTTGAATACAGGAATGAGTTATGGGGGCTTGGGGGGAGCGTGGCCCAGGTCAGAAGGCGTGACGGTTCTATTGAACCAGGAAACAAGTATCTGAAATTCCAGCCGCTGATTTCAGAGAGTTATTGGAAATAGAATAGATAGACTCGATGGGACGCGTTATCCTGATTTCACTTATAGTTCTGCTCCTGCCCATTTGTTGCCATTCCCGAAGCTATGACGGGATAGCCGGAAAGGTGTTGGATGCAAAGACCGGCGAACCTGTCGCAGGGGCCTTCGTCTCTGCCTACAAGGATTCCAAGGTCGTAGGGTACTCCATCTCCGAGGCCGACGGGGCATTCCAGTTGAATTATAAAGGGACTGAAGCTCCTGATATTCTCATGGTTACCATGATGGGCTATGCATCATGCAGGATAGATGTTGCATCAGCCACAGAACCGCTCGAAATCAAGCTCATTCCACAAAAAACCGAACTACCGGCTGCGAAGGTTAGCGCAAGCGCCATCGAGGAAAAAGGAGACACCACTGTTTTTTCTGTCGCCGCTTTCTCTGACGGACAGGAACGGGATATAGGAGAACTGTTGGAAAAGCTTCCAGGAATAAGTGTGAATGAATCTGGAGGAATACGTGTGGACGGAGAATCCATAGTCAAGTTCTACGTTGAGGGAATGGATCTATTGGGCGCGAGGTATGGGACAGTTGTCAGGAATCTTACTCCTGACAAGATCTCCCGTGTTGAGGTGTACAGGAATCACCAACCAGTGAAAGCCCTTTCTGGCATGGTATTAACAGATAGAAGTGCCGTCAACATAATCTTGAAAGAATCTTCCCGCAGCACCTGGCTTTTCTCAGGTTCAGCTTCCGCGGGAGCACCCATGTTCCCGCTTTTTGACGCCAGGGCTATGGTGACCCGATTCGCTCCTACAGACCAGAGCCTATTTCTCCTTAAGGGCAACAACGTGGGCATAGACATCGTGCAGGAACTCAGGGAGCAGGAATATTTCGGTCGCACCTCCGGAAAGGCCTATCTTCTTAAGGAAAGCATCGATCCAGACTTCGATTCGCCATTGTCACCGACTATTTCAGCTTTGGATCTTCCCAAGGAATACTGGTATGCGAATACTTCCGGGATTGCAAGCATGAATGCGCTCCATAAGTTCAATAACGGAATGATGTCAAGGACTTTCTTGAATGCTGCCGCAGAGAAATACACAGAAGAATCCTTTTCCAGCGAGACTATCAGTTTCCAAGACGGCGGAGCCCTGACCATCGATGAAGGAGTGTCAATGCAGGACAGGAAGCTTTATTTCAATGCCGGAGCCGAACTGGAAAACAATGGAGATAAAAAATACTTCTCAGACAAGCTTGAGTTTTCCGGTCAGATAAGGGATAATCTCCTCTATGTCAGCAGGGAAGATCCCGTGTCCGATAATCGTAATCTGCCGGTATTCAAAATTGAAAACCTCCTGAATTCGACTGTCCTCACTTCCCGCCATCATGCAGTAGAGGTGATGAGCGACACGCAGTTTTTCAAGCTGGATGGTCACAGAGCTGATTTCACAGTTGGTACGGAGTCTTTCAGCCAGAAGTATGACTTGTCTCGTCTTGATTCAAGGAACTCATTGAGATTCAATGTAAAGAGTCGTTCCCTAATATTCAAGATCGCATTGAATGCGGATTTTTCGTATTCCGGTCTGGAGTCTTCTTTGGATGGTTTACCGGAGTCATATTTCTCCAGGCATTCTAAAACAGGCATCATGCACTTTGCTCCTGGCGTGGCTGTTTCCACTACCAGGCAGATCGGCAGGTCAAGAGCGTCGGTGAGTCTTCCCGCCAGCCTGAACTACCTTCATTTCGGAGGCGAAAACGTAGTCTTTCCATTGGTTTCTCCTCTGATCAGCCTTGCCGGTCCGGTGTCCGGAAAATTGGACTATGATGTGATGATGAGTTATTCGATGTCAAGATCTTCTGATGAGTCGCTGTTGGGTGCTGCAGTTGCAAGGTCATACCGCTCTCTTGTCATCCCGGACAGCTTAAGAATGACAAGGGCGCTGATCGTCAACTTCAATCTGAAATTTTCTGACAACGTTGCAATGTTTTATGCCACTCTTTCTGCGAATTACGGAAAGACGTCAAGTGACAGGACAGCATCCTCCTATTATTTTGACAGATACATGGTTGCCTCTTTCATCCCTGCACAGACAGTTGGAAGGAATGTCGGAGTCCGTGGCAGTGTCAAGAAATTCTTTGGTTCCAGGACGTTGGTTGCTGAAGCCAGGGGAGCAGTGTTTACATCTTCCTATGAATATCTCCTTCAGGGCAGGGATGCTGTATTCAAGGACCTGGACTATTCCGCCGGACTGACTCTGAGGAGCAATCCCTGCGACTGGCTGTCGGGAGAAATCAAGGCAGACGTCCTCCGGCATTTTACGTATTCGTCGGCAACTACCCGGACAGACAAGGTTACATGCGTTTTCTCCCTCGCAGTCAAACCATTGAAGGATGTCTCGCTTAATACGGACTGCTTCTGGAACTGGTATAGCGTAGAAGGGGTGAAGGTGTCGAATACCCCTCTGATTTCCAGTGAATTGTCGTGGAAACAACCTAAATTCAGCGTCTTCATCCGCTGCATGAACATAATTGATGCGACCGAGATGCGGACAGAAATTGTCAATGCTTTCCAGTCTTTCCATATTTCAAGGAATCTTCTCGGACGTAGGATTCTTGCGGGAATCCGCATGTCAATGTAGTTCGGTCCAGACGATCGAGGAGTTGCTCCGGCACCTGTGGATAATTGTTATTATGTATAGTAGGAATAGTGGAACTGATTGTATATCTTTGACTTTTGAAGTGTGTTGCACATCTATTTGGAATACGCCATCCGTTATCTCGACGGATAGCTCATAGCAAGATCCATTAATGCCCCAATATCCTCTTTACTCTCCGGAATTCACTGTCAAAGAAACTCCCCGGACAGGTCCGAGGGAGAGATCGCAACTGTATATTTCAATATAGGAACCCGAACATCCAGAGAGGCACCTGATTATCGTGGACGTATTCTATGTCGTCTTTGACCACAAACCCATTCTGGACATCTTCAATCTGTTTCTTCCCCTTCTTTCGACCTCCCACTTCGAAAGTCCTTCCATCGATTTCGAAGTCTGATACTGGAGATTCCAGCGTCTTGAACATTTGCTTTGTCCAGCAGAAGAAGATGGTCTCGCGACTGTTCCCGGTGTTGGGCTGTTCGCCGGAGAGGACATATGCCATATTGGAATTATGGAGGTAGAGTTTGTCCATCTTGCGGAGGATGGCATCGCCGTTTGCCTTCATTCGCAGGACCGAGACCAGCTCGGCCTTCTCCAGATACTCCAGGTATTTGGGCAGTTCATCACGGTCCAGCTCCAGATTCCTGGCCATATCTGAGAAATTGATTTTGACAGGGGCGCTCTTGGAGATGTAGTACATGAATTTCTTGAGTTTCTGAGTGGCGGCGATGGTCATCTTGGCGTACTTAGGAATATCGACCTCGACGGTGGTATTGATGACCTGGCGAAGGCGGGTCTCAAATTCAGGCTCCAAGGAGAACGGATAGCAGCCTTTCTTCATGTAATCATCGAAATATTTGAGCGGGCGCTCCGGACCATAAGGGAAATCGACTTCCCCTTTCAGAACTTCCTCCAGGGTGGCGCTCTTCAAGGACCAACCATTGCGAAGGTTCAAGTATTCGCGGAAAGACCAGACCGGAAGATGGTATTCGATGACGCGGCGGCTCAGATCGGCTCCGCCTTCTTTCAGATCCAGCATGGAACTGCCGGAATAGACGACGTGCAGCAGCGGTAGACTGTCATAGATATTCTTGATCTCTCTGCTCCAATCCTGGTATTTGTGAATCTCATCTATGTACAGGTATTTGCCCCCGCGGGCGAAGAAAGCCTTCGCTGTTTCCAACAGAGTATGTGCGCTGAAATAAATATCATCGGCAACGACATAAAGGGACTCTTCCTTGATCCCTTGCTGCTTGATATGCTGCAGAATTAGGGTGGACTTTCCCACACCTTTCTGGCCCAGGATGCCAAGGATGCGAACGTCCCAGTTGATGGTATTATGCTGCCCCCGAAAGAAGTTCATGGGGGTGAGTTCCAGAAGTTGATAGAATTGGTCGTAAAGTGCTTGCATGGCGTGTTGCGGTATTGTTTCGGCACAAATGTAATAAAACTGCGGGAAAATTCCCGCAATTTTTGCAAGAAGTTGCGGAGATGTTTCCGCAGGATAGCTCAAAAGTGAGATTATCATGCCAACATTCTAAATAATTTGGAGTACAACCTGAATAAAGCCATCATCCTTTGCAACGACAACGTTTCTGTTGATGGGAAGAAAACATATTTGCCAATATATATGGCCACGTTCATCCGGAAAAAGCAGGTCATTCAAGAAATCTATAAATTGGATCTTAGTATATGATTTTGATACTACGCTTATTGCGATAAATAGATTTGAGCGAGAGCCGTTGAACGCAAAAAGCCCCACATCTGTGTGAATGCGGGGCTTGAAAATACTATCGGAATATTCTACTTGAAAAGAAGAGGTGCTACCGTATTGAGATAATCCCTCCAGTTGGACCAGGTATGTCCACCTTCAGTCACATAGTAAGTATGAGGGAAGCCTATCTCCGTAAGGGCGGCATCGAGATTGTTCGAAGTCTGAACAAGGAAATCCGAAGAACCGCAAGCTACGAAATAAAGTTTGCAACCTGCAGCCTTGATCTTCTTAAGGGCGTCCTTGTTGATGTCACCGAAGATTGCAGAAGAGAACGGAGCGATGTAGCGGAACATCTCAGGATACATGTTCGAGCAATTGTAGGTATTGCCTCCACCCATGGAAAGACCGGCGATGGCGCGGGACTCGGGCTTTGCGATAACCCTGAAGTTCTTCTCGATGAAGGGAACGATCTCTTCTGCAAGGCTCCTTTCATACGCGTTCTGATACTTGGCCTGGTCATCCCTGCTTACCTGAGCGGTAGGGATTCCGAGGGTCTGGGCGGCATACTGGTTGTTGTTGGTGTTGGGCATTACGACGATCATAGGTTTTGCAAGACCCTTTTCAATGAGATTGTCAAGAATCTGCGCGGCCCTTCCCATCGAAGACCATGCTTCTTCGTCACCACCGGCTCCGTGCATGAGGTAGAGTACAGGATACTTCACCTTGGTATTTTCCTCATATCCGTAAGGAAGATAAACGGTCAGACGACGGGAATCTGTCGCCATGATCTTGCTAGTATACCAGGGATGAACAATCGTTCCGTGTTTCTTTGCCTCAAAATAGTTCTCGGTCCTTCTTCCGGGGATCATGAGCATGTTGAGGAAGCGTGACCCGTCCCTCTGCACGAGAACGTTCTGAGGATCGTTCACGGAGACTCCGTCTACACTGAAACTATAGGTGTAGATCTCAGGATCGGGAGTAGGAACGGAAACTTCCCATATACCGTTGGTCTTCCTCATGTCCAGATTCTGACCACCGGGCCAAGTTCCGTTGAGTTTGACGATTGTCGCATAATCAGCGGCAAGGCGGAACGTAACGGTAGTGTCGGTAATCTGGGGAGAGACGACGGGCGCCCTTCTTCCTCCGAAGCCGGTGACATTGGTGAGTTCCTGAGCTGAAAGGCTCAGGGAGAGAGCCGCAACTGCGACAGCAAGAATTGTCTTTTTCATTTCCGGTTTGATTTTATTTGGTTGTAATAGTGTTCTTACCTCCCTTGAGGGGATATGATTTACCATTCCATACAAAGGTACCGGAAATATTTGAAGGAAGTGTCACTTCAGCATTGAGATTTTTGCCGTTGACCTTATAATCCACGGTAATCTTGCCGTCGGGATGAGGCATGGTTCCCCCGATCTTCTTGATGTCACCGAGGTGAGGTTCGATCTTGACCTTCTTGAATGCGATCGCATCGGAATCTATTCCGAGAAGAGTACGGAAGAACTCGATGTTGGGGCTCGCTCCCCAAGCATGGCAGTCTGAACGTGTTCCGTTGACATCGGACGTTTCACCGACTGTAGTCATTCCGAGAGCGAGGTTCTCCCTCCAGACATCGAGCCATGAAAGGAATTCATCACCGAGACCTGCCTTCACAAGAGCCTCATGCAGATAGTACTTGAAGTAAACGGAGCAAGGTGCCAAAGTCTCGTCGGAAAGGAGTTTGCGGGCCATCGTCTTAGCCTCGTCACCCTCGACAAGTCCGCAGAGGATCGCCAAAGCACCTGCATGCTGGGAGAAGTTGTCCTTCTCGATCCTGTCTGCGAAGAGGCCCTTCTCGGGTACCCAATAAGCCTTCTTGACTGCCTCGGCAAGTTGTTTCGCCTTCTCCGTATAAATACCGGCGTGGTAATTGTTGCCCCTTGCAAGTTCAAGTTCAGTCATTGCCTGATAAGCGAGAAGGAGATAAAGGTCAACGCAGGCGTTGCTTCCGTCAGCGCCATTGATCGCGGTACCGTTGCCCCAACCGGGGTGACCGTAAACCCAATCCGTGAACACCCATCCGGGAAGATACTGGACCCTGCCGTCTTCACCGGTATACTTCATATAGTATTCGAGGATACCCTCAGCGCCATGCATGAGATCCTGAAGGAAGTCAGTATCCTTTCCATAACGGAGATAATCGCGCATGGTAAGGATGTGGGTAAGAGCATAGGTCTGGATGTACTGATGGATAGTGGTGGGATAACGGGACAGTGTCATGCCGTCATTGTCGATCGACCAGTCGGCGTCGTTCATGAGGTTCTTCACCATCCTGTCGTCACCCGTATTGTAGAGAGATACCAGAGCCTGAATCCTCGCGTCACCGAAATACTGCAGCTGCTCATAGAACGGGCAGTCCATATAAGTTTCGAAGGCGCAGAGTCTTGCGGTCCTCCAATCGATATCGAAAATGTCCTTGATTTCCTGAATGTCCGTATCGAGGGAAGCCTCAAGCTTGAAGGGATAACCGGTGAACGTTCCGTACATCTCCTTGATGGTGAGAGGTTGGTCAGCAGTTGTGACATTCACCTTCACGTAACGGTATGTCCTATAGGTGAGTGATGTCCAAGTCTGGTCGGCTGTTCCGTCAGGAAGGATTTCATCAACCCTCCCCTGGAAGATCTTGCCTTCGTACTCGTTACGGTTTCCTTTGCCGGCCGTCCTCGGCCTTGCAGGTCCCATCTGAGGCCTTGCCGGAGCCTGCTGGGCTTGTGCCTGCGGCTGCTCGGGGGCAGGTACATAAAAAGCCTCGGTGAATCCTACCGACATCGTCGAACCCTTACCTCCGGAGAAATTGACCGTAAAGTAAGCATTGGTGAGGTGTTTGAGGTCGATAATGACTTCCTTGGTAGAGTTTGCGGGAACAGTGATGGCAGTGTTCACAGGGAAAGGTTCATATGTCCTTTCCATCTGGGGAAGAATCGAAGGGATGAGAAGGTGTGACTGGGCACCCTGTCCGGCAAAACCCTTGGGCATACCGGCTTGACCTTCCCTTGCATCCTTCCATGATGCCGTACTCGTCCCTGCCTTGTACCAATCCTTGATTGTAAGTGACATGTCAACCTTCTCGGAAGGTCCCGCCACATAGTATCCGGGGACGGAAACCCTAATCGGAGAATAAGCGGGATCCTGGATACACTTCCATGTCTTGTCCGTGAAAAGCATCTTCGCTTCATCCACGCCCTGCAGTAGGAATCCGGTGCTGACGGAGATGAATGAGTCGGTCTTCTGGGGTCCTTCATTGAAGACAAGTGCGGCGATGACGTTGTTTCCGGCCTTCAGATAAGGCTTGAGGTCCACTGTCTCATAGTGCCAATGGGTTTCATCACCCTTGGCGGGACCCATAGATACGATCTGCTCGTTGACATAAAGTTTGTAACGGTTGTCTCCGGTCACATGGACTACGTATTTCGAGGGAACGGAAGCGAGATTGAGGTCCTTCCTGAAATAATAGATACCGTAATCGTTGGGTGACGCATCAGGAACGGATATCCATTTGGCGTTCCAGCTGTCATGGGTAAGCGAGAAGGGAGCATTGGGATCCCTCTGGGGCCTACCGAATTGTGCGCTTGCGGTGAAAGACGCTGCAACTGCAAGTGCAGCGACCATCATGGTGACGATTTGCTTTTTCATCTGCCTATTGTGTTTTTGTTATTTGTGTCTTCTGTTCCTACAAGTACGACCACCAAAGGCCGTTGTCCTGAAGCGTTACTCTCCAATATACAAAAATGATCTTTCGCAAATGGCGAATCATTTCTCAGAAGAGCGTATTTTCACAATTGCCAAGTTAGGGGTTTAATTGCAAAAAAACATATCGATTTCTTCTGATTCCATATCAAAATCTAATGCTGTCCGGTAAACATATTTTTGATCCTCGCGCGCGCGTGTGCATGAGAAAGGGCTGATTGCCTTCACAGGTTTTCAGCCCAAAATGTCTAGTTTTGTATTTGCGAAACACAACTAGACAATGCACAAAAATAC
>JAFUFP010000055.1 GCA_017469845.1 Bacteroidales bacterium | reverse complement strand
GGTGAGGAACCACCTCTTCCCATTCCGAACAGAGAAGTTAAGCTCACCATCGCCGATGGTACTGCCACACCAGGTGGGAGAGTAGGTAGCTGCCGTTCTTCGACATCCCGATTGGAGAAATCCAGTCGGGATGTTTTGTATATATACGTCTCTTCGCCCCAAATTCCATTTTTGCCCGATTCTTGCTATATTCGTAGCGACAATCATTCACGATATGAAGAAATTATTTTCATTGGTGGCGGCGGTTTTGCTGCTTTCCGTTAACGGTTATTCTCAGGTTTATGATTCTACACCGGCCGACTCCGTCCTGGCCGAGAAGATAATGACGACTCTCGCCCAGTCACGTTCCCTGCCGACAGGTCAACTTATGATAATGGCCGGCCAGCAGTTGTTGGGACAACCGTATGTCGCCGGTACTCTTGATCAGGGAGAAGAAGAGAAGGTCAGGGTTTACCTTACCAAGACTGACTGCATCATTTTCGTCGAGACCTGTATGAATCTTGCTTATGCGGTTAAAGTCTACGGCGATAGGGCGAATTTCACGGAACTCAAGGATCTCATAAGACTCAGCCGCTACCGTGGCGGCGCCGTCAATTATTACAGCGACCGTGTCCATTACACCACTGAGTGGATAAGGCAAGGAGAAAAGCGCGGTATTGTGGAAGACTTGACTCTTCAGCTTAGTGGTCAGATTTATGACCATCCGATTTACTATATGTCGAAGAATTACAAGAGCTACAAACATCTCAAGAATTCCGATACGGATTCACGTCAGGCGTATGACCTCGAAGTGATTTCAAATGTTGAGAAAGAGCTCAACAAGACTCCTTACAGCTATATCCCCGATGCTGATATACCTTCAATGGAAAAAGGAATCCGTACAGGAGATATCATCGGTTACATGTCCAATACTCCCGGATTGGATATAGCGCACGTCGTGATGGCTTATGTCCATTATCCTGACGGCACGGTCATCTACGGTGACCAGAATACCGATGAGGTCAAGGCCGGTGCTGCCTCCCATGGTGGAAATCCCCTCGTCGGCTTCATGCATGCCTCAATGGGACAGATGAAAGTCATCGTGGATCCCAAGACTATCGCACAATATGCCAAGGACAGCAAGTCCATTGACGGAATTAAAGTAATAAGGGTCAAATGATGGCATCTTATATCTGATATAAGTGCTCTTCTGCATGACTGCAGGAGAGCATTGTGTTTTTTATGGCCGTTGACATATTAGTCTTTAACTATCCCGTTGATAATCCGCAACGAATTTTGTAAATTTGCCCCGCTTGCAAACAAAGCTTCAACATAAAACATTAATTCATATTTCGAAATGAGAATTATCCAAGTAACAGGTAGGGAAATCCTCGACTCAAGAGGAAACCCCACAATCGAGGCTGAAGTTGTCCTCGAATCAGGCGTTGTCGGTGTAGCAGCTGTTCCTTCAGGAGCATCCACCGGTGAGAATGAGGCTCTCGAGCTTCGTGACGGTGACCCCAAGCGTTATTGCGGCAAGGGCGTCCTCAAGGCTGTCGCCAATATCAATGACAAGATCGCTCCCGCCATCATCGGAATGTCCGCTCTTGATCAGAGGGCTATCGACAAAACCATGCTCGAGCTTGATGGAACCGCTACCAAGAGCAACCTCGGTGCAAACGCTATCCTCGGTGTTTCTCTCGCAGTTGCAAAGGCTGCCGCTGAGTACCTCGGAATTCCTCTGTACAGGTACATCGGTGGAACCAACGCTTACGTCCTCCCTGTTCCTATGATGAACATCATCAACGGTGGTGCTCACTCTGACGCTCCTATCGCTTTCCAGGAGTTCATGATCCGTCCCGTCGGCGCAACCTCAGAGGCTGAGGCTGTCCGCATCGGTGCTGAAGTTTTCCACGCTCTCCAGAAGGTTCTCAAGGGCCGCGGTCTCTCCACCGCAGTCGGTGACGAGGGTGGTTTCGCTCCCAAGCTTGACGGTATCGACGACGCTCTCGACTGCATCATCGCAGCTATCAAGAACGCCGGTTACGAGCCCGGAAAGGATGTCAAGATCGCTATGGACTGCGCTGCTTCCGAGTTCTGCTTCAAAGAGGGTGACACCTTCTACTATGACTACAAGCAGCTCAAGGACGGCAAGAAGAAAGATCCCAACGGAAAGAAACTTACCACCGACGAGCAGATCGCTTATCTCGAGCAGCTCATCACCAAGTATCCTATCGACTCCATCGAGGACGGTCTTTCTGTGGAAGACTGGGAAGGTTGGGTCAAACTCACCAAGGCTATCGGCGACCGCTGCCAGCTCGTAGGTGATGACCTCTTCGTTACCAACGTGAAGTACCTCCAGAAGGGTATTGAAATGGGTGCCGGTAACTCCATCCTCATCAAGGTCAACCAGATCGGTTCCCTTACCGAGACCCTCGACGCCATCGAGATGGCTCATCGTCACGGCTACACCACCGTCACTTCACACCGTTCAGGTGAGACTGAGGACACCACTATCGCCGACATCGCAGTTGCTACCAACAGCGGCCAGATCAAGACCGGTTCCCTCAGCCGTACCGACCGTATCGCCAAGTACAACCGTCTCATGAAGATCGAGATCGAACTCGGAGACGAGGCTCGTTACGGATACACCAAGCTTAAATAAGCTTTCAGACTTTTCAGCATAGGCGGCCGGGAAAATCCCGGCCGCTTGCCGTTATAGACCCCTCTTTGTCCTATAAGATGTTTTTTCGGACAACCAGCCGAAAAAATGTCTATATTTGTGTGTTTCCGGCCTCCCTGAAGGTCAGGAAAACAAGAGATACGTTTAAAACCTTACGCCATGTCAAATATCACAGGACGGATTTCCCAGATCATCGGCCCGGTCGTGGATATACATTTCGATTTCCCGGAAGGAGAGAGCAAACATCTCCCAAGGATTCATGATGCCCTAGTCGTGGAGAGACCCAACGGCAAAAAGCTCGTTGTCGAGGTCCAGCAGCATATCGGAGAGGATACCGTAAGGACAGTGGCCATGGATTCTACGGACGGATTGCGTCGTGGAATGGTTGCGGTCAATACTGATGCCCCTATTTCCATGCCGGTCGGAGCACAGATAAGGGGAAGGGTCATGAATGTGACCGGTGACAGTATCGACGGTCTCGGTGAGATGGATTTGACCGGCGGTCTCCCTATCCATCGTGAGCCTCCCAAATTTGAGGACCTTACCACTTCCCAGGAAGTCCTCGCCACCGGTATCAAAGTCATTGATCTTCTCGAACCTTATCTGAAGGGAGGAAAGATCGGCCTTTTTGGAGGCGCTGGTGTCGGTAAGACAGTTCTCATCAAGGAACTCATCAACAATATCGCGAAGAAACATAACGGCTTTTCGATATTTGCGGGCGTAGGTGAGCGTACTAGGGAAGGAAACGACCTTCTCCGTGAAATGATCGAGTCCGGTGTCATCCGTTACGGTGATGAATTCGTCAAGTCGATGGAGGAAGGCAAATGGGACCTTTCCAAAGTTGACAAGGCGGAACTCGAGAAATCCCAGGTCGCCATGGTTTTCGGCCAGATGAATGAACCGCCGGGAGCACGTTCCTCTGTAGCTCTCTCCGGCCTTACACTCGCTGAATCCTTCCGTGATTCTTCCGGAGATGCCGGTCCGAGGGACATCCTTTTCTTCATAGACAACATCTTCCGTTTCACCCAGGCCGGCTCTGAAGTATCCGCCCTTTTGGGGCGTATGCCTTCGGCCGTAGGTTACCAGCCCACCCTGGCCACTGAAATGGGTCAGATGCAGGAGAGGATCACATCCACCAAGAACGGTTCCATCACATCCGTGCAGGCTGTGTACGTGCCCGCGGATGACTTGACGGACCCGGCTCCGGCTACGACATTCTCCCATCTTGACGCAACGACGGTTCTCAGCAGAAAAATAACCGAGATGGGTATCTATCCTGCGGTAGACCCGCTCGAGTCCACATCCCGTATCCTCGATCCCAACATCGTAGGTCAGAAGCACTATGATGTGGCACAGAGAGTGAAACAGATTCTTCAGAGGAACAAGGAACTCCAGGATATCATATCGATCCTCGGTATGGATGAACTTTCCGACGAGGACAAAATAACCGTCAACAGGGCCAGAAGGGTACAGCGTTTCCTCTCGCAGCCGTTCTTCGTCGCGGAGCAGTTCACCGGAGTTCCCGGAGTTATGGTGGATATAGAGGATACAGTCAACGGCTTTGAGAAGATTCTGGACGGAGAAGTCGATTATCTCCCCGAACAGGCGTTCCTCAATGTCGGAACCATAGAAGACGCTATAGCGAAGGGCGAAAAGATCCTCGCGCAGGCGAAGTAAACGATAGAGATTCATCTAGTCATGGCTGATATTCTGCTTGACATAGTGACCCCTGAGGAATCCATCTTCTCGCAGAAGGTGGACGATGTCACCATGCCCGGAGTCAAAGGAAGTTTCCAGGTACTCCGTAATCACGCAGCCCTCATTACCTCTTTGACTGAAGGGGATGTAGTTTATACCCTCAATGGGGAAAAGGGCAGAGTGCATATCAAGTCGGGATTCGTCGAGGTCCTGAACAACAAGGTCAGCATTTGCGCGGAGGTGTAGTACTCAGGATGTACAGGTTGAAATTCATATGGGCCATTGTGGCGGCATTCATGATGTCGGCCTTTTTCCATGCTGCATATGCCCAGGAACCTCAAGGTGAAGACATCGATGTGTCCGAGGTTATCTTCGAGCATATCGGTGACTCTTACGAATGGCATATAACTTCGTGGGGAGACAAATCAATCGCGATACATCTCCCTGTTATTGTACGAAGCCGTTCAACGGGGTGGCATGTGTTCTCGTCAAAGCATCTGGAACACGGTGCGGAATATGAGGGATTCCATATAGATCCCGAGTCGGGTAAGGTGGTGGACTCCGCCGGTGTGAAGCCGTTTGACATCTCCATAACGAAGAATGTACTTTCCCTTATGATGAGCAGTCTTCTTCTCCTGGTTGTCGTTCTTCTCACGGCCAGATGGTACAAGAAACACGACGGAGAGAATGAGGCGCCACGCGGCATTGCAGCCTTCGTGGAGCCCATCGTGATGCTCGTTCATGACATCGCTAGGGAGAATATCGGAGAAGAGGATTACAGAAGATTTTCGCCATATCTTTGCATGGCGTTCTTCTTCATCATACTGAACAACTTCCTCGGTATAATCCCTATCTTCCCGGGAGGTGCCAACCTCACCGGAAACATCGCCATAACTCTGGTACTGGCGCTCTGCACTTTCTTCACCGTGAATATATTCGGAACGAAGCACTACTACAAGGATATTTTCAATCCGGATGTGCCCGTTTTCCTGAAGCCGATAATGCCGGTCATCGAGGTTTTCAGCGCACTGATGAAGCCTCTTTCACTGACCGTACGACTTTTCGCCAACATGCTCGCGGGACATATTATGATTCTGAGCATCGTTTGCGTCATATTCATAATGGCCAAGTACGGGGCCGTGATATTCGGTTCCGTTACGTTGGTTTCAGTATTGTTGGGCGTCTTTTTGGATGCTCTGGAGTGCCTGGTGGCCTTCATCCAGGCTTATGTGTTCACCATGCTTTCAGCCATATATATAGGAATCGCAAGGCAGAAAGCGGAATGATTGATAATGATAAAACAGATATAAACCGTTAATTTTTAAAGTTATGATCAGCATGGTTATTCTTCAGGCAGTTGCCGGAGCGGCTCTCGGCAAGCTTGGTATCACCTTCGGTGCGGCCCTTGCGGCATTCGCAGCCGGATTCGGAATCGGAAAGATCGGTCAGGCCGCTATGGAGGCCATCGCACGTCAGCCCGAGGCTGCCGGTAATGTCCGCTCCACTCTCATCATCGCCGCCGGTATGATCGAGGGTGCCGCCCTTTTCGGAATCATAGTCTGTCTTCTCGCCCTGTTCGTCAAGTAGCGTATGAACCTGGTAACTCCTGACAGCGGCCTCCTGTTCTGGATGGTCCTCATCTTCGGTATCGTCTTCTTCCTTCTGTGGAAATTCGGATTCCCGGTTATCACAGACATGGTGGAGAAGAGGACCCGTCATATAGACGAGTCCCTCCGGCTTGCCAAGGAAGCGGAAGAGAGGGTGAGAAGCATAGCCGATGAACAGAATGCCCTTATCGAGAAGGCCCGTGCGGAGCAGAATCGCATCATCAAGGAGGCTTCCGTGATGAAAGAGCAGATTCTCAGGCAGGCCCGGGAGCAGGCGCAGGAGGAGTCGGCGCAAATTCTTCAGAAGGCCCGCACAGAGATCGAGGCCGAGAAGGAGAGCGCCTTGAGGGATATAAGGAAAGAAGTCGCCCTGCTTTCAATCGGTGTGGCTGAAAAAGTTGTCCGTAAGGAGTTGTCTTCCGACAAGGCCCAGACCGCATACGTGGACACCCTTGTAGGGGAACTCATGGACAACATTCCGACAAAGAAAGACAACTGATAAGGAATCGTTCCTATGAATACGGGAATCATCTCTTCGAGATACGCGAAGGCGCTGCTTCGCTTCACCTCTGACCGGGGTGACGCGGAAAAGACCTGTGCGCAGGCCATGACCCTGGAGAAAGCCTTCAGGGAGTTGCCGCGTTTGCGGCAGATTATGGAAGACCCTGCCGCTGTCGGAGACGGGGAGAAGATGTCCCTCATGGAAGGGGCCTTCGGGGATGAACCCATGACCGGGTCTTTGCGTAAATTCCTGTCCCTGGTTCTTCAAAAGGGCCGGATAGGGGACATACGCCTTATTCTCCATTCCTTCATTGACATGTATTTCAAGTCGAAGGGGATAAGGTTCGCGACGATGGTCACGGCCGTGGATCCGGACCCTTCCCTGGTTGAGAAGATCCGCGCGGCGGCAAAGGAACGCCTCGGTGGCGAAATCATGATTGAGACGAAGGTCGATCCGTCCATTATAGGCGGAATCATTTTCACCGTGGATGATTACAGGGTGGATTCCAGCGTCAAGACGCAGCTGGAAACCCTCGTGAAGGAATTCACGGCAAAGAACAAACGCATAGTGTAGTTGTATGGCGCAGAATACGATCAAGCCGAGTGAAATCTCGGATGTGCTGCTTTCCCAGCTCAATTCGATAGACATTTCCGTGAAGTATGAGGAGGTCGGACAGGTCCTCCAGGTAAGTGACGGCGTGGCCAGGATTTACGGACTGGTCAATGCCGAAGCCGGTGAGCTCCTCGAATTCGAGAACGGTATAATGGCGGTTGTGATGAACCTTGAGGAGGATAACGTCGGAGCGGTGCTTCTGGGTCCTACCGACCAGGTCAAGGAAGGCATGACCGTGAAAAGGACGGGAAGGATAGCCTCCATCAACGTCGGTGAATCCATGGTGGGAAGGGTCGTCGATCCTCTCGGCAATCCGTTGGACGGCCTTGGCTCAATTGAGGGGGAACTTACCGAGATGCCCCTTGAGAGAAAGGCTCCGGGAGTGATCTACCGTCAGCCCGTGAATGAACCTCTTCAGACCGGACTCAAGGCGATTGACGCGATGATTCCTATCGGTAGGGGACAGAGGGAACTCATTATCGGTGACCGTCAGACCGGAAAGACAGCTATTGCCATTGATACGATCATCAACCAGCGTTCGGAGTTCCTGAAGGGCAAGCCCGTATATTGCATTTATGTTGCCGTAGGACAGAAAGGAAGTACCGTAGCGAGCATTGTCGATACCCTTCGCGCCAAAGGGGCGATGGATTATACCATCGTGGTTGCGGCTACGGCGGCTGATCCCGCCGCTCTGCAGTATTTCGCACCGTTCGCCGGAGCTGCGATAGGGGAGTATTTCCGTGATACGGGACGTGCTGCCCTTGTGGTTTACGATGACCTTTCGAAGCAGGCCGTAGCATATAGGGAAGTGTCCCTGATTCTCCGTCGACCTTCCGGACGTGAAGCTTATCCGGGAGATGTATTCTATCTCCACTCAAGGCTTCTCGAAAGAGCCGCGAAGATCATTTCGCAGCAGGAAGTGGCGGAGCAGATGAACGACCTTCCCGACTCTCTCAAGGGAAAAGTGAAGGCGGGCGGATCGTTGACCGCTCTCCCTATCATCGAAACTCAGGCCGGTGACGTGTCGGCATATATCCCCACCAACGTCATATCCATTACGGACGGTCAGATTTATCTGGAGTCCAGCCTGTTCAACCAGGGATTCCGTCCGGCGATCAATGTCGGTATCTCGGTTTCCCGTGTAGGCGGCAGCGCACAGGTCAAGAGCATGAAGAAAGTGGCAGGTACGCTCAAGATCGACCAGGCCCAGTACAACGAGTTGGAAGCCTTCTCCAAGTTCTCTTCGGACATGGACAAGGTTACGGCCATGGCGATCGACAAGGGTAGGAAAAACAACCAGCTGCTCATTCAGCCCCAGTACAGCCCTCTTCCCGTGGGTGAACAGATCGCGATCCTTTATTGCGGAACCAAGGCCCTGATGAAGGACATCCCCGTGGATAAGGTAAAGGAATTCCAGTCGGTTTTCCTGGACAGGATGAGAGCCTCCCACAAGGAGGATGTACTCGATATCCTTGCATCCGGGAAAATTGACGACAACGTAACCGCCATTATCGAAAAGGAAGCTTCGGAAATAACTTCCGCCCTTTCTAAAGCGTAGAGAAAATGCCATCCCTCAAAGAAATAAAAGGCCGCATAGCCTCGGTCAACAGTACGCTGAAGATCACTTCAGCGATGAAGATGGTGGCTTCAGCCAAGCTCCGCAAGGCTCAGAACGCCATCGGGAACATGATTCCCTATCATCAGAGGTTGGGGGGCATTCTTACCAATCTCATAGGCAGTGAGGGTGCTGAGGGTGTTTATACCAAAGGAAAGGCGGAGATCAGGAATGTGGCGTTGGTTTGCTTCAGTTCCAACAGCTCTCTATGCGGCGGCTTCAACGCCAACGTGATAAGGGAAGCTAGCAAGGTGGTTGACGAATATGTCAGCAAGGGAATCGGGGTCACGGTTTATTCCGTCGGCCGGAAGATGGCAGAAGCGATGAGAAAGAAAGGCTTCCCCTCTCCGGAAGACTACTCTTCGATGAGCGCGTCTCCGAACTATGCCGATGCATCCCTTCTGGGACTGGAGTTGTCGGACGCTTTCCTTCTGGACAAGTTCGACAAGGTCGAATTCATCTACAATCACTTCAAATCCACGTCATCTCAGCCGACGGTTAGGGAAACTTATCTTCCGCTTTCCGTGGAGGTGGATGAGGGTGCCGTCAATCGCGATATCAAATACATCGTTGAGCCGGACCGTCAGACCCAGATTGACATGCTTCTCCCGAAGGTCATACTCCTGAAGATTTATACGGTACTTCTGGATTCTTCCGCGGCGGAGCATGCCGCAAGGACCGTAGCCATGCAGATAGCGACTGACAACGGAAACGATCTTCTTCAGGAACTGACCCTGGAGTACAACAAGGGAAGGCAGCAGAAGATCACGAGCGAGATTCTGGATCTCGAAGGGGGAGCGCTGGAATAATCCGGTATTATTGTGACTTTTTGGAATGGGACTGCTCTTTTTCGGGAGCGGTCTCATCTGCTTTTGTGGTGAAAGATTTCCACTCCGAATAACTGTACCCGTAACCGTTATTGATCAAGACCTGGAAACCGTATTCAGTTTCAGGTTCAAGATTTTCCCAGAGGTATGTTATGCGCCCGTTTTCATGCTCTACGTATACATCTTCAGATGATGAGGTATAACCCAGTCTGAAACCGACTTTTTTGATGAACTCCGCATTTTGGATATCTGCCGAAAGAAGGGCGGAATTGCTGCTTGGAGTGACCTCAAGGGATATTACCTCCGGCATCGGTATCTTCAAGGTTGTGAACGAGTCCTCTTCCGTTGTCATCGTTTTCCCGTCATGGGTGTAGAACATGGAATATTCATAACGGCGGTTCGGCTTGAGGGAAGTGACGACGCATTCCAGGAGGTTGTTTTCAGGAACGACCTTGACGGTATCTTTTGGATTGCCGTACATGTAGTAAATGAAACCGCAAGGCTGATAATCATCCCATATTGTGGATACTGTTGCCGAAAGCTTTGCGGACTCGTATGAGGGCTCTGCGCTGATTTCAGCGGTTAAAGGTGGTGGTAGAGTATTGAATATCCATCTTCCGGTATCTGTGGTAAGGTGATCTCCGTAATAGATACGTGCAGTAACGAAATACCTCGTTTCCGGTGTCAGATCCGGGATAGTGCACCTGAAAACATCTCCGTCTTTTTTCAGAATGCCGAAGCCTGCATAGTGTTCACGTCCGTCAGCCCAGAATTTGATTTCCGGTTCGTGTGGGGCTTCAAAATCCATATACTCCGTGTCTTCGAAAGTAGCTTCCACATACGCCTCATAGGCATCAGGCGTGATTTTCATTGAGCCTACTCTAGGTTTGGTGTATTCCAGGGCATCGAAGTATTTGGGTCTTGCTGTTTCTGACCTGATGCCGTTTCCGTAAGTTATGGTGTATTCATGACGGCACATCGGACTGATGTTGTTGAAGGTCACCCTCATTGTGTTCCCTGAAATCTCATCCGGTTTACGGTATTGGCTGTCTCTTCCGACCTCCCTCACCATGAACTCGGCTTCTGTGATATTTTTCATGTTGCCTTCGAAGGTGGCCTTGATTGTTGCGGCGGTTATGCCTGGAGCCGCTTCCAAAGATATAAGTCTGGGCAAAGCCTTGTCTTCCTTATCCTCCTTCTTGCAGCATAAAGATAATGCCGTCATTAGCAGCAGGATGATCCATTTGAAATTGCAGGTAAATTTTCTCATAGCATCTGGCCTTGAACAGTATGTCTTTTCGGGAATTGTTTTGCAAGTATAACAATAATTTCGGATAACGACAAAATAACGGGACCTGTCTCACGACAGGTCCCGGGGGAAAGTTGACTTATTCAATAATGCTAAATAAATCAGCTTAGGTATTCCCACCTTTTATTGTTTTGAACAATCTTTTTGCGAGTCGGGATTGTTCCCGATGAAACGTTGTGCGGAATCTTCCTTTCAATTCATAAGGAAGTGCCTGCATTATGATCCGATCACTTTGAAAACCATAAAAGAAATGGCGAAGTAACCGTTTCAGCCTTACCCATTTTTACGGCAGCGGGGACAAATATAAGAGAAGATAATCATAAAAGCAAAAAGTGAATATTTTATAAGTTCCATAAAATTAATTATTTACTCGTAGTTTTGTTGATATTTTACCCCTTTGGCCATCGGCTTGGTTACGAATCGTAATGTATTCTTCGTATTTAATCGGTTTAAAATAATTTTCCTGTACAAGATGAAATTTTATAATTTTGTATATCAGTATTGTTTTATTCAATGAATTACGGCCTTGTGCCCTTGTATCCTGTTGTTATGCGGTACTTTTATCTTGCAATGGTCCTCCTTCTTTCTATTTCATGTTCCGGAGGGAAAGACAGAGTCATTCTCGGGGACGAACGTCTCGGAGAATACATCCCTCTTCTGGAAGGTAAGCGTGTTGCGATTTTCAGCAACCAAACCGGTATTGTAGGTGATGTTGTGGACGGTGAGCCCTCAAGGATTGAAGTGACTGATCAAACGGCCTCTGTCCATTTCCATGCGATAGGGGAAGCCGCATTCGGCCCCCATCTTCTTGACGTCCTCCTGGAAAAGGGAATAGATGTTACCGCGATATTCTCTCCGGAGCACGGCTTCCGCGGAACAGCGGATGCGGGGGAACATGTCAGCAGCTCAGTCGACGAGAAGACAGGCGTTCCCATTCTCTCCCTTTACGAAGGTGGAAAAGGGCGTCCTTCCGATGAATCCATGTCCAAATTCGATGTCCTTGTCGTGGATATCCAGGATGTAGGGCTTCGGTACTATACTTATTACGTCACCATGATGAGGCTGATGAATGCCTGCTCACTGTTCGATAAGGAGGTCGTCATCCTTGATCGTCCGAATCCGAACGGTTTCTATGTGGACGGGCCCATTCTGAAAGATGATCTCCGTTCGGGAGTGGGGGCCTTGCCGATTCCGATCGTCCATGGAATGACTTTGGGTGAATTGGCGCTCATGATGAACGGTGAAAACTGGTTGGAGAGCGGGAAGCCGTGCAATCTTACCGTCATACCATGTAAGAATTATACCCACTCCACCAAATACAGTCTCATCCTTCCTCCTTCACCGAATCTCAAGGACATGAGGGCAGTCTATCTTTATTCGTCGACATGTTTCTTTGAAGGGACGGAAATATCCTTGGGAAGGGGCACCGACCATCCCTTCGAGATGTACGGTCATCCGGATATGACAGGGTATGACTTCAGCTTCACTCCCCGGAGTGTCCCCGGAGCCAAGAATCCTCCGCTTCTGGACCGTCTCTGCCATGGAGTGGACCTCTCGTCCAAACCTCTCGAGGAAATCTTCTCCGAGAAAATCAATCTCGGTTACGTCATTGACGCTTATTCGAATCTCGGAATAGGGGAGGACTTCTTCCTCGGGAACGGCTTTTTCAATCTTCTTACCGGCAACAGGAAGGTCAAAGAGGATATCATTGCCGGTAAGGACGCATCGGAAATCAGTTCATGGTGGAGGGAAGAGGCGGAAGAATTCAGAGAGAAGAGAAAGCCGTATCTTCTTTACCCGGAATAAGAGATTGACCGGTGAGAGGGGGTGAGGGGCAACGGCTATAGATATAAAAGACGAACGGAGCGGATCATCTCGACCGGCTCCGTTCGTTATTCTTACTTATTCAATCTATCATTAAAACTAGCTTATGTGTACTTATGTCATTTTTCTATATTCCATAATCCGTGCCAAAAAACGTTTCAAATCGAAAATGTGACATTTTTTTACGTTTTTCTTTCCCGCGTCCTGTTCGCCATACTCCGAAAGAGTGAAAATATAAGCCCGGAACACAGTGCTCCGGGCCTAATGTCAGTAGTATTTTGGAGTTAAGGAATGTCAGATGTGTCAGAATGCTACTCCAAGACCGATGGTGAGGGTATTGCCGATCACGTCATTGGCCGTAAGGTAAGCCACATCGATCTTGAATCCCGAATACTTGAACCCGGCTCCGATCGTCGCGAACGAAGGGAGGGGGGCCTTGTCGGTACCGAGATGGTAGCCTGCCCTGACGAACACCATGTCGTCATAGGAGTACTGAAGTCCCAACGCGGCTCCGATTCCTCCGGTGAAGAAGTAATCGGCGTCAAGC
>JAFUFP010000054.1 GCA_017469845.1 Bacteroidales bacterium | reverse complement strand
CCTTGTCGGCGTTACCTGATACCCTTTCAGCAAGCACCTTGGTGATAGCGGCGGTAAGGGTTGTTTTACCGTGGTCAACGTGGCCAATTGTACCGATGTTGACATGCGGTTTGGTTCTCTGGAATGTTTCTTTTGCCATAATATTATGTATAAAAAAAGTTACTTTATTTGATTCAATTGTACAGAGGGCAATACCCCCTGTACAAAGAAAGAGCCGGTGATGGGATTTGAACTCATGACCTCATCCTTACCAAGGATGCGCTCTACCCCTGAGCTACACCGGCTTTGTGGAGCGGAAAACGAGGTTCGAACTCGCGACCCTCAGCTTGGAAGGCTGATGCTCTACCAACTGAGCTACTTCCGCGTCACAAATTTTGTGGGAGGAGAGGGATTCGAACCCCCGAAGGCATCGCCAGCAGATTTACAGTCTGCCCCAGTTGGCCACTTTGGTATCCTCCCGATATGTCTTTTCCGATTCTTTCAGGACCAGATCTTTGAGCCGATAGAGGGATTCGAACCCACGACCCCGAGATTACAAATCACGTGCTCTGGCCAACTGAGCTATATCGGCAATATAGGCTTTTCCGGTCCTTTTCCGAAAGGGATTGCAAAGATAGGTATTAATTCTTATTCTCCAAAACTTTTTGCAGTTTTTTGCACATTTTCGTCAACACATCGAAGATGCCCTCTTCATCCAGTCCGTATTCCTTCCTTTGTGCTGTTTGGCGGTCCTGAGTGACGAATTTGTCCGGTATACCGATGCCCTTGATGCTTATATTGACTGATTCTGAAACCATTCGTTCAGCCACTTCTCCGAACAGACCTCCTTTGATTGTTCCTTCTTCCACTGTGAGAATTCCGTATTTGGAAGCGGCTGCCTTTTCCAGTATGGAAGTATCGATCGGTTTGAGGAATCTCATATCATATACTGAGGCTTCAATACCTTCTTCCTTGGACAGCCTTTCCGCGGCGGCAAGAGCCTGACGGCAGAAGGGCCCGAGAACGAGGATGGCTATGTCACTTCCGGGGCGGAGCTGCTCTCCTTTTCCCTTTTCGAGTAAACTGTACTCCGATTCCCTCCATGGGGTTCCTTCTCCGCATCCTCTGGGATACCTTATTATATAAGGGCCTCCTTCATTATGCAGTCCGGAATACATCAGGTTCTTCAGTTCGGTCTCATTGCTCGGAGCAGCTATTGTCGTTCCTGGGATTGACCTATATGCTGCGAGATCGTAGCATCCGTGGTGTGTCGCTCCGTCTTCTCCTACCAGTCCGCCCCTGTCGAAGCACAGGACGACAGGAAGATTCTGAAGGGCCACGTCGTGGATTATCTGGTCGTATGCTCTCTGTGAGAATGATGAGTAAATATTGCAGAAGGGCCTCATCCCTCCTGCCGCGAGACCGGCCGAGAATGTGACTGCGTGTTCTTCCTCTATTCCTACATCGAAAAACCTTTGGGGCATCTCCTTGGCGAAAGCGCTCATTCCGCATCCGTATGACATGGCCGGGGTGATTCCTACAACCCTGTCGTCTTTTTTCGCCAGGTCCAGGAGAACTTCACCGAATACGTCCTGGTATCTGTCGGCGGGGTAGTGGGTCGGAACCCTTTTCCCGGTTTCGGGATCGAATTTACCTGGAGCGTGCCAAGTGGTCGGATCCTGCTCGGCGGGGGCGAAGCCTTTTCCCTTCAATGTGTGTACATGGAGAATCCTGGGACCGGATATTTTACTGAGGCGTCTGAGTGTTGTCACCAGCTGTTCCATGTCGTTTCCGTCGATCGGACCGAAATATCGGAATCCGAGGGATTCGAAGAGGTCACCTCCGGATTTTCTGACAAGATTGGATTTGGTGTCCTTGGTGATTTTCTGCAGGAAATCCCTCAACTGGCCTTCACCAACGGTATCCCAGATTTTCTGTTTTATCACATTGTAGGAGTGGCCGGAAGTTATCCTCAGAAGATAATTGTGCACTGCACCGAGGTTTCCGTCAATGGACTGGTTGTTGTCATTGAGGATAATGAGAAGATCTGAATTCGCTGCACCGGCATTGTTGAGACCTTCGAAAGCCAAACCTCCCGTCATCGCTCCGTCTCCTATGACGGCAACCACTTTTCTGCCTTCCTTCTTGAGTTCGGCCGCTTTCGCAAGACCAAGGGCTGCAGAAATGGATGTCGAGGAATGACCTACACCGAAAGCGTCAAAAGGGCTCTCGTCCATTTTCGGGAAACCGCTTATGCCTCCCTTAGTTCTATTTCCCTTGAAAGCTTCCTTTCTTCCGGTAAGGATTTTATGGGCATATGCCTGGTGGCCGACGTCGAAGATGATTTTGTCATTCGGAGTGTCATACACGTAATGGAGAGCGGTGATCAGTTCCACGGCTCCGAGACTCGAACCCAGATGACCGGGATTCACTGCGCAGCATCTGATCATATAGTCACGGACTTCCGCACAAAGCTCATTCAGCTGTTCAATGCTGAAGTTGCGGAAATCTGCAGGTTTATTTATCGAGTCCAGAAGTTTGTACATAAACACAAGATGGGGTCTGCGAAGATACGAACTATTTCCTGATTTTCCTCAATCCGTTTTGATTCTATTTCTTAGGGACCGTACATCTGACGGTGCTCTGTCCAGTAAGTTTGCCCATTTTTGCGCTTTTATGTGTTTCGCCGAAAAATGTTTATCTTCGCATCTGTTTATTCTCTGTCCTGTGAAGGGCGGTGCACATTTCCTTAAGAGAAATCAAAATATTCCATAATTATGGCAGAAAAAATCCAGAAATTCATGAACGACAGCCCGGCAATAAGATGGGCTGCATTGATTCTCATCGCACTGATGATGTTCTTCGGATACATGTTCGTGGATGTGATGTCGCCCCTTCAGGCTCTGGTTGAGCAGCAGAGGGGATGGACTCCTTCCGTATTCGGAACATATGCATCGGCTGAGTACATCCTCAATGTCTGCGGTTTCCTTATCCTCGCGGGTATCATCCTCGACAAGATGGGTGTCCGTTTCACCGGAACGCTCTCAGCGTCGATGATGTTTGTCGGAGCATGCATCAAGTATATAGGTATATCCGATTGGTTCCAGACGACTGCATTCTGCAACTGGCTTGGAACATGGTGGACAGCGATGCCCGGCAGCGCCAAGATGGCGGCCCTCGGATTCATGATCTTCGGTTGCGGTTGTGAAATGGCCGGAACTACGGTTTCCAAGGCAATCGCCAAATGGTTCAAGGGTAAGGAAATGGCTATGGCAATGGGTATCGAGATGGCTATCGCCCGTGTAGGTGTTTTCGCCATTTTCTCCATCAGCCCCTTCATCGCCAACAAGCTCGGTAGCGTTGCGGCTCCTGTAGGATTCTGCACCGTGCTTCTTCTGATCGGCCTTATAAACTTCATCATCTTCACATTCATGGATTCCAAGTTCGACAAGGAGCTTGTCGCGGCCGGAATCAAGAGTGAGGACTCTTCCGAAGATGAATTCCAGGTCAAGGACCTCAAGCAGATACTCACATCCCTCAACTTCTGGGTTGTCGCTATTCTGTGCGTTCTTTACTACAGCGCAATATTCCCGTTCCAGAGGTACGGAGCAAACATGCTCCAGTGTAACCTCAATGGCCTTTCAGCCGAGACGGCGGCAAATATCTTCAGGTGGTTCCCCATTGGTGCAGCTGTTCTTACTCCTTTCCTCGGCAGGTATCTTGACACCAAGGGTAAAGGTGCCACAATGCTCATCTGGGGTGCGGTGCTTCTGATCGTATGCCACCTTGTGTTCGCATTCGCGCTTCCCGCAACAGGCAGCAGATTCTTGGCTTACGCCACCATCGTCATACTCGGAGTCAGCTTCTCTCTGGTCCCTGCTGCCCTTTGGCCTTCAGTCCCGAAGATCATCGACGAGAAGGTTCTCGGTTCGGCATATTGCCTTATCTTCTGGGTTCAGAACATCGGTCTTTGCTTTGTCCCTCTTCTCATCGGTTCCGTGCTCGACTCTTCGAACGCCAACAACCCCGAGGTGATCGCAGCCAAGGCTGCCGGTGCCGAATTCATCCCTTACAACTATACCGTTCCGCTGATCATCTTCGCTTGCTTCGGTGTAGCTGCCCTTGTGATCGCCCTTTACCTCAAGGCTCTTGACGCCAAGAGAAAGCTCGGATTGGAGGAGCCCAACATCAAGCCTTCTGCGGATGAAGCCTAATTCGAACAGAGGAAACCTCGCCACCAGCAAGATCGCTTGCTGGTTGGCCTTGGCATGTCTGGTGGTGCCGATGTTCGGGTCGTATTTTTTTGACGACATGTTCTCGACACTGTCCCAGATATTCCGTGATCCTGCTTCTCTGGAACTGGGATGGGACTCCCAAGACTACGGATTCTATGCCGGAGGCTATTCCTTCCTGTGCGTGTGGGGAGGTCTCGTCATATGCGGTATTCTTCTCGACCTGTATGGCGTAAGGCTCATAGGCTCCGTTTTCGTGGGGCTCATGGTCATTGGAGCGGGAATAGTCACATGGGCCATAACTTCCGGACTTGCTCCCGGAAAGTCGCTTACGATAGCTTATGTGGGGTGCATGATATTCGGCCTGGGCAGTGAAATCGCAGGAGTTGCGGTCACCCGCTCCATAGCCAAATGGTTCAAGGGAAGGAATGTTGCGTTCGCCATGGGCCTTCAGCTTGCCATCGCCAGGCTTGGAACCGCCACCGCTTTCGTCGTTTCCCCGATTCTTGTGGCTCAGAAGGCTCCCGGGCAGATTTACACATTGGCTGAGACCGCACGTCCCGCATTCTTCGGGTTGACCCTTCTCTTGGTCGGGGCGATCCTTTGGGCGGTGTTCGTGGCCATGGATTCGAGGTTCGACAAGGATTCCGGAATCCGCAATGAGAGGGGAGAGGTAAAAGAAGAGGACAAGTTCCGATTCTCGGATATAGTGAAGCTTCTCACCAACGGAAGGTTCATCCTCATAGCCCTTCTTTGCGTATTCTTCTACTGCTGCATCATCTCGTTCAAGAAGTTCGGAACTTCAATCGTAATTCCGAGATTCGGGATGGAACTCGATTCCGCGAAGTGGGTTATCACGATGATTCCTTTCTTTACCGTCATCTTCACTCCCTTGTTCGGGGTATTGGTTGATAAGGTCGGAAAAGCTACTCTGTGGATGATAACGGGGGCGTGCCTTGTTCTTATAGCCCACCTTGTGATAGCTTTCGCTCCGCAGGGAGTTCCTTTCTATGGTTACCTCGGAATCTCCCTTCTCGGTATAGGTTATTCTCTTGTTCCTTCGGCCATGTGGCCTTCAGTTCCCAAGATTGTACCCGAAAAGAACCTTGGAACTGCATATTCCCTCATATACTGGATACAGAATATGGGTATGCTTCTGGTTCCGATTTTCGTGGGAAGGATTTTCAAGAATATGGTCACTGAGGCCGGGAATCCTCTCCAGGAAGCATCTGCCGCAGTCCACGCGGAGTATATCTTCATCGGGCTCGGAATCGTGGCGATTATAGTTGCCTTGCTTCTGAAGGGTTCTTCGACGAAACACCCTGAATTGGAGCTCGATCTTCCGAATGTGAAGAAGTGACGCCCAATGGCCTTCGGGTCAGTTCTCGTGATCAGCACCGCGATTCCGATAGGGGTTGCGGTGTTTTGCTTTTGTAGATGCAACCGACCGGCTGGCACATCCCACAATCTTGTAGACCACAAAATTGTAAACCGGACGTATGAGGGCATCAATCGGCCTGAAGTGAAGACCGGATATCAAAATAGAGCGGGCCTGGAACCATTGTCCAAACCCGCTCAATCAGCTTTTTACATTGTCGTATTACCTCTCAATCGTTGCTTCCCTGTCGGGACCGAGAGAGATGATGGTGATCGGAACTCCAAGGTAATCATCTGTTTTTCCTCCAAAAAAAGATTTTACTCAGGATTGAGTGGATTGAATTCGCAACGTTTCTGCAGCACTGTTTGTTTCGTGAACCAGATATCAAGAAAAGTCTGGTGGCTCATCTGTGGAGTTCGATTTTTGACCATAGAAAACTCCCTATGATTATTAGGCATGAACTTGAAAAAAGTTTCATCCACTTTTTCCATCAAAACAAGAATATCTTGACCGTATTGAAGATAAGCTTCTCCAAAATCCGGTCCGTGAGGTTCAAAGTTGATTGTGCATCTGGTGACTTCAGAACCTCGCTGGGTATAAATCTGATCAGTTAATGAAATATTCCAATAACGAGTGCCTTTGGTCTTTGGACGCTGACTCAAAAAATATCTAATCTCTTTTTCCAACAATCCGTCTGAACACTCAACTCGTGGAAGAATTTGCTTGATATGAATATCTTCGTCTTCTCCTCGTTTAACCCAATCGAATGCACATTTTGTTTTATTTACCAGATATGAAATGCTTGCCTCGCTAAGAGAGAGGCTCATGATATTGCTTTTGATCGAAAATAGATTACCCTGATTGTTGGTAGAAATGCTCAAATAGGGAACGGACACGGAATCTGGTGTAGGTCTATTCTGCATTTGGAAAATCCTCGAATCATTTGTTTTTCGAAAATTTCTTTTGTCGGGCGAGTCTTTAAGGATAATGACTATATCATCGTACAAGAGGTATGCTCTTCCATGACTCGGGAAATAATGATTATCTTTATGGATAATGCAAGATATTCCTGTTCTTTCTGTACCAGATGTATGAAGATACCAATTACCGGTGTTGTTTAAATCATCAGCCTCCTTTGCATAAGATATGAAATGTCTGATTTCTTCATCTATTTTTGTATTTACACATATGACTCTTGCCAACTTCTTGGAATGAAGAGAGGCATGATTCTGACTGTAGGAAGATATGATCAACACCGTTAAGAGCCATTCTGCAGCAAACATTATTTTGTATATTGTTTTCATGATCACTTCCCATAAACTATTGATGGCGTTAGTTCCAAAGTGGAGTAGACATCATAAGGGTAATCAAAAGATTATCAGCACGCTCATTTGCTCTGTCAATATGCGCAGAATCCATTATATGGTTTATTGCCAAAGAATCTTTACCGTATCCATATAATGTAAATAGGATTTCTCCAGATTCTTTTAAGAATGCATCAGATCTCCAATACATCCCCTCCCTAATGCCTTTCCTTACAATCTTTGAATCTGTAATAATCTGATAGTTGGCAGTCCAATCCTCTATCTCCAGTTCTGCATTATAAGTACGTGCATATACAATATGTGTTGCCAAACCTACTAAATCATAGCCTATTAATGTCCCATGGCCATTTGTATTGGTATGGCTTTCGTAGTAGCGGTGGGGAATGCAAAACAATACTTTATCTTCTTCCTTGTTTTGCAGGTTAATCTCCACCCAACCTCCGTTGTGAAACATCCCTTGTAAAACAAGGGCAATCGTTAGAAATAAACACATCATCTGTTTTTCCTCATATTATAATTGCCTCGAATAGTATCCTCAATCTGTTTAATCCATTTCTCAATAGGCGCATCCATATCTGAAACTCTGATGATGGGAGACACCACATCGTCTCCGGATTGCGGAGAAAACGCGGACGGGGGAAGCGTCGCGGTCATATCGGGTACCGGAAAGAAAGAGGTGGATCCGTTGAAAAAGATGGACGGCTCTTCTTCATCAGTATGTCCTAATGAGGAAATGAGCGCGGATGGTTCCCATACTGCAGGACATTGATATCCGGAAGAAGTCAGCATAGGCCCATTTGCGTAAAATGACGCACTGGGATGTGCTTTGGGCGCAAAAGAAGCACTTACCACCGAAAGCGGCAGCATGAAGGCAATGATGTGGAATGCTCTTTTCATGGTGCGAACGTTTAGCGGATAAAGTAAGTTTCAGGCCATACGTTGTAAAGGTATACATTATTTCTTTAATAAACCAAGATTGAGCCGAACAATTGGCGGTATGAAAATCGCTCTGAAGTGGATGTTGAATGCTGAAATAGAGCGGGTCTGAAACGATTGTTCCAAACCCGCTCTATCAACATCTTGAATTGCCGTATTACCTTTCAATCGTAGCTTCCCTGTCAGGTCCGAGGGAGATGATGGTGATAGGAACTCCGAGATAATCCTCCATGAACTTGATGTAGTCCTTGAATTCCTTGGGAAGGTCTTTCTCTTTGCGTATTCCGGTGAGGTCGGTGTGCCAACCTTTGAATTCCGTATAGACGGGGGTGATTTCGGCCCTTGTGTCGAAGGGGAATTCCTTCGTTTCCTTACCGTCGATCATGTATGAGGTGCAAACCTTTATCGTCTCGAAGGAGTCGAGGCAGTCAGCCTTCATCATGATGAGGTCAGTCACTCCGTCGATCATGACGGTGTATTTGAGGGCAACGAGGTCAAGCCATCCGCAGCGGCGGGGCCTTCCGGTGACGGCACCGAATTCGTGACCGATCTGACGGATTTTCTCTCCGGTCTCATCGAAGAGCTCGGTAGGGAAGGGACCGCTTCCGACCCTGGTGCAGTATGCCTTGAAGATGCCGTATACATGGCCTACCTTGGAAGGGGCGACACCGAGTCCAGTGCAGACGCCTCCGATGGTCGTCGATGAAGAAGTGACGAAAGGATACGAACCGTAGTCAACGTCGAGGAGTGATCCTTGGGCACCTTCGGCGAGCATGGGCTTATCCTCAAGCCATCCGTTCACGAAATACTCGCAGTCGATCAGCTTGAATCCCTTGACGAACTCGATGGCATCCATCCATTCCGCTTCTTTCTCTTCGGGGTTGCACTCGAATCCGAGTGAAGCGAATTCCCTTATGTGACGTGCCTTGAGGGCTTCGAACTTATCCTTGAAGTCGGGAGTCAGGATATCTCCGACACGAAGACCGTGTCTTGCCACCTTGTCGGTATAGGTAGGTCCGATTCCTTTGAGGGTGGAACCGATCTTTCCCTTTCCGGCAGCCGTCTCAAGGGCGGCGTCCATCAGCCTGTGGGTAGGGAGAATGAGGTGCGCTTTCTTCGAGATGACGATCTTCTCCTGGGGAACGATGCCCATCTTGCTGACGTTTGCACATTCCTCACGGAATACCGTGGGGTCGAATACGACTCCGCTTCCGATGATGTTGACGGAACCTTCACGGAAAATTCCTGAAGGGATGCTTCTCACCACGAAACTCTTTCCGTCGAACTGGAGCGAGTGGCCGGCATTGGGACCGCCCTGGAATCTGGCTACCGCAGGATATCTTCCGGCGAGAACGTCAACGATTTTTCCTTTACCTTCGTCTCCCCACTGGAGACCGAGTACTACGTCTATTTTGCTCATTTGAGTGTGTTGTATATCAGGGGATTTTACATTCTTTGAAGTCAGGAACGCTAGAAGGGAAGATCATCTTCCGGTCCCATGGAAGCCGCTTCCTGTACGGGAGGCTGCTGAGCCGCCTGCTGGTAGGGGTTGGCTGAAGGCTGGGGATAGGAGGGCTGGGACGGTGCCTGAGGTTGATAAGACGGTTGCTGATAAGAGGGCTGCGAGGGAGCATATGAACCCTGCTGAGCGGCCTGTCCGTCGGGACGTCTTCCCAGAAGCTGGAATGTGTCGGCGACGATTTCGGTCCTGTCATGGCGGTTTCCGCTTTGGTCGTTCCATGTTCTGGTCCGCAGTTTACCTTCTATGTAAAGTTGAGTACCTTTTTTTACGACTTTTTCGGCTGTGTCGGCCAAGCCTCTCCACATTACGATGTTGTGCCATTCCGTATTTTCGCGGAGTTCTCCGCTACGGTCGCGGTACCTTTCTGTGGTGGCGAGAGTGAATTGCGCTACTTTTGTAGCCTGGGGCGTGTTTCCTTCGAGGTAACGTATTTCTGGGTCTCTTCCGACGTTACCGATGAGCATGACTTTGTTCAGTGACATGACTTGTTGAGTGTCTAAAAATGTTAATGTTCTTTCCGGAATGGCTCAAGGCCAAATCCCATGCAATATAGGGATTATTTTCGAGAAATCTTCCAGCCGTGGCCGATAGTGGGGCGGAAAATGTTCCTATACCCTGTATGTCGCCATGATGGCGTCCATGTCGGGAGTTTTACCGGTCATGATGGAGTATCCGGTGATCGCCTGGTACATGTGCCATCTGTCCCCGCTTACGTATTGGCATCCTCCGAGATTCATCTCCTCGAGGACTCTTCCGCTGAATGCCGGTGTCTTGTAGTTGGCTTCCAGAACCACTTTTGCGGGGTTTCCGGAAGAGTATCGGTCTTCTCCGGCGAAATCTTCTTCCGTCAGAGAATCCACCGCGTCAATCTTCACCGGAAGGGTGTAGATTATGAGGTCGCATTCCTTCACGGCCCCTTTGAAATCGCTTACCGGCGTGACGATGAAAGAATACTCCGGAAGATCGTCTGCGATCTTCTGCGCCTTGTCGGGAGTCCGGTTCATTATCGCGACGTCGAAGCCCATTTCGGCGGCGGCAACCGCGGCAGCCTTTCCGGCTCCTCCGGCACCGACGATGAGGGCCTGAGGCTTTTCCTTGAAGATGTCAGGGAGACTCACTTTCATGAACTGGTGCACTCTCTTGTAGGCGTCTTCTCCGTAAAGGGCATAGCATTGCTTGACGACACCGGGGAAATACGCTTCGGCTACGGCGAGGATTATTCCGGTGAAATCGGAATTGTGCGCCTCGATTCCTTCCGCGGTCTTGACCAAAAGGTTGGTGGCCCTTATCTTGAAGCAGGGACCGGAAACGGAACCTTTCCCTTCCTTGGCATATGAAACAGCCTTCGCGAACGCCAGCTCTTTGAAGGGGGCGGTCACATTGATGGCACGGTATCCTTCCAAGAAGCGTGCAAAGGATTCCTCGAAGTTGTCGCCCTCTATCAGGTCGTACGGAAGTTCACCTCCGTATGCCGCGGAGAAGACTTCCGGACTTTTGGAGTCGTGGATCGGGTGGCCTATGAGGCCGTATTTTTCAGAATTCATGTGGGGAAGGTGATTTGTCATTTCGTTTGACGCTGTCTTACGGCTTCGAAAAGGAGGATGGCTGCCGAAACCGACACGTTGAGTGAATCAAGCTGCCCGAGCATGGGTATCATTATGTGGCCTGTCGCAGCTTCCCTCCATGCATTGGACAGTCCGGTGGATTCGGTGCCCATAACGATCGCGGTCGGACCCCTGAAATCCGTCGAATAGTACACGGACGAGTCCTGAAGCTGTGCCGTGAAGATGCCGATGCCTTTTTTCCGGAGAAAGGCTATGGTGTCTTCGGATGATGCAACCGCAACCTGGCGGGAGAATACCGCTCCGAGGCTTGCCCTGATGAGATTGGGATTGTAGATGTCGGTGAGCGGGTCGCAGATGATGACGGCGTCAGCTCCGGCGGCGTCGGCGCTTCTTAACACGGCCCCGAGATTCCCGGGCTTTTCGACTCCTTCGAGTACAGCGATGAGGGGAGATTCTGAGAGAACGAGGTCTTCAAGGGTCCTGTCGACACTATTGACTTCCGCTATGATGCCTTCTGTACCTCCCCGATAGGCTATCTTGTCATAGATGTAGGAGTTGACCTGCATTATGCCGACTTTCGGATTCGCCTTTTCAGAAAGGGAGACGATTCGCTGCATCTCATCGGGGGAGAGAATCTCTCCGCAGATGAAAAGGCACGACGGGATGAATCCTGCCTCAAGGCAATGGAGGAATTCCCTCCGGCCTTCAACGACAAAAAGGCCCTTCTGGCGCCTTAGTCGGGATTTCTCCTGAAGCGATAGAAGGTCCTTTATTTTCGGGTTCTGGACCGATGTGATGGTTTCGATCCTCATGTTGTCGGAGTATTATTCCTGGTTGTCCTCGGCTTTTTCTTCCTTCTTGACGATCTTTTCGGGCCTCATCTGAGGGAAGAAGAGCACATCCTGGATGGTTGTCTGTCCTGTCATGAACATTGTGAGACGGTCGATGCCCATTCCGAGTCCGGAAGTGGGGGGCATGCCGTATTCGAGAGCGCGGACGAAGTCGTAGTCGATGAACATGGCCTCATCGTCTCCGCCGCTCTTGAGCCTGGCCTGCTCTTCGAACCTTTCGAGCTGGTCGACGGGGTCGTTGAGCTCGGAGTAGGCGTTGGCGAGTTCCTTTCCGCATACGAAGAGTTCGAACCTCTCGGTGAGGGAGGGATTCGTCCTGTGACGCTTGGTAAGGGGCGACATCTCGACGGGATAGTCGATGACGAATGTGGGCTGGATGAAATTCTTCTCGCAGTACTCTCCGAAGATGGCGTCAATGAGTTTGCCTACGCCCATCGAAGGCTCGAACTCGACATTGAGGGATTTGCAGGTGGCCCTCAGTTCGTCCACACCCATTCCGGCCACGTCGACTCCGGCGTATTCCTTGATGGCGTCAAGAATGCCGATTCTGCGGTAAGGGGCTTTGAAGTCTACCTCGTTTCCGGCGATGTTCACTATGGTGGAACCGTTGACGGCGGTGGATATCCTTTCGAGCATCTTTTCGACGAACTCCATCATCCAGATATAGTCCTTGTAGGCCACATAGATCTCCATGCATGTGAACTCGGGGTTATGGGTCTTGTCCATACCCTCGTTGCGGAAATCCTTCGCGAACTCATACACTCCGGGGAATCCGCCGACGATGAGTCTCTTGAGGTAGAGCTCGTTCGCGATCCTAAGGTACAGGGGAATGTCCAGAGCGTTGTGATGGGTGATGAAAGGACGTGCCGTGGCTCCGCCCGGGATTGACTGGAGGATGGGGGTTTCGACCTCGAGGCAACCGGCCTCGTTGAAATACTCCCTCATCGTGGAAATGATCTTGGCCCTCTTGATGAATGTGTCCTTTACCTGGGGATTGACGATGAGGTCGACATACCTCTGGCGGTAACGGAGTTCGGGATCGGTGAAAGCGTCGTGAACCTTTCCGTCAGCCTCCTTGACGATGGGGAGAACCTTGAGAGACTTGCTCAGGACGGTGAGTTCCTTGGCATGAACCGAAGTCTCGCCGGTTTTGGTGACGAAAGCGTATCCCTTGATTCCGACGATGTCTCCGATGTCAAGCAGTTTCTTGAAGACGGTGTTGTACATGGTCTTGTCCTCTCCGGGGCAGATTTCGTCCCTCTTGACATAGACCTGTATTCTGCCTTCACCATCCTGGAGTTTCATGAAAGAAGCGGCTCCCATGATGTTGCGGGACATTATCCTTCCCGCTATGCATACATCCTGGAAATTCCCCTCCTCGGCATTGAAACCGGAAAGGATTTCCTTTGAAGTGGCGTTTACCGGATACAGAGGGGCGGGATACGGCTCGATACCCAATTCCCTCAACTTGTTCATTGACTCCCTACGGAGAATCTCCTGCTCGCTTAACTGCTGTGTTGCCATACTTTTTTTTGTTAGATCGGCGCATTCTCTGCGGCCGTGAATAGTTCCTGCCTTCTTTTGTGAGGATGCAAAAATACTGAAATAATGCCGAAATTAAAATTTATTGGGTATCTTTGTAAGAATCCGTTTCGGCTTGGGGCCTCCAGGAGGCTTTTTTGCCGGCGGAATTGACCACAAGAAGGATATTTCACCATGAGGGAAAACAGATGGATAGTCAAACCGGTAGTTGACCAGGAGGCGGTGGCACGCCTCTCGGCCGAACTGGGTGTGGACCCTGTCCTGGCGAGTCTTCTTGTGCAAAGGGGCGTCACCACTTTCGAGGAGGCACGCTCATTCTTCCGTCCGGATCTTGCCGAGCTCCATGACCCGTTCCTCATGAAGGATATGGACAAGGCGGTGGATCGCCTGCGTAAGGCTATCATCTCCGGAGAGAAGATTCTGGTATACGGGGATTACGATGTCGACGGAACGACAGCCGTTTCACTCGTGTACTCTTTCGTGAAGAAACTTACCCCTAATGTCGACTTCTACATTCCCGACCGCTATGATGAGGGGTACGGTGTCTCCATCAAAGGAATCAATTGGGCCGCTGAAGGAGGATTCTCACTCATAATAACCCTGGATTGCGGCATCAAGGCCATAGACAAGGTACGCTATGCGGGGACAAAGGGGATAGACGTGATCATTTGTGACCATCATCTTCCTGAGGAAGTCCTTCCTCCGGCGGTAGCTGTCCTTGACCCCAAAAGGGAAGACTGCCATTATCCGTTTGATGATCTTTCCGGATGCGGAGTGGGATTCAAACTGGTGCAGGCGTATAGCCAGAGGTTCGGCATTCCGTTCGATGAACTTCTTCCGCTTCTGGATCTTCTGGTAGTTTCGATCGCATCGGATCTCGTTTCGGTGACCGGTGAAAACAGGGTGCTTGCGCATTTCGGACTCAAGCGTCTTAACGAAAGTCCCCGCCAAGGACTCAAGGCCATCATCGATCTTGCCAATCTCGAGCAGTCCCATGTCACCATCGACGACATAGTCTTCAAGATCGGACCGAGGATCAATGCCGCAGGAAGAATGGAGACAGGACGTCTTGCCGTTGAACTTCTCACCTGCAGTGACGCATCCAGCGCCGCGACCATAGGCCAGCAGATAAACGACAACAACAATGAGCGCAAGAGCATTGACCGCGAGATAACGAAGGAGGCTCTCCAGATGGTCGAAGACGGCAGGTGTCTCGCCAAGGAACATACGACGATAGTATACAGCCCTTCATGGAACAAGGGTGTCGTCGGAATCGTGGCTTCACGACTTGTGGAAGCGTTCTACAAACCCACCTTCGTCCTGACACAATCGAATGGCTTCGTTACGGGGTCGGCAAGGAGTGTGAGGGGATTCGACCTGTACAGCTCCATCGAGCAGTGTGCGGATCTTCTGGAAAACTTCGGGGGACACATTTATGCGGCAGGTCTCACCATGAAGGAGGAGAATCTTCCCGAATTCGCCCGTCGTATGGACAAGTGGGTAGGTGAGCATCTCACCCTCGACATGAGTACGCCCATCGTTGATGTCGACGCCAAACTGGATTTCGCACAGATCACACCCAAGTTCTTCAGGATCCTCAAGCAGTTCCAGCCTTTCGGCCCCGGGAACAGCACCCCGGTATTCCTGACCGAAAATGTCTATGATTACGGTACCGGAAGGAAGGTCGGACCCGCCGGACAGCATCTGAAGCTCGAACTCATCCAGGATCCCGGGAATACCAGACAGATCTCGGCGATAGGGTTCAACATGTCAGAGTATTTCGAGCACATAAAGAACGGAAACCCGGTTGATATCTGCTATTCGATAGTTGAGAACTATTACAGGGGCAATTCCAACATCCAGCTCCGCCTCAAGGATATAAGGGAACACGAGGACTTCATCTAGGAAATCCCCGTGCACTATTCTTTTTCGCTGCCCCTTCGGCGGCTTTTTTCATATAAGGAGAGAGGCGATTTCTTCGGCGACTTCCTTGAACGGCTTTCCGTCAATATCGATCACATGCGAAGCGCATCCCCTGTATGAATCTTCCCTTTCCGACATCAGGGATATGATCCTTTGTCTGAGATCCGTTCCTCTGAGCATCGGTCTTCCTTCGGAATCGTTCTCGAGGTTCGATACCAGAGTGTCGATGCCGGCCTTCAGGTAGAAGCATACCGTCTTTTCCTTTATGAGGGCGGCATTATCTTCGATAGTGGGAGTTCCTCCTCCGAGAGAAAGAATCGTCCGGGATAAGGGCTCTTCGTCTGAAGAAGAGAGGACTTCCTTCAATGCGGCGGATTCAAGTTCCCTGAAAAGTTTTTCTCCACCTCTGGAGAAGATGTCGGGTACGCTTTCACCGAATTTGTCTTCGATGAAAGCGTCGAGGTCCAGGAGAGGGCAGCCGAGAATTGATGCTAGTTCCTTACCGACGCTGCTCTTTCCCGAGCCCATGAATCCTGTCAGAGAGATTGTCATTTTGCCTTGAAATGGTTATGCCCCGGTGGAGCCGGGGCATATAGTTATTGTCTTTTCATCAGAACAGGTCGAACAGAGTCGGCTCGTCATCGGGGATGTCGTCGCTGCCCAGATCCACTACATCTCCGGCCGATGCGCCTTTGATTTTGCTCTTCTTCTTGGGAGAAGCCTTTTTCTTTTTGGGCTTCTCTTCCTCTTTCGTAGTGACGGTCGAAGGATCGATGAGATCGAGCTCGATTATCTCTCCCTCATCTTCGTCTTCCGTCTTGTCGGGGAAGGGTGCGGGCTCTACCGGAGCCGACACTTCCGGAGCGGGAATGTCCTCGGGTTCGAGGAGGTCGATGGCTTCGGGCTCAGCATCGGGCTCATTCCTGTCGTCCAGGGCTGAATCTTCAGAAACCTTCTCATCGGCGAATGCGGGATTTTCCGAAGACTGTACGGAAGGTGTCACATCAGGAGTCTCTTCTCCTCCCTCATCGGGATCGTCATCCGGCTCCTCGGGAAGGTCGTCCTCGGGTTTATGCAGAGGCTCGATGAAGCATACGCTCTTGAGTTCATACTGATGGCACTTCTTGCCCTTTGCCGCGATTCCCTTCTTTCCGATGAATTCCTCGGCATCGAAAGCCTCGGGTTCCCTTGCGGTATATTTCCCGCCGAAGGTGACTTCGAACTGGGGATGGAGATCATCGCTGATGTCGACAAGGTATGAACCCTTCGAGTCGGAAATGAATGAAACAGGCTGGTTGTCGCTCTGGGTGAAGGAGAATCTCTTGACATAGAAAGCCTTCACTGAAGCGTCCCAATAAAGGGCCGTATAGGTCTTCTCCTCGTCGAGCTTCTCTATCTTCAGAACTTCACCCTGGTAGCGGTTGCTGAGATCGAAGGAGGTGGTGTAGTATGTTCCGTTCTTGAAGATCGCGAGAACCTTGTCTTCGGTGTCGAACTGACCCAGATAAAGTCCCCTTGAGTCTTCGTTGAGCCTCTGGATATCGGCATCGTACCAGATGTCCTTGCCGGCGATGGTCGAGACACCCTTGCTCTTGAGCTGTACACGGTTCACAGCATGTTTGGTGACAAGATTTCCTCTGGCGGTCCTTCCCTTGATGGCGAGGGTGGAGAAGTCGTACTCGATGGAAGACTTCTTCAGCGTGGGCTTCTGGCGCAGGAGAACCTTGACGGTCTCGGCTTCACCGTTATGGTTCGCGGTGAACCACATGATCTGGCTTCCCGGTTTTCCTGTCGTGAGGTCGTACTCCTTGTCCCTGTTGATGGAAGTGATCGCGAACCTCTTGGCGTAGTAGGTCGTAGTCTTTCCGTCACGGTATATGACGTTGTAGATTGTCCTTTCGTCGCCGCGGTTGAACACTCCCACGTACTGGAGGTCTTCTCCGAAGAAGGCCTTGTCAGAAACTTTCGTGACGATGTATTTGCCGTCCTTTCGGATGACGATGATTTCGGAAAGGTCGGAGCATTCGCAGATGAACTCTCCGGCATCGTCCCTCTTGAGGCTCATTCCGACAAAGCCCGCCTTCATGTTGGCGTAGAGCTTGGCGTTGTTGTTCACGACCTTCGTCACCGCAATGGCTTCGAATGAAGTGATCTCGGTGAGCCTCGGATAGTCCTTTCCGTATTTTTTCTTCAGGCTCTTGAACCAGTCGATCGTGTATCTTGTCAGGTGCTCGAGGTTGTCCTTGACCTCGGCAATCTGGTCCTCTATCCCCTTTATCTTCTCGTCAACTGCCTTGGTGTCGAACTTGGAAATCTTCCTTACCGGCTTTTCGACAAGCTTGAGGATGTCGTCCATCACGATTTCACGGTGGAGGAGATACTGGTATTCCTTCATCTTGGCGAAGACTTCGTCGAGCTGGATTTCCCAGGTCTTCTGATCCTCTTCGAGGATTTTGTAGACCCTGTTCTCGAAGAATATCTTTTCGAGAGAGGAGTAGTGCCAATCGCCTTCGAGTTCATCAAGCTTTATCTGGAGCTGACGTCCGAGCAGTTCCTTCGTGTGGGCCGTATCGTACTCAAGGATGTCATTGACCGAGAGGAACTGCGGTTTGTTGTCCACGATCACGCAGGCGTTCGGGGCGATGTTGGTTTCGCAGTCGGTGAAGGCGTAAAGGGCGTCGATGGTCTTGTCGGGGGAGACGTCGTTGGCAAGGTGGATTATGATGTCCACTTTGTCGGTTGTCATGTCCTCGATCTTCTTGATCTTTATCTTGCCCTTGTCCTTCGCCTTCAGGATGGAGTCGATGACGACGTGGGAAGTCTTGCCGTAGGGTATTTCGGTGATGGCGAGGGTGTTCTTGTCGATCTTCTCGATCTTGGCCCTTACCTTCACGCTGCCTCCTCTCTTTCCCTTCATGTACTTCGAGCAGTCGGCGTAACCTCCGGTCGGGAAGTCCGGATAAATCTCGTACTCCTCACCTTTGAGGATGGCGATGGACGCGTCGATAAGTTCATTGAAATTGTGGGGCAGGATTTTGGATGCCATACCCACTGCGATGCCTTCCGTACCCTGGGCCAGAAGAAGGGGAAAACGGACGGGAAGCTCCGTCGGCTCCTGGTTCCTTCCGTCGTAGGAGGTTATCCAGTTGGTGACTTTGGGGTCGAAGAGGACCTCCTTGGCGAATTTGGAAAGGCGGGCCTCGATGTACCTGGGGGCTGCGTTGGGGTCTCCGGTGAGGATATTTCCCCAGTTACCCTGGCAGTCTATGCAGAACCCTTTCTGGCCTATCTGCACGATCGCTCCCAGGATGGACTGGTCACCGTGGGGGTGGTACTGCATGGCCTGACCGACGATGTTCGCCACTTTGCTGTAGCGACCGTCGTCCATCTTGTACATTGCATGGAGTACCCTTCTCTGTACCGGCTTCAGTCCGTCCACGATATGCGGAACGGCCCTCTGGAGAATAACGTATGAGGAATAGTCAAGGAACCAGTCCTTGAACATTCCTGACAGCTTGTATTTCTTGCTGTCCTCTCCAAGAAGTTTGTCATATTTGCCGGAAGGAGCCACTGCCCCTTCGTCAATGCTGGTATCTTCGGTTGCGGAGATTTCCTCCTCATCCTGTCCCTGCTCGTCAGGACTGATGTCATCCCAATCCTCTGCCATCAATTACCTCTCTTTTTCTGGATGTTGTTGGTTTATAGTGTTACAGTCGGAATGGAGGAGCGGAAAAGTTTCTACTCCTCGTATCCGAATTTTCTCAATTCTTTGCGGGACTCCCTCCAGTCGGGGTCGACTTTCACGAAAAGGCTCAGGAAAACCTTCTTCTGGAAGAAGTCTTCCATCTCGAGTCTCGCCTGCGTCCCGAGTTTTTTGAGGGCCTGTCCTCCTTTGCCGATGAGAATTCCCTTTTGGGAATCCCTCATCACGTAGATGACGGCGCTTATGTCGTATCTTTCCGCCCCTTCCTTGAAGGCCTCTACAACGACTTCGCAGCTGTAGGGTATCTCCTGCTCGTAGTTGAGGAGGATCTTTTCCCTGATTATCTCAGAAGCGAAGAACCTGAGGTTCCTGTCGGTGAAGGCGTCCTTGTCGAACCAGGGAGGCGAAACGGGAAGATGTTCCACAACGGCGTCAAGCACATTCTCCAGCCCGAACCTTTCTTTTGCCGACACGGGTATTATCATCGCATTGGGGAGTTTCTCCTTCCACCATTCCATAAGGGCCATAACCTTGGGTTGGTCGCTTATGTCGATCTTGTTGATGACAAGAACTATGGGGCACTCCAGCTTCTGGAGCTTTTCAATGTAGTCGGCGTTCTTGTCCGCCTGTTCTACCGTATCGGTAACGTAGAGTATGATGTCGGCATCGCCGATGGCGGTGTCCACGAAGTCCATCATATTCTTCTGGAGCCGGTAGTTGGGCTTCAGGATTCCGGGGGTGTCGGAATATACTATCTGGTAATCGTCGGTGTTGACGATTCCCATTATCCTGTGGCGGGTTGTCTGGGCCTTGGCGGTGACGATGCAGAGCTTTTCGCCGACAAGGGCATTCATGAGGGTGGATTTGCCCACATTCGGATTACCGATGATGTTGACAAATCCAGCCCTGTGTTTTCCGCCTTTTGGATCGTTTCCGTTCATGTGGCTCTCCATTAGAGATATGATCCCATCTTGAGGACGTTGGCTTCGCCCTTGGTGAGGAATCTCCACTCTCCCTTCTTGAGTCCCTTCTTGGTGAGACCCGCGAAGTAAACCCTGTCAAGGGCCTTGACTTCGTATCCGAGGGCCTCGAAGATTCTCCTTACGATGCGGTTGCGGCCCGAGTGGATCTCGATTCCGAGTTTCTTGTGGTCCTCGTTGTCGATGAACTCAAGTTCGTCAGCCTTGATGTCTCCATCATTGAGGGAAACACCGGTAAGGATGGTGTTGTAGTCATCCTCGGTGAGGGGATGGTCAAGTGACACCTGGTATATCTTCTTCTTGTCGTAAGAAGGATGGGTGAGCCTTTCGGCGATTTCTCCGTCATTGGTGAACATGAGGACACCTGTAGTGTTCTTGTCAAGCCTTCCGACGGGGAAAACCCTTGATTTGCAACCCTTGAGAAGGTCCATGACGGTCTTCTCCGCATGAGGGTCGCTGGCTGTGGTGACATAGCCCTTGGGCTTGTTCATCACGATGTATACTTTTTCTTCACCGCGGATTGTCTCCCCGTTGAATTTGACCTCATCGGTGAGGACGTTGACCTTGCTTCCGAGTTCGGTGACGATTTCACCGTTGACGGTGACGACACCCGCCTGGATGTACTGGTCCGCTTCCCTTCTTGAGCATACGCCGGAGTTGGCGATGAACTTGTTCAGACGTACTACCTCGGTGATAGCGGTGGGAGCGTTGTCGAAATCAGAATACTGGAGTTCGTCAACCTGGGGCTTGCGGGCGAGCATGCGTGCGATTCCTTCCTGGGAATTGTCGGGTTTGCGGGGAGGCCTGTTCTTCTGGGGACGGGGTGCGGGACCTCTTCCGCCGGCATTCCTCTGCTGGCCGTATCCGCCGCCGTAGGATTTCTTCTGACCACCCTGGAAGTTGTTCCTTCTCTGGGGACGGTTGTTACCGTATCCGCCTTCTCCTCCGTCGTTTGAATATCCGTAGGAGTCGTTTCCATAGCTTCTGCGGGGACGGGGCTGGTAGCCACCCTGGCCGTTGTCCCTTCCGTATCCGCCGTCACCGTAGTTGTTCCTCTGCTGGGGAGCACCGTAGGAGTTGTTGCCGTAGCTTCTGCGGGGGCGGGGCTGATAATTGCCCTGACTGTTGTCCCTTCCGTATCCGCCACCTTCTCCGTAGTTGTTCCTTCTCGGAGCGGAATAGCTGCCCTGGTCATGGTAGTTGTTCCTCGGTGAATAGCTTCTTCTTTCGGAATAGTTGTTTCCGCTTTCATAGGATGAGTTCTGCTGACCGTCAGAACCGTAAACCCTGTCTGAAACTCTGGGCCTTCTGGGCCTGAGCTTCCTTCCTTCGGCGGTGTATCCGCCTTTCTCGTTGTCTTCCATCATAAGATGTACCCTCACGGGCATTTTAATTGTTATTTGGCAGGTCAATGGTTCACACCATCTGACTGCCGGTACCTTTGAATAAAAAAATAATTGATAATGTAGTGCACTACGTCACCTTTCGGTGACAAATCAGTCAGTAACCTCCAGGGTTACTCTATCAGTAGCGATTCCTTTCCTTGGGATCGGAATGTCGGTTTCTTTTTTGAGCTCCCGCTTACTGGAGCTTGAAAACATAGGTTATCGTACCTTCCTGGAGAGCGGGTGCTTCGGCGCTCATGTTGAAGTGCGCTCCGAGAGCCGCGTTCCTCGCCTCTGTCCAGAGTCTTGAGTCGGTGACGGTGGTACCGTCAGCTCCGGCTACGGCTTTCGTGACGGATCCGTATTGGTCGACCCATATCTTCACCACCACGATTCCTGCCTCCTGGATATTGTACTTGGGCGAGGGGAGTGTTCCTACTACGGTCCTTCCTTTGAGGTTCGCGTTGGGGGCTCCGTTCGTCTTTCCGGTCTGGGTGTTTCCTGAAGCATGACCGGCTTTGAGGGCGTCGGATACCTTTGAGGCGGTCTGCTGGGCGAGGGTGTCCTTGTCGGTTTTGTTGTCAGCCGCGCGGAAAAGGGCCCTTCTGTCGATTTCCTTCTTCGGAGGTTCCGGGTCTTTCACTTCCACGTCGCCGAAGTCGTCCACCTTGGCTTCCGGAGCCTCATTGGCTTTCTTGCCCTGGACCGGGGATTCGGACCTCTGGACAAGCTCCAGGGGCTTTGTCCTGTCGATCTCTTCGGCTTGGGGAAGAGTTCCGTTCAGTTCCTGTATCACCGGTTCCGGTTCCGGCTCGGTGAAGTCGATGAGGAAGGTCTGCTCAGCCGGCGGCGGATAGAGGTATTTGATTCCGGAGAACACACCGAATCCGACAAGGCACAGGTGTGCCGCAACGGTGAGTCCGACTCCCGTTATCCACGACAACCTTTCGGTCTGTTTTCTTTCGTCAAGATAGTATGCCATATAAAGTCCCTCCGGGTATGCTCTCCGCTATTCGGGAGAAGTCGCCAAAATTACTTTGTAGTGGTTGCGTTTCGCGATGTTCATCACGGCCACGACTTCCTTCACGGGCACCGACTCGTCGGCGTAGATCGAGAAGGTGGGATCTTCGTCGCTCTGGAGAAGGTCAATCAGAGCGTCCTCGACCTGAGCGAACGGGATGGGGGTCTCGTCACCATTGATATGATAGGTGTAGAGTTCGTCCTGGTGCCAGTCCTTGATCGATACGCTCACGCTCGCCTTGGCCGATACTTGTCCTGTGCTCTTGGGAAGCAGGAGCTTCAGGGCGTTGGGGTTGACCAGCGTCGAAGTGATGAGGAAGAAGATGAGCAGAAGGAACACCAGGTCAGTCATTGATGACATCCCTATGTCCGAGAGCACCTTCGTATGTCTCTTTATCGCCATTTGATTTCAGTTCTTTCGTTGTTGGGTGGATATGACTACTCGGCGCTGTCTGCGGGCTCATGGAGGAGATCCATGAAGTCGATGGTTGCGCTTTCCATCTTGAACACGAGATCAGAGATGTTTGAGGTGAGGTAGTTGTATCCGAAATATGCCACGATACCGACGATAAGACCACCGACTGTGGTGATCATCGCGGTATAAATTCCGCTGGAAAGCAGAGTGATGTCGATGTTGTTTCCGGCCTGTGACATGTTGAAGAAGGCCTGGACCATACCGATGACTGTTCCAAGGAATCCGATCATGGGTGCGCCGCCTGCGATTGTGGCCAGAAGAGGTAGGCCCTTCTCAAGGCGTGCGACCTCGGTGTTGCCCATGTTCTCTACGGAAGTCTGGATGTCGGAAAGAGGACGTCCGATCCTCTCGATACCCTTCTCGACCAGTCTGGCGATAGGGGAGTCATACTTCTGGCAGAGGGTTATCGCGGACTTGAGTTTGCCCTCATGGACGTAGTCCCTTATGTCCTTCATGAAGTTCTTGTCTATGTTTCCGGCCTTGTGGATCATCCACCATTTCTTGCCGAAAATGTAGATCGCGATGATCGAAAGGATGAGGAGGACTATCATCAGCCATCCGCCCTTCGCCGCCATGCTGATAAGTGAATAGGACATTTCCTGCTGAACGGGTGCAGCAGCGGGGGTCATGTTTTCGACCGCTTGAGTGAGGGAATCAGGCATTCCGGCGGCCTGTAGGAGTGAGAACATCATATGAGAATTTGTGTAATTTCCTTATTTATTGATTGTATAGTCAAAACAAATCAGTGACAAGCATACACTATGCCACCAATTTGCAAAGATAACTATTTCCGGAATAATTTGAGTGGGATTTGTGGTTTTGCAATACGAAAAAACTTCATTAACGAGGATAAAAGGGGCCGAGACGGGCAGGACAACTGCGATTCCGTTCCCGGTATAGGGTTTAATTTTCGCACTTTTCTGCAATATGTCGGAAATTCCGCACCTGCCCGGCATTTCATTCAGAAGGAGGTAGTCCTCAACCACCCTCTCTCTATCATAACTTCGCGGTCAGTTACATGTCAGGTTAAGGAGCGGATAAAACCTGTCCGATATGTCCGTTATAGGATGGGATTATTCCCGAAAGTCGGCAAAAATCCGTTGAAATCGTCAAATAAGTCATTGCTTTGTCAATGTTTTTTTTTACATTGCGGAGGTTGTCCGAGAGGATAGTTACCCTATTCTCCTATGTTTGAATTCTGAATTTACGCAAGAGTGTAGAAAGGGACGGCGGAAATTTGCCGTATTTGTCGTAAAGGCAACTCGTATATAAGGGCAACAGATGTCCAAAGATGTATTTGTTACATAAATGATTGTTTCGATGACTGTCCGGATATTGCCTGCAATTGCATTGTCATTGTTATGTTCCGTACCGGTGTCAGGCCAAGGCTTGATGGTTAAAGCGAACACGGATTTTGATACAGAAAAAAGTTATCTTTTTCTTGACAGCAAGAATCCTTCGTACTCGGAACTTGACCAGGAGATGATCCGTGTCACTTACAATTGCGCCCTGGCTTTCGAGGACAGGAACCGGAAACCTGCCGAAGCGACTTATGTCCTTCAAATAGGTAGGGAAATCTCGAAATACTATAATCTGATACAGCATAAAGCTGATTCCGCGATGTTCAATACGGGTTCCGCATGCACTTCATTCAGGATCGGTATCTATCAGGAGAAAGTCAATCAGGTCCTATCCCAGGATTGCTGCTATGTCGATTTGGTGACAGGAGAATTGATCTTTACCGGAAGGCTGGCTACCGAAGATTTCAGATACGAGGAGAAACTCCCGGCAACAGAGTGGATGATAGAGGATGAGAAACAGGAGATTTGCGGATATTCTTGTTCCAAGGCAGTCGGCCAATTCAGAGGGAGAAGCTATACCGTCTGGTTTGCTGAGGAGCTGCCGGCCAATGCCGGTCCGTGGAAACTCCGCGGCCTTCCTGGAGTGATACTGAGGGTGCAGGCTGATGACGGGGCTTGTCGGATGGATGCGGTTTCCGTGGCATCAGGTTCGGGAAAAATAATCATGGCCGAATATCCGTATATTGATGTCAGCAGGAAACAGTATACGGACATGCAATACCAGTTTTTCAAAAAACCGTCCATCTTTATCTCCCGCCATTTTTCGCGAATCAAGGCCACCATGGTTCCAAATCCTATGACAAAGCCTTATCCTCCTCTTGATCTGCTTGAATAGATACGTGAAGCGATGATATATCAGGTTGTTGTTTCCATGCAGCGGTTTTTCTTCACATGTACGGGCCCCGTTGATTTGGAAGACGGCCTTTATACTGTCGAAGATAGCAAAGTTGTCGGTTATTCCGATTGGGCTATGTAGTTGTGTGATTGTGTATGATTACTATGAGGACAAGATATCTCATACTGTCGATTCTTCTGCTTTTCGGGATGGGATTGGATTCCTTCTGTCAGAACATCACCGGAAAAGTGTTGGATTCTTCAGATGAGTCTCCGCTTCCGGGCGTTATCGTCAAGACGGTCGACAAAACGGGAAAGATTCTCTCCTATTCGGCCTCGGACAAGGATGGCGCTTTTTCCATCGCTTTGAAAGACGGCGCCTGCAAACTTGTAGCCTCTCTTATCGGGTATACCGAATCTTATGTCGATGCTCCATTCGCGGAAAGTGTGGTTTTTCATCTTGATCCCTCCGCGACGCGTCTGCAGGAGTCGGTGATAGAAGCGAAAAAGGTGGTAATGTCCGGTGATACGACCAGATACAGTGTCACGGCTCTTAAGACAAGGGATGATTTTGTGCTTGGCGATCTACTTAAACGCATTCCCGGAATTGATGTTTCGAATGGAGGGGCGATTACGGTTGACGGCAAGGCATTGGGAAAGTTTTATGTTGACGGAAGGGATATTCTGGGCAGCAACTACAACCTGGCGACCGATGGATTGTCGATAGATGCGGTACAATCCCTTGAGGTAATCCGCAACCATCAACCTATGAAGATGCTCCAAGGCATAAAGGAAGGAGAAGATGCTGCAATCAATATTCTTCTCAGTGATTCCGCAAAGGGGAGGGTCAATTGGAAAGGCCGTTTAAGTGCAGGGGTGGCTTCAGAAAGTGACTCTTTTCGTGAGAAGATGCCTGTGTCAGCATCGCTGACAGCATTTATGGTCCGGAGCGGTATCTCTTCCGTCAATAATGTGGGATTTGATTCACAGGGAAACGTGTTGGCGGATTCCGGGTTGGACATTTCCAATCTGCCATTCGCTGATGTCCAGCACTCTCTGAACAAGTTCCTTTCGGTTAGCCCTCAAGCTTCACCATTGGGTGATTTCCGGTCAACCTTCGGCTATGATGCGAAAGCGAGGACTGTGAATACTTTTTCCACGGGAGAAGACGCAATTCTGTCTTCCACAATAAAATACTCAAATGGTATGCGGTCCTCTTCAGTGGAAAAGAACCGGACTTTTCTGGGTGTTCCTCAAGATGAAGATGGTACTTTTGTCTCAACTGTTGAAGAGAGAATGAGCAAAACACGTCATGTGCAAGGCAACGTGTCTTGGGTCAAAAACGCTTCCCGGGTCTATATCTCGGAAAAATTGTTCGCTGAGGCGGAAGCGGTTGACAGTGATGATGGCATTTCCGGAGATATCTTAAGGAAGCTTGATGCAAGGACCAGAAACATAGATGCGGGTAACCGTTTCGCTCTGCAGTTCAGGACAGGGGATTCGAAAGTCATGGGGGTTACCAGTTACACGCAGATATCCAGTCTCGACGAAGGGTTGGAGAGCGGGGAATCGGCTCCATCACAGCATAATTCGTCTCAAGGAGTGTTTGAGGACATTTCTGTGTTGGGCTTGAGCCGGACGGGTAATCATTGGACTGTGTCCATGAAGCCAGGCATATCATGGATAGGATACAAAAGGAAGTCGTCGCTTTCCGGTTTGTCAGGATACGATTTGCTTGAACCTTTGGAAGGCAGAACCTCTGCCGGATACATGTCTGCTGGAATAGCAATCGAGGCGGTGTGGTCGAAGAAATCATTCAAGACTACCGCAACGTCCAAAATGCATTATGATGTTGCCGCCTTTTCGGGGAAAAAAGAGGGTAAATTCATTCCTGACGTTTCATTGCAGTTTGATTTCGTGAAGGGAAAATGTGAGGCGGGATTGTCGATTTCCCATAAGACGGTGACCCCAGATGTCCAAAATCTAGGTACTTCCCTTATATTGAGGGATTTTGATGTTATTTTGAGACTGGGACAATCAGTCCTTTTCCTGCCATCATCCGGAATAGGAGTTTCGTTCCTGTTCAGGAACCCGGTTGATGGTTGGAATCTCAGAATGAACTCGAATTTCTCAAAAGGCCGCATAAGGTTGTCCGGTCGGGATTTCCTGGGCGAAGAGTATCGGATTTCATATGCAAGCGATGTGACTTGTCCTCAAACGGTTTGGACCTCGGTTGCTCAATTGTCCAAAGGTTTTTACGCAATCAACGGGAATCTGGATCTGTCGATTTCCCATACCAGATTGTCCTCTGATTTCCGGAGCGGAGGGGATTCTTTCTCTTATTCGTCAGCCATAACAGTTCCTTCTGTTGATGCCAATATACTCTTGACGTCGTTTTGGAGGATAAACTTCGCCGGATCGGTCAGTATGAGCGAAATCAGGGCAGTCGGTGTTCGCACGTCGTTGAATGCAAGAGGGGTCGCAAAACTGACGAATGTCTTTTATCCTGCCGAATCCGTCTCCGTTTCCGCCCAGACTGATTTCCACTATGATACATCAGTGAAGAAGACTGCGGCCTTTGTTGACCTGTCCGCAAGTTGGACAGTAGGCAAGGTCCGTCTGAATGCATTGATCAGCAATCTGATGAATGTAAAGGAATATTCTTATATGACGATATCTCCTCTTGAGGAGAGTCATGTGAAATACAAACTGCGTCCTTTTACTGTACTGCTGGGCTTGGATTGGACATTCTGATGAACGCTCCTTCAGGGGATTTTCAGTATTCCACTTCCTTGAGGAAAAGTGCATGTCCCGGTACTGATTCTCCGGCGACACCGCGGTCTTTTGACATAAGGACTTCGTCAATCCATTCGTAAGGATGTTTGCCGCGACCGATTTCTATGAGAGTGCCGACAATGGCCCTCACCATGTTCCGGAGGAACCGGTCGGCTCTTACCGTGAAAACAAGATAATCCCCTTCTTCCGCAGGGTAACCCATCATCCGGACATGATCCGGAGTGTAGGTCTCCCATTTCGCCTTGGTGACCGTGCAGATTGAAGTCTTGTTGGCGCCTCCGGTCTTTTCGAAGCAGCTGAAATCCCTTGTTCCAAGGATCCTTTCGGCAGCCTTGTTCATCTGTTCCACATCCAGAGGATAGGAACATCTGTAGGAATAATTCTCCATGAAGGGGTCCTTCTTCCTGTGCAGAAAATACATATACTCCCTTGCCGTTGCGGAAAACCTCGCATGGAACTCTTCACCGCATTCCTCGATGGAATGGACGATGATGCCCTTTGGCAAAATGGCATTTATTTTGTAGCCTATGGAGCGCACGTCACGGATTACCTCCGCCGTGTCGAAATGGGCCGCATATCCAATGGCGTTTACCATCGTGTCGGTCCTTCCGGCACCGGTCAATGTGATTTCCTCCTTGAGGAGCACTCCGAGAGCTTTCTGCACATTCTCCTGAACGGAAGGAGCGGAAGACTGGATCTGCCAACCGCAGAAAGAGGAACCGTCATATGAGAGGTTTATCCTGTATCGCATGATCAAAATGAATTGTCGCCTCCCGCACCCAAGCGGTGAAGCGCAGCAAATTTAGTTATTTTTATGGAGAGCGTAAACATCAAGGAACTCAATGACCGCATTCAGCAGGAAAGTGCATTCGTGGATCTGCTGACCCTCGAAATGGGAAAGGTCATAGTCGGACAGAAGCAGTTGGTCGAGAACCTTCTCATAGGTCTTCTAGCCGGAGGACATATCCTCCTGGAAGGCGTCCCCGGACTTGCGAAAACTTTGGCGATCAATACTCTGGCACAGGCCGTTGACGCCAAATTCAGCAGAATCCAGTTCACCCCTGACCTCCTCCCCGCCGACCTTACCGGAACCCTCATCTATTCCCAGAAGGATGGACGTTTTGAGGTCCACAAGGGTCCCGTCTTCGCGAATTTCGTCCTCGCCGATGAAATCAACCGAAGCCCGGCCAAAGTCCAGTCAGCTCTCCTCGAAGCCATGCAGGAGCATCAGGTCACTATCGGTGAGGAGACTTTCCGTCTTCCGGAACCCTTCCTCGTGATGGCGACACAGAACCCCATCGAACAGGAAGGAACCTATCCTCTTCCCGAGGCCCAGGTCGACCGTTTCATGCTGAAGGTCATAGTGGGATATCCCAAGAAAGATGAGGAAAGGCAGATTATCCGCATGAACAACCTCGGGGAATTCCCCAAGGCCAGCCCGGTGGTGAAACCCGAAGACATCGTCAGGGCGAGAAGCGTCGTCCGTGATGTCTATATGGATGAGAAGATAGAAAGGTACATAGTTGATATAGTTTACGCCACCAGGACTCCAGAGGAGTACGGACTCAAGGGTACGGGCAACCTGATTTCCTACGGCGCGTCGCCAAGGGCCAGCATTTCACTGTCTCTCGCAGCCAAGGCTTACGCCTTCATCAAGAGAAGGGGCTATGTCATCCCTGAGGACGTGAGGGCCGTCTGCCCCGAAGTGCTCCGTCACCGTATAGGACTTACGTATGAGGCCGAAGCCGAGAATGTCACAACGGACAATCTCGTATCGGAAGTCCTCAACGCAGTGATGGTTCCTTAATCTTCCCGTAATGGCAGAGACATCATCAAACAAGGCCACGGAACTGCTGCGGAAAGTCCGCAAGATTGAGATCCGCACCAAGGCCCTCTCGCACCAGATTTTCGCCGGTGAATACCATTCGGCCTTCAAGGGCCGCGGTATGGCGTTCAGCGAGGTGAGGGAGTACCAGTACGGGGATGATGTCCGTTCCATGGACTGGAATGTGACCGCGAGGCTCGGTTCCCCCTATGTGAAGGTGTTCGAAGAGGAAAGGGAACTTACGGTCGTGCTGCTGGTCGACGTCAGCCGCTCGGGGCTTTTCGGGACCAGGGTCACCACGAAGCGTGACATGATAGCCGAAATCGCCGCGGTCCTTTCTTTTTCGGCGATAATCAACAACGACAAGGTCGGAGCCCTTCTTTTCAGCGACAAGGTCGAGAAGTTCATCCCTCCCAAGAAAGGCAGGGGGCATCTTCTTCATATCATCCGTGAAATAATAGAATACACCCCGACCTCCGACGGAACCGATATCGGAGTGGCGCTGGAGTTCCTCTCCAACGCCATCAAGAAAAAATGCACCGCATTCCTCCTTTCCGACATGGTCGATGTGGAGGGTGAGAGTGTGTCTCCCCGATATGAAGACGCCCTGAAGATCGCCGTGAACCGTCATGACCTCAGCGTCATAAGGGTGGTGGACCCCAGGGAAAGGTCCATCCCGGATATCGGAGTCGTCCATGTGAAGGACTCGGAAGGCAAGGGCTCAGCATGGATAAACACTTCGAGCCGCAAAGTGAGGGGCGAATATTCCAAATGGTATTCCCGTTTGGAAGAAAACACCGTCAAGCTTCTCAACCGCCACAAAGTGGATTCGGTGACGATCGGGACGGATCAGGATTATGTGAAGGGACTTCTGGCCCTTTTCGGAAGCAGATAGAAGTATGGTAGAAGTGAAAGGAAAGTTTTTGGGAATAGGATCGAAACTGTTGGTGACGGCTTTTGCCGTTACCCTCTTGGCTTGCTTCCCTTCCGGAGCGCAGAGCGCCGCCGACAGGCTCTCGAAGAGCCGTGGGGGAGCCTCTTCATCCGACACTCCCGCAGATACTTCTTCGGTCCGGACCGCTCCGGTTGACCCTTCGTCAGTTTATATCCTCGGCGGACAGATTCAGATGGAGGGATCTTTCCTCCGTCAGGAAACGAAGAGGGATTCCGTCCTTATCGGGGATCAGCTCTGGTACGGTGTCCTTCTGAAGGATGTTGCCGAAGGGACGCTTTTCGCCATGCCGGAAGTCAAACAAGGGAAGCTCCTCGAGAATGTCGAGATGGTATCCCCGTGGGTGGCTGATACCGTCGCCGTCACCAAGATAAAGAAGACCAAGCTGCGCACCTATGACATCGAGTTCAAGGCGCTCATAACATCTTTCGAAGAAGGGGAGTACGAACTCCCCCCCATCCCGGTCCAGAGGATGATGCCCGCAGGACAAGTTGATACCCTCGTCTTCAACCCTCAGAATCTTTCGGTCAGGACGATCCCTATCGACGAGGAAACATTCGAACCCCATGACATCAAGGGACAGATAAGGTATCCTCTCACATTTGCGGAACTTCTTCCATGGATCGCCGGGATATGGCTGCTCGCCCTTATCGTCATCGTGGCTGTATGCCTGTGGATGATGAAGAAAGAGAAAGGCGAAGAAAAGGAAGTCGCTGTAGAAGCACCGCACATAAGGGCTCTCCGGAAACTGGATGCCCTCCGCGGCAACAAATACTGGGCTCCCGAGAAGCAGAAGTACTTCTATTCCGAAGTTACTGACGCCGTCAGGGAGTACATGGTCGCCAGATATGACATCCCTGCGATGGAAATGACCACGGCTGAGATATTCTCGGCGGTAAGGGGAAAAGATATACCTTCCGATATGGCAAAGGACCTGAAGGACCTTTTCGAACGTTCGGACTTCGTCAAGTTCGCCAAATATACCGCTACCGACGAGGACAACGCCTCGGCCGTTCCGCTGGCGGTGAAGTTCGTCATGGAGACTTACGGCGCAATCCTCGAGAAGGAAAAGGAGGAAGAGAAGAATGCCTCCGAAGAAAAATCCGCTCCGGGAACGGTACCTCCAAGGGAGGATGATTCGGCATACATGCCCAAATGATGAGTAGAGAATAGGAGAGAACGGAATATGTTTTTTGAGTACCCGAAATTGCTTTGGCTACTGCTGCTGCCTCTTCTGATGGTGGCGCATTACCTGTATCTGGAACTCAAGGACCGGAGGCCCCATCTGAGGGTCCCCAGCATATCACCATGGAAAGTGGGGGCATCCCGCCTCACCGGAATCCTCCGTCATCTTCCCATGGTACTCCGTACCGCCGCCCTCTGCCTTCTGGTGGTGGCGATAGCCCGTCCACGTTCGTCAAGGGAGCTTGAAAGGATCGACACCGAAGGAATCGACATCGTTCTTGCGATGGACGTTTCCACCAGTATGCTGGCCCGTGACTTCAATCCCGACAGGATCAGTGCTGCCAAGGACATCGCCATCGAGTTCATCGCGCAGCGTCCTTCGGACCGCATCGGTATCGTGGTGTTCGCCGGCGAGAGTTATACCCAGTGTCCTCTGACAACCGACAGGGCGACCCTCATCAACCTCATCCAGGATATCCAGACGGGGCTCATCGATGACGGTACGGCCATCGGCAACGGCCTTGCGACCGCCGTCGGAAGAATGAAGGACTCCGATGCCAAGAGCCGTGTGGTGATTCTCCTGACCGACGGAGTGAACAACAGCGGCGAAATCGCCCCCGATACAGCCGCGGAGATCGCCGCAACTTACGGGGTGAGGGTGTACACCATCGGAGTGGGGGCCAACGGAACCGCTCCTTATCCGGTAATCACTCCCTGGGGCGTCGAGATGCAGTCGGTCCAGGTCGAGATAGATGAGGACCTTCTCAAGAGGATCGCCTCAGCGACAGGCGGAAGATATTTCAGGGCGACGGACAACACCAAGCTCGCCGAAATCTATTCCGAAATCAGCCGCATGGAAACAACCCGTACGACCATCGACAGTTTCCCGGTGTACAAGGAACTTTTCGGGAAGTACGCCCTTGCGGCGCTCATCTGCATTCTCGCGGAACTGGTGCTTTTCCTGTTCAGAAAGAGGATGCCATAACATAAGAAAGAAAGGAGGAAAGATGCTTTTCGCTCAACCGCAATATCTTGTTTTGCTGCTGCTCATCCCGGTAGTGTTTCTTCTGTACGGTCTGAAAAGGTACAGAAGGAATGTCCGTGTGCGCAAGTTCGGTGACGAGGCCCTTACGAATGCCCTGATGCCTTCCTATTCCCGTTCCAAGGGATGGGTCAGGGTGATCCTTTTCAGCCTCGCTTTCTTCTTCCTCGTGGTGGGTATTTCGAGACCGCAGATCGGAGCAAAGCTCAGTGAGCACAAGGCCAGGGGCGCCGAAGTCATAGTGGTTCTGGACGTCTCGAACTCGATGCTTGCGCAGGATTACAGCCCCAACCGTCTCGAAAGGGCCAAACTCGCCATCTCGAGACTATCCGACCGTCTCCAGGAAGACCGTATCGGACTCATCCTTTTCGCCGGAACTTCCTTTGTCCAGCTCCCGATAACGACTGACTATGTCTCCGCCAAGATGTTTCTCGGGAACATTTCGACCGAGTCCGTTCCTGTCCAGGGAACCGCGATCGGTGAAGCCATCACAACAGCGATCCGGAGTTTCAGTGCTCAGAGTGAAAAGAGCCGCGCCATCGTCGTGATCACCGACGGAGAGAACCATGAGGACGATCCGGTTGAAGCGGCGACCCAGGCGGCACAGATGGGAATCAAAGTGTACACGATCGGTGTCGGTTCCGCCCAGGGACAGCCCATCCCCATGAACGGGGAACTCCTCAAGGACAGGGACGGCAATATCGTCGTCACGAAGCTTGATGAAAAGACACTCCAGGATATAGCCCAGGCCGGAGGCGGTGCCTATATCCATGCCGGGAACGAGGAGTTCGGTCTGAATCCCATCATCGATGACATACGGAAGATGGAGGCCGAGGAATTCAACTCCGTGCAGTTCGAGGAATACAACGAGCAGTTCATGTATTTCCTGGGAGCGGCACTGTTTTTCCTGATTCTTGAAATGCTGGTCGGCGAGAGAAAATCCCGCAGGCATCTTTTCACAAGGGAAGAAAACTGACGGAAAATGAAAGTGAACAATTTCATATCAAGAAGTGCGGCAGTCTTGGTGACGATTCTGCTCTGCCAGTTCTCGTTCGCACAGGTGGACCGCCACGACGTGAGGAGCGGCAACCGCAAGTTCCGCAAAGGTGATTATTCCGGGGCGGACATCAACTACAGGAAAGCCCTGGTGAAGGATTCCACATCATTCGCCGCGAAATACAATCTCGCATCCAACCTCTATCGTCAGGGGAATATGGACGAGGCCGCAACCCACCTGGAGTCACTTTCGCAAGTCGCTCCCGTATCACCTTACGGAGCGGACTATTACTACAACAAGGGCGATGTCGCCATAGCAAAGGAAGACTGGCAGGGAGCCGTCGACGCTTTCAAGCAGTCCCTCCTGAGGAATCCCGCCGATATGGACGCCAAGGAGAACTACATCTACGCCAAGAAGAAACTTCAGGAGCAGCAACAAGGCGGCGGAAGCGGAGGTGACAATAACGAGGACCGGAACCAGGATCAGCAGAATCAGGACCAGCAGGGCGGAGGCAACGACAAAGAGGACCAGAATCAGCAGAATCAGGACCAGAACCAGGATCAGAATCAACAGAATCAGGACAATCAGTCCGGAGAGGGTCAGCAGCCCCGGGAAGGAAAGATTTCTCCCCAGCAGGCACAGCAGATGCTCCAGGCCATACAGGCCAAAGAGAAAGAGACCCAGGACAAGGTGAACAAGGAAAAGGCCGAGGCTCTGAAGTCAAGACAGAAAGAGAAGAACTGGTAGAAGAAGATGAGAAGTTTAAAGGGTATAACGGGAACAGGAATCAGAAAGGCGGCATCAGTGTTGACAGCTGTAGTCGTCTTCCTTTCCGCTTCTTGGGCGCTTGGTGCCCAGAATGACATAAAAGTCGAGGCCCCCAACATGGTGGGTCTGGATGAACAGTTCAATGTCACTTTCATCATTGAAGGGGATGATTCACCGTCGGATTTCCAGTGGTCGGCCGGGAATGATTTCCAACTGGTATGGGGCCCCCAGAAAGGTACATCCACGTCCATCCAGATATTGAACGGGAAACGTACCAGGTCTTCCCAACATACCTACACGTATATTCTCGCCCCGAAATCCGCGGGAACGTTCCAGCTGCCCGCAGCTACAGCCAAAGTGAAGGGCAACGCCATCTCTTCCAGAACGGCGACAATTGAGGTCGTCACGAACGGAAGTTCTTCATCATCCCGTGGAAGTTCTTCGGGATCATCATCGGGCGGAGGGTCTTCCCAGAGCCAGCCGTCGACTTCTTCGACCGGCGAAGTTTCTTCCGAAGATCTTTTCATGAGGCTCTCGCTCAGCAAGACTTCGGCCGTCATCGGTGAACCGATAACCGCTACACTCAAACTCTATCAGAGAGTCAATCTGGCCGGATTCGAGGATGCGAAATTCCCTTCCTTCAACGGCTTCTGGAGCCAGGAAACTGAGGCTCCCTCCAATATCGAATTTCAGCGGGAATCATTTGACGACAAGATATACAATACTGCCGTACTGAGACGTTATGTCATCATTCCTCAGCAGGCCGGCTCTTTGCAGATCGATCCTTCCGAGCTCGTTGTCCTTGTGAACGTGCGGACTCCTTCCAGGGGTACAGGAAGCATATTCGACAGCTTCTTCGAGGATGATTACAGGACGATCCGCAAGAGGATATCCACTCCCGCGATCACGGTGAACGTGAAGTCCCTTCCTTCGGGCGCTCCTTCCTCTTTCGGAGGCGGAGTCGGCAAGTTCTCCATAAGCGCAAAGATGTCCAAGGACTCCCTGAAGACCCATGAGGCCGTATCCCTTATGGTGACGGTTTCGGGTAAGGGCAATGTCTCCCTGTTGGAGGCTCCCAAGGTGTCGTTCCCTCCCGATATGGAAGTCTATGACACCAAGGTTACGGAGAATACCGACAGGGGAACAGGCGGAACGTCCGGGAGCAAGAGTTTCGAGTATCCTTTCATTCCGAGAAGCCACGGGGAATTCACCATCGAACCGATAGAGTATTCCTACTATGATACATCTTCCGGTCAGTACGTTACCGTGAAGACCGACCCCATCACATTCAGGGTCGCCAGGGGTCAGGGTGACTCCGCCGCTTCGACGGGAGGGTCGACCCTCCAGGTGACCGACCGCAAGGGCGTACGCAATCTCGGTGAGGATATCCGTTACATAAGGACGAAGGCACCTTCTCTTGAAGGCGGTTCGTCATTCTTCGTCGGTAAGCCGCTTTTCTGGATTCTGGCCTCTCTTCTTCTCGCCGCATTCCTCGGCCTTTGGACAGGACTCCGTTCGGCTGCGGCCAGAAGGGCTGACGTGGTATCATCGAAGAACAGAAGGGCGACAAAGATGGCTCTGGGCCGCCTCAAGACGGCGGGAGACTTCCTTTCGAAGAATCTCTATACGGCATTCTACGAGGAGCTTCACAGGGCACTGCTGGGATTCATGAGCGACAAACTGAACATCTCCGGAGAAGCTCTTTCAAGGGACAACATGTCCTCTTCCCTGCTTTCGGGTGGGGTCCCCCAGGAGACTGTCGACCAGTTCATATCCCTTCTCGACGCCTGTGAGTACGCACGCTATGCCCCCAGTGAGGGTAACGAGGCCATGAAGGCGCATTATGACAGCGCAGTGGATGTGATTTCCAAAATTGATTCATCGATGAAAGGACACTCTTCTTCCAGGAAATCGGCCGCGGGTGCGGTTTCAGCCATACTCCTTTTGGTCCTTCCTTTCGCCGCCGACGCCCAGGACAGCTATCCGGATTCTCTGTGGAACAGGGGAGTGACGGCATATGAAGCCGGCCTTTGGACCGATGCGGCATCTTCGTTTGAGGCCATAGCCGCCACCGGCATCGAATCCGCTGACGTCTATTACAATGCGGGCAACGCATATTTCAAGGCCGGGGATTATCCCAAGGCGATTCTCAATTACGAGAGGGCGCTGAAGGTGGATCCTTCCCACAAGGATGCCAGATTCAACCTCGAGTTCGCTTCTTCCCAGGTGCAGGACAAGATCGATTCCGTCCCGGAATTCTTCCTGCGCGGTTGGATGAGGAGCCTTTGCTACACCATGGGCTCGAATTCATGGGCGGTGCTTTCGCTTCTTCTGCTCGCCTTGACATTGGCACTTGCCCTTCTTTTCATTCTCGGCAGTTCGGCCGGGAAGAGAAGACTCGGATTCTTCACGGGCATAGCGGCATTCCTGCTCTTTGTCCTGACCCTTTCCATGGCAATTTGGCAGAAGAAAGACTTCGAGAAAGCTGATGACGCCATCGTCATGGTTCCCGTCTCATCGGTGAAGAGCTCCCCTTCCTCTGAAGGCGCAAAGGACCTTTTCGTACTCCATGAAGGAACGAAGGTGAAGGTGCTTGATGAAGTGGGTTCATGGAGGAATATCCAACTCTCCGACGGCAGGGAAGGCTGGATGAAATCCTCTGACATGGAGGTCATCTGACACGGTGATACGCTGAAGGCATGACAAACAATCGATATGCCCGGAAGGATTCCGATCCTCCGGGCATATTTGTCTTGGTTTGGGGAAGGAATTGCTTTTACGGTTACCCCGCGCGCTTTTATCGCAAACAGTGGCGCTGTTCGCCGAAAAAATGTTATCTTCGCTTATTCCAATCCTTACACTCGTGAAAAAGTTCTTCCAAGTTGCAGCGGTGCTCTTTACCGTACTGTTCCTGCCATTTACGGGAACGGTATGCAGAGCCTTGCCCCTTTCTTCGGGATATGGAGAAAGGCCGGTCCGTTTCGCTTTCATTACCGATGTCCACATAGCGGTCAACGCTCCTTCGGTGGAGGATCTCCGTCTATGCATAAGGGACCTCAACCGTCAGGAATCACTCGATTTCGTGGTGTTCGGCGGTGACATTACTGACTTCGGTTCGGATGAGGAGATCGCTCTCGCCAAATCCATCATCGATTCACTCAAGGTGAGGCATTATGTTCTCGCGGGAAATCATGACGCCAACTGGTCCGAGAGCGGATGCAACACTTTTCTCTCCGTTTTCGGATATGAGCAGTTCTGCTTCGAGGAAGGCGGATGGAGGTTCATCGGTTGCAACAGCGGACCCGACATGAGGATGTCCCCGGCCCTTGTCCCTCATGAGAGCATGGTTTGGCTTGAGAACCTTCCGAAGGGAAGGAAAAGCATTTTCATGAACCACTATCCTATGGATTCGTCGGTTCTGAACTATTCCGATGTCACCAGAACCCTCAAGGCGCTTGACGTCCGTTTCGAAATCGGCGGTCATTGGCATGCCAATACGGCCCTCAACTACGGCGGAATACCGGCTGTATTGGGACGTTCCGGAATGTCGGGAAACGGTGCTGCCGGGTACAATATCATCGAACTGTATGAAGACAGCGTGGCTGTGGCTGAAAGAAGGGTATATCCACATTCGGCTGTCCTTTTGGAACCGTGGTATACCGCCCGTCTGTCTCCTGTCAAAGATACCGTATCCTACGATGCGCACGGCCTACCGGCCGATTATCCCTGGATGAGGTATGATGTCAATGACACTTATCCCGGGGTCAAGGAAATATGGACCTTCCAGGATGAATACAATATCGTGGCAGGTTCCGCCATAAGCGGAGATACGGCCTTTTATACGACTTCTTCGGGTTTCGTGAGGGCGATTTCGCTAAGGGACGGGAAGACGGTGTGGTCCCGAAAGTTCCCGGGAAAGATATTCTCCACTCCCGCCGTCGAAGGAAAAACTCTCGTTGTGGGATGCTCTGACGGCAAGATCTATGCTCTCGGAACTTCCGACGGAGAAATCCTCTGGTCCCATTCCGCCCGTAAATCCGTGGTCGCCTCGCCAGTCATAAGAAACGGAAAAGTCTATATAGGCGCATCGGACGGTGCTTTCCGTTGCCTTTCTCTTCGTGACGGTTCCCTTGTGTGGGAATACTCCGAGGTGGAGGGACATCAGGCTTCGACACCGTTCATTGACGGGCAGCAGGTGGTCTTCGGAACCTGGGGCAGGAAACTCTATTCCCTCGATCCCGATACGGGGGCATTGCAGTGGGTCTGGACCGTAGGACGTCCCGTGAGGAACTATTCGCCGGCCTCTTGTGTCCCCGTCAAAGCCGGAGGAAAGATATTCGTGGCGGTTCCCGACCGCAGGATCTATGCGATAGATGCCCGTACCGGAGAGCAGGCCTTCTTCGTTGAAGGCGGAAGGGATGCCCTCGGAATGTCCGAAGACGGGACGAAGATCTTCTCGAAGACCATGTTCCACAAGACCTACGCCATATCCCCGGATTCTCCCGAAAAGATATGGGAAAAGGAGAACATGACTGGTTATGAGATAGCTCCCACCGCCCTTGTTGAAAAGGACGGGGTACTTTTCATACCGACCTGCAAAGGGAATCTCATCGCCATGTCTTCCGAGACAGGTGATGTCCTATGGGCCCATAAACTGTCCATAGCCCTCATCAATCCTCTTCAGGTGTGGCGAGAGGGAAAGGACTTCAGGATACTCGCAACCGCTATGGACGGGAGGGTGACTCTCCTGTCAGTCCCGGCATCGTACAACAAGAAATGACCATCAGGAACACAAACCCCAAAACCATAAATGAAACCTTTTTTCAAATTGATTTTCGCAGCGGCTGTGCTTCCTCTCGCGGGAGCCGTCTCTTCCGCACAGAAAATGGAAGATTGGCAGGATCCCGGAATCGTTGAAAGGAACCGCCTGCCGATGAGCGCAACATTCACTACCGACCAGCAGAATACCCTTTCCCTTTCGGGAATGTGGAAGTTCCATTTCAACCCCTCGGTGACTACACGTCTCAAAGGGTTCGAGGCGGTCGGATACAACGACTCCTCATGGGATGAGATCCCTGTTCCCGGAATGCTGGAACTCAACGGTTACGGAGACCCTCTCTACGTGAACATAGGTTATGCATGGAGAGGGAACTACGAGACAAACCCTCCCTATCCCGCAACGGAGGACAATTATGTGGGACAGTACAGAAGAACCTTCACTGTTGACAAGTCCTGGATCGGAAAGCAGATATGCCTCTGTATCGGCTCCGCGACATCCAATGTCAGAGTCTGGGTGAATGGAAAGGAGGTCGGCTACAGCGAGGACAGCAAGCTCGAGGCCCGCTTCGACATAACCAAGGCGGTGAAGGAAGGCGAGAACGTAATCGCTCTTGAAATCTTCCGCTGGTGTGACGGCACTTATCTGGAGGATCAGGATTTCTGGAGATTCACGGGAATCGCCCGCGGAATATATGTGTATACCAGGGAACAGAGAAGAATCGAAGACGTCCACATCAAAGGTGACATGGAAGGAAACTTCTCCGTCTATGCCGAAGTCACCCCCGGAATCACGACAGTGCAGTACACCCTCACCGATGCTGAAGGCAAGGATGTGGCTTCTTTCGCCACACCCGTTCCAAGAAGGTTCGAAGAATCCGAAAACGGAAATGTCGCCCTCAGGTATGAGGGAAAGGTTTCCTCTCCGAAGCTTTGGAGCGCCGAGGACCCCAATCTGTACCGTCTGACCGTTACCGCCAAGGACGGTAAGGGCGTTTGCGAAAGCACTTCAGTAAGGATGGGATTCCGGACAGTGGAGGTGAAGGGAGCCCAGTTCCTCGTCAACGGAAAGCCTGTCCTCATAAAAGGAGTGGACCGTCATGAGATAGATCCCTACGGCGGCTATGTCCTTTCTCGGGAAGACATGATAAGGGATATCCGCATAATGAAGGAACTCAACGTCAATGCCGTCAGGACCAGCCATTATCCCAACGATCCCGTTTGGTACGACCTGTGCGACGAGTACGGAATATATGTGACCGACGAAGCGAACATCGAATCCCACGGAATGGGTTACGGTGACGCTACCCTGGCGAAGAGGACCGACTTCACGTACGCTCATCTCCAGAGGGGACAGAGGATGGTGAAAAGGGATTTCAACCATCCGTGCGTAGTTGTCTGGAGTATGGGCAATGAAGCCGGAAACGGTGAGAACTTCTATCAGCTGTACGACTGGATCAAGGCGTATGATTCTTCCCGTCCGGTACAGTACGAAAGGGCGGGACGTGACCGCAATACCGACATCTATTGCCCGATGTATCTCGGAGTGGAAGGCTGTATAAGGTACGCCACCTCCAATCCCGACCGTCCCCTCATCCAGTGCGAATACGCCCATGCCATGGGCAATTCCATCGGAAACTTCAAGGAGTACTGGGACGCCGTGCGCAAGTATCCGGCATACCAGGGAGGATATATATGGGACTTCGTCGACCAGGCCATCAGCTGGCCGGTGAATACCGGAGGTACGGACCACATCTTCGCTTTCGGAGGTGATTTCAACGACCATGACGCTTCCGACGGATCGTTCAACTGCAACGGCGTGATCGCCGCTGACAGGACCTACCATCCCCATTCTTATGAGGTGCGTTACCAGTACCGTTCGATCCTTACTTCACCCGCTTCGCTCGAAGGTAGGACTGACGCATCAAATACCTATTGCAAAAGAGAGATTTTTGATTTCGGAGCATTTCCGAAGCAATCTGTGACGCAGACACAGGATTGTCCCATGGCGTTCGGCAGCCCTTTCGAACTGGAAGGCCATGGTTGGAAGA
>JAFUFP010000053.1 GCA_017469845.1 Bacteroidales bacterium | reverse complement strand
CTCACAGAGTTTCAAGATTCTTGTCCGTGAACCGGGAATTGAGATGCAGGCATATCCTACGACCGTGACCTCGACCCTCCACATCGGAACCGGCGAGACCCTCCAGTCGACATCGATCAAGATCGTCTCCCAGACAGGCGGAGTGTTCTACGAGGGGACCGAGGAATGCAGCGCGTTCGAACCTGCGGAGATCGACATGAAGGACGCCGCTCCCGGCAAGTACACCGTCATCGTCACTTTCGGAGGCAAGGAATACAGGCAGAACATAGTCAAGAAGTAATGAAGGAGGAACTGAAATGAAAAGATCTTATTTGATGGCGGCTTTCGCCGCACTTGCGATATCATCCATTTGCTCCTACGCTCAAGACCTGAATTCCGCCCACCAGTTCATCCGCATCCCCAGGGATCCGGCGACGGGCGCAATGGCGGGTGCAGGAGCGGCTTCCACCTTCACTACTTCGTACTCCGCGTTCAGGAATGCCGCTGTGATCCCGTTCTCCGACAGGACCGTCGACGTGGGAGCCTCGTTCCAGATGTGGGCCCCTGACGGAGTGAAGTCCAACAACGTTGCGGCCGGTGTGGCCTACAAGGCGAGCGAGAAGTTCGGATTCAGCGTGGGCTTCGCCTACGACATGGGGGCAGAGATGAAGACTTATGACGCCTCCGGTAAGTCAACCGGAAAGTTCTCGCCCTCGGACATGGTGATAAACGCCGGACTCGGATTCAAGTTCACCGACAAGATCGGGGCGGGTGTCAACGTCAGGTTCTCCTCAGACAAGGTGGCCGAGGGAGTCTCCACGAGCGGATTCGGTGCTGATGTGTTCCTGATGTACAACGCCATGCCCGGACTCAACCTTGCCGCAGGAGTATCCTCCGTCGGTTCATCCGTCAAGGACGCCGCCGGACAGTCCTTCAGCCTCCCCATGTCGGCGACCCTCGCCGGAGCCTACAGGGCTGACATCGACGGGCAGAACAAGGTGGACGTCGCGCTTGACGCCGATTACTTCTTCACCGGAGGAATCGGAGCCGCGTTGGGACTTCAGTACTCCTATGACGACATGGTGTTCGTCAGGGCAGGCTACCATCTCGGTACCGACAAGGCCCCCCTCCCTTCGTTCGCGACGATCGGGGCCGGGTTCAAGTATTCGGGATTCAAGATCGATGTGGCTTACCTTACGGCAAATGACGTGATCGGTAATACCCTCACAATAGGCCTTGGTGTCGCGTTCTGATAGCGGAGGTGGACTCTTCGAATGTTTTACGGGCATCGTACGGTGCCCGTAAAAACTTTTAAGGAGGGGATCATTCGGTGACGATCATTTCAATTTCCGGCTCACTATGTCTATGCACTTTTTCTTTTGTTCGGAGTCAGGATGTACGTAGAGATTCAAAGTGGTGCTGATGCTGGAATGTCCAAGCAATACGCTTACGGTCTTGTAGTCGCATTTGCTTTCAATGCATCTTGTGGCGAAAGAATGACGGAGAGTATGGAATTTCATCCTGGGAAGGCCCAATTCATCGGTCACTTTGCGTAGATGTATCCTGTACAGTCTCGGTTCAACGGGTTTTGACGAGTTGCTCAAAAGGTAATGGTCCTTTGATACTATCTTCTTCAATGGCCTCACGATCGAGAGAATTTCCTTGTTCATCGGGACCTCTCTTTTTGAGTTGGAAGTTTTCGGGGGGGCGATCACAACTTCAGTGTGGCTTGTGTTTCCGTCCTTGTAATAAATCCGTTGGATAGTCTTGTTGACGCTTATCATACCTGTCGACGCATCAAGGTCATTCCATGTCAATGCGCAAATCTCTCCGATTCTCAATCCTGTGCTGAGGCATATGATGAGTCCCAGATTGAGGAATGAAAAATTGCTTTTGAGGTATTCCATCATCTTCCGTTGATTCGTGAGAGTCATCACCTCTATTTCGCTGTTCTCCGTATTGGTCGGGAACTTGACATCGAAAGGGACATAATTGCAAAGACCATATTTGTATCCGAATTTGAGGATCATCTTCAGGACAATCAGCATGCCTTTTACGGTTTTTATTGATAATCCTTCACCCAGCTTTAGGTTGACCATATCCTGTACATCCTTTTCCGAAATTTCACTGCAGTTTTCGAATCGGGGGAGCAGATGATTGTCCAAAAGAAGGGTATAGGCAGCCATAGAAGACTCCTTGATATAGTTCTTCTTATCGTCTTTCCAAAGGGAAGCGATTTTTCCGAAATTCATTCCATCCGGCATTTTCAAAGGTGTTTTAGGGTAGGCAATCATAGTGAACTTTTTTGGATTTGCGTAATATTTCGAAACAATTCTTTGTTAAAAGTGGTCCTGGAAAGATTATTCAATTGCCTTTTTTGTGAATCTACGGAAATGGAATTATTGTCATTATGTCGTATTTGTTTGTATTGACGAATAAGGGTGTTTCTTTGGGATCATTTCAAAATTAGCTTTTATAGTTTTCGTATAAAGTCCTGTTGTAAACTATTTTTGGACCGTTTTCCCCTTTATTTTTGAGCCCTCGGCCGAAAGTGTTATTTTGTATTGTTGAGTTAAAGCAAAACTGTTCTAATTTTCCAAAATGAATACTTCTTCAATCTCCGTAGAGATGATAATGGAACAAATCGGTGATGATTTCTTTATTGTCGGAACCTCGGGATCTTTTCAACCACTGGGAAAGACTTTCGTGAACAGGAACCTTGTCATTCTCCTGGTAAGACAAGGCAACGTGAAGTGTCATGTGAACTCAAAAGATTATTTGGTGAGACCCTTCAATATTCTGATCATACCCCCCGGGCAAAGTCTTCGGGTAGACAACGTGGAAGGGACGTTCGCAATGGAGGGGGTATCCATGTCCAGGCACTTTACAGAAGGGGTGGATTTCGGTAAGGAGTTGCAGTTCCTGGGATGCGGATTCCGACCATTCAGGATAATCCATTGCGATGCGGCCGAACTGTTCAGGGGTTATTTTGAATTGTGCACGACCATAATTTCGCTTAACCACAGTGCGGAAGCGTTGCCGGAACTATCACTTGTGACCACCGCCTTTTTCTACAAATTGGGCACCTTTGTCTCGGAACGGGGCGCATATTACGGCGGTTTCCCGGAACTTACCAGTTCCTTTCTTCGTTTGGTTGAAGAGAACTACAGAAAACATCGGGATTTGGTGTGGTATGCGGACAAACTGTGCAAAAGCCCGAAATACCTTTCCCGGCAAATCAAGAGCGAAAGCGGCAAAAACGCTTCAAATTGGATTGATGACCGGATTTGTGACGAGGCCAAGTCCTTCCTCAGTTCTTCGCAAATGACAATATCGGAGCTCAGTGATTATCTGGGCTTTCCCTCACAGTCTTATTTCGGAAGATTCTTCAAGCGCATTATCGGACTTTCACCGATGCAGTACAGAAAAAGGTATTCCGAATTTGACGTCGGATGACTTGTGTTTAAGTCAAGAGGGAATTGCTCTTGCGGCCAATCCGTTTAAATCGCATGCGAATAAATAGGGCCAACAAATCATTGTTCTTAACAGTATTATTTGTACTTTTGCCCAAATTCGCATTTTTTATGAAACAGATTTCAATTCTTGCGGCCGCTGTCGCTATTGCGGTTTCGGTCGTGTCCTGCTCAGAGGGCGTAAAGTATTCTGTCAGTGGAGTCGCTCCCCAGGAAGGCGCCAAGGTTTTTGTCCTTGACCAGCTTTCTTCGGCTTCAATCGACAGCACGGTTGTAAAAGACGGTAAATTCTCCATGTCGGGGAAGACAGATAAGGATGCACTTCTTGCGGTTTCTGTAGATGGCGCAGATTGGCAGTTCCCGTTCTTCAATGACGGAAAGCCGGTATCCATCGATGTGGAGGCCAAGACCCTCTCCGGTTCCCCTCTCAACAACAAGTTGGCCGAGTGTGATCAGGTTACCGGTAAGGCTTATGATGAGTACAACGATTTCGCGAGGGCGCTCAATATGCTTCCCGAGGCGGAAGTTGAAGCCAAGATGCCCGAATATCGTGCCATCTTCCAGAAACTCGCTGACGCTTACAACAATGTTTTTGAGCAGAATAAGGACAACGTCATTCCTGCCGCTTTCCTTTCGATGTACTACTCAATCAACGGTGATGAGGCTCTTGAAGAGGCTTTCGCTTCAGGTGCAGCCTGGACAGAGCATCCTTACGCCAAGGATCTGAAGAGCCGTATCGATGAATCCAACGCCAAGATGAAAGCCGCCGAGGAGGCCAAGCAGGCGATCATCGGTCAGCAGTTCATAGACCTCGAGGAGGCTGACGTTGACGGCAATATGCACAAGCTCAGCGAATATGTCGGCAAGGGCAACTGGGTGCTTGTTGACTTCTGGGCTTCCTGGTGCGGACCCTGCAAGGCTGAAATGCCCAACGTCACCGCAGCTTATGCGAAGTACCACAAGAAAGGTTTCGAGATTGTCGGTCTTTCGTTTGACCGTACAAAGGAGCCTTGGGTTGAGGCCATCAAGGATTGGGAGATGCCTTGGATCCATCTTTCGGATCTCAAGTACTGGAACAGCATAGCTTCCGACATCTACAATGTAAACTCAATTCCTGACAACCTCCTTATCGATCCCGAAGGAAAGGTCGTGGCAAGGGGACTTCGCGGTTCCGCTCTCGAGGCTAAGCTCGCTGAGATCTTCGGATAGTTGGTGGAGTTATTCCGTTTTAAGTTTTGAATACACAGAACCCCGGTTCAGAAATGTTCCGGGGTTTGTTGTATCATGGCGGCAAACATCGGTAAAGTGAAGTGGAGAGAGTGGAAGAAGTTCAAAAATGCGTACCGGCTGCCGACATTTCCGGAAAAGGAATGATTTTGATTAATGCTGTCCGGTAAAAATTGAGGACCGGCATCTCGTAATGCTGAGAAGCCATTTTTTCGTCAGTTTTGAAAAATAAGGTCTCGCGCGCGCATGAGAGAGGCCTAGTCAGTTTCAATGACGGGATCGAACAGAGAAGG
>JAFUFP010000052.1 GCA_017469845.1 Bacteroidales bacterium | reverse complement strand
TTCTCGTTTGTTAAGCCTGTGCACCTGCCCCGCTTCCTTTGTCCTTTGTCACAAAAATGCTAAATTTAAAACTCAAACCAAAGATTTCTTCATGAGGGAAAAATCGGACACTTTTTTTCCATGGGCAAATCTAAGGTTTGTGCAGGCCCTGAGGATGCGGCCACAGCGGTTCAACATAATTTCCGGAAAGATGATGAGAGTAGGAATAATAGGCGCCGGGCATATCGCCGAAAAGACGGCATTCACATTGCTCAGGATGTCGGACATGACGTGCGGAGCGGTAGCGTCACGCTCCCTTGAGAAGGCTCAGGCATTCGCCTCAAGATATTCGATACCTAAAGCCTACGGGTCATACGGAGATCTTCTGGACGATCCGGAAGTGGATCTTGTGTATATCGCTCTTCCCCATTCTCTTCATTACGGGATCACGAAAGAGGCACTTCTGAAGGGAAAGCCCTGTCTTGTTGAGAAGCCTTTCATGCTCAATGCCGGGGAGGCCAAGGAGATATTGGAGATTTCCAGGGAAAGGGGAGTCTTTGTCGCTGAGGCCATCTACACGAGGTATCTTCCGGCAGTTGACATAATCCGCAGGGATATAGCTTCCGGAGTCATAGGGAAGGTCAGGACTATTTCCGCGACACTTTCGTATGAGATGTCCTCCAAGGAAAGGATCCTCAGCCCGGAACTCGGAGGAGGGGCCCTTCTTGATATCGGCATATACGGGATAAACTTCGTATTGGCGTACGGAGGCAGCCCCATCGTAAGGACTTCTTCCCTTTGCACGAAGTTCCCGACTGGTCCGGACATGTCAGATTCGATCTCTTTCGCCCTTGAAGACGGAACTGTCGCTCATGTGTTGACTTCCGCAGTCTGTCAAGGGGACAATATAGGAGTCATAGCCGGAACCAAGGCCAATCTCTGGATAGACGACATCAACAATCCCAAGCTCATAAGGATATATGCAAAGCATCACGAACTCCTTGATGAACATACCGTGCCGTCTCAGATCTCGGGATTCGAATATGAACTGAGGGCATGCAGGGATGCGATTTCGGAAGGGAAGACGGAACCCTCTCAGATGCCCCACAAGGAAACTCTCAACGTCATGGAGATCATGGATTCCCTTCGGAAAGAATGGGGAGTCGCGTTCCCGGGAGAATGATTCCCGAAATGATGAATCTTTTGTTCCGGATTTGCTCTTGTCCCTCAAATGTCTACCTTTGCTGCCCCAAAGAGTAGACAATGACATCACCATATACGAAATTATTCCTTTCTTCACTTCTTGTACTGTCCTGTGCGCTGACTTCTTCGGCGCAGGTGGAAAGTTCCGCATACGAAGAACGCCTTGAGGGTGTCGTGGTTACGGCCGGTCGCCTTCCGTCATTTTTGGGGAAGAGCGCCAGAATAGTCACCGTGCTCGACAGCTTGGCCATATCCTCCATCCCTGCCACAACGGTCAATGACCTTCTGAAGTTCGCGGTCGGAGTCGACGTGCGTCAAAGGGGAGCGGAAGGAGTTCAGACCGACATAAGCATCCGTGGAGGAACATGTGAGCAGATAGCGGTCCTTCTCGACGGGGTCAGCATCAGTGATCCCCAGACAGGACACAATTCCGCGGACTTTCCAGTTCCGGTCTCCGAAATCGAGCGCATCGAAATCCTCGAAGGACCGGCTGCGAGAACTTACGGAACGTCATCACTTCTTGGCGCCATCAACATCGTTACACGGAAGGCGGAGCGGACCGGGTTGGAAGCCCGGATCGAAGGAGGCTCTTTTGGCCTCGCCTCGGCATCCGTGTCATTGAGAAAGGTCGGCAAGGTTGTGGACAACTCCTTGTCGGCGGCATACTCCAGAAGTGACGGGTACTCAAGAAATCTCTCCGGAGGTCTCAACATGGACTTCAGGACGGTGAAGGCCTTTTACAAGGGGAATGCCTCCTTGGGCGACTTCCTCCTCGGATGGAATGCCGGATTGAGCGTGAAGGATTTCGGGTCGGGGACATTCTATTCCCCGAGATTCGATGACCAGTTCGAGCATACCGCCAAAACTTTCCTTTCTCTCCAGGGCGAGTCTTCAGGAAGGCTTCATATCCGTCCCCGTCTTTATTGGAACCATTCCGAAGACAGGTTCGAGCTGTTCCGTTCGAGGGATGACCTGTATCCTTTCAATTACCACCGTACGGATGTTCTCGGCCTCAATATCGACGGTTGGTTCTCTTCACCCCTCGGCAAAACCGCTTTCGGTGCGGAAATCCGTAATGAAGGCATAATCAGCACCAATCTCGGAGAACCGCTGGACCAGGAGAAGAAGGTGAAAGGCAAGGATGCGTATTACAAGGTCGGATTGAACCGGACGGACATGAGCATCTTCCTTGAACACAACATCACTCTTTCACGGTTTTCCCTTTCCGGAGGGGCGAGCATTTCCCGCAACACCGGAAACGATGAAGGGTTCAGGGTATATCCTGGGCTTGACCTCAGTTATTCCCTTTCCGACAAGCTGAGACTCTACTCTTCCTTCAACAGTTCACTCCGGATGCCTTCTTTCACGGAACTTTATTATTCGGTGGGCGGATACAAGGCGGACAAGAACCTCAAGGCGGAGAAGATGCGTTCCCTTGAAGGAGGATTCAAGTTCCTCTCCCGGGGACTCCGGATAGTTGGAGGAGTCTATTACCTCGACGGTAGGGACCTCATCGACTGGATAAGGGATTTGGGAGAAGAAGATGCTCCCTGGATGTCGGTGAACCATGCCAGGATAAGGACCGTCGGAGGAGAAATCACCGTAAGGATGGAGCCCGGAGTCCTTCTGGATAATCCCTCTTTCCCTCTCAAAAGTTTTTCGGCGAGCTATGCCCACAACACCCAGAAGAAGGAAAAGCAGGATAATGTCCAGTCATACTATTCACTCGAATACCTGAGGAACAAGGTAGTCCTTCAGGCGGATGTCCTTCTTTTTCGCCGTCTTTCCCTCAATCTTTCGTACCGGTGGCATGACCGCGTCGGAAGTTACGAGAAGTTCGTCGGAGGCAAAAGCAGCGGTGAAGTTCTCCCGTATAAGCCCTACAGCCTTGTGGACGGGAAGCTCTCCTGGGACGGAGGCAAGTGGAATGTGTATCTTGAGGCGGACAACATCTTCTCCGTACGCTATTTCGACCATGGCAACATTCCTCAGCCGGGGGCGTGGGTCAAAGTCGGTACGATCATAAGGCTTTGACCCTTGGGCAAAGGAAAGGACCTCCCTCCCGAAGGAAGAAGGTCCGTCATGTCCGACCCTATAGTAACGTCAGTCGTTCTTTTCCAGTTCACTGATCTGCTCGAGCAGCTCATCCGTACCATCGAGGATATCCTTCCGGTTCTTGAAACCGAGCATCCCTCCGATGACGAGTCCGATCGTTACCCCTCCCAAAAACGGATACATCGCTTCGCCGCTGAGTCCGATCTTGTAGATGGCTTCATATACCATCCATCCGAGCCATATGACCAGGACCGGGAGTCCAACTTTGTACCAATCGGCATTTATCTTCCTGAAGGTGGTCAGCTCTTTGGTCATGGAGACGAGGTCCTTGTCCATTCTCGGAAGGTGTGCCTTCGTGATGAATGTCGCGACAACCGCTGCCAGCATGATGAAAGTGGTGAATCCGATGAAGTACCAGGACAATCCCAGGCGGCTCATGGCCGGAGAGAGGAGGAAGAAAGCGAATGCCGCGAAAATCGGTACATTGCTTTTGAGGTTGAGGCGGCGGAGGCCGTTTCTGTAGGAGTTCCTGAGAACCCTGTCGTTGACGATTTTCTGCTCGTTGAGCTTTGATTTGAGAGATTGGAGCTGCTCCTGCATCTCGATGAAGGTCTTATCTGTAGTTTCCATTTTACTGCATGTTTTTGAGTTGTTCCCTGATTCTTACAAGACGGACGGAGACATTCTTCGCGGTGATGCCCACGATTTGGCCGATTTCATCATAGCTGAGATTCTCAAGCCAAAGAAGGACGATCGCACGGTCGAACGGTCCGAGTTTCCCGATCCTTTCCTTCAGTAGGGCGAATTGGCGGTTGTCTTCCTGCCCCTCGTCGAAAAGATCGACGTCAATTGATAGGGGTACGGACTGTATTCCGCGTTTTCTCTTCCTGTCGAAGGAGATGCATGTGTTGAGGGCTATTTTCCATATCCAGGAACCCAGCGCGCTTTCACCCCGGAAGGTTCCGGAACCCCGCCAGAGGTTTATCAGAGTTTCCTGGAAAAGGTCTTCCACCTCTTCACGGTCGGAGGAGAACATGTAACACACGGTGTAAATCGTACCGCGGTTCTCCCGGACCATTTTTTCGAATTCTTGCTCTGTCATTGTCTTGTAAGTTTGTTTTCTGACCATTAGACGCAGGGACTTCGGAAAAACTACAGAAAAATCAAAAAAAGTGAGATTTTTTTCAAAAAGGGGATTCTACACGGGAGGCGTCAGAATCCTTTGATGCTGAAAACCACTGTCGGAATCAGCAGCAGAAGACCGACGAAAAGAAGGGCGAGGACTCCTTTCCAGACCCACTTGGCCCACTTCTCATACGGGATGCGGGCCATGGCGAGCGACGCCACGAGGACTCCGGAAGTGGGAGTTATCATGTTTGTGAATCCATCTCCGAACTGGAAGGCCAGAACCATCGCCTGGCGGGATACTCCCACCATGTCGGAGAACGGGGCCATTATCGGGATAGTTATCGCAGCCTTGGCCGTTGCGCTCGGGATCATGAAATTTATGACGGCCTGTATCCCGTACATCGCGGAAAGGGAGGCGAAGGGTCCCGTTCCGTCAAGCCCTTCCTGCATGGAGTGAAGGATGCTGTCCACGACCTTTCCGTCCTGCAGAATCACGATGATTCCCGAAGCGAATCCCACCACTAGGGCGGCCGAGAGGATGTCCTTCGCTCCGGCGAGAAATTCGTCAGCTATCCTGTTCGCGGAATATCCTTCAATAACGCCGCAGAGTATTCCCATGAAAAGGAAGAGCCCGGTGATTTCCGGGAGATACCATTCCCAGCAGGTGACGCCCACTATCAGCATTATTACTGTGAGAAGCAGCACCAGAAGAATCAGAGAGTGCTTCCCTTTCAGAGTCGCCGCCTGTGTTCCCGCCGCAGTTTCTTCAGGAGGCGATTTTCTTGTTTTCGAAGCGTATATGAGGATGAAGATGCACAGTAATGCGGTAAGGACTCCCCAGCAGAAGATCCTGTATCCCATTCCGGAGAAAAGGGGAAGTTCCGCCATGCCTTGGGCTATTCCGACGGTGAATGGATTGAGGAAGGCTCCGGAGAATCCCACGTTGGCCGCCACATAGACGATCAGCATTCCCATGAACGCGTCATATCCCATCGAGACCACAAGCGGCACTACGATTCCCACGAAAGGGATCGTCTCCTCGCTCATCCCGAATACTGCTCCGCCCAGGGAAAACAGCACCGTTATGGCAAGAAGGACAAGTTTGTCTTTTTTGCCGACCTTTGAAATGAACTTGCTTATCCCTTCGGAAATGGCTCCGGTGGAATTGAGGACCCAGAAAGCTCCTCCTACGACCAGAATGAATATGATTATTCCCGATTGTTTGACAAAACCCTGATATACGGCCGAAAACACCTGCCATGTCTGCGGAACTGCGGGGGTGGCGTTATACGAAAGTGATCCGTCTTCGCCGGTGAGGTACTCTCCTCCGGGGACTATCCATGTGGCTACAGCGCACAACGCTATCAGAAACGCGATGATGACATATGTGTTCGGAACCTTGGGCTTTTTCATCTGAAGGCGGATAATGTCAAAGGGTGACGGTTATTCTTGCGCAGAAAATGTAGGAAGGGTCTTCCCTTTCGCGGAGAGTCTCCCTTATGACTTTGGGAGAACGGTTCACTTCGCCGTCGAACAGGGTCTTGTCTCCGTAGATGATGCGTAATGGTTTCTCCAGGTCGACGACCTTGTCGTCCAGGTAAACGGTGAGGGAAGAATAATCGCATTTGTCGACGGTGATCGTATTCCCGTCTCTGTGGATTCTGACTTCCTTGCCCTTTGAGGCCTCACTTTCGGGGATGCCGATCCAGTAGAAATCCTTCTTCATGACATCTCCCTGTTTCCAAATGATTCTTTCGGGCCTTACGGAACGTGTGTATTTCGCCATCCATGGAACGGTGGCTTTATCTTCAAGGTCCATCCAGTGCGCTTTACCGGCCATAATATGCCCCTCATGGACATATCCGTCCGGATCATCGGTTCTGAGGGAGTCCATCTCCGCTATCCTCTCGGCGCAGCGGAGGTTCCTTTCATATGCCGAATCCAGTTCTCCGCACCAGATCATGAAGGGAAGGTTACGGAGGTTCACCAGGGAAACGTCACCGGGATGACCGGCCATCATCGATGCGGCTGCCCAGGTGTCGGCCATTCTTGGAGCAAGGCGCCATACTCCGTCCCCTCCTGCGGAATATCCCATCAGGTATACCTTGTCCGGGTTCACGTCGAGGAAGGCTTCCGCCATGTGGATTATCTCATCGTAGAAAGCGTCGCTTTCCGGACGGAAATGCAGATCCCAGGTGTTGGTTATCGCCCTCGGACACAGATACACGCCTTCTTCCGGTTTGTAGAGGCGTTTCTGGTTGTCCCATTGCTGGTCATTGAGCTCGGGGTGCGCTCCGCCTCCTCCGTGAAGGGAAATGTAGAGTGACCTTCCGTCCCGGGGCTTTTCCCCGAAGATTGTCCAGTCGATCTTCATGGAGTATTCTCCCATTGAAATGACCTTGTTGTTGAACTCATCGGCGAGGACGGTCTTCAGGGAATCTTTCCACTGCCCCAGAAGAAAGTCGGAATATTCTTCCGCCTGGACCAGAGATAGCTTCTTCCGTTCTCCGTACCGTGAAATCCTGTCTTCTTCAGAAGTGCCGGAGCAAACCGCACAGAATGCGGGCAGTGCCGCTACGGCGGCTATGGCGAGAGATCTTATCATCATGCAGACGGATTGTCGTTTATCGGCGAATGGTATTATGTCAGCGAAGGAAGGATTTCTTCCAGAATGTCTTTGTCGGCAGGAAGCCACCGGAGGGTCATGAGTTCATCCTTTCCGACCCATGACGCGGCTTCGTGTTCATTCAGATGCAGGGCCTCGCTTTTGAGCGAGCACCAGAAGCAGTGGAGGGTGAGATGGAATTGGGGATAGTCCCATTCCACGGTCCTTATCTCGTCGTGAACCGAGATGTCGGCGTCAAGTTCTTCCCGGATTTCCCTTGTGAGGGCTTCTTGGGGAGATTCTCCCTCCTCCATCTTCCCTCCGGGGAATTCCCACCAGTCCTTGAAGTCTCCGTAACCTCTCTGGGTCGCGAAGATTTTGCCGTCCTTCAGTATGACGGCCGCCACAACTTCGATACTTTTCATCCTTTTCCGCTTTTTCGGATGCAATTTTAGTCATTATTGTCCGTTTTTCCTCGGGAAGGAGTAATTTTGCCTGCAGAACATCCTCAATCCATATGGCGGACAGAATGACACCATCCCAGCGGAGCAAATGCATGTCCCGCATCCGATCCCGGAACACGGGGCCGGAGATGACGGTCCGTCGGGAGTTGTATCATAGGGGATTCAGATACCGTCTGAACAGGAAGGACCTTCCCGGAACTCCCGATATCGTGCTGCACAAGTACCATACGGTGATATTCGTCAACGGATGCTTCTGGCACGGGCACGAGGGCTGCACCAAATATGTCCGTCCTTCCTCGAATGTCTCTTTCTGGGAGGCGAAAGTGAAGGCTAACAGAAGTCGGGACGCCAAAGTGACGGCCCACCTTGAAGCGTTGGGATGGTATGTCATCACCGTATGGGAATGCGAACTGTCCCCTTCACGGTTCCTTTCAACGATGGATGAGGTGGAGGCTTCCCTGAGGGCCAACCGTTTCCGTTTTCTTTCGGACAAGGCCTCCGAAAAGCGGAGAAGGGAGGCCGGCTCAATTCTTCGTAAACGCAAAAGGGCCGATGTCCTTTCCAAAGAAAAATCATCCCTCTCAGGGCGCCGTATCCCCAAAACAGTGAGGTCCCTTTCCGACTCCTCCGAGGAGTGAACCTTTTTCGGAAAGATTTGTCAGTGAACGTTCCGGGTGCAATTTTTGCAGCGGTTCCAAAAAAATCATTTCCCCATGTCCAGATCAAGTTTCATTACCGTATCGATTGCGGCTCTTCTCCTTGCCGTAACCCTGTCGTCCTGTTCCTCCAGAAAGCCCCTCATCGGTGTCACTCCGGGATACTCCTCCTCTTCCGATGACGACAATGTGGGATATGTATACAACGGAACCGCCAGGCTTCTCGGAACATACATAGAGACGGTGATAAGGGCCGGAGGTGTACCGGTGATATTGCCCGCGGTCCGGGATTCCCTTTCATGCGCCGATATCCTTTCCAGGTTGGACGGAATGATGATTTCCGGAGGGGAGGATCTTGATCCCGCCTATTACGGGGAGTCCATCATCGAGGGAGCGAGAGTCGGCGTCAATGCGCAGCGGGATACCGTTGACATGCTCTACGCCAGAACCGCCGTGGCCATGAAAAAGCCCATTTTCGCCATATGCCGGGGGTTCCAGCTGCTCAATGTGGCATTGGGCGGCAGCCTGTATCAGGATCTTCCCACCCAGATTCCCGACAATGTAGGGCACAGCCAGAGGGAACCCGGCAATGTCGGAACCCATAAAATCACAATCGAAAAGGGAAGCACTCTCCGTAAAGTGCTGAAGGCCGATACCCTTTGGGTCAATTCATATCACCATCAGGGTGTGAAAGATCTTGCCAAGGGTGTGAAAGTCACGGCGAGAACTGATGACGGTCTTATAGAGGGATATGAGGGGAAGAATATCTACGCGGTACAATTCCACCCGGAAAAGGCCATTGATCTGGGAGAGATGACTCTTCTTCCTTATGTCGAAGATTTCGTCTCGAAGTGCAGATAGGGGGACTATCCTTAGAAGTACTTCTTTTCCTCGTGGTCGAGGACTATGAATATCGACAGGAGAATCGTGAACGCCCATAGGGACGATCCTCCGTAGCTCATCAGCGGCAGCGGGATACCGATTACCGGCATGAGGCCAATCGTCATGCCTATGTTGATGAACAGGTGCATGAACAGGCAGCAGGCCACGCAGTATCCGTATATCCGGGTGAAACTCTCCCGGCTCCGTTCGGCATCATGTATGATCCTCCATATCATCAGGACATACAGGATGATCACGACGGCGCATCCCACGAATCCCCATTCTTCCCCCACCGTGCAGAAGATGAAGTCAGTACTCTGTTCCGGCACGAATCCGTACGCGGTCTGGGTTCCACGAAGGTAACCCTTGCCCAGCAGACCACCCGAGCCGATGGCGATCATGCTCTGGTTGACGTTGTATCCGACTCCGGAAGGGTCTTCCTTCATGCCGAGAAGGACTTCAATCCTTTTCCTCTGGTGGTCCTGGAGGACATTGTTGAAGATGAAATCCGTCGAGAATACCAGAATGACGCTCGCGATGAATCCCATCGCCGCTATGAAGAGGAACTGGTCCTTTTCCCTGTATGAGCGGATGACGTAAACCGGCACGGCGAGCATTCCGATGAGGATCAGGATGTACAGGGGCTTTATCTTCAGGAGGAAGGACCATTTGGAGGCTCCGCGGATGGCGTCCTGGACCATGGGGTCAACCTCGTTGATGATGGATGCTCCGGGAATGAGTGAGTCGGTGAGGAACTTCCAGCCGATGGGGAAGAAGGACATCACCAGAATGAAGGACCCGTAGATGAGAAGCCATCTTCCGATTCTTCCGGTGTTGAGAGCCGCGCAGAAGGAAAGTATTCCGATGGCCGCAAGAACCGAAGTGTACGGATTGGTGGTGAGGGTCATTATGAACAGCAGAATCACAAGACCGATGGCGCCGATGAACCAACCCGACAGACCTTCCCTGTAAAGCATGAAGATGAATCCCACGTAAACGAGAGCGGAACCGGTCTCGCTTTCGCCCAGGATGATCAGCATGGGAATCCCGATGACAAGAGCCGTTATCACCAGGCTCTTCATCTCCGTTATCTTGTAATTGGGTCGGCTCATGACGAAGGCCAGCAGAAGCGAAGTCGTTATCTTCGACACTTCCGCCGGTTGGAATCTCACCGGCCCGAATTCGAACCAGGACCTCGATCCCTTGACTTCGACACCGAGGAATATGACGGCAACGAGCAGAAACAGTACCCCCACGTACAAAGGTATGGACGCGCTTTCCCATATCCTGGGCGGAAGCACGAACAGGATCAGGCCGGCAAGTCCCAGGGACGTCAGAATCCACACGAACTGTTTTCCGCTGCGGAGACTCCAGTCAAGGATTGACGTTCCGGCAGAAGTATGGACCGAGGCGTAGATGTTGACCCAGCCGATGATGACCAGAAGCAGGTAAATGATGACCAGCTTCCAGTCGAACGACTGTTTCATGCTTCTGCCTTTGAAGGTGTTGTCCATACTTTGGGATCGTTAGTCGGTTTTCACTCTGGACATGAGGTCTCCCTCAAGCACTCTCTGCTCCAGGGCCTTTCTTGTGGGATTGTCACCGATTTCCCCGTTGAGGTATTTCTCGATCATCAGTGATGCGATAGGGGCAGCCCATGTGGCTCCGAATCCCGCATTCTCGATGTATGCGGCTATGGCGATTTTCGGATCGTCCTTGGGAGCGAAACAGATGAATACGGAGTTGTCGGCTCCGCGGGGGTTCTGGGCTGTTCCGGTTTTTCCGCAGATGTCAAGGCCAGGTACGGCCGCAACCGATGCTGTTCCTCCCGATCCGTATCCCGCGTTGACGGCTTTCCACATCCCCTGGATGACTTTCTTGAACTGGGTGGTGTCGACCATCGTGTATTGGCGTTCGTAGTACTTGGGGTCGATCTCGACTCCTTCGGACGCTTTCACGATATGGGGGATGTAATAATAGCCCCTGTTCGCCACCGTGGCGCACAGGTTGGCGATCTGAAGGGGCGTCACACCGATTTCTCCCTGTCCGATCGAAAGGGAAACCACCGTGGTGAATTTCCATCCGCCCTGTCCGTAGCGTCGGTTGTATACGCTTGCCGTGGGGATGGTCCCGCCAAGTTCGGCCGGGAAGTCGCTGCCAAGTTTCCTTCCGAATCCGAAGCTCTGCACATAGTCATGCCATTTGTCGAAGGCTTCGTCGATGGAATCGTATTTCTTGTTCTCCAGGATGTTCTTCAGCACGTAGCAGAAATATCCGTTGCAGGACATCATGATGGCCTGTTCGAGCACGAGGGGAGAGGGGTGTCCGTGGCAGCCTAGCTTTCGGCTTCCGTAGTAATATCCGTGGTTGCACGGGTAGGAGTATTCCGGTTGGAGGACACCTTCTTCAAGGCCGATGAGTCCGTTGACCAGTTTGAATACGGATCCGGGAGGGTATGGAGCCTGCACGGCCCTGTTGAACATCGGCTTGTATGGGTCGTTGATGATTTCCCCGTAGTGCTTGCCTATGTCGGCGAGCATATCCACGTCGATGCCGGGGCTGGATATGAGCGAGAGGATTTCACCGGTGGAGGGCTCTATGGCGACCACGCTTCCCACCTTGTTCTTCATCAGTTCCTGCCCGTACTGCTGGAGGTCCGCGTCAATGGTGGTGACGATGTCATGACCGGGAATGGCTTCCTTGTCCATCTCCCCGTTCTTGTATGGGGCCTCGATCTGGTTGTGTGAATTCCTCAGGTAGATGTGGTAGCCCTTTTCTCCCTTGAGGTCATTCTCCCTTGCCGCTTCGATTCCGGTTTTTCCCGCATAGTCTCCCGAGCGGTATTCTCCCGGGTGGTTCTTCAGGTATGAAGCGTCAACTTCGGAAACGTATCCGAGGAGGTTTCCTCCGGCGTTGATCGGGTAATCACGGATGCTTCGCACCTGACCTTTGAAGCCGGGGAAGTTGTACTGGACCTCGGCGAACTTCATGTACTGCTCGGGGGCGAGCTGCTTTATCATCACCATCGACTGGTAACCGATCCGTCGGATGTTGCGTCGGTATTCGGCCATCTTGTCGCGGATGAACTGCGGCTCCACTTCGAGGACATTCGCCAGCATCAGCGTATCGAATTCCTTCACCTCCCTCGGGGTGACGAGAATGTCGTACGCCACTTTGTTTCCTACGACGATTTTGCCGTTGCGGTCATAGATGACGCCCCTTGTGGGGTAGATGATGTCATAGACCATCGAATTGTTGGAAGCGTCAATCTTGTACTTGTCCTGCAGAATCTGGATGTTGAACAGCTTGGCAAGCAGAATGAATGCGACCACCAGAAGGCCTATGAGAAGCTTATGATTCCTTTCAAGCGTCATTTTCTGTCATCCGGTGTTAAAAGGTCCGCAACAGGAATGGACAGAAGGGTTCCGGCGAGCAGAGACGCCCCGAACCGTTCAAGACAGAAAAGGAATGGCCTCGCCAATCCGCAGTCAGCGGCGATATACACGATGAGGAACAGGGCCTGGGCCAGGAAGATGGCGAAAATAACCTTTATCGGACCATATTTCCTTATGGAAAAATCCTCGTTCCTCGCCTGGAGTTCGGGCCCGAATATGGCATTGCATATCGGCCTTCTGACAAGGGCCACCGGAGTCAGGGCAAGGGCGTTGATGCCGAGCATACCTTCAGCGAGAAGGTCCACGGAAATTCCGGTGATGAAGGCTATGAAAAGGCAGGCCGTGGTGCTGATTCTTGTCGGGATGCACAGGACGATGACCGGAAGGATCGTCAGCATGATGTATGAGCTGAGATGGAAATAGTTGGTCAGCAGCATCTGCGCCACTACCAGCAGGACGTAAAGTATGGTGAAATTCTTCTTCATCACTTCTTCTCCTCTTCCATTTTTTCAAGCTCCTCCATCTCTTCCCTTCCGATATTGTTCACTATGGTGACGAACCTCACCGAACCGAAGTCCTGGAGGAGGTCGATGCTTATTTCGTATGTGGCTCCGTTCACGATCCTGGAGTCGGTGACGAGTCCCAGCGGGATGTCCGAGGGGAAGATCGAAGAATAACCGCTGGTGTATACCGTGTCCCCGGGCTGGAATTTGTACTGGAGCGGAATTTCCTTCAGAAGTGCGCCTCCGGAACTCTTCCCGTCCCAGGTGAGAGGACCTATCGCTCCTTCATGGCCGAGCCTGGCGCTTACGTTCACCTCGGGGTTCATGAATGAGAGGGCATAGGAGTAGTGCCGGCTGACGGATTCCACGATGCCGACCACTCCCTGGGAAGTGATTATTCCGCTCTGCGGGACGACACCGTCTTCGGAACCCTGGCCGATTATGAGATAATTGTGCTGCTTGTTGCTGCTTATCTTCACTATGGTTCCGCTCATGTACCGGAATTCGCCCACGGTGGAGGTGTCGGACATGGCGTTGTACAGGGAGTCCATATTCTCCAACTCCTCCTCGGTTACATAGCTTCTCAGGAGCTGGTTCAGACGGAAGTTCTCCTTGGAAAGGCTTTCGTTCTCCTTTATGAGGGAAAAATAATGTTTGACGCTCTCAGTTGATCCCCAGATCCCTCCCTGGAATCCGTGTGCCGCCTTGGAGATGAAGAAATTCTGCATCTTGGCGGAGTTGCTGAGCATATTGAGTGCAGCAACCTCCATCAGAATGAAGATTGCTGCATTGATTATAATCGTGATTATGTTTCCTTTGCGCGGCATTGACAGAATCGGAGCTATCTCATGAGGAATGAGTAGTTGCCCGCGTTCTTCAGTGCGATGCAGGTTCCTCTCGCTACAGCTCTCAAGGGATCCTCTGCCACATGGAACGGGATATTGACCTTTTCCGAAAGACGTTTGTCAAGACCCCTGAGAAGGGCTCCTCCGCCAGATAGGAATATACCGTTCTCGACGATGTCGGAATACAGCTCAGGAGGAGTCTGCTCGAGGACGTGGAGAACTGATGCTTCGATTTTCGCCACGGACTTGTCAAGGCAATGGGCTATTTCCTGATAGGTGATGGTGGCGTCAACCGGGTGAGCCGTCATGAGGTTAGGTCCTCTTGCGATGAAAGGTTCCGGTTCGTCGTCCAACTCGGGGATGACGGCACCGACAGCGATCTTTATCTTCTCGGCGGTTATCTCACCGACGCGGATATTGTGCTGCTGCTTGAGGTAATTCTGGATGTCCGCAGTGAATTCGTCACCGGCAGTACGGATACTGTCCTGCTCGACAATTCCTCCGAGGGAGATGACGGCTATTTCGGTGGTACCGCCGCCGATATCGACAACCATGTTTCCTTTCGGGGCTTCAACGTCAAGACCGATTCCCAGTGCTGCGGCCATAGGCTCGTAGATGAGGAATACGTCACGGCCGCCGGCGTGCTCGGAAGAGTCGCGGACAGCTCTGATTTCAACTTCGGTACTTCCCGAGGGAATTCCGACGACAATCCTGAGGTTGGGATTGAAAAGGGAACGGTGCTTGCTGTTCACCTGCTTGATGAATCCCCTTATCATCATCTCCGCGGCGTTGAAGTCCGCAATGACTCCGTCACGGAGAGGACGTATTGTTTTGATGCCGGGATTCACCCTTTCGTGCATCAGTTTGGCTTTCTGGCCCAGGGCGATGCATTTCCCCGTATTATTGTCTATAGCGACGATGCTCGGCTCATCAAGTACTATCTGGTCATTCTGGAAAATGACGGTGTTCGCAGTACCGAGATCTATCGCAAGTTCTTGAGTCAAAAACGAAAATGCCATATTCAGTTCGTCTTGCTTGTAGTCGAATGTTTCCTTTGAAATAATTTGGGTCAAAAGTACGAAAAAATATTCACTTGAAAAAATATTACCTTTGTTGTCCGGGTGATATTTCAACCCGATTTCAGAGTACGATTATGGCAAAGCAACATTACCTCATAGTGACCGCCGCGGGTCACGGGTCCAGGATGGGAAGCAAGGTGCCGAAGCAGTTTCTGCTTCTGGACGGCAAGGCCATTCTTCAGAGGACCATCGAACGTTTCATGGAAGCTGATCCCTCTCTGAGAGTGATAACGGTTCTTCCTTCTGAGAGCATCGTTTCTTGGAAGGAATATTGCCAGGAAAAGAACTTCTCCTGCCCTCAGACTCTGGTCAAGGGCGGCATTACCCGTTTCCATTCCGTGCGGAACGCCCTTTCCAGGGTTCCTTCGGGAGTCATCGTAGCGGTGCATGACGGAGTCCGTCCGCTGCTCTCGGCAGGGATGATCTCTTCGATGTTCGAGGCTGCGGAAAACACCGAAGCCCTCGTGCCTGTTGTCCCTTCCGTCGACACGCTGAAGGCCGTCAGGAAAGTTACCGGAGAGGACGGCGTCAACCGTCTCCAGGGGATTCCGGACAGGAAGATCGACCGAAGCGAAGTCTTCGGAGCGCAGACGCCACAGTTGTTCCTTTCCGACGTTCTGAAAAAGGCATACAATCAGCCCTATGACACTTCATTCACCGATGACGCCTCTGTCGTGGAGGCTGCCGGCGTCCCTGTGGACTATTTCCCGGGAGAGAGGTTCAACATCAAGATTACGACTCCGGAAGATCTGTATATAGCGGAGGCTGTAATGAAAATGCAGGAGGATCTCCGTCGGGAATCTCACCGGTAAAGCGACTGCGGTTTCCGGGATGAATTACTGAAGACGGCCACCCGAAAAGGTGGCCGTCTTCGTAAATCAGTTCACTCCACGGGAGCTATTCCTTCTCCTTCGCTGAAGCGGATGAGAAACTCGTGCTCTTGTAATCCTTGACCCATACCTGACGGTCGATAGCCTCGTCGAGGGCGATCATGGTATCGGTAGCGAGGATGTACGGAATCTTCTGTATCGTATTCAGCAGGACTTCCATCAAGTGGTCGTTGTCAAGGCAGTATATCTTGACGAGGAGGGCATATTTGCCGGTTACGAAGTGGCATTCCACGACTTCGGGAATTTTCTTCAGACTTGCGACAACCTCGTTGTATTTGCTGGCCTCGGAGAGGGAGATGCTTACAAATGCGCATACATTCAGACCCAGAGCCTGGGGCTTGACCAGGAGCCTTGATCCGGTTATGACACCGTTGGCTTCCAACCTTTTGACCCTCTGGTGTATCGCAGCGCCGGAAACACCGCATTCGCGGGCGATCTCGAGGAAGGGCATTCTTGCATTCTTGACCAGGAAGGAAAGGATCTTCTGGTCGGTCTGATCAATGTGATAGCTGGGCATAACTTACGAATTATAACAATGTCGGTTGCAAAAATAGAGATTATTTTTAAAAAAAGAATAATCTGCGACCGAAAAAGTTACATATTTCAAGTACCCGACACTAAAATCTTCCGGTTTGTCGTTTTTGGAAGGTTTCTTTTCGTTGTCTATGCCTTCTTTTTAGCGGTTTTCGAGAATTTGCTTCTTCTTGCGCTGCTGCCGGTGGGGGTGCCGGAAATGATCTCATTGCACTCCTGCAGCGAAAGGTCCTTCGCGACTTTTTCCTTGGGGATCCTGTAATTCGCGCCGGCATGTTTGATGTAGGGACCGTATTTGCCGTTTATCACCTGGACATCAATGTCCTTGTATTCGAGAATCACTTCCTGGGTGGAAGAAGATCCGCCGGTGGAGGATTCCCCGGAGATGATGGCCTGGCACTTCTCGGCGGTGAGGTCAGCTGCGGTCAGACCCTTCGGAATCCTCACGTTGGAACCCGCATGCTTGATGTAAAGTCCATAGCGTCCGTTTATGACCTGGACGTCGATGTCCTTATATTCCGCAACGACATTGCCGGAGGCTTTTCCGTTCTCCGGATTTCCCAGAAGGGCGACGCATTCCTCAAGGGTGATGTTTAAAGGGTCTTTCCCCTTGGGGATCGATACGTTCTTGTCACCGTATTTGAGGTAAGGGCCGAAACGGCCTTTGGTCGCTATTATGTCGACGCCTTCGTGCTGGCCGACGGTCCTGGGGAGCTGGAATAGTTTCAGGGCGTCTTCGAGGGTGATGCTTTCGATGAGCTGGCCTGGAGAAAGTCTCGCGAACTGACGGTCCTCCCCTTCTCCCTTCTGGATATAGGGACCCCATTGCCCGAATTTCGCGACCAGCATCTTGCCGTCGGAAGGGTCTATGCCGAGTTCACGGCTCACATGGTTGTAGATACCGTCATTGAGCACCGTGTCCACCTTCTTGTGGAAGGGGTTGTAGAACTCGGAGATGACGTTGTTCCATTCCTTCTCGCCTCTGGCTATCTGGTCGAAATCTTCTTCCACGGATGCGGTGAAATGGTAGTCCATCACCTCGTTGAAGTTGGCCGTAAGGAAGTCCGTAACGATCATGCCTATTTCCTGGGGGAGGAGTTTGCCTTTTTCCGCTCCCACCGTCTCGGTCTTGGACACTTCCTCGATCTTGCCGCCTTTGACCACGAGGTTCTTCACCGGAATCTTCTCACCCGGCTTGTCACCCTTTATGATGTAACCCCTGCCCGTTGTGAGGGTAGTGATGGTCGGAGCGTAAGTCGAAGGCCTTCCGATTTCGAGTTCCTCGAGTTTTTTGATGAGGGTCGCGTCGGAATATCTGGGAGGCGGGGTCGTGAACTTGCAGTTGGCTCCGAGGGCTTTGAGGTCCATCCTGTCGCCTTCGTGGATTTCGGGGAGAAGGACTTCACCTTCCTCCTCGGGAGCGTCGTCCGTTCCCTCGATGTAGAGTTTGAGGAATCCCTCGAAAAGGATTTCGGTGGCCTGTATGATGAATTTCTCGCTGCGTTTGTCGGAATTGACCTTTATTTCGGTGCGGAGAACCTTCGCGTCGGCCATCTGTGAGGCGACTGTCCTTTTCCAGATGAGGTCGTAGAGTTTCTTTTCCTGTTCGGTGCCTTCGATGGTGGTGTTGCCTATGAAGGTCGGCCTTATGGCTTCGTGCGCTTCCTGTGCGCCTTTGGTCTTGGTCTTGAACTGCCTTACCTTGGAGTACTCTTCACCGAAGTTCTTTATGATGAAATCCTTTGCGGTCCCGATGGCGAGGGTTGACAGGTTTGTGGAGTCCGTCCTCATATAGGTTATGAGTCCCCTTTCGTAGAGCTGCTGGGCGATTCTCATCGTGAGGCTGACGGGGAAGTGCAGTTTTCTGGATGCTTCCTGCTGGAGGGTTGATGTGGTGAAAGGGGGAGCGGGATAGCGTGCTCCTTCCTTCTGCTCTTTTGAAGCCACGGTGAAAACGGCTCCGATGCTGTCCTGAAGGAATTGTCTCGCCTCGTCCATGCCCTTGAATTTCTTCTCGAGGATGGCCTTCACTTTCACGGAGGCCTGGGTTCCCTCGGGGTGGAAGGAGGCTTCAACGTTGTAGTACTGTTCTCTGGGGAATGCCAGTATCTCACGTTCCCTGTCGACGACAAGCCTCAGGGCCACGCTCTGCACCCTTCCGGCGGACAGCTTGGGCTGTACTTTTCTCCACAGGACCGGTGAAAGTTCGAATCCGACCAGACGGTCGAGCACCCTTCTGGCCTGCTGTGCGTTCACAAGGTCCATGTTGATGGTCCTTGGATTCTGTATGGCGTTGAGAATGGCGTCCTTGGTAATCTCATGGAAAACTATCCTCTTGGTGGTCTTTACGTCAAGACCCAGAGCTTCCGCAAGGTGCCATGAAATGGCTTCTCCCTCGCGGTCTTCATCGGATGCCAGCCAGACTGTCTTGGCGCCTTTGGCAAGTTTCTTCAGCTCCGAGACGATCTTTTTCTTGTCATCGGGGATGACATATTCGGGTGTGAAACCATGTTCTATGTCTATGCTGAGTTTCTTGTCCTGCAGATCGCGGATATGTCCTTTGCTGGGCCTTACGACGAAATTTTCCTTGCCCAAAAAGTTCTGGATAGTTCTCGCTTTTTCAGGAGACTCTACGATTACCAAATTTTCCTCCATACTACCTCCTTTAATGAGTTGCGGCTGCAAAGTAAATCACAATCTCTCAAATTTTCCAAATTTTTTGGTACTTTTGTAGTTTGGATTGATACCTCGCCGTAGGCGAACTTTTTTCCTCTCCCACCATGTCGGAGGAAAGGCTGCGGACAGTTTCCCGCAGATGACGGAAAATGGTGCTTATCAGGCGAATGCAATTAACAGGATTACCTTATGACAAAAGATAACAGGAAAAAGGCGACAAAATGGTTCTGGGGATTGTTGGCAGTTCCCTTCGCCGCGATTTTCTTTATGCTGCTCCTGGTATGGGCCTTCGCGGACATACCTTCTTTCGAGGAGCTCGAGAACCCCGACAACAAGCTTGCGACCCAGGTGATCGCCCAGGACGGGGAGGTACTTACCACATTCCATATAGAGAACCGTTCCTATGTCAGCTATGAGGAACTCTCCCCTTATGTGATAGAGGCCGCCATAGCGACAGAGGACCAGAGATTCTATCGCCATTCGGGCATCGACTTCAAGAGTCTCGGCCGAGTTCTGGTGAAAACCCTCCTTATGAGCGACTCGAGCCAGGGAGGAGGAAGTACCATCACCCAGCAACTTGCGAAGACCCTCTATCCGAGGGCGGACGTCTCCAGCAAAATCCCCGGATGGTCCAAGGTCAAGATGGTCTGGATCAAACTCAAGGAATGGATAACGGCCGTGAAGCTGGAGCGGGATTACACGAAGGAGGAAATCGTCGACATGTATCTCAACAGCATCTTCTTCGGCAGCAACGCTTACGGAATAAAAGCGGCTTCTCAGACCTTCTTCGCAAAGGATCCTAAAGATCTCACCGTCGAGGAGAGCGCTACCCTCATCGGAATGGTGAACAAGCCCACCAGGTACAACCCGGCCCTCAATCCGGACAAGTCCCTGGTGAGGAGGAATTTCGTGATCGGGCAGATGGAGAAGGCCGGATACATCACAAAGGCCGAAAAGGATTCGATACAGGCGATCCCCATTTCCCTTTCGTACCAGATCCAGGACCACAACGCCGGCCATGCTCCGTATTTCCGGGACATGCTCCGTCGTTACATGAACGCGACCAAGCCCAAGAGGTCCGACTATGCCCAGAAGGAAGACTACTCGGTTGATTCCCTGCTTTGGGCGGATGATGAACTCTACGGCTGGCTCGAAAAGACCAAAAAGCCCAACGGTGAAAAATACGACATAGACCGCGACGGCCTCAAGATATACACTACCATCAATTACAAGATGCAGAAGTATGCCGAGGAGGCTGTTGCCGAGCATCTGGGCAAGGATCTCCAGAAGAGTTTCTGGAGGGATCTGAGGACCAAGAAAAACGCCCCGTTCTCGAATGATGTCCCCCAGGAGACCATCGACAGGGTTATGAACCAGGCCAGGAGATGGAGCGACCGTTACCGTGTCCTCAAGAATGAAGGTCTCAGCGAAGCTGACATCATGAAGACTTTCTCCGAGCCCGCCAAGATGAGGGTTTTCTCATGGGAAGGTAAAGGGTATATCGACACGACGATGACTCCGGATGATTCCATCAAGTACTATAAGTCAATCCTCCGTGCCGCATTCATGGCCATCGAGCCGCAAACCGGATACATCAGGGCATACGTCGGTGGACCGAATTACAGATATTTCAAGTACGACAACGTGCGTCAGGGCAAACGTCAGGTGGGCTCCACGGTCAAGCCGTTCCTCTACACCCTGGCCATGCAGGAGGGTATGACCCCTTGCGACAGGACGGTATGTGTCCCCCAAACCTTCATAATGGGGGACCAGACCTGGACTCCGCGAAGCACGGACAATGCCGGATGGATCGGTCAGACCGTTACCCTCAAGTGGGGACTCACGCATTCGTCGAACAACATTTCGGCTTATCTGATGAAGCAGTTCGGGCCCGACGCCCTTGTCCAGATGATGAGGAAGATGGGTATCGGAAGCCATCTTGAGGCCGTTCCCTCGCTTTGCGTCGGTTCGGCCGATATTTCCGTCTATGAAATGGTCTCAGCGTACAACACCTTCCCTTCGAAGGGTGTCTATATCTCTCCGATGTTCGTCACCAGGATCGAAGACAACCAGGGCAACGTTGTTACCGAATTCACCAACAGGAAGCGGGAGGCCATCAGTGAGCAGACCGCCTTCCTCATGGCGAACATGATGCAGAGCGTCATCACAAGCGGAACGGGTTCCCGTCTTCGCGGCAAATATGCCCTCAGGGGAGAAATCGGTGGCAAGACCGGAACGACGAATGACAACTCCGACGGTTGGTTCATCGGTTATACCCCCTCAATCACAGCGGGAATCTGGGTTGGAGGAGAGGACCGTCAGGTCCATTTCCAGTCCCTTGCCCTGGGAGGCGGTTCCAACATGGCGCTCCCCATCTGGGGCATATGGATGAACAAGGTCCTCAAGGACGGCTCTTTGGGAATATCCGAGAGCGACAAGTTCATCCAGCCGGCGGGATTCGACGTTGATCTCAACTGTACCGGAGGGGACTCCGATGCGACAACATCGCAGGAGGAGAAGGAGACAGATTTTTATTTCGACTAGTACATATCCATATCACCATCCATGGGAAAATACAACAACATCGCGGTAATCTACGGAAGCGATTCCTCCGAGTGGGAGGTGTCTTGCCGTAGCGGGGAGTACACGGCTTCCCATATCGACGAAACCGAGTACAATGTTTATGAGATATTCGCCAGATTCGGCAAGTGGCAGCTCGTCGCTTTCAAGAAAAAGAATTCGATGAGGGTCGCTTTCCCCGAAATGGCCCGTCCCGAAGTCAGCAAGAACGATTTCTCCGTAAATGTGTACGGTGAGAAGATAAAGTTCGATTACGCATACATAATGCAGCACGGAGCTCCCGGTGAAACCGGACAGCTTCAGGGATATCTTGAGATGCTGGGTGTTCCTTTCAGCAGCTGCAACGCTTTCGTCACCACTGTCGTGTTCGACAAGTATTCCTGCAAGAGCTATCTCAGGGACGTTGACTTCGTGAAGCTTTCCCCTGACACTTTCGTACGCAAGGGTCATGACATTGAGGCCTTCTCCAAAGCCGCCGTCGAAAAACTCGGACTCCCGCTTTTCGTCAAGCCCACCAACGGTGGATCCAGCTTCGGTATCACCAAGGTGAAGAAGGAAGAGGACCTTCCCAAAGCCATCCGTTACGCTTTCTCGGAAGGACCTACTGTCATTGTCGAGAAGGCTATTCCCGGAGAGGAGTTCACCTGCGCCGCATACATTGACGGCGGGGAAATCAAGACTCTCCCCGTCATCCAGATCGTGACTGACAACGAGTATTTTGACTACGAGGCGAAGTACAACGGCCTGAGCCGCGAAATCTGCCCCGCTCCCATTAGCCAGGAGAAATCCTCCTTCATCCAGGAGACCACCAAGAAGATATATCATCATCTCGGTTGCAAAGGTCTGGTGAGGATTGATTACATCTATGGGGAGGACGGGCTCTATTTCCTCGAGGTCAACATCATCCCCGGTATGACCAATGCGTCGCTTGTGCCGAAGATGGTCCGTGCCGCCGGTCTTGACATCACCGATTTCCTCACCACGATAATCGAGAATTCTTAAAACGTAGACGGTTCCTGATGCTTCTTTCCCAGTTCATAAAAGACGGTACGGCTGCCCTGGAGGGATTGTATCCCACCGCGGAAGCCCGCACCATCGTGCTCATCCTGTGTGAACATATCCTGGGTACGAAGAACTACACCCATATCGTGGAACCGTCCTATGAGATAGCCCAGTCAAAAGAGGCTCCTTTGACCGCCGCGCTCGAAAGGCTCAAGGGCGGTGAACCCATCCAATACGTTACCGGTCACGTCGAGTTCTGCGGGCATGATTTCAAGGTGAACAAGGGGGTGCTGATACCGCGTCCTGAAACTGAACTCCTGTGCCGTACCGCCATCAAGATCGGGAACCGTATCAGGAGAATGAGGATTCCATATGGAAAGAAGGCGGAACCGGTAAGGATTCTGGACCTGTGCACTGGTTCCGGGTGCATAGCCTGGACCGTGGCGTTGGCGATACCCGGAGCGACCGTTGTCGGGGTTGACATCTCGGAGGAGGCCCTGTCGGTGGCACGTTCACAGGATTTCACGCAGAAGATAAAGGAGGCCGAGGACGCCAAGGCTCCACTTTTCGTCAAGGCCGATGTCCTGGATACGGAGCAGGATTTCGGATACGGTCCGTTCGACCTTGTCCTCAGCAACCCTCCTTATATAATGGATAAGGAGAAACCGCTTCTGAGGAAGAATGTCCTGGATTATGAGCCTTCATCCGCGCTTTTCGTCCCTGATGATGACCCTCTCGTGTTTTATAGGGCGATAGCCCGCTGGAGTGAGAGGCTGCTTACCCATGAAGGGATGGGCCTTACGGAAATCAATGAAGTTCTCGGACCCCAGACGGAAGGCCTTTTCAAGGAAAGCGGCTTCCCTTCCACCGAGATGATAAAGGATTTCTATGACAAGAACAGGTTCGTGATCTACAAGCGGTGATCCTCTTTCACCACCATTTCACAATTCCTGCAGTCGAATTCAAGAATGAATCTGCGGCCGTTGTTCAGAAGGAACAGCGGCCCTTTGCTTTTGGCCCCCTGGTGGACAGGGCACATTCCCGTTTCAAAGCGTATGCAGTATTTGCTTCGCATTAGTTCCGCATCCTTCTTGTGTGACAACTCATAGGCGTCGTCAACAGCGGACGCTCCCAAAGAAGAGTAAGCCTTTTTGGAAAGGGAATTCGAGCAATTGGCCTTGTATGAGATTTTCCCGCTGAAAACCTCTCCCTCTTCAGGAAGGGGAGAAGACATCTTCATGGGTATCGGCTTGCACGGAATGGAGTCCAATTCTTCGGCAAGGGACCTTCTCAGTTCATTGATGGCCGAAGTCGTGAGGAAAGGAATATCCTCAGGCAGTTTTTCAGTACCCTCGCACCTGAAGGCATAGATGCCGGTGTTTTTGCTTATCTGGGCCGCCAGTGTCCTTTTCATCTGTTCGGGATTCCTCGCCAAATCCCCGGATGATGCTGAAACCGAGACGCTTCTTCCATCCTCGCTGATTCCTGTCGCTTCAAGGACAGGTCCGTTTCCGTTGTTACGGGATGAGAGGGTGACGGTAACGTTTATTTGCCTTACACAGGGATTGGTGTCCATCTCCTTTTCGAATCTTTGGCTCAGATTCCTCCAGATGCGGTCCCCCTTGCGGATTTGTTTTTCGCTCCTGTAGGTGATGGATAGGCCTTTGCAGACATCGCCCCTGAATCCTATTATATCCCTTCCCCGGAGGATGCTGAATCCGTCCCCGTTGGCCAAATCGAGATCATTCGGATCGATGCCCTTCGCGGGTTTCAGGATGAGAGTGAAGCTTCCGTCGCGGTTCGCCTTGAGGGAATCGACCGTTCCGATCTCCTCTCCCATTCCCTTAGGGGCGTCCATGGAAGACCATCCCCTGCGTTTGGTCCCGTCTATGAACAGGTCGGTATATCCGCGGTTGAATGTGCGTCCCTTTTTCGGTGAGAATCCTTTCGTGACCTCTCCGAAAGAAGAGCGGCACCATTTTCCGGGGTACTTTTCAATGAGACGGTCCAGTTCCAGTGAATACTCCCTGACGACGTTCCGGACATACGAGATGTTCTTCAGACGTCCTTCGATTTTGAAGGAGCAGACCCCCGCATCAGCCAACTCTCCCAATCTGTCGAGTAGGTCGTAGTCTTTCAGGGAGAGGAGGGCTTTGTCCTTGACAAGGACATGACCGTCCCCGTCGAGAAGATCGTATCTTGACCGGCACGCCTGGATGCATTCACCCCGGTTGGCGCTTCTCCCTTCGATGTTTTCGGAGAGGTAGCATTGTCCGCTGTAGCATACGCAAAGCGCTCCGTGCACGAAGAACTCGATCTCGGTGTCAACCGCCTGCCTTATTTGGCGGATCCTCTCCAGGGACATCTGCCTCTCGAGGACCAGTCTCGAGAATCCCAGTTTTTCGTAGCGGAGGGCATCTTCCGGAGTCCTTATTGCGCATTGTGTAGAAGCGTGCAGTGGAATGCCGATCCCTCTTTCTTTCGCCAGCGAGGCTACTGCGAGATCCTGGACGATGAAGGCGTCAGCACCTGCCTTGGCGAGCTCCTCCATCATGTCCCCGGCTTCCTTCAGTTCGTCATCGAAGAGGATGGTGTTTACCGTAACGAATATTCTCACTCCGAAACGGTGCGCATAAGAGCAGAGCTCACGGATATCATCAATTGAGTTTCCGGCGGAGTGCCTGGCCCCGAATCCGGGACCGGCGATATAAACGGCATCGGCACCGCAGTCTATGGCTGCGATGCCGATTTGAAGGTTTCTGGCGGGAGCCAGCAGTTCAAGATGCGTCATGAATGTGGCCCGCTGAAAGATATTACTTGCTGAGAGCGTCTACCATCTTCTGGGCGTCAGCATAACCTGCGGTGACGGCCTTCTTGTAGAACTCGAGAGCCTTTGCGTTGTTCTTCTGTCCCTGATAGAGAGCACCTACGGTGTAAGCGATGGCACCGAAGTTCTTGTTCTTGGGATCAGCCTCGAGGAACTTCTCGTAGAACTTGATGGCGTCGGCGGTCTTGTTGAGCTTCTGTGAAGCGGAAGCGGCGAGCTGGTAAGCTGCGGCGTTGGAGATGAGACCGTTTTCGTCAGCCTCGTTGATCATTGTGACAACGTCAGCGTTCTTTCCGTCTTTGAGAGCGGCCTGTGCCTCCTTGAGGACGATGTTGCCGAGCTGCTTCTTTGCGGTCTCTTCCTGACCGTTGGCCATAGCGAGGTTGAAAGCCTCTTTAGCTCCGGCTACATCACCGGCGGCGTTGAGAGCCTGTCCGAGATAGAGGGCTGCGTTTCCGTTGCTGTAGGCGGGATCGATTTCAACTGCCTTCTTGAGGAGTTCAGCTGCACCGGCCATATCTTTTGCCTGGATAGCGGCCCTACCGCCTGCGAAATAAGAAGCGGGGATAAGGGGTTCAGCCTCGAGCTCAACTTCGTCGTTTCCGTACTCCTTGGCGATCTTTACGGCCTCCTGGAATTTGTCGGCAGCGGCGGTGAAGTCTTTTTCATTGTAGAGTTCCTTGCCCATTGAAAGGACAACGGCGGGAATGACGTTCTTGCAGTTGGCGACAATTTCCGCACCCTCTTCGCCCAAAGCCTCAGCGGCCTTGAGTGCATCCTGGAAAGATGCTAATGCGGCAGCCCTGTCACCTTCTGCGAGTTGTGAGGCCCCATTATTGTAGGTCTCAGTTGCAGTAGCGAGGTCCTGAGCGGACACGAATGCGGCTGACATCATGATTGCAGCCAAAGCGAGAAATACTTTTTTCATGTCTATAAAGTTTTTTTTATGTGATATTCGTTCGCACAAGCGACAAAAATAGTAAAAAATAAGTTTAATTTTGCGCAAAAGACGGCAAAATGGCAGTTCTACACTATAAAATATCGAAGTCGGACATTTACAGCAGGTTGAAGCGCCTAGCCGCGGTAATGCTTCTGGTTTGCTTATTTCCAATAATTGTGCCAGCGTCACCACTTCCAAAGCTCCCCAAGTCTTCAAAAATTCATACAGGGGCTCTTGAGAATGGCGTAAATTATTATGTAGTAACCAATGACACCCAAAAGGGGAAGGTCGATATAGCTCTTGTACAAAAAGTCGGAACCGGCATGGAGAGCCTCAAAGAGGCGGGTTCTTCGGTGGTGATAGCCAGGGGATCTCTCACCGATGTGTCGCATTTTACGGATCTTTCCCCCCAGGAGTTCATGGCTTCGAACGGACTTTGGCCCGGAAAGGAAGGCTACGTCGATGTCAAGGAAGATGCGACCATCTACAGGTTCAACGAGATTGATCTCCCGCTGAAGACGAGTGCGATAGATTCCACCCTACTGTTGATTTTCGACATCATCGGAAAAGACCGGGACCGGATGACGGATCTTTATGCTCCGCAAAACCAGGCGATCGTTATAGCAGGCGATATCGACGCCTCAGTTGTCCTGGGCAAGATGTTCATGCTTTCGATGCTGGTGGGTAAGCAGAAGGCATACGGTACGGACAGTTTCTACAGCTGGAGGGCGAAACAGCGGGCATCGGTATCCGTCGGTCCCGCCCCGTCTCCGCGGACCGCGTCCGTCACGGTGGACTATTCCTCCCCGAGAACTCCCCGTGAAGACATGGAGACCGTCCAGCCGCTCGTATCCCAAAAATATGCCGCGGAGCTCGGCATCATTCTCCGGAAGCGGATCAAGAAAGCACTTCGGGAAGGTAATATCCCTATGGCGTCGGTGGATTTCCGGTACATCTCAGGAGCGGAAGTCTCCGGTGACGAGCACTACCGTATCAGCGTCACTACCGAGAGGTCGTGTCTTCAGAGCGCCACTGAAACTCTCGCCCGTGTCCTTGCCGATCTCGACAGGGAGGGAGTGACCGAGGAAGAGTATCTGGACGCCATGACCGAAAACAGCATGGCAAAGCTTGTGGAGAACAAGGGCGACGCCCTGCCGAACAGCTACTATCTCGACCAGTGCATATCGGCATTCCTCTACGGGTCCTCTTTGGCTTCGCAGTCCGAACAACTCAAGTTCTTCACCGGGAAGAATCTCTCCAACGAAGAGAGCACAAGACTTTTCAACAATTTCGTGCAGGCTCTTCTGGACAGGAGCAAGAATCTTACTCTTGACCTCTGTTCAGACGACCCGGAGGCCGAAGGACTTCTGAAGGTTTTCGACAGGACATGGACCGAGAGGACATTCATGGCTTCGGAGCCCTATGTTGTGGACAATGCTGACACATTGAAATTGAAGAAAACTCTTCAGAAGGTAAAAATCAGCATAGACAATCCCGAGCCCCTGTCCGGAGGGAGGGTGTGGACATTCTCCAACGGAATAAAAGTGATATTCAAGAAGATCGATACGAAGGACATCTTCCATTATATGTGGCTCCTCAAGGGGGGATATTCCGGTGTGCCCAATCTCCGGACCGGAGAAGGCGCTTACATATCGGACATGCTTTGGCAGGACAATGTGGCCGGCATTTCTTCGAACCGGTTCAGGGACATGCTGACGGCGAACGGCATCACGATGAACGCCGATGTCACCGTATCGGATTTCAGGATCAGCGGATACGCTCCCTCGGAGAGACTGAACCTTGTGATGAAATCCCTTCTGGCGTTGGCCAATGAAAGGGAGATAAACCAGCGGTCCTACGAATCTTACCGCCGCAACGAAATGCTGCGCCGGGATATGGCCCTTGGGGGCATCGAATGGAAGAGGGGAGTTCTCGACAGCCTTCTTTCACCGGGATCCGACTACTCACCATACAAGCGTCCGATCGAGCTTTCGGGCGATTTCAACAGGCGGTGCGAAAGATTCTTCACGGACCAGTTCTCCAAGATGAACGACGGAGTGTTCATTATCGTCGGAAACTTCTCCGAAACCGCCCTCAAGAAGATGCTGGTCCAATATATGGGCGGCTTCGGTACGGAAAAGGTGGCCACATTCAGAACCCGCAGCCAGTCATCCCCCGTCCCGGGAACTTCGGTCAAATATGCCGAAGGTCCTGTTCCGTCGGTTGATATAGCTTTCAGCGCGGCGGCTGATTATACGATCGACAATCTTCTCGCCGGGGAATTCGCGGCCTATCTGATGGAAGACGCCATTGCGGACGAGGTAGCCAAGGCCGGATGGTACGTCACCTCGGATTGGCATTTCAACCTTTTCCCCGAGGAAAGGTTCTATATGACCATGTCGATGCAACCTTCCGATCCGGAAGGATTGCCCGCTTCGCTCATGCCGGAACTCTCTTCGGATGAAATGCTCCAGAGAATCAACGGCGCGATCAGGAAGGCCGGAAACATGAAAGTCGACACAAATCTTATGAAGGCGGGAAAGACGATGATAAGCAATTCGGCCTCTTCCTGGAAAACGGATCCCGAGAAGATCATCGACATGATGGTACTCAGGTACTCATACGGGAAAGATCTTATGAGCAACCAATCCGAGAAGATCAATTCGGTGACATCGCAAAAGGTGGAATCCATGCTCAAGGCCCTTTCCGAAGGAGCCATCGCCGAATATGTCGTGAGGAAAGATCCTCCCGGTGAGGTTGTTGTCGATCCTCCCGTCAAGGAAAACAGCTATCCCGAAGTCGGGCCTATACCTGTGCCCGAGTCGGACACCACCGGACATGCGGCATATTACCGTTATCTCTTCATGGGAGGAGAGAAGCCCGTGGATGACTCATCATGGGATACGGTGAAGATAGAGGAGGGTGCCGCCCGGATGAAGGAGCTTTCCGAGCAGGAACTCCTCCGTGAAGAGGAGGCTATCAAAGAGGAAGAGGATATGGAATACGTGCAAAACGAAGAAAAGGAAAACTGATGGCAAGAGAAGATTTCGGAACAATAGTACAGATAGGAGATGTCCTCATTTCAGAGGAAGTCGTGACGGAATATTTCGCATGCGATTATGAAGTGTGCCGCGGCAAATGCTGCGTGGTCGGAGACAGCGGGGCACCGCTTCTGGAGGAAGAACTTGAGTCCTTGGAACGGAATTATCCCCATTATTCCGACCTTATGCAACCTAAGGGCAGAGCCGCTGTAGACGAAAAGGGCTTTTTCGACATCGATCGTGACGGGGACCTTGTAACACCCCTTTGCAAAGGATCGGAGGAATGCGCTTACTGCTTCTTCGAAGGTCCCGGGAACTGTTTCTGTTCAATGGAGCGCAGATGGTTCCAGGGCAAGGGAGACTTCCGTAAACCCATCTCCTGCCAACTTTACCCGATTAGGGTTACCCGGATGCCGGGCGGTGGAGAAGCCCTCAATCTTCACCGGTGGGATATATGCAAAGATGCCTTCGCGAAAGGAAAACGCGAAGGCATCAGGGTGTATCAATTCTTGAAGGATCCCATAATCCGCCAATACGGGGAGGATTTTTACGGGATGCTTTGCGCCGCGGCCGACAAGATCAATTCAGAGGAATGATCCCTGGCCGTCACGGGAAGGATCATTCTCCTTCAGTTTCTTCCGGCTTGGCTTCCAAAAGAGCTTTCGCCGCTTCGTAGTCTTCGGCATTCACCTTCACTTCCACCTCATTAAGCGCCCAGTTGATACTGGGGTAGGAAGATGTCTGCCCGAATATCTGTGCGGGGATTCCGCTTTCACGGAGAAGTCCCGCAGCCAGTTCTGCGCTTATCTGGTCGGTGAACGTAGCAACGACTTTCAATTCTTCTTCCATGGGCTTGATGTTTTAAGTGTTATTGTTGAGCAAAGGAAAGACAATCAAATATCGTTCCTTGCCTTGTTTTCAATCGCGTAAACCATTCTTACGACATCTTTTCTGAGGCCTTCCATCCTGAAGCCGGAGATGTCACGTGAAAGAGTGATTCTGTCTTCGAACATTCTGGTGAGTTTGCTTACGAAATCCCTTCTACGGAATGTGAGATTCTCCCCGTCTTCTGTTTCGAGGAGGTAGCCCCTTTCTTCCATTGCTTTGATGACGGTGTCACGGATTTCCCCGTATTCCCCGGGAATGATGACGTCCTTTTTCATGAACCCGAAATTGGGGTAAATGGCTGCAAGGAACGCCAGCATCACCAGAATCATAAGAACGGATTGGGTACCGTTTCTGAAAAGGCTGTTCACGTCGGGCTCAGCGTAGCCAATGGCTATGAGGATTCCCAGCATTATCAATATCAGAATGATAAGATATGCGAAGTACTTGATGGCTCTTATAAGGTATTTCATGGTGCGAGTGCGGGATGAATGGCATCCAACAAGACAAAAATAATAAAAATACATAATACTTGTCATGTGTTCACCGTATATTCCGGTCTTGTTTAACATGATAAAGAATTGCATGAATTTTGTACCTTTGCACACAATGAGGATATCCTCGCAATCAAATAAACCTTTGCATTATGGCAGAAGATCCGCTAGAGCGTATAGCACGCGAAGAAAAAGAGAAGAAGAATCAGTCTTTAAAGACTGCTGTTTGGGTTCTTGGGGCACTCTGTGTCGCACTTGTCGGAATCCTGGGCTATCTCCAGTTCCGTCAGGCGTCTGTCCGCAAACTCATCAACACGGATTCGGAGAACCCGAATTCGGGTTCGTTCTACGCCCTTGTAGAGGAACTGAATGACGAGAAGCAGGACCTTATCAAACAGATGGAGGATCTGCAGAAGGATTATGAAAGCCTTTCTTCCGATTATGACAACATAAATTCCCAACTCGACACTTCAAGGGCCGAGGTGGCTCAGCTCATAGAGAAGATAAAGGCTACTGATGCCACAAACCGTTCCAAGATGAGGCAATATGAGAAGGAGCTCGGAACTCTCCGTTCAATCATGCGCAACTATATCGTGCAGATTGACTCCCTCAACACCCTCAACCACCAGTTGACGGCGGATGTGGCGGCGGCGAGAAAGGAAGCCGCAGAGAGCAAAAAGGCTAATGAGGAGCTCACCCAACAGGTCGAGTCTCTCACCGGTCAGGTCGCAGCGGGATCCGTCATCAAGGCGAGAGGCATAACCATCAACGCATACAACTCCACGGATAAAGTCACAGACCGAAGCAGCCGTGTAGTAAGACTTATGACTTCGCTCAGTCTTGTTGAGAATGACCTTGCTCCCAAAGGTCCGATCCGTGTTTACATCCGTGTCAAGGATCCCGAGGGAATCATCCTCACCAACAGTGTAAGGACATCCTTCACTTTCAACGGCGAGACCATGGTCGCTTCCGCTTCCCGAGAAGTTGACTACGAAGGTGCAGAAGTTGACCTTTCCATCTACCTCAACGAGATTGAATCCTACGTCAAGGGTATCTATACCGTCGAGGTTTATACCGAGCAGTCATTCCTCGGATCCGCTGAGCTGATGCTCAGATAGCGATGATTTACGTTCACGTCCCTTTCTGTAAGTCATTCTGCATCTATTGCGGGTTCTATTCCGAGTCGCTATCAAGATGCGGAGGAGTCAAGGCAGTGGAGCAGTGGGCGGAAGCGGTTTGCGCGGAAGCGCTTTCGCGCAAGGATGAAATCCTTTCCTCGATTGGAACAGATACGTTATATATAGGAGGCGGCACCCCATCGGTGCTGCCCCTTTCCGTTTTGGGGCAAGTGGTGAACCGCATAAGGGAAATTTGCGGGAAAAAGGGAGAAGAGACGTTTGAAGAGTTCACCGTCGAGGTGAATCCTGATGACATAGTGAAAGGTGGCCTTCCGTATCTGGAAGGGCTCAGGAAACTTGGGATCAATCGCATAAGCATGGGTGTGCAGTCGTTCGATGACGGTATTCTCCGTTGGATGGGACGACGTCATTCATCCTCCGATGCCGAAAAGGCCGTTGAGCTGATCCGTGAGGCCGGCTTCACCAATCTCAGCCTTGATCTTATCTCCGGGATAAAGGGCCTGTCCGACGAAATGTGGGAAGATACCCTTGAAAAGACCCTTTCTCTTTCTCCGGAGCACATCTCGGCATATCAGCTTTCGGTCGAAGAAGGCAGCGTCCTCGATGAAATGGTCTCAACCGGAAAATACTCCGAGGCGGACGACGCCCAATGCGAACGTCAATATCGCATCCTCTGCAGGAAACTTTCCGATGCCGGATATGTTCATTACGAGGTATCGAACTTCTCAAAACCCGGAAAGGAGGCCATCCATAATTCTGCCTATTGGCGAAGAGCCCCTTATGTAGGGCTCGGCCCCGGGGCCCACTCTCTTGTCGGAGAAAGGGAGCGGAGGTGGAATTCAGAAACGGTCCCTTCATACTCATCCTCCAATGAAATACTTTCGGATGAGGATCTCCGTGTCGAACGGGTCATGCTTTCTCTGAGGACCGCAAAAGGGATATCGGAAGAAGAACTCGTCCGCTTGTGCGGCCGGAACAATGTCCGGAGGATGTTGAATGAAGGTTCCATCATATCATCGGGGTCCGTCATACGCATCCCCGAAGATCATTTCTTCACTTCGGACAGCATTATTAGGGAACTGCTGTAGGCTATTCCGTTATTATTCCGTATCTTGTGGAGAATCTTTCAACAAGAACAATGAACAAGTACTTCACAAGAGTCGAGGCCATCAGGGAAATGATGGCTTCCCGCGGTTGGGATGCGGTTATCATAACGGGGTCCGACCCCCATAACAGCGAGTATCCCTCTCCCAGATGGAAACAGGTCGAATGGGTGAGCGGCTTTTCAGGGGAAGCCGGTGATATCGTCATCACGGCGGATCATGCCGGCCTTTGGACGGACACGAGGTACTTCATACAAGCGGGAAAGGACCTTCCTGGAACGGGAATCGAACTCCACAAGATGAGAGTGCCGGAACAGATTCCGATTCCCCAGTGGCTGGCTGAGTACGCATTCCCTCCGGAAAAAAGCAGGATCACCGTTGCCGTGGACGGGTTGTCCCAGACGGTCAGTTCCGTAAAGCACATCGCTTCTGCTTTCGTATCCTCCGGCAGGAAGGATTGTCGCGAGGCGGAGGAAGACGAACTTTCCTTCAGGATCGTGGACGCTCCGGATTTCATGGACAACTTCTGGAGTGACCGTCCATCTATTCCCGAAACACCGATCATAACTCTCGGTGAAGACATTACCGGCCAGTCGCGCTCCGAAAGGATCACGATGCTCAGGAAGTTCCTTCTCAGGAATTCCTGCGACGCCATCCTTCTCACTTCCCTCGATGAAATCGCCTGGGTACTGAATGTCCGCGGAAACGACATCGCCTACAATCCGGTGGTGATTTCATATCTTCTGGTCACGCTTGATTCCGTACAATGGTTCGTGCGCAAAAACACCTATTCCGCACTTGATGATGAGACCAGGGACAGTTTCATGGAGCTGAAAGGTGATGACATAAGTATCGAGGAGTACGACGATGTGGGTTTTGCCTTGGCTTCTTTGGACGCTGAACGCGGAATCTGGGTCGATCCCTCGTCCCTCAACCATAATCTTTACGGAACACTGGAAGGGGGATCCATGGCAGGCAAGGTCATATATCGGCCTTCTCCCGTTCCGCTATGGAAGGCTGTCAAGAATCCTACCGAAATCGAGGGGATGAAGGAAGCCCACTTCGAGGACGGTTTGGCCATGGAGAGATTCCTCTATTGGCTCGATTGCCAGATGGAACAAGGATATCCCGTTACCGAATGGGACGCCGCCCTTATGCTGGGTTCATTGCGGGAAAGCATTTCGGGATACAGGGGAGACAGTTTCGAGACCATTTCCGCATACGGGTGCGGCGCGGCGCTTCCTCATTATATGACACCGAGGGAGGACGCTCCCATACTGGAGAATCATGGCCTGTATCTTTGTGATTCGGGCGGGCAGTATCTTTTCGGAACAACCGACATAACGAGGACGGTTCCCTTGGGGCCCTGTACTCCATTGGAGAAAGAGGACTATACCCTTGTCCTCAAGGGTATGATAGATTTGGCCATGGCCGTTTTCCCTGCCGGAACTGCGGGATGCCAGTTGGATGCCTTGGCCCGCAACCCCCTATGGCAGAGGAAGCGCTCCTTCGGTCACGGGACAGGTCACGGGATCGGTTTCTATCTGTGCGTGCATGAAGGGCCGCAGGATATCCGTCAGAACTTCAACAGCCAGCCTCTGTTGCCCGGTATGGTCACTTCCGATGAGCCCGGCATATACAGGGAAGGCCTTCACGGCGTGAGGCATGAGAATCTCCTTCTGACGGTGGAAGCGGGCACGAACGATTTCGGGAAATGGTATGCCTTCGAAACCCTTACCCTGTGTCATTTCGACACGTCTCCTATTGTGAAGGAACTTTTGGACAGGAGGGAGATCGACTGGCTCAATGAGTACAATGCCACCGTTTACCGGACTCTGTCCCCGAGGCTTCCTTCCGAAGTTTCCGAGTGGCTCAAAGAAAAGACCGGACCCATATAGGATCCGGTCTTCCGGGACTATAAAGTCCTGATTCTTCTTTTGAGTTTTCTCACGAAGTTGAGAAGGTACAGATCAAGCGGGACTTCAGGTGACGCTTTGCGGAGACCTGCCGCGAACAAATTCACCGGAGTGAAGGAGTCCTTGACTCCCACTACATCCTTTGAAATGCGTTTTTCCTTCTTCTTCAGTTTCTGTTGAAGCTGCTTGTGGGCCTTGTCCAGGTCCTCCAAGTTTTTGATGTCCTTGTATTCTATCATGCCTGGGCCTCCTCTTTCTTTTCATTGTCCTCCTCTTCGTCTTCGTCTTTCTCGAAGAACAGATCCACGAAGAGTTTGACAAAGGTGTTCAGAAACAGTTTGTCCTTCATCTTCCACAGGACGAATGTCACCACAGCGAATATGGCGGCTATTATGAGAGCTCCGCCCGCATAACTTCCGATCGCCTGTCCCAGGAGAAGAATTATGCCGAACGCCAGGGCCAGCAGCACGATTGAGCCGCAGAACAGTACCAGGATCATCGAGAGGAGTTGGTTCAGTGAAAGGGACAACCCCTTCACGGTACGCAGCTTCAGGTCATCGACCCTCAGATCGACGTATTCCTTGGCGTCCTTGCCAAGATTTTCCATCGGCTTTGTGAACTCCCCCATAACACTATGCCTCAGCGGTATCCTGCTCTTCGATGATTTCCTCTTCTTTCGCCAGTGCCTTCTCAAGACGGTCGAGCTGCTCGAGGATCTTGGCCTTTGCGTCCTCCTTGAATGATGCACCCTGCTCGGCGAGAGTCTTCTTGAGGGCGTTCATTTCCTTACGTGCATAGCGGGCCCTGACATGGAGGTCGTGTGCGGTCTCTTCGGTGATGTCTTTGAGGTTGTCGTAACCTTCAGAAGCGACTTTCTTGATTTTCTCGCGGGTTTCTTCACCTTTGTCGGGAGCAAAAAGGATTCCGAGGATTGCACCGGCAGCGACACCGGACAGCAATGCGAATAAAGATTCTGCTTTCATGGTATTGTGTGTTTTAAGTGTTGTAATGATGTTGACGGCACCCGCTCCTTGGAAGGAGGAGAACCATTTGGCAATATAGCAAATTCACGGCCAAAGTCAAAAAATATGACAAAAAGTGCAAAGGTTTCCTCATGTTGTCACTCCATGGGACGAAAAGGGGCTGAACGGAATCCGTCAGCCCCTCAAATCGGATAAGTCCAAAACTATTTGTTCAGTTCATCAGCGCTTTGGATGAACTTCTTGAGATCTTCGTCTGAGACGTGGTAGTTCTGCATCTCGCCGGAGAAATACTGGTCGTAAGCACCCATGTCCACGAAGCCGTGTCCGGAGAGGTTGAAGAGGATGGTCTTCTTTTCACCGGTCTCCTTGCATTTGAGGGCCTCCTTGATCGTGGCGGCGATAGCGTGGCAGGATTCGGGAGCGGGGATGATACCTTCCGTACGGGCGAAGAGCACACCGGCATTGAAGGAATCGAGCTGCTCGATGTCGACTGCCTCCATGAAGCCGTCCTTCATCAGCTGGGAGAGGATGACACCTGCTCCGTGGTAACGCAGACCACCGGCATGGATAGATGCGGGCTTGAAGGTATGTCCGAGGGTGAACATGGGGAGAAGAGGAGTCATACCCGCCTCGTCACCGAAGTCGTACTCGAATTTTCCGCGGGTGAGTTTCGGGCAGGAATATGGCTCTGCCGCGATGAACCTTGTCTTCTTTCCGTCCTGGATATTGTGCCTCATGAACGGGAAAGCGATTCCGGAGAAATTGGATCCGCCTCCGAAGCAGGCGATCACGATGTCGGGGTATTCTCCGGCAAGCTCCATCTGCTTCTCTGCCTCAAGACCGATGACGGTCTGGTGGAGACATACGTGGTTGAGAACGGAACCGAGAGCATATTTGCAGTTGGGAGTGGATACGGCAAGTTCGATAGCTTCGGAAATCGCGCATCCCAAGGATCCGCGGTCGTTGGGATTCCTGGTGAGGATATCCTTTCCGGCCCTTGTCGACATGGAAGGGGAAGGAGTGATTGCCGCACCGAAGGTCTGCATGATGGAACGGCGGTAAGGCTTCTGCTCATAGCTTACCTTCACCATGTATACGGCGCAGTCGATGCCGAACTTCTTTGTGGCATAGGAAAGTGCTCCACCCCATTGGCCGGCTCCGGTCTCGGTGGTGAGATTCGTGACGCCCTGCTCCTTGGCATAGTATGCCTGGGCGATCGCGGAATTCAGCTTATGGCTTCCTGCGGGACTTACGGATTCGTTCTTGAAATAGATGTGCGCGGGCGTGCCGAGTGCTTCCTCAAGTTCGTATGCTCTCACGAGGGGAGTGCATCTGTAGGCGCTGTACTGTTCGCGGATGGCCTCGGGGATAGGTATCCATTCGTCGGTCTGGTTCAATTCCTGGTCAGCGCAGGCCTTGCAGAAGATCGGATACAGGTCCTCCGGTTTCAGAGGTTCGCGGGTTGCTGGGTTCAGGAACGGCTGGGGCTTGTTGGGCATAACCGCCTGGATGTTGAAGTAGTGAGTGGGGATCTCGCTCTCGGGGAGCATAAATTTTTTCTGTCTCATTGTAAGTGTTTTTATTGGGTTGTAAAGATATATCTTTTGTGAGAATAAACAATAAAATAAGGGACCGGCCCTGTGGCCAGCCCCTTTATTTCCGTTATGCTGAAATCGGCTATATTATCATCTTTGCCTGAAGGAAGGCATTGACGGCAGCAGCGACGAACAGCAGAATGATCAATGTGGCCACAATTACGCCTATTACTTTGAGTCTCTTCATCCAGATCTGGTTATTCCAACCCACTGACTGGAACATGCTCCAGAATCCATGGCAGAGGTGAAGCCATATTGCCACGAACCAGATGAGATATATCACCAGGACCCACCATCGTCCGAAGGTGGTGGTAAGGAGTACGTAAGGATCTTCGGCTACACCGCCGGTGAAATCGCGAAGCTGCATCTTGGCCCAGAAATGGGTAAGGTGGAAGAACAGGAGACCGAGGATGACGATACCGAGAACGAACATGTTCTTGGCTGACCATGAGTCGGCAGCGGCCTTGCTGGCAACCTCGTAACGTTTGTATCCGCCACGTGCCTTGTTGTTGTACCAGGTGAGGTAGATTCCGTATCCGATATGGACAAGGAAACCGAGGGCGAGAACGGGAACCATGATGTCCACGATAGGGAGCGCCATGAATTCGCAACCTTTCATGAAAAGACCGTCAGCGGCACCGAACTTGCCTGTGAAAGAATCAATGACGGAGAAGAAATTGATGGTTCCGTGAAGAAGAAGGAAGATGATGAGGAATGCACCACTTACCGCCTGAATCACTTTCTTTCCGATTGAATAATGGAATGCGTTTGCCATATAGTGTTTGAAATTTTATTCCTTAGAGGGATCCAATAATGCAAATATAGAACGTTTCTTGCAAGTTTCATAATAATTTCGGAAATTTGTTTCCATTACGGGGGAAACCCTGTCACAGATTATAGAATTGACGTTTTTCCGGAAACTTTTCTTACAAACATGTACAAAAGGGTACTTCTCAAATTGAGCGGGGAAAGCCTTGGCGGTCCCCAGGGCAAAGGTCTTGATACGGACTCATTGTCCGCTTATGCGGATGAAATAGCATCAGCCGCGAAGGCCGGTCTCCAGATCGCGATCGTGAATGGAGGCGGAAATATTTTCCGCGGCCTCCAGGGTGTGGGCAAAGGATTCGACCGTGTTGACGGAGACAAGATGGGAATGCTTGCGACCGTCATCAACTCTCTGGCGCTTTCGATGTTCATCCGTGAAAGGGGCGTAGAAGCCAAAGTCTTCACCGCCACTCCCATGGAACCCGTGGCCAAATATTATATGAGGGATGACGCCGTTGAAGTGATGGAAAGAGGTGGAGTCGCCCTTATCGCCGGCGGAACGGGCAATCCTTTCTTCACGACCGATTCCGGTGCTGCGCTCAGGGCTCTTGAAATCAAGGCGGACGCTCTTCTGAAAGGCACGAGAGTTGATGGTGTCTACACGGCTGACCCCGAAAAGGATCCCACCGCAACGAAATACGATTCCCTCACCTTTGATGAGGCTATCGAGAAGAGGCTCAAGGTCATGGACCAGACGGCATATTCGCTCTGCCGTGAGGGCAACATGCCGATAATCGTGTTCGATATGAACCAGAAGGGCAATCTCACCAAACTTCTCGAAGGGGAGAAGGTGGGAACGCTTGTTCATGTATAACTTTTTGTCAAACCATATAATTTGCACCATACGATGTTACCAGAGAACGCAAAACAGATTATCTCCAATGCTGAGGAGAAGATGCAGGATTCGATAGACTTCCTCGAGGAAGATCTCAAGACCTACCGTGTAGGCAAGGCCAATCCTTCCATCTTCAACAATGTGGTAGTGGATTACTACGGATCCGCCACCCCTCTTAACCAGGTCGCATCCATAACCACTCCCGACGCCAAGACCATCACAATCCAGCCTTGGGAGAGGTCGCTCATCGGAAAGATCGAGAAGGCCATTCTTGATGCGAACCTCGGACTCACCCCCTCAAACAACGGTGAAATCATCCGTTGTGTAGTCCCTGCCCTCACGGAGGAAAGGAGAAAGGACCTCATCAAGAAGGCAAAAGCTGCCGGAGAGAATACAAAGGTTGTCATAAGGAACGCAAGGCGTGACGCTGTCGACCAGCTTAAGAAGGCTCAGAAGGCTTCCACCATCACAGAAGATGCCCAGAAGGAGGGAGAAGAGGAAGTCCAGAAGGTTACCGACAAGAAGGTCAAGGCAGTTGATACCATCATCGCCGCAAAAGAGAAAGAAATCCTTACTGTTTAGTTTGTCCTTCGGGGAGATATCTGAAGTCTGGAACGGATTGTCGGATTCTGCGCCGGTATCCTTGTTTTTTCGGAAAAATCCCTATATTTGCTCCCGTTATGGCAAGTACACGATTTTTTGAGTTCGGGTTTTATTATTACTATTATCAGAAACGATAATGGCCCGGACGCCTGTGTACCATGCTTAGAATAATATCGTGGACTGTCCGGGAAAGGGCGGTCCACTTTTTTTACGGACTTGACAAAGTGAAGTGTTTATGAAAAGAGTCGCTATCCAAGGCTTCTCGGGTTGCTTTCATGAGGAAGCGGCAATGAAGTTTTACGAGGAACATTTCAAATCCTCCCCCGGGATTGTGGAATGCAGCACATTCGATGACCTTTTCCAGGCGATGGACGCCGGAGAGGCGGATGCCGCGGTCATGGCTATAGAGAATACCATTTCCGGCGGTTTGATTCCCAATTACGATCTTCTGAGACGCAATCCCCAGAAAATCAAAGGGGAGGTATACCTCCATATCCATCAGAACCTCATGGCTCTCCCCGGCCAGAGCATAGAAGATATAAAAGAGGTGCGGACACATTACATGGCCATAAACCAGACCCGTGCCTTCTTTGAGAGAAGGTGCCCCTGGATCAAGCTTATCGAGTCGGAAGATACGGCCAAGAGTGCCGCAGAACTTGCCGAATCCGGTCTCAAGGGTGTCGGTGCGGTCGCGTCCACCCTTGCCGCAGAGCGTTTCGGCCTTGAAATCCTCCAGCCTTCCATCGAGACATACAAGCAGAATTATACCCGTTTTCTAATTCTTGACGATTCGATCCGCGTACCGAAAGAAGAGATCAACAAGGCGACACTCTGCTTCACCCTTCCTCACAAGCCCGGATCGCTCGCCCATATCTTGACGATTCTCTCGTTCTACGACATGAATCTCACCAGAATCCAGTCCCTTCCCATTCCCGGAATGAAGTGGCAATACTTCTTCTATGTCGACATCAAGTTCGACAGCTACGAGAGATATACTCAGGCCCTTTCAGCCGCAAGACCCCTTATCGAAGATCTCGATGTACTCGGGGAATACCGTTCGGGACTCGGACCAAACAAAAAAGCTGACACATTGTTATGATAATACGACCGGCGAACAGGACACGGAGTGTCCAGGAATATTATTTCTCCAGAAAGCTCAAGCAAATCGCGGAGGTGAATTCCAGAAGGAAAGCCGAAGGCCTTCCTCCGGTGATCAACCTCGGCATAGGTGCTCCGGACGGGATGCCTCCGTCCGAGGCCATTCTTACTCTCGTCGAGACCGCGCAACTGCCCGGCAATCACGCTTACCAGAGTTATGTCGGTCTTCCGGAACTGAGGGAAGCCTTCGCTTCGTGGTATGAACGTTATTATGGTGTGCAATTGAATCCGGCCAATGAAATTCAGCCCCTCGTAGGCTCGAAAGAGGGAATACTTCTCACTTCACTCGCCTTCATCAACGCGGGAGACAAGGTTCTGGTACCCGACCCCGGTTATCCGACATATACTTCGGCGTCGAAGATGGTGGAGGCGGAGATCATCACATATGATCTCAAGGAAGACAACGGATGGTGGCCTGATTTTGACGCTTTGGAGAAGATGGACCTCTCGGGCGTAAAAATCATGTGGGTCAATTATCCTCACATGCCCACAGGGGCGAGGGCTTCGGCGGAACTGTATTCCAAGATCGTGGATTTCGCTTTGAGGCACCGGATCTTGGTCGTCAATGACAACCCCTACAGCTTCATTCTCAATGACGAGCCTCTTTCCATTCTTTCCGTCCCCGGGGCCAAGGAATGTTGCCTTGAGCTGAATTCCCTGAGCAAGGCTCACAATATGTCCGGATGGAGGATCGGCATGATCGCCGGAGACAAGGATTTGATTTCTGAAGTTCTGAAGGTGAAGAGCCAGATGGATTCCGGAATGTTCAAACCTCTCCAACTCGCGGCCGTGAAAGCCCTTTCGCAAGGTCCGGAATGGTTCTCCCGCCTGAATGCCTCATATAAGGAAAGACGAGTCCTCGCCGGTGAAATCTTCGATGAGATAGGAGCGACTTATGACCACTCTTCATCGGGGCTCTTTCTTTGGGGAAGGGTCTCGCCCGATAACCGCTTCGCCCTTTCTCAGGCGGCGGACGGACGTTCTTTGGGAGAAAGGGTCTCTGACGCCATCTTCAGTAGTTGCGGAGTGTTCATAACACCGGGATTCATCTTCGGAAAGAACGGGGAGAATTACATAAGAATATCACTTTGCGCAAAACCCGAGGTGCTCTCCAAAGCGAAGCAGCTGATAGCGTCGGCGCAATTGTAGAAAACGGAAAAAGACAATGATAGTCGGAATAATAGGAATGGGTCTCATCGGAGGCTCGATGGCGATTGACCTCAAGAGAAGAGGATTCGCCGAAAAGATTCTGGGAGTTGAAAAGGAGCCGGTCAACGCGTCTGCCGCCGCTTCCATTGGTCTATGCGACGAAGTGGTCACTTTTGAAGAGTGTGTGGACCGGAGCGACATTGTCGTCATCGCCGTGCCTGTCGGCGCTGCGGTGAAGATGCTGCCCCGTGTTCTGGACCGTTTCCAGGCATCCGACGCCAAGGGAAAGATAGTGATCGACACCTGTTCGACCAAGAGTCAGATGGTGAGGAGTGTGCACTACCATCCTTTCCGTGCGTGTTACGTAGCGACTCATCCGATGGCCGGAACGGAGTATTCCGGCCCTTGGGCCGCCATGCCGAATCTTTTCGACGGAAGGGCCTGCATCTTCGCGAATGCCGAAGAATCGGACCCGAAAGCTTTGGCTACGGTTGAAAAGCTTTACGACACCCTCAACATGAGGCCGACATACATGAACGCCGAAAATCACGACGTGCATACGGCCTATGTCTCACATATTTCCCATGTGACATCGTTTGCCCTCGCCCTGACTGTTCTGGACAAGGAGAAGGACGAGAAACACATATTCGACCTGGCCTCAGGAGGCTTCTCTTCGACGGTCAGGCTAGCAAAAAGCAGCCCCGACATGTGGGTCCCAATTCTCACCCAAAACAGGGAGAATGTGCTGAAGGTGATAGATACCTATCTCGAAAAGATGAGGGAGTTCCGGGATGCGATCGAGGATTTCGATTCCGAAAAGATAGAGTCCCTCATATGCGACGCCAACAGGATAAAGAAAATCATAAGATAGAGATAAAACGAATTTACGATATGGCACAGAAACTTGACTTGGTCCCCGCAACAGAATGGGGATTCTTCACATTGCCCCGACCTATGGTTATAGCCGGCCCCTGCAGCGCTGAAACCGAGGAGCAGGTGATGGAGACGGCAAAAGGGCTCAATGACGTGGGCATCCATGTCTTCAGAGCCGGTATCTGGAAACCCCGTACTCATCCCGGCAGCTTTGAAGGCGTGGGAACAGTCGGTCTGAAGTGGCTCCAGCGGGTCAAACGCGAACTCGGTATGCATGTCTGCACGGAAGTCGCAAGCGAAAAGCATGTGTATGAATGCATCAAGTTCGGCATCGACATGGTATGGGTCGGCGCCCGTACTTCCGCCAATCCCTTCCTCATGCAGGAAATCGCCGACGCCCTCAGGGATACCGACATACCCGTTCTCGTGAAAAACCCCGTAAATCCCGATCTCGACCTTTGGATTGGGGCTCTTGAAAGACTCAACCAGGCTGGAATCAAAAAACTGGGAGTGATCCACCGGGGATTCACTACATCAGAGAAGATTCCTTACCGTAACGATCCGGGTTGGAGGATAGCCATCGAACTGAGGACACGTTTCCCCGAACTCCCGTTCTTCGCCGATCCAAGCCATATGGCCGGAGACCGCAAATATCTGGCGGAACTCTCCCAAAGGGCGATGGACCTCGGTCTTGAAGGTCTGATGATCGAGTCCCATTGCAATCCTGCTGTGGCCCTTTCCGATGCGAAGCAGCAACTCACCCCGTCGGCACTTATCGATATGCTTGAGAACGATATCGTCGTCAGGGACAACGATACCGACAGTGCTGCGTATCGTGAGGGTATCGACCAACTGAGGGCGCAGATTGACGTCATTGACGAGAATATCCTTTTCGCGATGAAATCACGTATGGCGGTCAGCGCCAAGATAGGAAAATACAAGAAGGACCACAATATTGCCATCCTTCAGACAGGAAGATGGGATTCCCTGTTGTCGGAGATGGTGAGAAAAGGTGGAGAATACGGCCTTTCGGAAAAATTCCTTGTGCAGGTATTCAATGCCATTCATGAAGAATCAGTGCGTGTCCAAAATGACATTCTCAGCGAAGGGAAGTGATCATTATCCGACAGTCGGGAAGTGAATACAGAAATGGGAAGGCAAACCGCCTTCCCATTTCCGTAGTATGGTGATACGACATGAATGTATTGTTAGATTCTGAAGGGGGAATCCTCGGGAATTGGACGCGACTGTGTATCCATGTGATTTTCCGTGGCCATCACTTTCTGCCTCAAACTGTCCAGAAGAGTGGTCTCGAATACGTCTTTCTCATGGTCGGAAAGGAAGTAAACCTGTATCGGCACTTGGAACAGCCTTTCCTGAAGTGTCTCGGGAACGCCTTTGTAGTCAAGGATCCTCTGGCTGTCTTTTTCGGTAGTCGCGACAACAGCTGTAGGGAACGTTTTCACTGCGCCCATTATCCTGGAAATGTCCATGTACCTGTACTTGTGATGGTCGGAAAAGCTGAAATGCTTTACGATTTTGTAAGAGTCACTGAGGAATCTTCTCAGAGGAGTGTCTTTGGCTATGCCCGTGAAAAGGACCAGCTTCTGTGAATAGATATAACGGGTGTCTCCTTTTTCGGGGAAAACGGGCTTGAGGTCACAGTAGTTGATGAATGTGAAAAGGACGGTGATCTTTTTTCCCTTCTTGCTTATGCCCTGACAAGTTTTCGGGTCGAAATCCTTTACCCCGAGGGTCTTTGCCCAATTCGCCTTCTCATAGTCTTCCATATAGGCGGGGCATTTGGTGACGATAATCACATCCGCCTGATATAACCTTTGTGGCAAATCTCTGAGTCTTCCGAACGGAAGGAGCTTGTCCTTGCTTACGGGCCGGTTGTAGTCGACAAGGACAATGTTGAAGTCGGCTTTGAGTTTACGGTACTGGAAAGCGTCATCAAGAACGATGATGTCGGCTTTGGTGATGTCCTTTTCCTTGCATTTCTGACCACGTTTGGTGGTGTGGAGTTTATCCGGGTGGCAGAGGAAATCACATCCTTCCACCCTTGGCCTGTCGACGGCTACCGTTACGGTGGGGAATTTCTTCTTGATCTGAAGGGGCTCGTCTCCGTAGAGATCGCAGTTCCCGTCAAGCGTGACCTGCTGGAACCCTCTGCTTGATCTTTTGTGACCCCTGGATAGAACCGCGATGTTTGTTCCGCCCCATTCGTGACTTTCGAGAAGAGTCCGGAGAATCATTTCCGTGTGTGGGGTCTTGCCTGTACCTCCGGCTGTGATGTTCCCGACGCAGATTGTGGGAATCTCGCAGGTGTGCGTTTTAATCACACCGTGGTCGTACAGTGCGTGCCTTGCATGGAGGACAAGATAATATGGTGCAAGAATGATCTTCTCGAGCATAGCCCGCAAATATACTAAGTTTCTTGGAATCTTCCCTATAGGACCAGGCTCTTTCAAAGGCAAAAGTGATGAAATGTGCTATTGATGGGGATCATATCCCATAAACGCCTACCGTTTGTATCGGAGGTACGTCTCCCCAACGTTCTGCGACCATGTCGAGGGTGGAGAGTATTTCATCAGGGTCTGTGGATGTGACCAGCTTCATTCTGGTCTCTTTGAATTCCGGCAGACCTTTGAAGTAGCAGCTCAGGTGACGCCTCATCTCATAGATGCCTGTTACCGGCCCTTTGATTTCGAGGGAAAGTGCAAAATGCCTTTTCGCCAATTCCACCCTGCTGCGTACATCCAGAGGGGGCAGAACCTCCCCAGTAATCAGGCAATGCTTTATTTCATGGAAGATCCAGGGATGACCGAAAGATGCCCTTCCTACCATTATCCCGTCAACTCCGTATCTTTCGAATGCCTCCTTGGCTTTCATCGGAGAGGAAATGTCCCCATTACCTATTATAGGTATATGCATTCTGGGGTTTTCTTTCACCTTGCCGATGAGGGTCCAGTCCGCTTCGCCTTTGTACATCTGGCATCTCGTCCTTCCATGAATTGTCAGGGCTTTGATGCCGGTATCCTGCAACCTTTCTGCGAGTTCAACTATGATCTTGGAGTTGTCGTCCCAGCCAAGACGGGTTTTGACCGTAACGGGCTTCTTGACGGCCTCAACAATCATCTTCGTGATCATGACCATCTTGTCCGGTTCCCGCATCATTCCGGATCCGGCACCTCTGCCGGCTATTTTGCTCACCGGACAACCGAAGTTTATGTCGATAAGATCACAGCCGTGGCCGCCGGCGATCTCAGGAGCATTGTCAGCCATGACGGCGGCTTTGACCATGGCATCAGGGTCATTGCCGTATATCTGGATGCCGATTGGAGCCTCTTCTTCAGAGGTCTTCATCTTTGCGATAGCTTTGGCCGCATCTCTGATGAGCCCGTCTGAAGGAACGAATTCAGTATATACCATATCGGCCCCGCACTCCTTGCAGATTATTCTGAAAGAAGCGTCGGTCACGTCTTCCATGGGAGCGAGAAGCACCGGCTGGGAGCCCAAGTCTATATCTGCTATCTTCATTTCGGGTGCAAAGGTAATGCTTTTCCTTGACAGTATCATAGACTACAGGTAGTCACATCACCCCCGCTCTCGGCGGCAGACGGCATTCTGAAACATGCGGCCCCGAAAAGGAGCCGCATGCGTCAGCGTGTCAAAAGGCCTGCCGATAATCCCACGTCAACCGTAAAGGGCCTTCGATATCAAGTCGTCGAGGACCTTCTTCTGTCCCGAGGTGAAGGGGAGGCGTCTCATCTTAGGGCCGGTCATTCTGTCCCATGGTTTGCCGCCCATACGGCGTGTGGCTGAAGCGGTGGGAGAATCGAACTCGAGGAGAATGTTGCCCTCACCGTCGAACACGGCGCAATAGTTCCCCATGGGAAGGGGACGGCTCTCCCGGTAACGGTAGCGGTATCCTCCCCATGATCTGGCGAAATCGAACAGCGAGCCCATCTCCCTCTTGCCCGACAGCATCGAATACCGCGAAGAAATCTGGTCCGTTCCGGTAAGGGCGTTGAAGTTGTCACCGATCCTGTGGACGGCGACCCAGATGTTGCCGACGCTGTCAGAAATGTCACGAATTGAGTTTTTCCATTGTCAAATAACGGCTTTTAGTTAAATTTGTCGTGATGGGCTCATGCCCGTCCCGTTGATTGAAAACAAAGCATACTGTATGAGAGAAATAAAGAAAGTGGCCGTTCTCACTTCCGGAGGAGATGCTCCGGGCATGAACGCATGCATAAGGGCCGTCACTAGAGCGGCTATTTACAATGAGATGAAGGTGGTCGGAGTATATCGTGGCTACGAGGGTCTCATCAACGCAGAATTCAAGGAATTCACCTCTTCGAGCGTCAGCAACACGATTCAGAGGGGAGGTACTATCCTGAAGACCACCAGAAGCAAAGATTTCATGACTCCAGAGGGAAGGAAAAGAGCGTATGAGAATATGGTTGCCAATAATATCGACGCTCTTGTAGTGATCGGTGGTAACGGCTCCTTAACCGGAGCGCAGCTTTTTGCCCGTGAGTATGACATACCCGTAATCGGTCTTCCCGGAACGATCGACAACGATCTCTACGGAACGGATCATACTATCGGATACGATACTGCCCTCAATACTATCGTGGAGTGCGTTGACAAAATTCGTGATACCGCCAACTCCCATGACCGTATATTCTTTATAGAGGTAATGGGAAGGGATGCCGGTTTCCTTGCGCAGAACAGCGCCATCGCTTCAGGAGCTGAAGCCGCCATCATTCCCGAGGACCAGACGGATGTCGACCAACTTGCCGAGTTCATCGGAAGAGGTGTAAGAAAGAGTAAAAACAGTTCCATCGTTCTTGTTTCCGAAGCTCAGAAGGACGGTCAGGGCGGGGCATTCTACTATGCGGAACGTGTACGTAAGGAGTATCCTCAGTTCAACGTCAAAGTTACCATCCTGGGCCATCTCCAGAGAGGAGGAACTCCAAGTGCGTATGACAGGATCCTTGCCAGCCGGTTGGGATACGCCAGTATCGAGGCTCTTATCGAAGGCCAGCGTAACATCATGGTGGGTATTTCCAACGATGAGATCGTATATGTTCCCATCCAGAGGGCAATCAAGATGAACAAGCCCATCAAGAAGGAACTCATCGATGTTCTCGCGGTTCTTTCAATCTAGCCAAATATTCGATTTCAAGGCCTTAGAAGGCGAAATTTTGCAAATCGGGAAATTATTGTTACCTTTGCGGTCCCTATAAAGTGTAGGGATCGCAATTTTTTAGTTATAAACCATTAAAGATCAAGACAGTGGACACACAAAGCTACAAAACAGTATCCTTGAATAAGGCAACTGTAAAGAAGGAGTGGGTCGTCATTGATGCAACAGATCTTGCACTTGGTCGTCTGGCCTCACGTGTTGCTCTTGTCCTCCGCGGCAAGACAAAACCTGGCTTCACCCCTCATGTTGACTGCGGTGACAAAGTCATCATCGTCAATGCTGAGAAGGTCGCCCTCAAGGGTAATAAGATGACCAACCGCGTGTATACCCGCTACACCGGATATCCCGGTGGACAGCGCTTCACTACACCTGCCGAGATCCTCGCAAAGAGGCCTACTGAACTTGTCAGGAGAGCAGTTAAGGGTATGCTCCCCAAGACCCGTCTTGGTGACAAACTCATCGGCAACCTGTTTATCTATGCAGGTCCTGAGCATCCTCACCAGGCACAGAACCCCAAAACAATCAAGTTGAACGAAATTTAAACAGAGCAAATGGAAAAAACAGTCAACGCCCTTGGAAGACGTAAATCAGCTGTGGCTCGTGTTTATCTTGCTCCTGGCAAAGGCAACATCACAATCAATGGCCGTGAGCTCAGCAACTATTTCGCTGACGACTCCCTCATTTACATTGCGAACCAGCCCTTTGAGGTAACAGGTACAGCAGGACAGTTTGACGTAAAGGCTAACCTCGACGGAGGTGGAGTCAAAGGTCAGGCAGAAGCTTTGAGGCTCGGTATCGCCCGCGCACTTTGCGAGGTCGACAGAGAGGCTTATCGCTCAGCCCTCAAGGCCGCAGGATTCCTCACCCGTGACGCCCGTGAGGTCGAGAGGAAGAAGCCCGGTCAGCCTGGTGCACGTCGCCGCTTCCAGTTCAGCAAACGTTAATACGGTTCTGAATCTGATTTACCTGCACAGTGCGGTCATAAATCTTGAGGACCTTTTTCGGGATGTGAATTTCGGGAAGCTACCGAAGATTGCCGGCACTGCGGAAAATCTCTGGGACCATCTGTGAAGATGCTACCCAGGATTGATGAAAAGAGCCCTAAGGCCAGTTGTTCAGGCCCGAGGGATAGTTTACAACAAAACAAACAACGATTTTTAAAATGCCAAGAACAAATTTCCAGGAATTACTCGATGCAGGTGTGCACTTCGGACATCTCGCAAGGAAGTGGAATCCTAAAATGGCTCCCTATATCTTCATTGAGCGCAACGGAATCCACATCATCGACCTGCACAAGAGTGTTGTAAAGATTGACGAGGCTGCTGAGGTCATGAAGGAACTCGCCCGTTCAGGACGCAAGATTCTCTTCGTCGCCACCAAGAAGCAGGCCAAGGAGATTGTAGCCGAGAAGGCTGAATCCGTCAATATGCCTTACGTTACTGAAAGGTGGCCCGGTGGAATGCTCACCAACTTCCCCACCATCCGCAAGGCAGTCAAGAAGATAAATACCATCGACAAGATGAAAGAAGATGGTACATTCGAGAAGCTTGCAAAGCGTGAGCGTCTCCAGGTGGACCGCCAGAGGGCTAAGCTTGAGAAGAACCTCGGCTCAATCAAGGACATGAGCCGTCTCCCTTCAGCTATCTTCGTGGTCGACGTACAGAAGGAGGCAAATGCAGTCAAAGAGGCTAACCGTCTCAACATCCCGGTAATCGCTATGGTTGATACTTGTTGCGATCCTACCCCGATTGATTATGTGATTCCGGCAAACGACGACGCAGCAAAGAGCATCGAGTACATCATGGGTGCACTTTGCAACGCCATCCAGGAGGGATTGAATGAGAGGAAGCTCGAGAAGGAGAAAGAGGTTGAGGCCGCTCCCGCTGAGGAGAGGAACACCGGCAAGAAGCTCCGCGCACGCAAGAATGCAAAACCCGTTGATGTAGAGGCTGAAGCTCCCGCACAGGAGGAGGCCGCTGAGTAACGGATATTCCGCTCTGTTGAACAATTATAATTTTACGACAATGCAAATTACCGCAAAAGACGTAATGAAACTGCGTCAGATGACTTCCGCAGGTATGATGGATTGCAAGAAGGCTCTCATCGAGGCTGAAGGCGATTTCCAGAAGGCTGTGGACATCATCCGTGAGAAGGGTAAACTCGTCGCCGCCAAGAGGGCTGACCGTGAGACTTCTGAGGGTTCCGTACTCGTACGCACCGCTGAAGGCAAGGCTGTTCTCGTATGCCTCGGCTGCGAGACCGACTTCGTTTCCGCAACTCCCGATTTCAAGGCTCTTGCCGCTGAGATCGCTGATGCAGCTATCGCTTCATTCCCTGCTGACATCGAGGGTCTGAAGGCAGCTGTCTGCTCAAACGGCCACACTGTCGAGGAAGAAATTTCCGCACAGACAGGAAAGACCGGTGAGAAGCACGTCCTCGCATACTATGCAACTCTCGAGGCTCCCTATATCGCCCAGTACATCCACTTCAACGGCAAGCTCGGCGCCATCGTCGCCTTCAACAAGCCCGTTGATGAGGCACTCGGAAAGGGAATCGCCATGCAGGTCACTTCAATGAACCCTGTATCCATCAGCAAAGAGGATTGCCCCAAGGAGGTTATCGACAACGAAATGGCTGTCGCTATCCAGAAGACCAAGGACGAGCAGGTTCAGAAGGCTGTTGAGGCCGCTTTGAAGAAAGCAGGAATCAACCCCGCCCATGTTGACAGCGAAGACCACATCGAGTCCAATACCGCCAAGGGTTGGATCACTCCCGAGCAGGCCGCCCAGGCACGTGAGATCATCAAGACCGTAGGTGAGCAGAAGGCTGCTAACCTTCCCGAGCAGATGGTCATGAACATCGCCAACGGTAGGGTTGCGAAGTTCTTGAAGGAGAACACCCTTCTCGAGCAGGAGTATCAGCTCAGCGACAACAAAGAGTCTGTAAAGGCTGCTTTGGCCGCTGCCGACAAAGAGGCATGCGTCGTCGCTTTCAAGCGTTTCTCCCTTAGCGACTAAGGATAAAGAGGAATACCCTCTTTAGCAATATGAAAATCCCGGTTCACCGTAAGTGAGCCGGGATTTCGGTATTGTTATGTTCGTTGGGTCAAAACATGCGTTTCAGGAGAAGAGCCGCAGCCTTTCAGGCATTGCTCCGGATGTCATTTTTTTTCTTTCCCAAAGAACATCGGACCGTGCTTCACAGCAAGGTCCGACAGCAATTCTAACCTAAAACTTAACCTATGAAAAAACTATTCGGCCATAAAGATAATAACTTTTGGGGTTTTGGATAGAGTTTTCATGGATTATTTGATAGTTTTATGTACCTGTTCGACCTTTAGAGCCGTTTTATTGACCTTTCGGTTTGGAAGACTCGTCAAGTTTTATTGAAATTATTTTGACGGGGTTGAGCGGAAGGTCCTTGTTGTTGGTCGCGACAGCGGCTATTTTGTCAATCACGTCAAGCCCTTCTATGGTTTCTCCGAAGACGGAGTATGCCCCGTTCAGGGAAGCGCATCCCGCTTCATCCTGTACAATATAGAACTGTGATCCGGAAGATTCCCTGTTGGGGTTGGCGCTGTCTCCTCTTCTGGCTGCGGCTACCGCGCCTTTCTTATGCGTGTATTCCGGGATGATTTCAGCGGGGATTGTGTATCCGGGACCGCCCTGTCCGTACTGGGCGACTCTTGCGGTATCCCTGGAGAAAGGATCTCCGCCCTGGATCATGAACCCTTTGATGACTCTGTGGAACAGAAGGTCGTCATAGTATCCGGCCATCGCGAGCTTCGCGAAATTGTCCCTGTGTTTGGGGGTCTTCGAATAGAGTTTGATCTTCATCGTTCCGAGGTTTGTGGTGATGACGAAAACCGGCTCTGCGGGAAGTTCCGCTACCTTTGTTTCGTTCTTGTTCGCCTCGTCGAGTCTGGCCTGAGCAAGAGAATCGAGCCTTGCTGTTTCGGCTGCTTTCGCGGCCTCCGCCTCAGCGGCTTCTCTCGCCGCTTTCTGGGATTTGGATTCACCGCATCCGATGATGATGCCCGCCATGGCGAGGCAGCATACTGTTCTTAGGAATGTCTTTTTCATAACACTATTGAATTTGATATTGTTTGCATGAACCAATCGGATGCGAAATTACTGAATTTTTCCGTACCTTCGTACTCCGGAGTCCCTTTTGGCGGGAACTCGTCGGGACCTTCCGGAAAACCACATCATAAAGAGCACATCATTTTAAACACAATGTTCCGTAATTTGTCCTTATTGCCGGCCGTCGCAGCATTGACCGTAGCCGTCTCCTGCTCGCAGCCCGCGCCCGAAATTTCCATCATTCCCGTTCCGCAGTCCATCAGTGTCAAATCCGGTGTCTTCAAAGTTCCGGGAGCGACCGTGAGTTTCGATGCCGCTGCAACTGATGATATGGGTAAAGGCCATATCATGGATTTTGCGTCCAAACTCACATCCGTCACCGGCAAACCTTCTCCGGTTCAGGAATCCCTTTCTGAGAAAGGATTCTCGTTTGCCGTAGATCCCACATTGGGAAGTGAGGAGTACGCTATCAACATTTCTTCGAAAGCGGTCAAGGTCAGAGCCTCTACCGGAGTGGGCTTTTTCTATGCGATCCAGACTATTTCTCAGATGCTTCCCGAAGCATATTTTGCCGGAAAGAGCGCACCTTCTGAGAAATGGGTACTTCCCAAAGCGGATATCCAGGACAAGCCCAGATTCGCCTACAGGGGAATGCATATGGATCCCTGCCGCCATTTCTTTGACGTAGATGAAGTCAAGAAGTATCTTGATGTCATGGCGATGCATAAACTCAACCGTCTTCACTGGCATCTGACCGAAGATCAGGGATGGAGAATCGAGATCAAGAAATATCCACGTCTTACTGAGGTCGGAGCGTTCCGTGACCAGACCATTGTAGACAAGAACTTCGACCCTTTCATCGGTGACGGAAGGCGTTATGGTGGCTTTTACACCCAGGAGCAGATCAAGGAAGTGGTTGCATATGCCGCCAATTTGGGTATCACCATAGTGCCGGAGGTCGACCTCCCGGGTCACATGATCGCGGCCCTGGCTTCGTATCCTTATCTTGGCTGTACCGGTAAGCAGTTCAAGGTTTGGGAGCGTTGGGGAGTTGCGGACGAGGTGCTCTGCCCCGGTAAAGAATCCACATTCGAGTTCCTTGAAGGAGTCCTGGGAGAGATTATGGAACTCTTCCCTTCGGAATATATCCATATCGGAGGGGATGAATGTCCCAAGACTTATTGGAAGACTTGCCCCCATTGCCAGAAGAGGATAAAGGAACTCGGGTTGAAGTCTGACGACAAACATTCCGCCGAGGATTATCTCCAGAACTATGTTACAGCAAGGGTGCAGAAGTTCGTCAATGACCATGGACGCAAGATCATCGGTTGGGATGAGATTCTTGAAGGAAATCTTGCCGAAGGTGCGACCGTAATGTCATGGAGGGGAGTGGCAGGTGGAATCGAGGCCGCCAAGAACGGATTTGACGCCATCATGACCCCGAACTCCCACATGTACTTCGACTACTATCAGTCCAAGGAAATCGAGAAGGAACCTCTCGCAATCGGCGGATATCTTCCGATAGATACGGTTTATTCATATGATCCATATAAGGGTATCCCTGAAGAGGCCCGTCATCATATTCTCGGTGTACAGGCCAACCTGTGGACCGAGTATATCGAAGGAAACACGCATCTTGAGTATATGCTTCTTCCCAGGCTTGACGCGTTGAGCGAAGTGCAGTGGTGCGAGCCCGGGAACAAGGACTTCGACAGGTTCAAAAAGTCTCTTGAGCGTATGTGCAGGGTCTATGATATTCTGGGATATACTTACAGCAAGCAAGTCTTCGGCGAGCCCGGATTGCCGGGACATGAGGGAAGGGTGGACTAGTCCGCCTTCCCGAGTTTGCCTACATCTGAGATGCTCAGCGCATAAAACGAAGAGAGGATCGCATCAGTTGCGGTCCTCTTGTCATCAATAGTGTATCTATAGTATCGGATGTTCCGGTTCTTCTCAAATCAATACAGGATCAGTCCGGCGATTCCTCCCGCTATTATTATCACTATGGGATTCACCTTGAATCCCATAGAAGCGATGACGGCCGCACCGAAAAGGGCCCAGCTCTTCCAATCGATGAAGTTGTCGCGGATGATTTCGAAAGAAGGCATGGACAGTAGGGGAATCCCGCTCCATGACGTGTTGACCACAAGAATGACAGCTGCGGCTCCGATAAGACCGACTACGGCGGGCCTGAGCCAGCTCATCACACCCTCGAAGACGGCGTTTCCCATAAATTTCTGGTAGAACTTCACCATGGTGAGGACTATCAGGAATGAAGGCAGTATCAATGCGAAAGAGGCCACCGCCGATCCCAGGACGGCGACAAGATGGGAAGCCCCTGCATTCTTCATGACCTCATATCCGACGTAAGTCGCGCTGTTGATTCCGATAGGGCCCGGAGTCATTTGTGAAATGGCCACGATGTTGGTGAACGTGGCTTCACTGATCCAGTGGTGAGCTACCACGACCTGCGTTTGGATGAGCGAAAGCATGGCGTATCCACCACCGAATGTGAAGGCGCCGATGAGAAGGAATGTGACGAACAGCTGTCCGAACAAAACCAAAATGTCCATCAGTCTTTCCGGCCCTCCTTCCGCCTTTGGTCATTCTGCTCCTTGTAATAATAGATGCAGAAAGCGACAACGATTATCACCAATAATATATATATGGGAGAAACCTTGAGGAAAGCGACCAGGATCAACGATAACGCGGATATGGCCCAAGCCCACCAGGTCTTGTTGTTCTTCCGTGCCATGTTTATCATCGGAACTGCGATGAGGGATACGACCACCGGCCTTATTCCATTGAATATCCTGACCACAATCGGATTGTCCTGATAGTTGGTAAGGAACATGGCGATCACAAGAATCGCGAAGAATGACGGCAGGATAGTTCCGATAGTTGCTGCGATGCTTCCTTTTATTCCCCTTAGTTTGTATCCCGCGAATATGGACACGTTGACAGCTAGAACACCCGGGGCCGATTGCGCAAGCGCTATGATGTCCGGGAGTTCCTCCTCGCTTATCCAACCCCGTTTGTCCATCTCCTTTTCGATGAGAGGTATCATCGCATATCCTCCACCGATAGTGAAGGCTCCAATTTTGGAGAAGACAGTAAAAATATTGAATAAAGATGCCATGTTCCGATATGTTGAAGACAGTTGTCCTCAACGGGCGCAAAGGTACGAATCCGAGCCTAAAACAGCAAAAGTCAAACAGCCTTTGCCCCCTTTTTGGCCTCAAAAAGACGATTTTTTGAAAAAAATCCCGAAAAAAGTTTGGTGGCAAAGAAAAAGTGCTTATCTTTGCAGCCCGTTTGAGAAACAACGGACTCAAAAATAGTTCATTGACAATATTGAAAGACAAAGTACAAGTAGCAAGTACCGAAAACAGATAGATCGAGAGCGTCAATTTCGAATCCTTCCGGGAGGAAGGAGAGACATGCCGGATCACACTTAGAGATATAAGAAATATAGCAAGAAGAGTTTGATCCTGGCTCA
>JAFUFP010000051.1 GCA_017469845.1 Bacteroidales bacterium | reverse complement strand
GGCGAGGAAGAGTTTCCTTCCACGAATGTCCAGATGCGTCATGATGTCTTCCCTCGTCACCTTGTCGGCGGTAGCCGTGAAGGCTGCTACAGGAACTCCAGGGAAGAGATCGTGAAGGTTTCCGAGCTGGGTGTATTCGGGCCTGAAGTCATGGCCCCACATCGAAATGCAGTGGGCTTCGTCCACGACGACCATCGAGACCCGTATGTTCTCCTTAATCCATGCTGAAGTGGAGTTCATCCTTTCCGGGGAAATGTACAGAAGCTTTATGTGACCACGCCGGCATTCTTCGACTATCTCCCTCGCTTCCGATGCCTTGAGAGAGGAATTCAGCGAAGCGGCCTCGATGCCGTTTCCCCTCAGGATGTCCACCTGGTCCTTCATCAGGGAAATCAGCGGAGAAATGACAAGGGCCGTCCCTTCCATCATTATTGCCGGAATCTGGAAGCACACGGACTTCCCTCCTCCGGTCGGCATCAGGACAAGGCAGTCCCCTCCCGAGAGGATATGGGTGATTATCTCCTCTTGGAGCGGACGGAAGGAATCGTATCCGTAGTATTTTTTCAGTACAGTTTTAGGGTCCATGGGCATAGTCCTGTTCCTTTTGGGGAGCAAATATACTCATTCACATTCTTACGTTTCAAATTTTTTGGAAATTTGCTTACCTTTAGTTCCTGAAAAATTCCCCACTTCAATGAACACAACGCTTTATATCATAATCGGAGCGGCCGTTCTTTTCATGCTGTTCTTGCTCCTTAAGGACAATCCCGACGAGAACGACTCTTCCTACAACCGTGATGAAAATGTCGACTGGAAAAGAAGCCGCCGAAGCGGAAAATCTTCTTCCGGTTCAGTTCCCCAGTCCAAATCCATGGTATCAAACACTCCCGCCCCGAAAAGGAATCCCTCCCCGGTGAAATCTTCCCCCATCACCACGGCGGCTTCACCCATAAGCGACTCCCAATCCTGGAAAAAGGCCACTTCGTGGAAAGGTGGCACTTCACCGGAGGTGAAAGGATTCAACCTTAAGAAGGAAGACGATATCGTTCTTCCCCATCCGGCTGTGCAGTCCCTATATCAGTCGATAGTTCTTCCTCCGGCTCCTTCTTCCCCCGAGGATGATCCTTATGCAGAGGAAGGACCTTCATTTGAAGAGATCACCGCTGATCCCACTCCCCTTTCGTTTCTCGACAATCTCGAGTACGACCACTTCCTTCCCTGCGAGACGATGGAAAGCTCGATAAGCGATCTCCGTTTCAACTGCTCAGCCGATGAAATCGGACGCATAACCGGCTACATCACTCCGGATTACGCACAAAGCTTCGGAAGGACGAACTTCGCCGTCTACCGCTTCGACGACAAACTGCTCGGACATATTCCGGTGACGGATCTCGAGGAACTCAAGGAACTCAACCCCGACAACAAGGAATGTCCATTCGTCGGAGAAATCTCTCTCAACTCCAAAGGCTGGCTGGTCGCGGACATAAAGATAATAATGCCGCAGAGCCTGGATTTCGTGAAGGACGAAATTTACGCCTTCGATTTTGAGTAATTCTCCCCCATTTCCGGAGACCGCAAAAATAAGGGCCGGCACAGCAAAGTGTCGACCCTTCAACAATTTGTCGGAGAGGATTATTCTCCCCTTAGACGTTTGACCGTAGCGACCCTGTCCTCGGCCTTGAAGACTGTGCTTCCGGCAACGAAAAGGTCAACTCCGGCTTCAGAGAGGGCGTCGCAGTTTTCGCAGTCGACTCCCCCGTCAACTTCGATGAGGGTGGGAAGACCCAGGCGGGTTATCTCATCCTTCACGGTCTTCACCCTTTCAAGGGTATCGGGAATGAACTTCTGCCCTCCGAATCCCGCGAACACGCTCATAAGGAGAACGAAGTCCACGTCGTCAAGGTACTGGAAGAGTTCCTCGACGGGAACATCGGGATTGATCGCCAAACCGGCCTTGACTCCATGTGAATGGATCTGGTCGATGATCTTATTGGGATTGCTCCCGTCTCTCATCGCCGCCTCGAGGTGGAACGATATCATCGAAGCCCCGACTTTTGCGAAGCGGTCGATGTATTTCTCGGGATGGACAATCATAAGGTGGACATCCAGGGGCTTTGTGGCCTTGGAGGCTATGGCCTCAATGACCGGGAACCCGAACGAAAGGTTGGGAACGAACGTTCCGTCCATCACGTCAAGATGGAAGATGTCGGCATTCCCGTTCACGAATTCGACATCCTTGCCGAGGTTCAGGAAGTCGGCCGCAAGTATCGATGGAGCTATCTTTCTCATATGGGTCAATGTTTGCCGGGGTTTCTACTTGAAGGAAGTGACTACGTCGGAAAGATGGCGGACGAACTTTTCGAGAGAGTCCAGTTCCATCTTTTCTCCGGGGGCGTGCACTCCGCGGAGAGTCGGTCCGAATGAAATCATGTCGAGATCCGGGAACTTCTCGAGGAAGAGTCCGCACTCCAGTCCGGCATGGATGGCCTTCACCTCAGGCTGGTACTTGAAAAGGCGCACGTAGCTTTCGTAGCAGACCTTGAGGATATGGGAGTTCATGTTCGGTGCCCATCCCGGATAAGGATCGGACTGTACGACCTCGGCTCCGGCAAGGCGGAAGCATGCCGCCACCCTGTCGGCTATGAAGAGCTTCGCGGTGTCGACGCTGCTTCGCTGGCTTGTGCAGACGATGATCTTACCGTCTTCCTGCGTACGGACTGAAGCGAGGTTCGATGAAGTCTCGACGAGGTTCTCGATATCCTGGCTCATCGTGAGAACTCCGTGATGGACGGCGACCAGAGAGTAGACAAGGGCCTTTGCCGTTCTACAGTCGATGGCTTTTTCGGGAAGAGGTTTTTCGATGACCTCTGCCTTCACACCGGGATCGGTCTTGTGATACTCGGATCCGAGAGTGTAACCGAAGAATGAGAAGCGTGAAGCGAAGTCATCGGCCTTGTCGGCGGGAACAGCCACCAGGGCTTCGGCCTCACGGGCTATGGCGTTGAACTTGCCGCCTCCGTTGAAGCATACGAGCTTGTATTCTCCGTCCTTGGCGTAAAGGAAGCGGGCGAGCTGCTGGACGGTATTGCACCTGTCCTTGTTGATGTCGTCTCCGCTGTGTCCGCCTTGGGCTCCGTAGATCCTGAGGAGCAGTCCTTTATATCCTTCGGGAATATCTTCCGTGTCATAAGTGAAGGTAGCTGTCGAGTTGACTCCTCCGGCGCAACCCACGAACAGCTGTCCCTCATCCTCTGAATCGAGGTTGATGAGGGTCTTTCCGGTGAAGAAGCCGCTTTCGAGAGCCATGGCTCCGTCCATTCCGGTTTCCTCGGAGATGGTGAAGAGACACTCGAGTTTTCCCATCGGGAGATCGCTCTCCAGAAGGGCGAGGCAGGCTGCTACGCCGATTCCGTCATCAGCACCGAGGGTGGTTTCCTTGGCTATCATCCAGCCGTCCTCGATGACGTATTCTATGGGGTCCGTAAGGAAGTCGTGTTTCGAAGTGGAGACCTTCTCGCACACCATGTCCTGATGTCCCTGGAGAACGAGAGTCGGGACATTCTCCTTTCCGGGGGAAGCTTCCCTCGTTATGAGAACGTTGCCTGTGGAGTCGGTCTTGGAGGCGAGACCGCGGTCAGCGGCGAACTTCTCCAAAAAGCGGGTCATCTTCTCTTCGTTTCCGGATTCACGGGGAATGGTGGTGATTTCCTGGAAAATCTCCAGTACTCTGTCTGAAAGTGATTGCATATCGAATTGTGTTTTTTGTTTCCGAATGAGTCGTGTCCTACAAATATAACCAATTATTCCCCGAAAAAGGAATAGACATGGCCGGAAAACAAAAAAAGGGCACGAGGCCCTTCAACTTTCTTTCCGATTTCCATCCGAAGATGTGGAGCGGTTATTTCGACACAAGCATCTTCTCGATGTCCTGGACGTACTTTCTGAAGTCAGGATAGTGCTCGATGAGATCCGATACGGTGGTGCAAGCGTGGACAACGGTCGCATGGTCCTTGCCCATTTCGGCGCCGATAGTCGAAAGCGAGCAGTTGAGAAGGTTGCGGCTCATGTACATGGCGATCTGCCTTGCCTGTACGAGTTCCCTCTTGCGGGACTTCGAAAGGAGAGAAGAGTCGGAGATGTTGAAGTATTCGCAGACGACCTTCTTTACCTTGTCGATGGTGAGCTCGTTCTTCGTCTCGGTGACGATGTTGCGGGTTATCTTCCTTGCGAGTTCGACGGTGACCTTCTGGTGACCGAGGGTGGCGTTCGCGATCAGCGAAATCAACGCACCTTCGAGTTCACGGAAGTTCGACTGGATGTTGGTGGCGAGGAAAACGAGGACTTCGTCGTCGATTTCCACTCCTTCGCGGAAGCAGCGGTGGCGCAGCATCTCAAGGCGGGTCTCGTACGAAGGCTTCTGGAGTTCCACGCTGAGACCCCATTTGAGCCTCGAAAGGAGCCTGTCCTCGAAGTTCTGCAGGTCAACCGGAGCGCGGTCAGATGTGAAGATGAGCTGCTTTCCGTTCTCGTGCAGATGGTTGAACACGTTGAAGAAGGCGTTCTGCGATCCGATTCCGAGAAGATCCTGGATATCGTCCACGATAAGGACGTCTATCTTCATGTAGAAGGCCAGGAAGTCGGTAAGTTTGTTCCTGACGTTCACCGCGTCCATGTACTGGGTCTTGAACTCGTTACCGGTGACGTAGAGTACAACCAGGTCGGGATGCTTCTTCGTTATGGCAAGACCTATCGCCTGGGCGAGGTGGGTCTTTCCGAGTCCGGGACCTCCGAAAATGAAAAGAGGGTTGAAAAGGGTGCTGCCGGGGGTGTTGGAGATATTCTCACCGGCGGTGACGCCCATACGGTTGCATTCTCCCTGGATAAGGTTGTCGAAGTTGTAGACGGGATTGAGTCGGGGGTTGATCTGTACCCTCTTCACTCCGGGGAAGACGAAAGGTCCGGGATTGCCTTCGGTGGGATAGGTGTTGACCGAGATGGTCTTGTTCACCGGAGCGATCGCGGAAGCGGCCGGATATGTCATCGGCTTTTCGTTCTTCACGACCGGTACCCTGTACACGAGACGGGCTCCCGCTCCGATCACCCTCTTGAGGGTTTTCTTCAGAAGGTCGAGGTAAACTTCCTCGAGATACTGGCGGAAAAAGTCCGATTTTACTTCGATAGTAAGGGTCTGGTTCTCGAAGGAAAGCGGCTTTATGGGCTTGAACCATATCTGGAATTTCTGAGGCTCAATGATCTGCTCAATGATCCTCAGACAATTATCCCAAACGATTATGTGTTCGTTTGCGTCCATAATATAAATATTGCTTTCCTTTTAAAATTGCTTTCCCTGTGGTCAAGGGAGAAAAAAACCACCGGAATCGTGATCACTCTCTCTTCCGATGCAATGCAAAGTTGGTTGAAAAAAAATTAATAAAAAAATTTCAACACTATTGCTTTTGTAATTTGTTTTGCTATACTATTTGAAAACGTATTTATTTTTATGCCTTTTATATAGCATTGTTTTTCAATTAGTTAGTAAGCCCATTTTTCAATAAACGCTTGTAATCTGTGCGTTTGCTAATTTTGAATTGTTCAAATTTAATATTCCCTCCGGAAACGCTGACAGAGACGTTTGTAATGGCGTTATCGCCTATCCCGCGGTATAATTATACGCTCTTTTGTTCCTTCTGAAAATTTTTTCAGCCCTCTGAAAAATTTAAACGTTTTAAATGATTTTCCCCTTTGGAATCAGTTTTCTGATTTGAAAAAATATTTATCGGGGATTTTTTTCTTCCTGTTTCCGGGAAATATTTTTCCGCGATTTTTTCCGAAAAAAATCACAGGCGGATTTTCCTTCTCCCCTACTCCTTTTGGCCTTCCTCCGATTTTCCGGTCTTGTCGTCCGAAGTCCCGGGCGGCAATTCAGCGTCGGGCGTCCTTGTGGGGACATGCGATCCCAGCAAGTAGATCGGAAGCAAAACAGCTACCACGACGACGGCGATGATGACCGCCTGCCAATAGGAGTCCCAGGAGAGTCCCTTCCCCATTATCCATTGCATGAGGGGATACAATATTATATACATCGCGATATAAATAACAGCCATCCTTATGAACTGCTTCTGGTCTTTTGAAAGTTTCATATGCTGAGATTCTTCCGTTCCACTTGAAAGTCAGGGCTAAGATAGCGATTTTTTCTTGGCCGATACAGTTTCAGTGTATTTTCTTTGGCGGGGATATTCGCGCTTCAGCCTGTTTTCCGCCGGAAAATGATTTCCGAAAAAGAACATATCATATTTTGGGAAGCTGCGCTCCGCTTCCATCAAAAAAAATCCGGACATCTCTGCCCGGAAATTTTCCTTCTTTCTGCCCGCGGATAAGGCAAGTGACCTTTTCGCCGGATGATACTCTACTCGTCCTTAAGGGAGCGTATCCACCCGAGGGCGTCCTCGACGGGAGCCTTGGTAAGGACATCCGGAGAGATCGGATCGTCGCAGAAGATTTCCCCTGTTCTCGCCATATCGCAGCTTGTCGTAAGGACAAGGCGGGACCCGTCCTTCATCGGATAGGGGTTGTTTGCCGAAGCGTAGCCGGCAGTGGGGCCACCGAAGGTCCTCACGTTTTCAAGGCCGCGGAAACATAGGAGAGTCGCTTCTCCTGAACTTGCCGTAAGGGAATCCGTAAGAACAGCTACCGGACAGTCTATCTTGGGGGCTGCTTCAGCCCTGGCCACTTTGAGCACGGCGTCAAGGCTTATTCCCCAACTGGCCTTCCTTCCTTTGAAGTTTATGACTATCCCGTCCGGAATGAAGCTCTGAAGGGAAGCTATCATAGGGTACATGTTCCCTCCCAGATTGCCGCGAAGATCTATGATGGCCCCTTTGAGATTCTGGGGAATCTGCGAAGAAAGAGCCATGGCGTATTTCTTGCCCTCGTCGTCGTTACCCATGAACTGAGGAACCTTCACAAGGGCTATCCCCTCCTCCGGGAAGGAAAGGGAAGGCATCTCCCAGGAAGTGGATGACATCTCTTCATTGTAGACCGAAGCTTCGATTATATGGGAATGCTTTCCGCCGGCCACCTTGAGAGCCTTTTTCGCTACTTCGTGGGCTTCTTCCATCGATGAAGGTTCGGAGGAAAGGGCCTCCTTTTTGGCCTTCTCCCACTCCGTCCCTTCGGCGAAAAGTCCGTTCCTGTCCATAAGGGACACAGCCCTTCTGACGTATCCCGTTTCCGGTGAAGAGCACGACGATACCGCCGCCAAAAGCACGGCGGCAAAAAAGGTCTGAAATGAACTCAATCCTTTCATGACTGGATATTTATAATCGGATTCTTCTTTTTCCCTTACCTGAGGAAGAGACTATTTCACCCTCTCGGTATTGTCCCCTTCGATCTTCACGAAGAAGGATTCGGGGAACTTGGCCTTTATCTCCCGGTTGAGTTTTCTGGCCGCGTCAATATCATCGGAAGTTCCGATGACGTACTTGTAGAGTTTCCCGGTCCAGACGGCCGTAGGCTCATACCCCTTGAAGAACTTGTCGGAAGAGGCCATCTTCTTTCCGGAAGCCAGAACCTGCGTTCCGTAGAGAACCTTTCCGCTGGGGGCGGACGCCGCCGGAGCGGAGGAAGACGATGACTCAGTCTTTGAAGAGGCCTGTGAAGAGGACGCGGATTCCTTGGGAGCTGGTGAAGAGACGTTCATTGAAGCGTCATACTTTTTCTTGAACTCCACGAATCCCCTGAATATGCCTTCGGCGATCTTGCTCCTTCCCGAATCCGAACGCATGGCGGTAAGGTCCGAAGTATTGGTCATGAAGCCGCATTCGATAAGGACGGCGGGCATGGTGGTTCTCCAAAGGACGAGGAACGGATCCTGGGAGATTCCCCGGCTCTTGGTGATGGAGCCGTATTTCTTCAGGCCCGAATTCACGCAGTCCGCGAAATCGAGGCTCTGCTCGAGGTTGGCGTTCTGCATGAGGCTGAAAAGAATGAGGGACTGGGGATCGTTGGGATCGTAGTCCTGGTAGGTCGTAGTGTAATCCTCTTCAAGAGTGATTACCGAGTTCTCCCTTTTCGCCAGTTCGAGGTTCGACTGGAAAAGGTCCCTGTTCTTGTCACGGGACTGTCCCAGGGCATGGATCGAGAATCCGCTGGCCGAAGTGTTCGCCGCAGAATTTATATGGATCGAGATGAAAAGGTCGGCTCCGCCCCTGTTGGCGATGTTCGCCCTTTCGGCAAGTGCGATGAAAGTGTCGTCCGAACGGGTCATTATGACCTTGACGCCGGGATATGCGGCCTTTATCTTGTCGCGGAGTTTCGTGGCTATGGAAAGGGCCAGCGCCTTTTCCTGGGTCTTGCGGTCCTTGCTGATGCACCCGGGGTCATGTCCACCGTGACCGGCGTCTATGCAGACTGTCTTGAGTTCCAGGTCATTCGCCTGAACGGAAACGGGGACCTTCCCCGCTGCGCTCATGGCGAAGGGGAAAACTATCATCGCCGCTACGAGGGCGATAAGACTCCGGATGAACCGGATATGCTTTTGTGAATTTTCCAAAATGGCGTTATATTTGCACTTTGCAAATTTATAAAAATTTGACGAATTAAACGCTCCCGCGGCACAATCGGATGCTTTCACGCATTTTCTATATAAATAATCCCCGTCATGGCGGGGAACACTCCTTGGGGGAAGGGTCTCGCAGCGCCCTCTCCCGCCTTTGGCATAGTGTCCCGGGATTCGTTTTCGTCCTCTTTTTCCTTCTTCTTACAGTCTCTCTTCCCGCCCAGAACCGTAGGGTCAGAAGGGGCAACACCACCTTCAACCAGGCCGTCGAGTTCAAAAGGGACAGTGTCGTTATGACGGATTCCCTGAGGGCCGTGCGAGATTCGATCCACAGGGCGGATTCCCTTTTCAGGATAGACTCCCTCGCCCTCCAGAAGCAGTCTTCCCTCGAAGCCCCTGCCTTCACCGGAGCCACGGATTCCCTGCGTCAGGTATTCGCCGACGGAAAGAGGATGATCTACTACTACGGCGACGTCCAGGTCACCTACGGAAACGTGAAACTGACGGCCGACTACATGGAGTACGACATGAACTCCGGAACGGTCTACGCCAAGGGAACCCTCGACACCCTGACCGGAACGTGGAAAGGCCAGCCGACAATGACGGAAGGAGGTGCGACTTATTCGATGGAGGAACTCCGGTACAACTTCAATACCCGGAAAGCCAAGATCACGAACATGACAACCCAGCAGGATGAGGGTCTCCTTCACGGAAAGGACATCAAGATGATGCCCGACCGCTCGATCAACATCCAGAAGGGACAGTATACGGTCTGCGACCTTGAGGACCCGCACTACTATCTGCACCTCACCGTCGCCAAGAGGACAAAGGACGGAAAGATCGTCTTCGGACCCACGTGGCCAGTCATCGAGGACGTCCCCGCCTTCCCGGTGGTGCTTCCGTTCGGATTCGTGCCGAAAAGGCCTTCAAGGGCGACGGGACTTCTGATGCCGACTTTCGGAGAGGAGAACGCCAGGGGATTTTACCTGAGGGATCTCGGAATGTACTTCGTCTTCGGGGACCATTTCGACCTCTCGCTCACCGGAGACATCTATACCCTGGGATCCTGGAGCGTGGACGTGAACTCCCGATACAAGGTGAACTACAAGTTCAACGGAAACTTCGGTCTCACCTACTCCAACGACCAGAAGGGAGAGAAAGGCAGCACGGACTTCTTCCAGAGCCGCAACTTCTCCGTCAAGTGGTCCCACTCCCAGGACAGCAAGGCGCACCCCGGAACCACGTTCTCGGCCTCGGTGAACTTCTCCAGCCCCTCGAACAGCCGCTACAACTCACGCAGCGTCCAGGAAGCCCTGCAGAACCAGGCATCGTCCTCGATTTCGTACGCGAGGAACTGGAACGGAAAGTTCAACCTCTCGGTGAACGCCCTTCACAGCCAGAACTCGCGTGACTCCTCATACGCCTTCACCCTCCCTAACGTCACCTTCAGCGTATCGAGGTTTTACCCCTTCAAGCAGAAGAACAGGGTCGGAAAGGAGAAGTTCTACGAGAAGTTCTCCCTGGCGTACAACACCACCCTACAGAACAAGATATCCTTCAAGGCCAGCGAATTCGGCAAGGACGGCTTCCTTGACAAGTTCCAGAACGGAATGCAGCACAATTTCCAGATCGGACTTCCGAACTTCACTCTGGCGAAGTACCTCAACTTCACCCCTAGCATAAGCTACGGAATGAACTGGTTCTTCAAGAAGGCGGACTACTACTATGACGAGGAACTCAAGCGCCCCGTCCAGGAGCAGGCCAAGCAGTTCTCCACCCTCGGAATAACGCAGAACTATTCCGGAGGTGTGTCGATGAGCACCCGAATCTACGGTACGTTCAACTTCGGAAAGGCCCACAAGATCCAGGCGATACGTCACGTCATCTCGCCGAACATCTCGATGTCCTTCTCCCCCGAAAAGGGAACCAGGGCGAACGGATGGAGGACCCTGGAGTACGTGAACTCCCAGGGTGAGACCGTCCATTACGACTACAACATCTACGCGGGCCAGCTGAACTCCTATCCCGGCAAGGGAAAGAGCGCCACGGCCTCCATTTCCATCGGAAACAACCTCGAAGCCAAGGTGCGTGACATGAGGGACACTACCGGAAAGGGAGTGAAGAAGATAAAGCTCATCGACCAGCTCACCATCAACACCGGATACAACTTCCTCGCGGACTCGCTCAAAATGAGCAAGGTCGGAGTCTCGATGTCGACTTCCGTGTTCGGCAAGGTCGGAATCAGCGGAAACGCCAACTTCAGTCCCTACGCCATCGACTACCGCGGAAGGGAGTACAACCGCTTCAACTTCCAGGAGGAAGGCTGGGGCCATCTTCTCAGGCTCACGGCGGCTTCCTTCTCCGTTTCCTACTCCCTCTCGGGAGAAGGCGCGATAAAGGGAAACGACGGCTCCAAGGCTGCCGCGGCCCAGGGCACCGAAGGGTCCAACATGCAGAATACGGCCGACTACTACCGGAGGGTCTACTACCACCCGATAACGGGAGAGTACATACCGGGAGGATGGCTCTACTACACGAACCCGAACGTGCCGTGGTCCGTGAACTTCAGCTACTCCTTCTCCTACAACAAGTCCTACCAGTACACGAACAGCCAGCTTCTGACGAAGAACAACTTCACCCAGACCCTCGGCATCACCGGAAACGTCAAGCTCACCCCGAAGATGAGCATCAACGCCACGACCGGTTTCGACCTGATGGCCCTCAAGATGACGACCACCCAGCTCTCGTTCACGTATGACCTCCACTGCTTCAACATAGCGGTGTCGTGGGTGCCTACCGGTACATGGCAGTCGTGGAGCTTCAGGATAGCGGCGAACGCCTCCGCCCTCTCGGACCTCCTCAAACTGAAGAAGAATTCCAGCTACTGGGACAACTTCTAGTACCCCTTTGGAATATCCGTTTTTTCTGCCTATATTTGCCTTGCCAAAACGGTTGCGGTCTTTCATGGACCGTTTCATCCCAGGTCCTACCCGCAATCTCCGGTTTATCCTTTTTTTCCAAGATTCATTTTCATTAACCGCAATCCTCCCGCAGGATCGCAAAGAATTCAAATATGACCCGTAAATACGAAGAACTCGCTTCGATGTCCGCCGAGCAACTCAGAAGTGTTGCCGACGAACTCGGTGTGAAGTATACCAAGAAGACAAGCGACGAAGACATCCTCTACGGCATTCTTGACGCCCAGGCCAACAAGGCGGCCACGGAGGTTCCCGAACCCGCCCCCGCGAAGAAAAAGCGCGGTCGTCCCAAGAAGGAAGACCAGAAGAAGGACGAAGCGAAGGCCGCTCCCGAAGTGAAAGAGGAGGAGAAGGCCGCTCCCGCTCCCAAGGAAGCCAAGCCCAAACAGAAGAAGGCGGCGAAGGAAGATAAGCCGAAGGAGGCTCCCGCCGTCCAGAACGAGCCCCAGGCAGCAGACGCTCCCGCCGAGGAAGCTGCCGCTCCGGCGAAGAAGAAGCGCGGCCGCAAAGCTAAGGCCGAAAGCGAGGCTCCCGCTGCAGTGGAAGCCGAGAATCCCGCTCCTTCGAAGGAGGCTCCCGCTCAGGAGGCGAAGCCCCAGAGGCCGAGGATCCAGAAGGCGGAGCCCGTATCTTCAGATAACGCCGCTCCCGTTCAGGACAACGTCCCTTCACAGCCCAAGCCCCAGAAGCCCCAGAGACAGCATATCCCCGCCCGGAATGCGGCCGCTCCCACAGGACCGGTGCCGATTTCGGCTATAGGGAGTATTCCGGGAAGTCCCGCCCAGTACGCGCAGACTCCTTCCCCCGCTCCCCAGCCCCAGCAGCAGCGTCCCCCTCAGCAGTACCAGAACATGGGACAGAACCAGCCAAGGCAGGATTTCCCCAGGCCCCAGCAGCCCATGCAGCCCAAACCCATGCAGCCCAAGATCGAATTCGAGAAGACTGTTGAGGCGACGGGAGTTCTCGAGATAATGCCCGACGGATACGGATTCCTCCGTTCATCGGACTACAACTACCTCAACTCCCCCGACGACATCTACGTTTCCCAGCAGCAGATAAAGGCGAACGCCCTCAAGACCGGTGACACCGTGACCGGTGACATCCGCCCTCCCAGGGAAGGCGACAAGTACTTCCCTCTGGTGAACATCAAGTTCATCAACGGAAGGACTCCCGACTTCATCCGCGACAGGGTTCCGTTCGACTTCCTCACTCCCCTCTTCCCGGACAAGAAGTTCAATCTCCTCGGCCACGGCCATGAGAAGGACGTCTCCTGCAGGATCGTCGACATGTTCACCCCCATCGGAAAGGGACAGAGGGGACTCATCGTCTCCCAGCCGAAGACCGGTAAGACCATGCTCCTCAAGTCCATCGCCAACGCCATCGCCGACAACCATCCCGAGGTTTACGAGATCGTTCTTCTCATCGACGAGCGCCCCGAGGAAGTTACCGACATGTCAAGGAGCGTAAAGGCCGAAGTCGTGGCTTCGACTTTCGACGAGCCCGCCGAAAGGCACGTCAAGGTCGCGAACATGGTCCTCGAGAAGGCCAGAAGGCTCGTCGAGTGCGGACATGACGTTGTTATCCTCCTGGACTCCATCACAAGGCTCGCAAGGGCGTACAACACCGTACAGCCCGCATCCGGAAAGGTTCTCACCGGAGGTGTCGACGCGAACGCCCTCCAGAAGCCGAAACGTTTCTTCGGAGCCGCCAGGAACATCGAAGGAGGCGGATCCCTCACAATCCTCGCCACGGCCCTCACCGAAACAGGCTCCAAGATGGATGACGTCATCTTCGAGGAATTCAAGGGAACCGGCAACATGGAGCTCCAGCTCGACCGTACCCTCGCGAACCGGAGGATCTTCCCCGCCGTGAACGTCGTCCTCTCGAGCACCAGGCGTGACGATCTCCTTTACAATCCCGAGCAGGCGAACAGGATCTGGATCCTCCGCAAGCTCCTCGCCGACATGAATCCCACCGAGGCGATGAACTTCATGCTCCAGATTATGGACCAGTACCAGACGAACGACCTCCTTCTGGAGAACATGAACAAGGTAAGTCCCCGTGACGCCAAGAGCTACGACATCTTCTAAGGAGATTATAGTATAAGGTATTTGAAAACAGGCTTGCATGGTTCCATGCAAGCCTGCTTCAATATTGCGGCACCCCGATCACTTCTCGAAAGCTTCCGCCACTTTCTTCAGCGTTTCCATTATCGGCAGATGCTGGGGACATACGCCCTCGCACTGGCCGCATTCCATGCAGTCCGAAGGTTTTCCCTTTCCGCGGGTATGCACCTTGAAATACCACTCGCTGTTCCAGTCCTTGCGAAGCTCCCTGGCGTTCAGGTCAGCGAACATGTCCGGTATCGGAATCTCCATCGGACATCCGGCTGTGCAGTACCTGCACCCGGTACAGGCGATGAGCCTCTTCGAGAGGAAGGTTTCCCGAACATCGGAGACGGCTTTCTGTTCTTCCTCCGAAAGGGGGACGGGCTCCGTCATGAAGGAGAGGTTGTCCTTCATCTGGGGAAGGTCGCTCATTCCGCTGAGGACCATCATCACGTTCGGAAGGGAGGCCACATACCTTAGGGCGTAACTGGCCTGGCCCGCTCCCGTCCCGAGGGACGAAAGGATGGCGGCCGCGTCCTGGGGAAGATGCGCCAGCATGCCACCTTTCACAGGTTCCATCACGACGACGGGTTTCCCGTGGCGCTCGCACACTTCGTAGCAGAGTTTGCCCTGCACTCCGGCGTCACTCCAGTCGACGTAATTGAGCTGGAGCTGCACGAACTCAAGGTCAGGATACTCAGTCAGGATATTGTCCAGAACCTCGGCCGTATCGTGGAAGGAGATGCCCACATGACGGATCTTGCCTTCCTTTTTCAGCTCGAAGGCCGTCTCATACGCCCTGCATGCCTTGTAATCGGCGAAATAATCCGCCGTCTGCGCGTGCATCAGGTAGAAGTCGAAATATTCCACTCCGCATGCTTCCAGCTGCATGGAGAAGAATTCCCGCACACCTCCGGGGCTTGTTTTGAAAAGCCCGTGGGTGAGCTTGTCCGCAAGAAGGTAGCTCTCCCTCGGATACTTCGAAGTCAGAGTGGAACGAATGGCTGTTTCACTCCTGCCGTCGAGATATCCGTGCGCCGTATCGAAATAGTTCAGTCCGGCTTCCATGAAGGCGTCTACCATACGGGAAGTCTCTTCCAAGTCGACTTCCCTGCCGTTCATCGGCAGACGCATGCATCCGAAACCGAACCTTCCCCTTATCTCGGGGAAAAACGGATTCACCATGGGCTATTTCTTGAGAAGGTACCTTATGAAGAGATAGCCGCCGAATACCTGGATCAGCATTCCGGGGATACCGTGCGTGAAGTCCGAGAATCCTGCCGCAAGGGAGCCTTCAAGAGCTGCCTCGAAAAGGGATCCGGTAACCTGGTATAGAAGGACCACTGCCGCCAGAAGAAGGATCGACACCTTGTTCGAACGGGAGGCTATCCATCCGGCCGAAAGCGCCAGCACGACCCCCTTGAAGAGGATCGGGACGAGGGCGGGGGCCGCCGGCATTCCGAAGAGCGCCGAGTTCACGAGGGGTGAAAGGACGGCGGTGAGAAGTCCAACTTTCCAGCCGTACTTGTACGCTCCGATGAGCGTGAAGAAATATATCGGGAGGAACATGAGGCCTCCGCCCGGAATCAGATGGCAAAGCTGGGGAACGACGATGTTCCCGAGGATGAACAGCGCTGCGAAGAGGTAGGTCTTCTTCTGCGCGAAGTCGTACGAATAGAGATTTACTGCAGTTGTCATGACTATTTCGTGTTTTGTGATCTTTCTTGCATTTCCCTGAAGTGCTCACGGAGGAGGGCTTCGGCCTCCGAGGGAGTCGCAGCGTCAAGGACTATTTCTTCCAGGGGACACCTGTCATCCCCTTCCGGAATAACTATTTTCGGGACAAGTTCCCCGAATGTGTACCCGATACCGGAAGCGTCAAGAAAAGGGATGGCCCTTTCGCTGAGGACCGCGGCGTAAAGGCGCTTCACTCCCCCGACTACGGCAAGGGCCGCTGCCGCCTTCCCTATCACCTTGTCGGCGATTTCGCTCCCTTTGAGTCTCCCGGGATCGTTGTCAAGCAGCCAGATGAGATCCCTCACCCCCTTTTTCCAGTGGAGTGAGACATTCCCTTCGGTATCCCTCACGACAAGGGAGCATCCCGATTCGGAAAGTATCCTCTGAAGTTCCTTCATTCCGAAGAGTCCTTGAAATGTGCCTTATCCGCTAATATAGGAATTCCTGCGGGAAAATCATCGCCTTCCTCCGGAGAGTCAGTGCCAAAGCGAAAAATACCCCACTATAGGTTCCGGCGGAGAGTGAGGCTACGGTTTATGCACGAAGGGTATTCCTCGGGGTAATGGGTCACCATTATGAGGGTCTTCGACGGGTCCGTGAAATACTCGTCCATTATCTCCCTTACCCTTCGGCGGTTCCCTTCGTCAAGGCCGTGCATCGGTTCGTCCAGGACCAGGAGCGGAGGCTCCTTGACAAAGGCCCTGCAGACGAGGGTCAGCCTCTGAAGCGACGGCTCCAATGAGTAGAAAGGTCTGTCCTTGAGGTCCGCTATCCCGAACTTTTCCATCCAGTGAAGGCACCTTTCCTCCTGCTCCGGCGTCATGCGGGGAATGATGGCGCCCATTTTGGAAAGGCCGCTTCCCACTACCTTGAGACAGGGAGCGTCGCTCCGGAACGCGCGGTGCATTTCGGGAGAAACGTACCCTATGTTGCGCTTTATGTCCCAGATGCTTTCGCCGCTACCCCTTTTTCTTCCGAAAAGGGACATGTCACAGGCATAGGCCATAGGGTTGTCGGCGCAGATAAGGCTCAGAAGAGTACTCTTTCCGGAGCCGTTTCCGCCGGTAAGGACCCACCTCTCGCCTTCCCTCACTGTCCAGTCCAGATCACGGAGGATCGTTCTTCTGCCGTAACGGACCGTGACCTTCCTCATGCTCACGACTTCAGGGGGAAGGAACCGACTGGAGAACCCCTCGAGGGAATATTTGCCCGACACTTTCCCGTTTTCGACGGTCATGACATGGGTTATGAACGGAGGGATCTCATCGGGACGTGAAAGGACCAGAACGACGCTCACCGAAGAGGAAAGGTCGGCAAGGATTCCGCTCAAAAGATCCCTCGTTTCGTGGTCAAGACCGATGTAGGGACTGTCCAGAAGAAGGATTTCGGGGGAAGGGAGAAGGGCTTTCACCAGAAGGAACTTTCTCATCTCCCCGCTGGAATAGGTCACTATCGGCTCATCGAGGATCCCTTCAAGCGAAAAAATGGCGCAATACTTTTCCATCACCTCCATCGCGGAATCCGGATCCGGACATCCGCTAACCGAGCGCAGGAGCCGCTCCCTTCCGGTGGAGGCGTCGTCGTCCATCATGCCGTGGTTCCACCTCAGCTGATGGAAGTACTCCCTGTCGGCGGCGGTGCCGTAGGAGTCCCGGAATTTTATGTAGGAGGTGACGGCGGGATAGAGCCTCGCTATGCAGGAAGCGGCCTCTCCCCTTCCGGAAGAGTCGTTTCCGATTATGGCCGTCTTCTCTCCGGGAAGGATCTCGAAATCCCCCAATCTTATCGTTCTCATCGTCGGTCCGTTTTGCTGTTCGTTGGCCGGGGACATCATCCATGGGGAATCCCCGTAAAAAAATGCTGCGGGAAATCTCCCTTTCCGGGACTCCCGCAGCCTACAGGATTCATCTGTCCCGGTACTAATATTCGTCCCAGGATTTTATCTGGATATCCTCCATGTCGAGAGTGCAGAAAGCCTTTATGAAGGCGACGGCGAGTCTCGCGTTCGTGAACAGGGGGATATTGAAGTCGATGGCGTTACGCCTCAGGATGTAACCGTTGTTGAGCTCCAGTCCGGAGAAGTTCTTGGGGATATTTATCACCATCTCGACTTCCTTGTTCTGGATCAGCTCGAGGGCGGGACGGTAGCGGCTGAAGTTGGGGTTGTCGCATTCCGAAGGCCACAGGACCCTTGTACAGGGTATGCTGTTCTCGATGAAGTACTTGTAGGTTCCGCCCGTGGCGTAGAGTTCATATCCCTTGGAAGCCAGAAGCTTGCAGGCGGTGAGCATGTCGGCCTTCTGGAGAGGGTCTCCTGTCGAAAGGAGGATCTTCTTCTTGGGGATGGTGTTGCCCACCGAAAGCGTTGCCTTGATGAGAGCCTCGTTGAGGTCATCTCCGAGGCAGCCCACTTCTCCGGTCGAGGACATGTCGACTCCGAGCATCGGGTCGGCTTCCTCCAGTCGGGCGAAGGAGAACTGCGAAGACTTGACTCCCACGTAATCAAGGTCGAAGGCGCTCTTCTGGGGAGCTGCGGGATGCATTCCGAGCATGACCTTGGTGGCGAGCTCGATGAAGTTGATCTTGAGGACCTTGGAAACGAACGGGAAGCTTCGGGAAGCCCTGAGGTTGCACTCGATGACCTTGATCTCGTTCTCCTTGGCGAGGAACTGGATGTTGAAAGGTCCGCTGATGCGCAGTGCTCCGGCGATCTTTCTGGCGATCTTCTTTATCCTTCTCGCCGTCTCGACATAAAGCCTCTGGGGCGGGAACTGGATGGTGGCGTCACCGGAATGGACTCCGGCGTACTCAACATGCTCGGAGATCGCGTAGGCGAGGATCTCGCCGTCATCCGCTACCGCGTCGAATTCTATCTCCTTACACCTTGTCATGAACTGGCTGATGACGACGGGATGCTCCTTGGAGACGTCGGCCGCCAGCGAAAGGAAGTGGCGGAGTTTCTCCTCATCGTAGCAAACGTTCATCGCCGCTCCGGAAAGGACGTACGAAGGTCTCACAAGGACGGGGAATCCGACTTCCCCGATGAACTTGTCCACGTCCTCGAGGGTCGTGAGTTCCTTCCACCTGGGCTGGTCGACTTCGAGGGCGTCGACGATCGAGGAGAACTTGTGACGGTCCTCGGCGTGGTCGATGTCCTCGGCCCTTGTTCCGAGGATGGGAACATGGTTATTGGAGAGCCTGAGGGCGAGGTTGTTAGGGATCTGTCCTCCCACCGAAACGACGACTCCGTGGGGATTCTCCATCTCGAAGATGTCCATCACCCTTTCGAAGGTGAGTTCATCGAAATAGAGCCTGTCACACATGTCGTAGTCAGTTGACACGGTCTCGGGGTTGTAGTTTATGAGCACTCCCCTGTATCCCTGCTGCTGGATTGTCTGGATGCAGGTCACCGAGCACCAGTCGAACTCGACGGAGCTTCCGATACGGTATGCTCCGGAACCGAGCACGATGACGGACTTGCCGTCATTCTCGAATGTGATGTCGTTGGCCGTTCCGTTGTAGGTGAGATATAGGTAGTTCGTCGCCGCCGGGAATTCGGCCGCGAGGGTATCTATCTGCTTGACGACCGGAAGGATGCCGAGGGACTTTCTCCAGGCCCTTACCTTGTCCTGTGCGGGAACCGAAGGACAGGAGTCCTTGTATATCGCCCTCTGGATCTGGAAATCGGAGAATCCCTGCTGCTTGGCCGTAAGGAGGAGGTCGTAAGGCACATCCTCTATCTTTGAGTAGGTGGCGAGGTCATCGAAGGTGGTGACGATGTTCTCGAGTTTGTCGAGGAACCATTTGTCGATCTTCGTCAGTTCGTGGATCTGGTCGACCGTGTATCCGGCCTGATGCATGGCCTTGGAAATTACGAAGATACGCCTGTCGGTGGGTTCCCTAAGGGCGAGGTCCACGTCAGCGACTTTGAGCTCCTTGTTGCCCACGAATCCGTGCGCTCCCTGTCCGATCATACGGAGTCCCTTCTGGATAGCCTCCTCGAAGGTGCGGCCGATGGCCATAACCTCTCCGACGCTCTTCATGCTGGAGCCGATCTTGCGGGAGACTCCGTGGAACTTCGAGAGGTCCCATCTCGGGATCTTGCACACTATGTAGTCGAGGGCGGGCTCGAAGAAGGCGGGTGTAGTCTTGGTGACGGAGTTCTTGAGGTCGAAAAGGCCGTAGCCGAGACCGAGCTTCGCGGCGACGAAAGCCAGGGGGTATCCGGTCGCCTTTGAGGCGAGGGCGGAAGAGCGGCTCAGGCGGGCGTTTACCTCGATCACCCTGTAGTCCATCGCATCGGGGTCGTAGGCGTACTGGACGTTGCACTCTCCGACGATTCCGATATGGCGGACGATCTTGATGGAGAGTTCCCTCAGGAAGTAATAGTCCTTGTTGGAAAGGGTCTGCGAAGGGGCGACCACGATACTCTCTCCCGTATGAATTCCGAGAGGGTCGAAGTTCTCCATGTTGCAGACGGTGATGCAGTTGTCGTACTTGTCGCGGACGACCTCGTACTCGATTTCCTTCCAGCCCTTGAGGGACTTCTCGACGAGGACCTGGGGAGAGAAGGAAAAGGCCTTCTCACAGATTTCGAGGAGCTGCTCATCCGAGTCGCAGAATCCGGAGCCAAGTCCACCGAGGGCGTAAGCCGCCCTGACGATGAGGGGATATCCGAGGGTATGGGCCGCTTCCATCGCTTCCTCTATGGATGAGGCGGGATGTGATTTGATGGTCTTGACGTCGATCTCGTCGAGTTTCTTGACGAACAGTTCCCTGTCCTCGGTGTCCATGATGGCCTGCACCGGAGTTCCGAGCACACGCACGTTGTAGCGGTCAAGGACTCCGCTACGGTAAAGGTCGACGCCGCAGTTCAGGGCGGTCTGTCCTCCGAAAGAGAGGAGGATTCCCTGGGGCTGCTCCTTGGCGATGACCTTCTCCACGAAGTAAGGGGTGACCGGAAGGAAATATATCTTGTCGGCGACACCTTCCGAAGTCTGTACGGTCGCGATGTTGGGGTTTATGAGGATCGTCTCGATCCCCTCCTCGCGGAGAGCCTTGAGAGCCTGGCTTCCGGAGTAGTCGAACTCACCCGCCTGGCCGATTTTGAGGGCACCGGACCCGAGAAGTAGTACTTTCTTTATGTTGGGATCTTTCATTTTCTTTGGTGATGATGGTTTTTCAGTCCTTTACATGAAGAATCGCTTCAGAAGCATCAGAGTTTGCTGATGAATTCGTCAAAGAGGAACTCGGTATCTGTAGGACCGCTTGAAGCTTCCGGGTGGAACTGCACGGAGCAGAAAGGTTTGCTCTTGTGACGTATTCCTTCGTTGGTGCCGTCGTTCATGTTGATGAACCAGGGCTCCCAATCAGAGGACAGGGTCGAGGAATCGACCGCATATCCGTGGTTCTGGGAAGTGATGTAGCACTTGTTCGTGCCCACCATCCGGACCGGCTGGTTGTGGCTGCGGTGTCCGTATTTGAGCTTGTATGTGCTCGCTCCGCCGGCCCTTGAAAGCAGCTGGTTGCCCATGCAGATTCCGAAGATGGGTTTGTCTCCCTGCAGGGCCACCTTGAGATGCTCGACCGTCGGGACGCAGAACTCGGGGTTGCCGGGACCGTTGGAGATGAAAAGTCCGTCCCATTCGAGGGTGTTGAAGTCGTAGTCCCACGGTACACGGATCAGCTCGACTCCCCTGTCGACGAAACAGCGGAGGATGTTGTGCTTGACGCCGCAGTCGACCAGGACCACTTTCTTCTTGCCGCTGCCGTAGCGGATGACATCCTTGCAGCTGACAAGGGCGATCTGGTTCTCGAGGTTCGGGTCATCGACCGGGAAATTCTTCTCCACTCCTTCGGGGACTATCATTCCGAGCATGGAACCTTCTTCCCTCAGGACTTTCGTGAGCTCCCTGGTGTCGACGCCGTAGATTCCCGGAATCTTCTGTTCCTTTAGCCATTCGTCGAGACTCTTCACGGCGTCCCAGTGGCTGTATTTAAAAGAATAGTCAGAGATTACAAGTCCGCGGACCCATATCTTCTCTGACTCAAAATTCTTGGAAATGCCCATTCCGTCAATGCCTTCGTCCGGAACACCGTAGTTTCCGATAATGGGATATGTGACGCAGAGGATTTGACCGGAATAGGACGGATCGGTAAGGCTTTCGGGATAACCCACCATGGCGGTCGAAAAGACTACCTCCCCGTCGCAGGGATCCTGGTAGCCGAATGACCATCCCTTGAATTCCATACCGTTGCACAACCTGAGAGTTGCGGGCTTTCTGATGTCCATGCTGATATGATTTTCGGTGTTGTTTTGAAATTGTGCGAAGGTAACAAAATATCCCTTCCCCTGCAAGGGGAAACGGCCATCAGGAAGGAAAAAATGGGGTTTTAACGATTTATCGCAAAGAGAGTAGGGATTGAACGGACCAGTGAAAAGAGGAGATGTTTTGGGGATGAGATCGGCTTGGGAAGAAACGTTGCAAGGGTAAGACAGGAGCGGATCCGTGGAAGAAAGGGGCAATGAATACATGCAGAAAAATTGATAAGGTATTTTTCAATTGAGCACAGCAGTCCTGACAACTGACGAAGAAGCCGGGAGAAAGGTCCGACCAAATATTGAAGTCCGGCCGGCGGAAAGGATACCGATCGTCATCAATAGTCTTCGGACAAGGTAACGGAATCTCAGCAAAAACCGAAGTAAAGAACTACTCAATAAAGTATGCCGACAAGGAAAGCGGGTGGCAAAATACGCAGTCATTGGGTCCGTTTAATCCGATTATACATCATAACATAAATGTTAGACAATTCAACATAATTGTTTCTTTATTTATTTTACAATAGAATATATGCTATAGTTGATCAAATTGGTCAAAGTCTTGATATAAGGCAATAGGAAGCATAAAAAAGAGTACAAGATTTGTTGCTTAGGGCATATTGACTGGAATGTCTCATCAAAAGTTGCAGTCCGGTATCAAGTCTCAAGACGTCTTAAATGATAATTAACGGCACTGAGACGGAACAAAGGTAAGCAAAGATGAAAAGATGCTTCCCCACTATCGTAGAGAGAGATTCCAACTCCTTATGAGTTCTCCTCGGAAAATCCGATAATTGAATTTGGACGCCGTGACAATGAAACCTTTATAATTGACCTCCATCAAAGCTGCGCCAAGTTCAGCAAGTCCCGCGTCCTCAGCATCGACCCTACCAAGAGTGATATGGAAGAAAAAGCGTGAACGGATTGTGCATCCGATCCGGGAAAAATCCTTTCGCAAGTTTTCGGCGAGGGTGGATATTTCTTGGGGAACGGCCTTCGTCGAAAGTGCGATCACGTGTCCCTTACCGGAAGATGTCGTGAACGCTTCAAGTTGGTCAATGGATATTTGCACCGGAGAGAAACTTCCAAGATGACGGGAGATGATTCCACTTGCCTTGGCGATGTCAGGAGTCGAATCCATGAATACGATAGTGACGTGCCAGAATCCTTTCTGCCATCTGACCGGTATCCCACGGAAAGATTCCTTAAGGGAGGACAAAAGAGAGGAACGACCCTCGAGCGGGATTTCCAATTCGAGATATGTCTTCGTGTTTGTTTTCATGACTAAAATAATTCCGTTATTGAATCAAATAGTAGTGGCGGCTTGCACAAAATTCGGAACGACAAACGAAACCTACTGCGCACTTCAACCATCGCTCCAATGCAATGACTCCACTTTGGATGTTCCTAAGACAAAAATAATCATTCATTTTGATTTGGGCCATCTTCAGTAT
>JAFUFP010000050.1 GCA_017469845.1 Bacteroidales bacterium | reverse complement strand
TGCTTTTGAGTCCGTTGGAATTCCGGCGGATTAATTGGGTATTGTCTACGTATTCCCTTATCACCTTGTTGGAGCCTTTGTGCATAGGGGGAGGAGAGGATTTATAGAGGAAAGATAATACGAAATATGCGATTTGCCGCCATCCTCCTTCGAAATCCTTTTGCTATATTTGCATTGCCGGCTGTTCCCGGCCTCAAAACATAACCATCATGAAAAGATCTTTTTCCCTGATAATCTCAGCTTTGGCGGCATCGGTGATGCTGTCTTCCTGCGGAACCGCATTCAATGCCGACAGGGCTTTGTATGGCGCTGTCGGAGCTATGCAGGCCATGTCCATAACCGATGAACAGGTCCGTGAGTATGTCCATCAGTACATCACCCAGTTGGATGCGCAGAGTCCCGTCCTTCCCGAAAGCGACGCTTATACCAAGAGACTCCGTCGTCTCACCTCCGGTCTTACTCAGGTTGACGGCGTTCCGCTGAATTTCAAGGTGTACAAGACCAGTGACGTGAACGCTTTCGCATGTGCCGACGGTTCCGTCAGGGTGTATACCGGTCTTATGGACCTCATGACTGACGATGAGGTTCTGGGAGTCATCGGTCACGAGATCGGCCATGTTGCCCTCAAGCACTCGAAGAAGGAGATGCGCAACGCCCTTCTGACGCAGGCGGCCCTCAATGGTGTAGCAGCCACCGGAAACGTCGCCGCCGCTCTCACGGATTCACAACTCGGAGCGATAGGCTATACCATAATGAACGCCCAGTACTCCAAGAAGCAGGAGTCGGAGGCGGATGATTTCGGATATTCGTTCCTCAAAGCCGCCGGCAAGAATCCCCTCTGCCTGGCTGAAGGGTTCGAAAAGTTGCAGGCGCTCAACGGATCAGCCCGTCAGAGCAGCATGGTCAACCAGCTCTTTTCTTCGCATCCGGATACCGCCATGCGCATAAAGAGGATAAGGGAAAGGGCCGCACGGGAAGGCATCACCAAAAAGTAGTGTCGTCCTCGATACCGAAACAATCGACTTTTCGACAATTATTTGTTATCTTCGCATCCGGTCTCTTCCATGGGACCGGATTTTCATTTTCACATAGACGTTTTTTGCAATGAAGAGCATAAGCACACCCAAGGCTCCCGCAGCCATCGGTCCTTACAGCCAGGCCATTGAAGCCGGCACTGTCAATCTCAATGAAGTGAACGAAAACGGTACCACACATGTCGGAGGTTTCGTGTTCCTTTCCGGTCAGCTTCCCATCGACCCTGCGACAGGGGCTTTCCCCGAAGGTGGCATCGAGGCTCAGACACGTCAGTCGCTTCTGAATGTCCAGGCGATACTCGCCAGCCAGGGACTGTCGCTTTCGAATGTCGTCAAGACAACTGTCCTTCTTGCCGACATAGCTGATTTCGGAGCGATGAACGGCGTGTATTCCGAGTTTTTCAAGGCGCCTTATCCCGCAAGGTCGGCTTTCGCCGTCAAGGCTCTTCCCAAGGGCGCTCTTGTCGAAATCGAGTGCATCGCTGAGAAATAGCCATGCTCATAGTTGTAGAAGGACTGGACGGCGCCGGGAAATCCACCCAGGTGGCCATGCTGAAGGAGTACCTCGCCTCGCGGGGGAATCTTTCATATATACATTTTCCCAGATACGACGCACCCGTATACGGATCCCTTATCAGCAGATTCCTAAGGGGGGATTTCGGTTCGATCTCCGAAGTCCATCCCACCCTGGTCGCCCTCCTGTATGCGGAAGACCGCCATGGTGCGGCGCCTTCAATACGCAGAACTCTTGACGAAGGTGGAATAGTTCTTCTGGACAGGTACGTCTATTCCAATATCGCTTACCAGTGCGCCAAGGTCGGTGATCCGGAAGAAAGGGAGGAACTCCGCAAATGGATATTCGAGACCGAGTACGGTCACTTCGATGTTCCGGTACCTGACCTCAACATCTTCCTCGATGTCCCGATCGGCTTTGTCGAGAAGAGGCTTTCCGCCTCGAGAAAGGGACATGACAGGGATTATCTGGAAGGCGGGTCCGATATCCATGAGGCTGACATCTCTTTCCAGAAGAAGGTGAGGGACGTGTACCTGAGGCAGTGTGAGGTCGACCCTTCTTTCATGAGGATAGACTGTTCGGACGAATTCGGGGAGATGCTTCCACCGAAGGACATATTCCGTAAGATACGTTCCGCCGTGGACGTAGTGCTCGAATCGATGAACTCCACGTCAGAAGAATAACTGTTACGAAATGAAAAAGTACCACTACAGAATCCGCCGCCTTGCCGCCGTCATAATAGGACTGGTGTTTTTTGTGGCCGGGGTCTTCAAACTGATGGACCCGGTGGGAGCGAAGCTTGTCGTCGACGAGTATCTGAATTTCTTCCACATGGGTTTTCTGAAGGGGCTTTCGATGCCGATAGCCCTCTTTCTGGCCCTTTTGGAAGCATTGACCGGAGCGGCGCTGGTCACCGGTGTCTACAGATTCTATGCTGCCGTCTCGGCCGCCGCCATGATCGGATTCTTCACGTTGGTGACATTCATCCTGTGGATATTCAATCCCCAGATGGATTGCGGGTGCTTCGGTGAGGTCGTCCATCTGACCCACGGGCAGACGTTCCTCAAGAACATCGTCCTTCTGGCATTGGCGGCTGTGGCTTTCATCCCGTTCAAGGAGTTCGGGAAGAACAAGAACCGCAAGTACATCCCATTCTGCATTGTGGGTGTTTCCACCGTCGCCCTGATGATCTACTCCCTTCTGTACATCCCATTGATGGATTATACCCCGTTCAACCTTTCCTCCAGACTCAAAGCCGCTTCGGCCGATGAGCTCATAGAAGATGAGGGTAATTGGGTCGCCACTTACATTTACGAGAAGAACGGTCAGGAGGGAACGTTCACCCTGGACCGTCTGCCGGATTCGACATGGACATTCGTCCGGAGCGAGATGATGGAAGTGGAGGACAATATATTCGAGACGGATTTCCCGGAACTTGCGATAAGGGATTCGGAAGGGAATTACGTGGACTCGTTGGCCGCAGGTCCCATGGTCCTCGCAGTGTCGGTATATGAACCTTCATCTCTCGGAATCACGAAGTGGAAGAAGATTTCATCCACTCTCCAGGATGCGGCAACGGAAGGCTTCCAGCCTCTTCTTCTGGTGGCGATGTCTCCCGGTACTCTCCCTCTTCCCGAAGGACTGGAGATGCAGGACCGCATCACGTTGGGGGCTTGCGCATACAGCGCCGATTACAAGACCCTTGTTTCCCTGAACCGCTCCAACGGCGGTGCGACATATTTCAATGACGGGAATCTCATAGAGAAATGGGGAAGACGCAATCTTCCCGGAAGTTCGGAACTGGGCAAACTCATGAGGAAGGATTCGACGGATGCCATGCTGTCCGCAAGTTCCAAGGGAAGACTCACTTTCCAGGCTTTCTTCCTTTACACTCTGGCGATAATGTTCCTGATATAGAGGGACTGCACCGATAGGTGATACGAAAGAAGCCGCGCACGGATTTTTGTGCACGGCTTCTTTCAGTTCGTAGTATTCTTCAGGACATCCTATCGGAAATTGGAATAGTCCCTCAGGTCCAATTTCAGGTTCAGCGATTCATTGAAAGGAACACTGATCGGGATGAACTCCTCTTCACAGATGTAGTGGAGGACATATTCTTTTCCGGTTTTGAGCCCCGTGACGGTGGAAGAGAGTGCTTCGACGTCGCAGATGCAGTTCGCCACAGGACCGTCCCATTCGTGGACGCTGTAATAGATGTCATCTCCCTCAACGGAAACTTCGCAAACGATCGCTTCGGGATGCTCTTTGATTATGCAGGAGAATTGGGCGTTTGTCCTTGTTATCGCCAGACCCGAAGGGGTATAGCGCAGGTACAGAAAAGGCGGTTCACCGGAAGAGAGGCCCTTTGTGTCCGCGGCGCAGCCGGAGTGTTTGAACTCGAGTGAACCGGAAATATCGGAATCTTTACCGCAGCCGGCCATAAGGAGGAGGGCTGCAAGAGCTGCGAAAATGGTTACGTGTTTCATATGCGTAGGCTTTTTGTGGCTTTGCGGGGTGTTACATCCGGTAAACCGTAAAATCCCCGATCCTTGCGCAAGTTAGTGACTTTTTTCGGATGAAAGCAAAAGAATCCGCCCATTTCCGGGCGGATTCCTTTTGGAACAGCGGGGACCCCGTTAGAGTGTCCTCTTGATTTCTATGATCTGGAAAGCCTCGATAACGTCGCCTTCCTTGATGTCGTTGTAGTTCTCGATGCCGATACCGCATTCCATTCCGGCGGGGACTTCCTTGGCGTCGTCCTTGCCTCTCTTCAGTGAGGAGAGGTCTCCGGTGTAGATGACGATACCGTCGCGGATGAGGCGGACCTTCGAAGACTTGGTCATCTTGCCCTCCTTGATGAGACATCCCGCGATGGTTCCCACCTTGGAGATTCTGAAGGTCTGTTTGACAACGGCGGTCGAAGTGACTTCCTCCTTCTTCTCGGGCTCGAGCATACCCTCGATACCGTCCTTGACTTCGTTGATGGCGTCGTAAATGATGGAGTAGAGCCTGATCTCGATTCCTTCCTTCTCCGCGAGGTTCCTGGCGTCAGCTGAAGGCCTTACCTGGAAGCCGATGATGATGGCGTCCGAAGCGGTGGCCAGCATGATATCGGATTCGGAGATGGCACCCACGGCCTTGTGGATGACATTGACGTGGATCTCCTCGGTGGAGAGCTTGATGAGTGAATCGGAGAGAGCCTCGACTGATCCGTCCACGTCTCCCTTGACGATGACGTTGAGTTCCTTGAAGTTTCCGATGGCGATCCTTCGTCCGATTTCCTCGAGGGTCATGTGCTTCTGGGTCTTGATGCCCTGGATACGGAGAAGCTGCTCCCTCTTGTTGGCGATGGCCTTGGCCTCCCTTTCGTCGGTCATGATGTTGAACTTCTCACCCGCTGAAGGTGCACCGTTCAGACCGAGGATGGATACGGGAGTGGAAGGACCGGCTTCCTTGATGAGCTGACCTCTTTCGTTGAACATCGACTTGACCCTTCCGTAATAGCTTCCGCTGATCATCATGTCGCCCTTGTGGACTGTTCCGTTTTGGACGAGGATGGTGGCGAGATATCCTCTACCCTTGTCGAGGGAGGACTCTATGACGGCACCTGTTCCCAAACGCTTGGGATTGGCCTTGAGTTCCATCATGTCGGTCTCGAGAAGAACTTTCTCGAGGAGTTTGTCGACATTGATTCCCTTCTTCGCTGAGATCTCCTGGCACTGGTATTTTCCTCCCCATGCCTCGGTGAGGATGTTCATCTGGGCGAGCTGCTGGTAGATCTTCTCGGGCTGAGCGCCGGGCTTGTCTATCTTGTTGATCGCGAATACCATCGGGACTCCAGCGGCCTGTGCGTGGTTGATAGCCTCAACTGTCTGGGGCATCACGGCGTCATCGGCTGCGATGATGATGATCGCCAGGTCGGTGAGCTGCGCACCCCTCGCCCTCATGGCGGTGAAGGCCTCGTGTCCAGGGGTATCGAGGAAGGTTATCTTCCTTCCGTCGGGGAGTTCCACGTGATATGCACCGATGTGCTGGGTGATACCTCCGGCCTCTCCGGCGATGACGTTGGTCTTCCTTATGTAGTCGAGGAGGGAAGTCTTACCGTGGTCGACGTGTCCCATGACAGTGATCACTGGAGGTCTTTCGACGAGATCGTCCTCGGACTCCTCGATTTCATTCTCCTGGTCTATTTCCTGGGTGAGTTCCGCTGTGACGAATTCAACCTTGTATCCGAACTCTTCCGCGACTAGGACCAGAGCTTCGGCGTCGAGCCTCTGGTTGATGGACACCATGAGACCCAAGTTGAAGCAGGCCGTGATGACCTTGTTGACGGGAGTGTTGTTCATGAGGGTGGCGAGGTCGTTGACGGTGACGAATTCGGTCACTTTGAGGACCTTCTTCTCCTCCATCTCCTCCATCTGCTCCTCCATCATCTTGTTGGCGGCGGCTTCCCTCTTTTCCTTGCGGTACTTGGCTCCGAAGTTGCTCTTCTTGCTTTCGTTCATCCTGGCGTAGGTCTCTTTGACCTGCTTCTGGATTTCCTTCTGCATCTCTTCCTCCTCGGCCTCCGTCATCTGGGGTTTGAAACGGTCGCGGTCACGTTTGCGCTTTCCGCCGTCCTTGGCGTTCTGCTGGCCGTTCTTGCCCTGTCCGTTCCTGTCTTTGTCCTTGTCCTTCTTTCCCTTCTTCGAGTCTGAAGCGTCGACCTTGTTCACGTCAACCTTCTGGCTTCCTTCCTTGGAAATCCTTTCCCTCTTTTTCTTCTTCTTCGGAGGTTCGAACTGGGAGAGGTCAACCTTTCCGACGATCTTGAGTCCACCGGGAGCGTCCTGTTCTTTTTCGCCCTTTCCGACCGAAGGGGTTGGAGCGGTCTTGGGCTCTTCTTTGACAGGTGCACTCTCAGCGGGTTTCTCCTCGGCGTGGGATTCTTTCTTGACGGGCTCTTCTTCCGGAGCGGGGGCGGGTTCGGTCGCGGGTTCGCTCTTTGCGGCAGCTTCTTCCGCCGCCTTCCTTGCAGCCTCTTCAGCTGCTGCCCTTTGGGCCGCCTCACGCTGTTCGCGTTCTTCGCGCTCCTTCCTTTCCCTTTCTTCCGCTTCGAGACGGGCCTGCCTTTCGGCTTCCTCTATCTCGCTCTCGTCGAAGGGCTCGTCGTCCATGTCGTCGTCATCCCACTGGGGAGCGGACTCTTCTGTCGGAGCTTCTTCCTTGGGTGCGGGGCCAGATGTGAGGGTGTTGGTCTTGATGATCGTCTCCTTTTCGGCTTCGTACTCCTCATCTTCACCGTCGTCACCGGGGCGGCGGTTGTTCTTCTCGATTATGGCCTTCATGGTGATGGCCTTCTGGTTCGCCTCCTGGGCTGCCTTGAGGTCTTCACCGAATTTCTTTTCGAGAAGAGGTACGTATTCTTCGGAAATTTTCTGGTTAGGGTTCATGTCGAGCTCGGCACCCTGGCTGTTGAGAAAGTCCACGAGTGTCTGCAGTCCGATATTGAACCTCTTGGTTAGTTTGTTTATTCTGATTTCTGCCATATTAACCCCTTAAATTGTTTTCTTCAAAAATCCGGTCTTCCACCGGCCCCGTTCCCCGTCCGGGGACAGGGGGATGTCTCCCCGGGAAACTACTCCTCGAACTCGGCCCTCAGGATATCCATGACCTCGTCGACGGTCTCGTCCTCGAGATCGGCCCTGTTGGCGATGTCCTGGGGATCAAGGGCGAGCACGCTCTTGGCGGTGTCGCAACCGATCGACTGGAGCCTTTCGATGATCCAGGGTTCGATTTCGTTGGTGAACTCGCTGAGGAGAACGTCTTCCTCGTCGTCATCGTTCTCGGCCTTGGGAACTTCACGCCATACTTCGATTTCCCTGCCGACGAGAAGGCTGGCGAGCCTGATGTTGCATCCGCCCTTGCCGATACCCTTCTTCACTTCCTCGGGAAGCATGAACACCTTGATCTTGTCCTCGGGGGATGTTCCCAGGTCGATGGATGAGATCTTGGCGGGATTCAGAGCCCTCTGGATGAGGAGCTGGGTGTTGGAAGTCCACTGGAGGACGTCGATGTTCTCGTTGCGGAGTTCCCTGACGATACCCATGATCCTGGAACCTTTCACACCGATGCAGGCTCCGATGGGGTCGATCCTGTCGTCATAGGATTCGACTGCGACCTTGGCCCTCTCTCCGGGGACGCGGACAACCTTCTTGATGGTGATGAGGCCGTCGTAGATTTCGGGAACTTCCTGCTCGAAGAGCTTCATCAGGAACTCGTTCGAAGTCCTTGAGAGTACGATGTAGGGAGTGGTGTTGTTCTTCATCTCCACGCTCTTGATGATGGCCCTCACGGTGTCGTTCTTCTTGAAGTGTTCTCCGGGAATCTGCTCGCTCTTGGGGAGACGGAGCTCGTTGCCCTCCTCGTCGAGGATGAGAACTTCCTTAGACCAGGTCTGGTAGATTTCTCCGGTGAAGAGCTGACCGACCTTCTCGGTGTATTTGTTGTAGAGGTTGGCTTTCTCGATATCCATGATTCTTCCCTGGAGGTTCTGACGGATATTGAGGATACCCCTGCGTCCGAAGTCCTTGAGTTCCACCTTGCGGGTGAATGTCTCACCGAGTTCGTAGTCGTCCTCTCCCATCTCCTGGAGCTTCTCCAGTGAAATCTGCGTGTTGGGGTTCTCTACTTCCTCGACAACTTCAAGGTTCTGGTAAATTTCACAGTCTCCCTTGTCGACGTTGATGATCACGTCGAAGTTGTCAGCTGAACCGAATGTCTTTGTCAGCTGGGTGTTGAAAACGTCACGGAGGACTCCCATCATGACCGGTCTGTCAATGTGCTTCTCGTCCTTGAAAAGCGCGAACGCGGTCTTGAGATCGATTTTCTCTTCTGTTGCCATTTTTATTTATTATATTTTTTGTCACGAATGTTGTTTATCCTTCTTTTTGTCCTACTCGAAAGTGATGTGCGGCATCACTGAATTTATCTCGGCGAGGGGGAATGTGTCCTTGTGTTCGACAAGGGCTTTTTTCTTGCTTCCCTCGACACTTTCCTTTGCGTTGAAACGGAGGGTGATGCTTTCACCGTCGTAGGCCGTAAGGGTGGCGATGAGTTTCTTGCCGCCCTTGAATTTCACCTCGACGTCGCTGCCGAGAGCCTTCTCGTACTGTCCAGGAACTTTGAAGGGCATGTCAAGGCCCGCGGAAGTCACCGTGAGGGAATAGTCCTCCTCGTCCTGGTTGAAGATCTCGTGGAAGACTTTGTCTACGGCCACGCAGTCATCCATCTGGACAGTGCCTTCGGCGGATTCGATGGTAATGGTCACGTCGTTGTCGCGACTCACTTCAACGTCAACGAGGAAGCATCCTCTCGAAGAGATCACTTCCTGGATTTTATCCTTTATGAGAGCGGAATCAAGCATTTCCAAAAATATTGTCGCTGTCACCATGCGCCGGAGGGAAGTACCGGTTTCCCGGAAGCCTTGACGGCGCCATACTAAAATGAAAGATAGGAGACTTCCTCGTCCCCTATCTCTTTCACGGCTGCAAATATAGTGAATATTATTTGATTTCGGAAAAAATCTGTTGTCGGAGGCGAAAATGATGTCATTTTGGGGCGTTCTTTTCCTATTTGCCGGAAAAAGCAGTAACTTTGCCGTCCCGTTCCGGTGATTTCCTTTTTATCGCCGGATTTCCCCTATTTGCATTAGAATTATGCCCAAGATGGAATACACGGCCAAACAGCTGGCCAAGATACTGAAGGGAACCGTTGAAGGTGATCCCGATGTGAAGGTGACGGATTTCGCCAAGATCGAACACGGCAAACCCGGTCATCTTTGTTTTTACGCCAATCCCAAATACGAGCAGTACGTGTATACGTGCAAGGCCAGCGCACTTCTGGTGAACAAGGATTTCGAACCCAAACAGCCGGTCACCCCGACTCTGATAAGGGTTGAAAACGCCTATTCTTCGCTTGCCGATCTGCTCAAGTACGTCTCTACGCAGAGGCGTACCGACCGCCGTCACCGCGGTTTCCGTTCTTCGTGGTTCCTCACTACGAAATTCGGCAAGAAGGTATATCTTGGAAGCCATTCCTATGTTGGACACCATGCCGAGATAGGGGACTACACCAAGATTTACGAGAACGTGTATGTGGGCGACAACACCAAAATCGGAAAACATTGCCTCATCTATCCCGGCGTGAGCATCTATCCCGGAATGATTATCGGTGACAATGTCATCATCCACTCCAATGCCGTGATCGGATCAGACGGCTTCGGGAACGCTCCCCAGCCTGACGGAACGTGGGAGAAGATAGAGCACCTCGGTAACGTCATCATAGGTGACAACTGCGAAATAGGCGCCTGCACGACGATAGACCGTGCCGAGATGGAATCCACCATCATCGGAAAGGGAGTGAAGATCGACAACCTCTGCCAGATAGCGCATAACGTCGAGATCGGTGACAATACCGTCATGGCGGCCCAGTGCGGAATCGCCGGATCGACCAAGATCGGCAAGAACTGCATCCTCGCCGGGCAGGTCGGAATCGCCGGACATCTCACCATCGCCGACAATACCACGATCGGTGCCCAGGCGGGAGTCATCGGAAACATCAAGGAACCCGGACAGACACTCCTCGGTTCACCTTCACTTCCGATCAAGAACTACATGCGCAGCTACGCCATTTTCAAAAAGCAGGGCAAGGAATAGCCTATGGAAACATAGCGCATCGGATACGGGACGTCCCTTTAAGGGGCGTCCTTTTTTCGGCTTCCGGTTTTGCGGACAGAAGGCGCAGCAATAAAAAACCTGACAGGAATGACGGACGCCAATGCTCTGGAAAACAGATGAATGAGTTGTCCCTCTCCAGGCGTGGCTATCCGGGATCTGAAACTCCGGATAAAGGATACTCCGACAGCGCGTTGGCACGGAATTGGCTTTTATCTTCAAAAACACTATCTTTGCAGCCCCTTAAGGATAGTCCCGTTCAGGACTGGAAGATAACATAATACGAGAATAGCACATGCAACAGAAAACGCTCGGGAGTTCCTGCTCTTTTGAAGGCAAAGGACTTCATACAGGAACCCTGTCGAGAATAGTGGTGAATCCCGCTCCCGCCGACTCCGGGATCCTTTTCCGCAGCTCAGTCGGTGGTGGACAGACAATAGTCACTCCATTGGCCACCAAGGTGTCCAGCACCGCCAGGAGTACAACGATTTCCGAGGGAGAAGTTCCCGTCCATACGATTGAACACCTGATGTCGGCCCTCACCGGAATGGGAATCGACAACGCCATCATAGATATTAACAACGTCGAAGTCCCCATTCTTGACGGAAGCGCTTCCTATTATGTTGATGCCTTCGCCAAGGCGGGAATCGTTGAACAGGTGTCTGCCCGCAAGTGGATCGAGGTTCCGCATGTGATCGAGGTCTCCGACGAAAAGAGCGGCTCATGGGTCAGGATTTCACCTGCGGATGAACCCTCCTACGATATAACGGTGGATTTCGGATCAAAGGTGCTCGGTGTGCAGAAAGCCCATTATGGCGCTGATACCGACTATGCCAAGGAAATCGCCGTCTGCCGTACTTTCGTTTTCTTCCATGAGATCCAGTTCCTTTTCGCGAACAATCTCATCAAGGGCGGGGACGTGGACAACGCCATTGTGATAGTGGAGCGCCCCGTTACCCAGGAGGAGATAGACGCGATGTCGGCTTCGCTGGGCAAACCCAAGCTTGCGGTGACTTCGGAGGGATACCTCAACAACCTCTCCCTCCATTATCCCAACGAATGCGGTCGCCACAAACTCCTTGATCTGATCGGGGACCTCAGGCTCTGCGGAGGATTCCTCAGGGCGAAGGTCGAAGCTTTCAAACCCGGTCACGGGATAAATACCAGGGCAGCGGCCAAAATTATCGAGTCTTTGTCCGAATAAGGACGCAAGTTTTCTCTTTTTCGGGGTTTATCTGCCGAAAACAAGTCATCGGGAGGTGTTTTGTCAATAAAAATGCTTTCCTTTGCAGACTATTTGAAAATTATTCAGTAATGAACAATATCCATCCTCTTGCTATCGTTAGCCCCAAAGCCGTTTTGGGAGACAATGTCGAAGTCGGTCCGTACGCATTCATCGATGACGAAGTCGTTATCGGTGACAACTGCAAAATCCACCCCCATGCAGTAATATATAAATATGTCACTATGGGATCAGACTGCGAGGTTTTCCCGGGAGCTGTTGTGGGAGCCGTCCCCCAGGATCTGAAATTCGACGGAGAAATCACCCACGTCGTGATCGGTAACCACGTCACAATCCGCGAGTGCGCCACCATCAACAGGGGAACCAAAGCTTCAGGCAAAGGCGTGACAAGAGTAGGTGACAACACCCTCGTTATGTCATACGTCCATATCGCGCATGACTGCAATATCGGAAAGAACTGCATCCTGGTGAGCTACGTGGGCGTCGCCGGTGAAACCGATATCGACGATTGGGCAATTCTCGGAGGCGGTGTCAAAGCCCATCAGTTCTCCAAGATCGGTTGCCACGCGATGGTAGGCGGAACCTGCAAGGTCAACAAGGATGTTCCCCCTTACGCCCTTTGCGGCCGCGAGCCCCTTTCTTTCGCCGGCGTGAATATCGTCGGTCTCCGCAGAAGGGGATTCTCATCCGATGTCATCCGCAACATCAAGGACATTTACGACACGATATATTATCAGGGTCTCAACATCTCCGACGGCTGCGCCAAAGTGGAGGCCGGATTCCCTGACAGCGAGGAGAAGGAAACCATCCTCAACTTCATCAGGGCTTCCAAGAGGGGAATCGTCCGTGCTCTGGAGAGAGGCGAAAAGATATCCCTCGAGTAGTGCTCCTCTCAACGGCATATTTCCCGCCCGTATCGTGGTTCGCCCTCGTCGCGAAATCCTTTACCCTGTCCCCGGACAGGGTAATTGCGTCTAAAGTGTACCTGGAAGCCTGCGAGACATACTCAAAGCAGACTTACCGCAACCGTTGCGTCATCGCCACTTCCCAGGGAAAGGAGGCTCTCAGCTTCCCCATTGTCCATGACGGGGATTACTCCATAACGCACGTGAAGGTTGATTATTCGACCCCCTGGATACTCCGTACCGAGAGGGCCATCGCCTCGGCATATGACCATTCGGCTTTCTTCGAGTACTATGCGGATGAGCTTTTCGCCATCCTCCGCAGTGAACCCGGGAGGCTCTGGGACCTCAATCTTTCGATAATCCGTTTCTTTCTGGAGAAAACGGGGATCTCGGCCGAAATCATCCCCACGGAGGAGTTCACCCCGAAAGGGGACAGCACCTCACCGTACGGAGAAGACTATAGGGATTCGATACATCCGAAGAAGCCCGATACTGTCCTTGCCGACCTCGGACTGGAGAAAGAATACTTCCAGGTCTTCAAAACAAAGTACGGATTCATTCAGAACCTCTCGATAATGGACCTCCTTTTCAATGAGGGCCCTTCGTCCATCGTCTATCTGAAGAATCTCCCGCAATAGGGCCAATCATATAAGCGAAATGAAGAAGGCAATCGTCATAATCGTCTCAGTCCTCATCGGATTGTCAGCCCTCTCCGTCATAACCTGTCCGAAAAGGCAGGACCACAAAGATGCGATAATGAACGCCGTCTCGGAATTGATGGCCGAGGAACTCGGGAAGGGAAAGGAAGATCTCGGGGACAGTTATCCCTTTGTCGCCGGACTTTCCTCTTTGGCGGAAAGTTTCGTCGGTTGGGCATTCGACTCTTCCCTCATCGTGAAGAACCGTTTCCTGTACAGTGAAGGGTTCGTCCAGTACGGGGAACGGACCGAAAGAATCTCCGTCGGGGTGTTCGGACACGTGTTCACTTTCAGTAAGGAAGACCTAAGGAAAATGCTTGAAGAAGCCCTGTAAACACGGTCTTTCCCCATTTTCCGGAGAGGGAAACCATCCGTGTCCCTGTCTTATGCTCCGACGGATGTCGCTTCAGAAGGACAATATCCGTCCTGAAAGCGGGAAAGAGGGACTCCGGCCCGCCTTCCGTATTGTTGCGGAGCGGGAAAAAGAGTATATTTGCAAGGATGTAGTCCATCCGAAAAAACAACCGTAAAAAGATATGAGATTACCTGCAGAATGGGAAAGTCAAAGTGGAGTCCAGCTGACGTGGCCGGATGATACCACTCCTTGGTACGAATTGGATAAGGTCATAGACTGTTATGTGCAGATAGCGGCTCAGGTGGCTTCAAGGGAGAAGCTTCTCGTCGTCACGACCGACCCCGCCGAAACGAAACTGCAGATAGCGATCCGGGCCGCCAAGATGGGCCTGAGGATTGATGTGGATTCCATCATTTTCGCCCAGAGCCCCATCAACGACACCTGGGCCAGGGATCACGGCGGAATCGCCGTCCACGGTGATGAGGGTGAGAAGTACCTGTATGACTTCGTGTTCAACGGTTGGGGACTCAAGTTCGCCTCAAATCTCGACAACCAGATAACGAAGAAGATATTTTTTGACGGAGTTTTCCAGGGAGACGTGATGTGCGTCGACATGCGTCCCTTCGTCCTTGAAGGCGGCAGCATCGACACTGACGGGCAGGGAACCCTGATGGCGACTTCAGAGTGCCTCACTTCCCTCAACCGCAACGAATATCTCTCCCGTGAAGAAATCGAAGCCGAGCTCACCCAGGCCTTCGGCCTTGAGAGGGTGCTTTGGCTCGACAGCGGTTCCATCGAAGGTGATGACACGGACAGCCATGTCGATATCCTCGCCCGCTTCGCTTCCCCCACTTCGATAGTGTACGTCAAGTGCGAAGATCCCGAAGACCCCAATTATGGACCCCTTTCGGAAATGGAGGCCCAGTTGAAGGAATTCAGGACCCTCGACGGCGAACCCTACGAACTCATCCCTCTGCCCCTTCCTCCTAAAATGTATCTGGAAGGATACCGTCTTCCCGCTTCTTATGCGAATTTCCTTATCGTGAACGGAGCCGTGCTCATGCCGGGTGCGGGTGACCCCGAGTCAGACGCGAAGGCTTCGGCTATACTCTCTGGAGCTTTCCCCGGAAGGGAAGTGGTCACGATCGACTGCAGGCCTCTGCTTTCCGGTCACGGCGGACTTCACTGCGTTACGATGCAGTTCCCCGACGGGTGGCTGTAAAGACAAGTACCGAAAACAAGTCAACAAAGAAAACAACATATCATGAGAATCCTCAAGGTCGGAATGGTCCAGCAGTCATGCGGACCGGACATCGAGAAGAACATCCGGAAACTGGAATCCAACATAAGGGAATGCGCCTCCAAGGGAGCGGATCTCGTAGTGCTTCAGGAACTGCACAATTCGGTGTATTTCTGCCAGACTGAAGAAGCCTCGCTCTGCGATCTGGCGGAACCGATTCCGGGACCTTCAACAGAGCGGTACGGAAAGTTGGCCGCCGAACTCGGGATCGTCCTAGTCACCTCACTTTTCGAAAGGAGGGCTCCCGGACTGTATCATAATACGGCCGTCGTCTTCGAGAAGGACGGTTCAATAGCCGGATGCTACCGTAAGATGCATATTCCGGACGACCCCTGCTTCTACGAGAAGTTCTATTTCACGCCCGGTGATATGGGATTCAATCCTATCGAAACCTCAGTGGGCAAGATAGGCGTTCTCGTGTGCTGGGACCAGTGGTATCCTGAAGCCGCCAGGCTGATGGCTCTTGCAGGAGCTGACATCCTTGTCTACCCCACCGCCATCGGAGGAGTCGGAACCGACTCCAAGGAGGAGCAGCAGGTCCAGAGGCAGGCTTGGCAGCTTGTCCAGAGGGGACATTCCGTGGCGAACGGCCTTCCTGTCATCACGGTGAACAGGGTCGGTCACGAAGATGACCCTTCCGGCAATACGATCGGACTGGATTTCTGGGGATTTTCATTCGCCACCGGCCCTCAGGGCGAAATCCTCGCTCAGCTTCCCACCGACAGGGAGGAGAATGTCGTTGTGGACATCGACCTTGACCGCACCGAATACGTAAGGCGCGGTTGGCCTTTCCTGCGTGACAGGAGAATTGACGCTTACGGTGACATACTTCTGCGTTACCGCAAATAAAACGGACTTTTGACAAATCAAATACTTTCTATCAATATGGTTAACATCGGCACAACATTCACACCCCACGGGAAGAAGGCTCTCCTGTGCGGTTCCGGAGAACTCGGTAAAGAAGTCGCGATCGAACTTGAACGCTTTGGCGTCGAGGTCGTCGCCGTTGACCGCTATGCGGGAGCTCCCGCCATGCACGTGGCCCAGAAGTGTCACGTCCTTTCAATGCTTGATGGTGATGCTCTGGAGAAGGTGATCAGGGAAGAGAATCCCGATCTCGTGATCCCCGAAGTGGAGGCTATCGCCACAGACCGTCTCGTCAAACTGGAAAGCGAAGGCTTCCATGTCATCCCTACGGCCAAGGCCACCCGCCTTACCATGAACCGTGAGGGAATACGCCGTCTGGCCGCCGAGGAACTCGGACTTCCCACCTCGAGGTATGAATTCGCGCAGACTTACGAGGAGTTCAAGGCTGCGGTCGAACGTATCGGCTGCCCCTGTGTCGTGAAACCCGTCATGAGTTCTTCCGGACACGGACAGAGCGTTGTCCATGATCCTTCGGAGATCGACAACTCCTGGCACATTTCCCAGGAAGGCGGAAGGGCAGGAAGCGGCAAGGTCATCGTCGAGGGATTCGTGAACTTCGATTATGAGATAACCCTCCTTACCGTCAGGCACTCGGGAGGAACCACCTTCCTCAAACCCATCGGACACCATCAGGTCGACGGAGACTACCGTGAGTCATGGCAGCCCCAGGCAATGAGCGAAGAGGCTCTCGCCAAGGCCCAGGACATCGCCGGCAAGATCACCGCGGCTCTCGGAGGTTACGGAATCTTCGGAGTGGAGATGTTCATTAAGGGTGACGAAGTCATCTTCAGCGAAGTTTCACCCCGTCCCCATGACACCGGTATGGTGACGATGATTTCCCAGGACATGTCCGAATTCGCTCTTCACGCGAGGGCGGTTCTCGGCCTTCCCATCCCGGAAATCAAGTTCTACGGAGCATCCGCTTCGAAGGCTGTCGTGGTTGAAGGAAACTCCACCGATTACGAGTTCTGCAACCTTGACAAGGTCCTTGAAGAGCCCGGAGTGCAGATGAGGATATTCGGCAAACCCGAAATCAAGGGACATCGCCGTCTTGGTGTCATCCTGGCTACCGCCCCTACGGTTGAAGAAGCTCTTCAGAAGGCTGAAAGGGCATACGCCAAACTGACGGTCAAAGTTTATTGATCCGAACCTTTCCCTTTGTGGGGAAGTAAAGCATAGAAAAGGGGAGTTCCAGCCGCGGAACTCCCCTTGATTCTTCCGTCCCGGAACGGGACTTTTATCTTGAAAGGTACTGAAGATCGCTGTCGGCCTTTATCCTGTCTATTATGGAGCAGACGATCTTGAAGGCCTTGCTGTCCTTAGTATATACGGCAGGGGCGATGAAATTCACCCTGCCCTGGCGGTGGAGTTTCTCGGCGACGGCCTTCTTGTTCGGGATTTCGGGGTTGTAGACTGCGATGGAATTTCCGCCGAACATGCTCACGATCTTCATGCAGGGGACGTCGGTTTCTCCGTCTCCGAAATAAATCATTCTTGTGAAGGGGATCCTCTTCTTGTCTTCGGCTATGGAGTCATTAACCATCCTGGAGTCCCTGGCGCTGAAGATGCCCTTGTTGATCTTGAACATGAACTGGGTCTTGGCGGTGTAGTCGACCGCGATGCCGGGCCATTCCGCTTCGCCCTTGTCGTCGTAGATGTACGTGCACGCGAAGATGTGCTTGAATTCATGGGCGATGGGGCTTCCCTCGATGATTTCCTTGAGGCCGGAAGAGTTGATGTAGTGCTCTATCTTGACGCCATGCGCTTCGCCGTACTCGTTGACAAGGCGGAACCATCCTCTCACTCCGGAGAACAGCTCGATGTGCTGGCCGAATTTTCCGAAATCACTCCTACGGAGTTTGATGCCGTGCTTCTTGGCTTCGTCGAACATCAGCTTCATGTAGGCGAGGATATTGCTCGCATCCTGTCCTTTGGCGATACCGTCGCTCATGGTCCAGAATTCCTCAGGATTGGAGCCTATCGCCTGGATGAACCCGAATTCCTGCATGTTACCGGGGGAAAGGGTCCCGTCGAAATCGTATATCAGAGCTACGATCGGTTTTTTTCTCATGTGTGAAGATCTTTTGTATCTTTTTGTTCCACTGCAAAAAACGGTCCTTGGTGCGCTTTTTGACATATGTCAGGGTGTTTTGGCGGCATCTTTTACCCTCCATTTGACGGAAGTGTCGTCAAATATTGTAATTTTGCAAAGATAAACACAGCCCAAAGGCTTGTAACATTCATTCAATATGGAACATTACCTTTCAAGACTGCAGAACGCCACCAGGAAGTACTGGGACAAACCTGCTCTGAACAATATCGGAGGTGAGACCTTCACCTATGGTCAGATGGCCACCACCATCGAGAAATTCCATCTCGCCTTTGAAGCCCTCGGTTTCAAAAAGGGTGACAAGATCGCCATCTGTGCCCGCAACGGGGCCCGTTGGGGTATGGCGTATCTTGCTGTGAACACTTTCGAGACGGTGATAGTGCCGATTCTGGCGGATTTCACGCCGGACAGCGTAAACTATCTCGTGGACCATTCCGAGAGCAAGGCCCTTTTCACCAATGCCGACAAGTGGGAAAAGCTCGATATTTCGAAGATGCCTCTTCTGAAGATAGTGATAGACGTCGACACATGGAAACCCCTCTGGACGGCTGACGAAGCGGTCGCCAAGGCTTATGACTCGGCCGAGGAACTGTTCCTCGCCAAGTATCCTTCCGGATACGGTCCCGATGATGTGGTTTTCCCCACCGACAACTGGGATGACCTCAGCACGATCAACTATACATCCGGATCCACCGGAAGTCCGAAGGGCGTCATGCTGACGTACCGCAATTTCTCGGCGAACGTCGACTTCAGCCAAAGGCACGTCCCTTCATCGGACAAGTTCAACATGGTCTCCATGCTCCCGATGGCGCATATGTACGGACTCGTGATCGAGTTCATTTATCCCCTCTGCAACGGAACGGCCATATACTGGCTCGGAAAGACCCCCACTCCTTCCGCCCTTCTGAAGGCATTCGCCGATGTGAAACCGTATCTTCTCATCACGGTTCCCCTCGTTATGGAGAAGATCTTCAAGTCCAAGGTGAAACCCGTCCTCGACAAGCCGATCATGAAGATCGCCGTGAAGATCCCCGGAGTGAACAAGATAATCTTCAAGAAGATAAGGGACGGTCTTATGAACGCCTTCGGAGGCAATGTCCAGGAGTTCATCATGGGTGGCGCCGCGGTCAATCCCGAGGTAGAGAAGTGGTTCAAGAAAATCAAACTTCCTTATCTCGTCGGCTACGGCATGACAGAGGCCGCTCCGCTTCTGGCTTACGAGCACTGGACCAAATACGTCCCCGGCTCCTGCGGAAAAGCTGTCGACTGCGCTGACGTGAGGATCGACTCCGATGACCCTCATCACACCGTGGGTGAAATCCAGGCCAAGGGCGACAACATCTGCATCGGCTACTTCAAGAATCCCGAAGCTTCCGCCAACGCCTTCACCGAGGACGGATACCTGCGTACCGGAGACCTCGGAATCATCGACGAGGAAGGCAACATCTTCATAAGGGGAAGGAGCAAGAACATGATCCTGGGACCTTCCGGACAGAACATCTACCCCGAGGAAATCGAAGCGGTCGTCAACAACCAGTCCTATGTCGTTGAATCCGTCGTCGTCGACAGGGGAGGAAAGCTCGTTGGCCTTGTTTATCTTGACCAGCAGGCGATAGCCAAGGCTCTTCTCGATCCTGAGGCCGTGAGCGAGATTCCCGAGAACATCAGGGCCGGAGCCAATCGTTTGCTCCCTGCATACAGCCAGCTTTCGAAAGTCGAAGTGATGCAGGAGCCCTTCGAGAAGACTCCGAAGATGAGCATAAAGCGCTTCCTGTACAAATAACAGTGAGCCGCATTTGCGGGAATGACAATGCGGGATGGAGTTTCCTGGTGAGACTTCATTCCGCTTTTTTAGTGCTCATTTGTTTCGTGTTATGGGCGTATTGGGGCCGGATTACCGCACATCGCTTTTGATTTCCTTTCGTTTTGTATCCCTTTTCGCTATATTCGCACCAGGCCTGACCACTGGAAAGGGTGGTCAGGCAAATGCAAAAAGAAGAGGACGGAATATGTGAATCCCGTCCTCTTTCTCATATGGGTGGTTAGTTAGTAGATGTTGATTGCTATTTGGCGGTCAGAACTATCCTCGCGTATCTTGTGAGTGAAGGAGTGCCGTTGTCACTTACCTGGCAGATAAGGTGCAGAGTCTCTCCGCTCTTGAGATCCGAAGGAACGGTGACCGATGAGGTCTCCGAGTCAGCACCGGATATAGCCAACTGTGCCTTGCTTGTTCCGGCCTCGGTGTACTGCCACCATTTGTAGGTGATAGAGTCTCCGTCAGGGTCTGAAGACTTCTTTGCCGAGAACTTGAGGGTCTGTCCGGGAGTGACTTCCCTTGCGGCGGAACTGTTGACGACAACCTTGGGAGCGTGGTTGGCTTCCTCGTAGGGCATTACGCACCAGTCAGCTCTTGCGGCGAAGTCGTTCTGAAGGGCATCACCCCAACGGGTGAGAGGATAGTAGAACTTCAGGGTCACTTCCTGGGATACTCCCCTGTGCTGACCGAGCCAAGAAGTCATGGGGCTGTAACGCTTTCCGCTGAATACCCAGTCGGGATCATCAATGGGTGCGGGGTCGATGTAGGTGTTGTCCTTGTAAAGGTCATACCTTCCTCCCCAGCTTCCCCATTCGGGATGCTCCATTGTATTGAGTCCTGTCCTTATATTGTAGATGAAGGAAGGGGAGTCTCCTTCGGAGATGAAGTCTCCGCCTCTTGTATGATAAAGGCTGCAGAGAGCTCCATGGCCGTTTACGATATTCTCATTGTTGAAGTCCTTCTCGAAGTAGGGCTTTATGTCGTCGGGCATCAGCTGCCTCCAGGAATAGGCCATTGACCAGAACTGGTCGGAAAGGATAGTGGGGATGTTGTATTTGCCCCATACCGGCTTGATGTAGGACTGGTAGGTACTGTCCTGCTCCCAGATCGTATAGATGCGGATCTTTTCGGCGACCTTGGCCATCTTGTCGGAGTTTTCCTCTTCGATGGTCTTGAGTGCCTTCGCCAGTGTATTGAGTCCTCCCCAGGCCTGGAACCAGATCGGACGGTTGTCGGTTTCGTCAAGAAGAAGATTGACGATCAGTTTTGATCCTGCTGTCTCCTCTTCCATCTCAGCCTCGGCATTGATGTTACCAAGTACGGATACGGATTCCAGATAGTCGGGAGTGGGATAGTTCTTGTCATGCTAGACGAGATTGGGATACACTTCCCTGTAAGCTTTGAGATAGGGGGCGAGCCAATCGTTTCCGGCCCAGTTGTGGCCCACCCAATGGAATTGGGAACTTGTAGTGACGATTCCTTCGGTCTCGAACTCGTTCGTTGAGAGAAGGAACCTTACCATTGAACACTGGTCATCGATCTCCGCGTCGGTGAGTACGACGATTCTGGCCCTGGCCTCGTCTTCTGACGTGACGATACCTCCGTTTGAGCAAGCGGCGAAAAGAGCGGCGCCTGCGAGGATGGAAAGAGTAGTTCTGATCATTGCTTTCATTGTTGCGGGTGTTTGTTTTCGCAAACCTAAATAAAAGAATGTGAAAACGAAAGGCAACGAAAGCAAATAAAAAGATTTTGCAATGTTTTATGACTATTTTGGTATGCGAGGGGAGCCGTCGCTTCGGCATCGTGTATGAAAAAATTCATTTTTTTTCATTTTTCTTGCAACGTTCCGTCCATCCGTTGCATCTTGATATCAGATTATGTGTTGTACTTATGCCGACTTTACGGCTATAAGCCGGCGATGAAACTACTTTCAATGAAACCCTATTTCAATTATACCTTGGTGGTCATGCTTTCGGTCATGGCCACCTTATTTTTTGGACAGAACGTTTCCGCATACAACAATCTCCGTCATGAACCGAGGGTGGAGTTCCGCACCGGTATATCCGGCTATCCCTTCATCTGCAATATCGTGACGGATCAACTCCCTTTCGCCAAATATGACATCGACCGTGATCCCATGAACAGGGGTGATCTCCTTTACGGATTGTATGGTGACAGCAGGGGAGACGTCATGAGCGGAGGAAACTTCCATCTGGCGGCAGGTTACCGCTTCAAAGGATGGTTCACCCTTTCAGGATACCTCATGTACAACCAGATGTGGCAGAATGTTTATGAGGGCACTACCGGTGCCGCCGTGGATACGAAGTGGAGCCACGTCGTGGCCATATCTCCGGAAGTGAAGTTCACCTTCCTCAACAAGCGTTACGTCCAGATGTACGGATCCCTTGCCGCGGGACTTTCCTTCTACAAGGATGACGAGGCGGGATTCATGGATTATGAGATATATCCCCATGTCCAGGTTGTTCCCTTCGGAATTTCCGTGGGGAGGCGTTTCTTCGGCTTCACGGAACTTGGCTGCGGAACTGAGTTCATGGGAATGAGGGCAGGATTGGGTATCAGGTTCTAACCAGAAGTATCATGAGAAATTCAATCATATTGAGAAAAATCGCTTCCCGTTTGTCTTCGATTTTCGGGGCATTCGCCCTTCTTATGTCGGCGGCGACGGTTTCATCCTGTGTCATCGACTACGGTGATAGTGATTATACCTCGCGGAGGATGTCATCGGCATCGCATTCGCTTTTTGACCGGTATGCGCGTCTTCCGTTGGAATATATGAAGAACGCTCTTCTTCTTGACAGGTATCTCTCTTTGCCGGAAGATGAGAAGGCTTCGGCGGAATATGATTTCATAAGGAACGGATATACCGTGGAGGGTGATGTCCACACCGTTTTCGGGACCAGTTTCACCATCAAAGGCGGTTCCCTCTGGGATAAGGGTGCCGTTTGGGGATCCGATCTGGGCATGACCATCACAAGGGCCGAAGCCGACAGCACATGGACTCTTGCCCTTGAGGGTGACAGGCTATCCCTTTTTTCCATGGAAGTCAGGATGGTTTCTCCTATGACTGTCTCTCGTGTCGAATTGAAGACCACCTTGAGCGGTGACTACACCTCGGATGAAATCAAAGCTCATTTCTCGGCGAAGGACTTCGGATGCAAATGGGAAAGGGATGTGCAATATTCGTATGTGAATATGGATACCTTCTTCAACGGACTTTTCGAAATCCTTTTCTACGACGGTCCCGTCCAGAGGGATTGGGCGCAACTGCTCTTCCCGGATAGCCCGTTCGCGGAGTATTCTTCCAGCAGGAAAGAAACATTCTACAGGGAGTGACATTTTGTCACCATTGTCATAAATATCGCGCTTGGAACGCAATTTGACTCATAGGGGGAGGCCAACGACGGTCTCCCTTTTTTAGTTTCCGTTCGCGGCTCCTGAAAGACAAATCAAAAATCATTATGGCAAATAAAGGTAAAATCGGAGTAACCACCGAGAACATTTTCCCGGTAATCAAACAGTTCCTGTATTCGGATCATGAAATTTTCCTGCGTGAACTCGTGGCCAACGCGGTCGACGCTTCACAGAAGATGAAGGCACTCGCTTCCAGCGGAGACTTCAAGGGTGAACTCGGCGACATCAAAGTCACCATCGACCTCGATTCCAAAGCCGGTGTGCTGAAGATCACCGACCGTGGTATAGGTATGACCGAAGACGAGGTTGACCGCTATATCAACCAGATAGCGTTCTCTTCAGCCGGAGAATTCCTTGAGAAATACAAAGATCAGATATCCAACATAATCGGACATTTCGGACTGGGATTCTACTCAGCTTTCATGGTGTCAAAGAAGGTGACCATCGACACCCTCAGCTGGAAGGAAGGCGCTACAGCCGTCAGGTGGACCTGCGACGGAAGTCCGGAATACAAGATGGAGGCTTCCGACCATGCCGACAGGGGTACCGTCATCACCCTTTATCTTGACAAGGATTCAGAAGAATTCACGCAGAAGGACAGGATCAAAGGCCTTCTTGACAAATACTGCAAGTTCATGCCCATCCCCATCGTCTTCGGAAAGAAGCAGGAATGGAAGGACGGCAAGTACGTCGACACCGAGGAGGATGAGGTCATCAACAGCATAGAGCCGCTCTGGACCCGTCAGCCTTCCGAACTGAAGGATGAGGATTACCTTTCGTTCTACAGGGCCCTCTACCCGATGCATGACGAGCCCCTTTTCTGGATCCACCTCAACGTGGACTATCCTTTCACCCTCACGGGTATCCTCTACTTCCCCAACCTCAAGGACAGGGTCGCCATCGAACGCAACAAGATCCAGCTCTATTGCAACCAGATGTTCGTCACTGACCATGTGGACAACATCGTGCCCGATTTCCTGACGCTCCTCCACGGAGTGATCGATTCCCCGGACATCCCTCTGAACGTTTCCAGAAGCTACCTCCAGAGCGACGCTTCTGTGAAGAAGATTTCCACATACATCACCAAGAAGGTCGCCGACCGTCTTGAGGAAATCTTCAAGGAACAGAGGCCCGCACTCGAGGAGAAGTGGGACAACCTCAAACTCTTCATCGAATACGGCATGCTCTCCGATGAGAAATTCTTCGAAAGGGCGAAGAACTTCGCGCTCCTGAAGAATACGGACGGTAAGTATTTCAGCTTCGAGGAGTACCGTAAGGCTATCGAAGGTGAGCAGACCGACAAGGACAAGAAGGTCGTATATCTCTACGCCACCGACGTGGAGAACCAGTATTCTTTCATCGAGGATGCCAAGAACAAGGGCTATGATGTCCTTCTGATGGACTGTGAACTCGATGCCCACTATGTGAACCTTCTCGAGCAGAAGATCCCCGACACGAGGTTCTCAAGGGTTGACGCCGATTCAATCGACAACCTCATCCCCAAGGAGGAGAAGATCCGTCCCCAGATGAGCGAAGAGGACCGTACCGACCTTTCCGACCTCTTCAAGGCAGTCCTTCCTACCGGAAGCGAGTATTACGTGACTGAGGACAACCTCGGTGACGATGCGGCTCCAATACTCATCACCCAGAGTGAATTCATGCGCCGTTACCGTGAGATGTCAGCCCTCGGTGGAGGACTCAACTTCTACGGTGAGATGCCTACGGCCTACAACATCACCGTCAATATGCAGAATCCTCTCATCGCGAAGATCTTCGCCGGAATGAAGAGTGATGTCGCCCCCATGGGTAAACTTCCGGAGGAGGCTTCAAAGGATGCTTCCGATGAGGAGAAGACAAAGGCACGTGAGGCACGTGAGGCCGTGAAGAACGCCCACAAGAAGGACGTCGAGGCGTATGCCGACGGCAACGAGATGCTCCATCAGGTCACTGACCTCGCTCTTCTGGCCAACGGAATGCTGAAGGGCAAAGCCCTTTCGGACTTCATCAGAAGAAGCCAGAAAGTTGTCGCCGACGCTTTCCTGAAGAAATAGTCCGGTAACTGAAAACCGGTCAACAGATACGAAGACGGGGTGCTTTCAATGAGCATCCCGTCTTCATTAATTCTTATACTACTGCGAAGAACTTGCAGTGGTTTATGGACCATGAGAGGTCCCGCCTACCTGGAATGAGCGCCCTAAAGTCTGGCTCCTGTATTCACCGGAACGTTCGGATCCCTTCCGGGCTCACGTCTTCCCCGCCATTGAATGAAAAGTCCGCGAATCCGCTGTCATCGAGATAGAAAAGGACGACGTTGACGGGTTTCCTGGAATTCTTGTCAAGGGTCAGGAAAGCATCCCCCTGTGAAGAGGTGCTTCCTGCGCATCCTATGGCAGCGAGGCTGCCTACTCCTGCTAAGAGTTTGTTGTATTTCATAAGTGGTGTTATGTCAGTATGTCCGAGGGAATGTCTTCAGGCAACTTTTGTCAAATCATTTCGAGAAGGTCTTCCATATTGTCCACGACAGCATCGAAGAGCTTGTACATGAGCTCCGGCTCCTGGGCTTCGGGGATATAAATGATGGTCTTTTTCCCCGCTCCCTTCATCCATCCGGCTTCGGCGTGCGCTGACCTTCCGCACGGAAGGACAAGGACACAGGTGTCCGCCCACAGCATGGCGTCGTAGTCGCTTCTGAATCCGTCCTCAGCGATCTGGTGGGAGAGTCCTCCGATGTATTGCCCGGTTGACCAGTTCTGCCAGTCGGGGTCTATCGCGGCCCATTTGAATCCTCCTCTTCCATGGGGAGGGTTACGGAAATCGTACACTTCATGCCCTTCGGCTCTGAGCCTCAGGACAACTTCGGGCTGGAAGGCGTTCCTCCAGCTACTGGCCACGTATATTTTTGCCATGATCGTATCCCGTTCTTTGTCAAACTTCTTCCTTGCGCTTCCCTTTTCGGGGAGGTTCCGTATGCAAAGTTATTGAAAATCCTCAAATTCGGGACGTCGGGGGAATGTCGGACCGGAAATGTTTCAGACTTCCTCCTTGCTCGGAGAAATACCGAACTGTTTTTTGTGGTGCGTCAAATCAGTGGTGTGCCTCCTTTTCACCATAAATATGAACTATCATGATTTTGGAGAATAAAAGGTTAAGTATTATTTTTGCGCCCGAAATTTATTCAAAAGTGCATTTTTATAGAATTACGGACTTGTATGGAATTCAGAAATCTTTCCTCCGCCGAAATCTCTTCGCTTGAAAAGAACGGCTGCCTTTGTGAAGACTGGAACAAGGTACTCGTGAATTGGGGAGACGAATCATACGTCGGCAGAATCTGCGACGTGACTTTCTCCGGTGATATCCGCCTCGGCAAATTCGAGGGTGATGTGAAGATGGGTGAGGGGATAAGCATCCGCTGCGGAATCCGCCACGCTTATCTCCACAATGTTTCCGTCGGTGACGGTTGCCTCATCCGCAAAGTCGGTGAATACATCTCCAATTATAATTTCGGCTCACGCTGCATCGTTGACAATATCGACGTGATGGCGGTTGAGGGTAAGTGTTATTTCGGAAACGGAGTTGAGGTGTCGGTCCTCAATGAAACGGGCGGCAGGGAGGTCGTCATGACTGACAATCTCAGTGCCCATACCGCATATATAATGGCGCTTTACCGCCACAGGAGCCGTCTTCACGGAAAGCTCCGCAACATCGCCTCGAAATATGCCGAAGAAAACTCTTCCGAAAGGGGTACCGTCGGAAATGACGTTTCCATCCGCAACTGCGGCTCCATAATGGGTGTGAAGATCGGTGATTGCGCTTCACTTTTCGGAGCCAGCCGCCTTTTCAACGGAACGATCAGGAGCAATGTCTACGCTCCGGTCTTCGTCGGAAGCGGAGTCAAGGCTTCGGATTTCATCATCTGCAGCGGTTCGAAGGTCGAAGACGGGGCGATGCTCACCAGGTGCTTCGTCGGCCAGGCATGTATCCTGGGACACGGATACTCCGCATCGGATTCCCTTTTCTTCAGCAACTGCCAGGGAGAGAACGGTGAGGCCTGCGCGATATTCGCCGGTCCTTTCACGGTGACCCATCACAAGTCCACACTACTTATCGCCGGAATGTTCTCGTTCATGAACGCCGGCTCGGGATCGAACCAGAGCAATCACATGTACAAGCTCGGTCCCATCCATCAGGGAATCCTCGAAAGGGGAGCGAAGACCGCTTCGGATTCATACATACTGTGGCCTTCAAGGGTCGGAGCCTTCTCCCTTGTCATGGGTAGGCACGTCACCCACTCCGATACGACGAACCTCCCGTTCTCGTATCTTATCGAGCAGAACAACACCACCTACCTCGTTCCGGGAGTCAACCTCCGCAGCGTGGGAACCATCCGTGACGCCCAGAAGTGGCCCAAGAGGGATGCCCGCAAGGACCCCGAGGTGATGGACTACATAAACTACAACCTCCTTTCCCCGTTCACCATCCAGAAGATGATGAAGGGACTCAAGACCCTGCGTAACCTTCTTTACGCTTCCGGAGAACTGTCGGACATCTACTCGTTCCACAGCACCAAGATCCGCAACTCCTCTCTCCGCAAGGGAATCGGATTCTATGAGACCGGAATACGCAAGTTCCTCGGGAACTCTATCATCAAAAGGCTCGAGAACCTTCCCGCCGGCGCTTCCGACGAGGAGATCCGCGCAATGCTCGTCCCCGATACGGGCATAGGCCATGGCGACTGGGTCGACATCAGCGGACTGATCGCCCCCAAGAGCGAAGTCTCTTCCCTGATGGACGGCATCGAAAGCGGAGAGATAACCTCCGTCGAGCAGATCAACGAATGCTTCAAGGTCATGCACAAGAACTACTACACCTACGAGTGGACTTGGGCATATGACAAGATAAGGGAGTTCTTCGGCATCGAACCCGCCGCCATCACCGCCGAGCAGGTCACGGATATCGTCGGCCAGTGGAAAGAGGCCGTCATCGGACTTGACCGCATGGTCTACGAAGACGCCAAGAAGGAATTCTCCCTCTCTTCGATGACCGGATTCGGAATGGACGGAGCGAAGGAAGAGAAGGAACTCGACTTCGAGCAGGTGAGGGGAGACTTCGAGAGCAACACTTTCGTCAATGCGGTCATAGACCACATCGAGAAGAAGTCAGCCCTCGGCGACGACCTTATTTCAAGGCTCAAACGTTAGCCTCTTCCGTAGAGTCGTCGGAGAACGAAATCACTCCGCAGGATGTGACTCCGTCCGAGACTTCCGCACTGTAGCAGGAAAGATTTTTCAGGGAATGGGACCTTATCCGTATATCGAAGGGGTCCCTCCTTTTTTTGTATACGGTGTTCGAGAATATCCTGTCGTAGCGGTGGGGGCAGAGGAAGCGGAAGACTTCCTCCCTTGAAGTGACGGTCGGTATCGCGGCTTCCTTCATCGCCCTTGTGAGGGAATCTCTCACTTCTTCCGCACTTTCTCCACTGAAGGCGTCCGGAGTGAAGCGGGAGAGGGTCTTCATCATGAGGGTGACGTCCTTTTCGGCATGGCTTATCATCTGGGAGAGGATCTTTTCCTTCACCTGCGCGAATGATACGGGACGGTATCCGTTGTTGTCCACACCCACGTCGTACTGCATCGGGAAAAGGATTCCGAGGCGGTTGTCGTCGAGGCCCGTGTGACCGGGTCCGGTATGCACATGGCCGAAAAGCTGCCAAACGTCCCTGTATGATCCTCCGTAACAAAGGAAAGGGTAGTGGTTGAGGTATATCCTCTGCTCTCCCACCTTTATCTGCTTCTGTTCGCTCACCGAGGCGAAAAGTGACGCCACTTCCGGAGTGATCCTGCGGAGGTCATGGTTTCCGAGGATGAGGTGGATTTCCCCGTTGAGCTGGGAGAGGATCTTCTCCCACCTGGATTTGCCCTTGGCGCAGAAATCCCCCAGGTGGAATACGATGCCGTCCTCGGGGACAGTGGCGTTCCACAGCTCCACCATCTTCGAGTCCATCTCGTCCGCATTCGGGAAAGGCCTTCCGCACAGGCGGATGATGGCTTCCTCCGAGAAATGGGTGTCGGAAGTGAAGAACAGGGGATCTTCTTCCCGGAAGGAAGAGACGTATGAAGGGTTGTAGCTGTATCCCATGGCGGAAGGGTTTGCGGTTTCACGCAAAGATAGGCATAAGATACCGGAATAGGGATTATTTTGTGGCTTCGTTGGAGGAATAATCCGTATCTTAGCGAAAGATTTTCAGATGGACAGGGTCATTTTCCATATAGACGTCAACAGCGCTTTCCTTTCATGGTCGGCGCTGAAGATTATCGCATCCGGAGGTGCCGACATACGGGATATCCCCTCTGTCGTCTCTGGCGACCCGTCTGACCGTAGGAGCATAATAACTGCCAAGTCGATACCGGCCAAAAAGATGGGCATCGCTACTGCCCAGCCGCTTTCAGCCGCACTCCGTATCTGCCCTTCCCTTGTCGTGGTGCCTCCCGACTTCGAGTGGTACAGCGAATGCTCGAGGAAGTTCATCGCCATCTGCCGGGATTATTCTCCGGTTCTCCAGCAGTTTTCGATAGATGAGTGTTTCCTGGATATGACCGCCTTCCTCCAGGGTGCGAAGCCTCTTGATGTAGCTGCACGCCTGAAGGACGAGATACATTCGAGACTTGGTTTCACCGTGAATGTCGGTGTGGCGTCGAACAAGCTTCTCGCCAAAATGGCCTCGGACTTCACGAAACCCGACAGGGTCCATTCTCTCTGGGACCATGAAGTCGAGACCAAGATGTGGCCTCTTCCGGTCAGGGACCTTCTGTATGTCGGAAAGAAAACTGAGGAAAAACTCCTCCATTACGGAATTACCACGATCGGTCACCTGGCGAGGGTGAATGTCGGGACCCTCGGAAGCATCATCGGCCACAAGGCGTCCTTGACCCTGCATGACTATGCCAACGGTGTGGACAATTCTCCGGTGGAGGTGCTTTCGTCAGAGGCGAAGAGTTACAGCGTGGAGAGGACATTCCGTGAGAATGTCACTGATGCGAAGAAGATGGACAGGGTGCTTTTCGATCTCTCCTGCACCGTAGCCCACAGGATAAGGGTCGATGAGGTGAGGGCCGGAAGCGTGTCGCTTTTCGTGAAAGCGGCTGATTTCTCGGTCAAGTCCCGCCAGTGCCAGATGGAGCAGCCGACAGACACAACGGCCATCATTCTCCGTTACGTGAGGACTCTTCTTCCGGACATATGGAACGGTTCCACTCCCATACGGCAGGCTGGAATAACGCTCGGTAAGCTCACCCACGACGACTTCTACCAGCTTTCCCTGTTCGAGGACCCCAAGATGGAATACTACCGTCAGTGGGATGAGGAGTATGACAGGAAGGCCCTTGAAAACGGCGAAGACCCAAGAGGCAAAATGAGATCCAAGGCCGCGGTGAAGGATACGGTCCCGACAACGGAGCATCCCTCCGGGGAGTCGGCTCTGCGTGCCGCGAAAGAAGCCGTGAGAAAGAATCCGGACCTCACTTTCGAGCGAAAGCCCCTTCCCGACGGTACGGACTGCTTCATCCTTCAGGACCATACCGGAAAGACGGTGGCGCGGCACTCCGTACCGGGATCCAAGGCCAAAATGCCCAAAGTACATCTGTCCCCAGAGGAGGAAGAATTCCGGAGGATGATGTCTTCGCAAGTCGAAAAAGCCTCGCAGAAGACGGCGAAGCGCTACGACGAGTATATGAAGCTGAGGGAAAAAGCTCCCGACAAGAAATGACCCTCTACTCTTTCGAGAGGGCTTTGCCCATCAGGATGAGGGCGATGACAAGGCCGAGGACAAAAGCTATGACCGAAGCTTCGGGGCCGAAGGATCCACCGGTGACGAGGTCACTTCCGGAGACCTCGGAAGAGAGTATGCTGAACCCGACTTCTTTGCCGGAAACTCCCGTTCCGAAGAAAGGACCTTCCATGAAATTCCAGGCCCAATGGATTCCGATGGGCATCCAGAGGTTGCCGCTGAATTCATAGGCGGCACCGATCATAAGTCCCGCTTCAACGGCGATGGCGAATGAGGACCAGACGGTGGCGTTCGGTTCGGTCATGTGAGCGAATCCGAAGATGAGTCCCGATATGATGAGGGCCACAATGCCGTTCCATCTCATGGAAATCATCCTGTGGATTACACCCCTGAAGAGGACTTCCTCTCCGACGGCTACCATGAAGAAGAGGCATATTTGGCTGAGAACTTCCTTGAAATCGAATTGGGCGGAAGTCACTTTGTAGGACCCCAGTGCAGCCATTATGCCGATGACTGCGCAGAAAAAGACAACTCCGAGTCCGAGACCGGCTCCGATGGAAGGGAAAAACTTTTCGGCTCTCAGTTCCTGTACTTCCCTTCTTTCCGCTTTGGATACGCAAAGAAGATAAACCAGAAGGATGACTATCGATGCGACTACAAGGGCGATGCACCTGGGATAAACAGGATTTATGAGAGCCGTCCCCTGTGCGAAGGCGTAAAGCAGCGTGAATAGGATTATCCCCCCGATGAAGAGCAGGATCCATCTCCATAGGGGCATCCCGTCACAGGAGTATCTGTTGGGATATATGTCTCGTTCGCGTTTCATCTCTTTCCGGATTTCGGCATGTCGCAATGCCGGATTATGCATTCATCAGTCCGATAGGGGTTTCAAAGATATTGGAAAAGATTCAAAAAACCTCACTTTTTCAGCATCTTTTGAACTTTTGTGAATAAATATGTTTATCATATCGGTGTTCCATTCTCGGTTCTGGCGCTTGCAGAACGCTCTTTTCGGGCTATATTTGTCTTTGAAATATTTTTTCCCGATGCTCGAATATATCGCAGATACAGACCATTACCGGAAGGTACTCTCTCTAGCGTCTTCGGTGAAGCGGTCCCTTTGGATTGGAACGGCGGACCTGAAGGACCTGCATGTCGAAGGACGCCCTTTCCTCGGTGTCCTTTCGGATCTTGTCAAGGCCGGAAAAGAAGTCCGCCTTCTGCATGCGAAAGAACCCGGTCCCGTTTTCAGGGAAGAGTTCGACAACTATCCGGATCTTTTCCGCGGATTGGACAGGGCCCTTTGCCCGAGGGTCCACTTCAAGATATTGGTCTTCGACGGCAAGGTGGCCTACATCGGCTCGGCGAATCTTACCGGGGCCGGAATAGGACTGAAAGGGGAGAACAAGAGGAATTTCGAAGCGGGAATCCTGACGGACGACCCCTCGCTTGTGGCTTCGGCGATGGATCATTTCGATTCCGTATGGGCCGGATTCAGGTGTTCCTCGTGCCTGAGGAAAGCCGATTGCCCTGATCCGATCGTAAGGTAGGGTTTCCCATAGGGCTTTCCCGGAGAGAAAGAATGACGGGACGGAAAAGGATCATTGCCTTGTCCGTCCCGCGGCGTCATTATGGGGCTGCTGATGCCCTATTTGAAGATCTTCTGTGCGAGGTCGTAGAGGTCGCACCTCCATGTTGACCAGCTGTGGCCTTCCTGGGCATTTTCCATGTACTCGTATTTGAGGCCGGCGGCATCAAGTTCCTTGCGGGTGTTGATGCAGTTGTTGTATGCGATGTCGGCGGGGCCTCCCTGGGTGAAGACGAGCTTCTTGAAGCTCTTGTTCATCTTCTGGGCATTCTCATAGACTTTGAGCCTGTTGGCCTCGTCCTTGGGATTGCGGCTGGGCTGGAAAGATGAACTGAGGACCCATACGTAGGAGAACATGTCGATATTGTTGAATGCGGTCTCCATCGTCTCCATTCCTCCCATCGAAAGACCTGCGATAGCCCTGTGGTCCTTGTCGGTGAGGACGGGATAGTTGCTCTCGATGAAGGGGATGATGTCCGTTACCATATCCTGTGCGAAAGGAGGAACCTCGTCGGGAACATTGGTGATGGTGCCGTTGGGCATGACGACGATCATGGGGACCATCTTACCTTCGGCGAGGAGGTTGTCGAGAATCATACCTGCCGCTCCGACTCCGGGCCATGAATTGTCGGTATCACCGCCACCATGGATGAGGTAGAGGACGGGGAGTTTCTTTTTGGAATTCTCATATCCGGCAGGGGTCCATACGTGCATGCGCCTCCATGTGTTGAGGGTCTTGCTGAAGTAGTACCTCTGGCTCATCGCTCCGTGGGGAACATCCTTCATCGCGAAGAATTCGGTTCCGTCGGAAACAGTCGCGATGGGGGAGATGTCACTCATTCCGGCGTTCTTGGGATCGTATACGTTCATTCCGTCAACGACGAAGTGATAACGGTACAGACCGGGTTTCACGTCCTTGAGGGTGATGCTCCAGATTCCGTTGTCACCTTCCACGACCTGGGGGCGAGGACCCGCACCGAAACCCATCGGGGCGAAACCTCCGTCACCCTGGAGGCTTACGCTGTGTGCCTTGGGAGCGTAGATGCTGACGGTGGTCGATCCGTCGGGATTGATCCTTACGGACTGGAGGGTGTCACCGGGGGTACGGCGGAACATGCGTCTGAATTCAGCGGGGACTTCACCGCCGGCGGGAGCCTGGGCGAAAGAAGTTGCGGCGAAAGCCGCGAAGAGAATTGCCAATAATGCTTTTTTCATATCTAAGGATGTGTTTGGTTTTCCGGACCACAAATATCGTAAAATATTTGATAATACAATATGTCCGTTTGACGGTATTACGCTGGATGTTCAGATTCGTTTTGATAGCTGTTCGCATTGTCGAAAGAGTACTCTATCGAAGAGTTGCAAGTCTTGCAAAGATTTTGTCAAGCCTGGGAATACTAATACATTCGCCTCATGAAAACAGGCGAAAACAAAGTCGTGAAAATCCACGACGTGAAAATAGACGAGGATTACATCAAGTGGCTTGGAGAAATCAAAGCCAGATACCGTAAGTCCCAAATCAAGGCCGCTATCAAAGTGAATGCGGAACAACTGCTGTTCAATTGGCAATTGGGACGCGACCTTGTAATGCGCAAAGCAGAGGAAAAGTGGGGCTCAGGGATTGTGGAGCAAGTCAGTCTGGATCTTCAAGCCGCATTCCCGGAGTCCAAGGGCTTCTCTGCCCGTAATTTGTGGCGCATGAAGCAGTGGTATTCTTTCTACGCAGATTCCCTTGCGAAACTGCCACAACTTGTGGCAGAAATGAAACCGATTGATTTTTACACAGATGATAAACTGTCACAAGTTGTGGCAGAAATAGGACACCCCCATTCTACAGGCTTGGAAGACAATGATTTTCCTACTTTCTTTTCATTGGTTCCCTGGGGACATCACGCTGAAATCATCACCAAATGCAAAACCATCGAAGAGGCTGTGTTCTACGTTGTGCATTCTGCCGCCGAGGGTTGGAGTCGCAATGCCCTGATGAACTGCATCAAAGCCGACTATTACCATACGTCAGGCGGCGCAATCACAAACTTCAGAAGCAAATTGCCTTCTCCCTAGAGCGGTCTCGCCCAAGCGATCACCAAAGACATCTACGACTTCGGCTTCATCTCTCTGCCAGATGAATATGAGGAAGAGCAGCTGGAGTGCGAATTGGAAAGACAGTTGACCCGATTCCTGCTGGAGCTCGGGACCGGCTTTGCGTATCTCGGTCGCCAAAGGCAGATCATCGTTGCCGGCAAGACCCGGAAGTTGGATATGCTCTTCTTCCACATTCCGCTCAACTGCTACATTGTCGTGGAGCTCAAGACTGTTCCATTCCAGCCGGAATTCGCCGGGAAGCTCAATTTCTACGTCAATGCTGTTGATGACCTGATCAAAACCCCTTCCCAAAACCCCACAATAGGACTTCTGATCTGCAGCAACAAAGACGAGACCGAGGTTCAATATGCATTCAAAGGCGTACAAACGCCTATGGGAGTCGCATCATACAACAATGTTCAGATAAAACAACTTCAGGAACAACTGCCTTCGGTCGATGAGCTCAAAAAGCGTATCCGTCTTCTGGAGGAAGAATTGAAATCAAAATAGTGAAACTGCTCCCGGGGACAGAAGAAACGGACATCGGTCTCTCAGAATAAGCCGGACACATAGGCGTGGAACAACCCGTATGCCTTTATGGCATGTGACTTTTCCTGCCACTCTGACTTTGCCCGTCCAAGGGATTTGCTGCTTTTTCCCGAAAAATATAGAATATTTTTAGCTTGTCCCCGAATAATGGCACAAGCGTGTGTTATCTTTGCCGCGTATTCCGGATGACCGGAATGGGTTATATGTTTGTTTTGCTAAAGATTTTGCACCATGACATTTCTTTATTTGTGCTTTATCGGGATTGCAGTTCAAGTCGTTTGTGATCTTTTTTCTGCCGGAAAGGCGGAGTGATGCCTTTTCCGATTCCTTCCCAGCATCTGTGGTTCACTCTTTGCAGGGTGTTCTGTAGGGATTCCGCCAGTCACTAAAGGAGATGAAATTTGCAATTGCGGGCCCGAATTGCTATTTTTATCACATCTTCGGGAGAATATCCCGGAAGCGTGTAACGATTCCTGAAATGAGTCCAAAAACTGTCGACCGGCTATATGCCGTAAGCTTGATTCTGATAGGAGTTTCATCGGCTCTGCTGGCCGCTCTTGCTCTTTTCGGAAAAGAAGTACCCGATGCTTTTCGGCGTATTTCCGGAATCATATGTCTCGTCTCGTTGCCCGTTTTGGTCTATACATCGTTCAAAAAATTCATGAGCAAATAGAATGGAAGAAAGAAAGATTCCGCCGCTATCCATGGAGCCGGTAACCGTTGATTATCCGTGGGGCAGTGAAACTTACAATATCGCTGATCTCGGAAGCGTCGATTCCGCGGTAAAAGGCGGGTGGCTCGACGGCAACACCATCGGTGAAATCATGGAGACCTACCTGGAGAGGATAGTGGGCGACAACGTCTATTATTTTTACGGAAGGCAATTCCCCGTAATGGTGAAGATAATCCGTACGAAAGGCAGGATGCCCCTTACGGTCTGCCCCGATGACTGGATAGCTTCCGAAAGGTACGATGCCCTCGGAAAGAGGAAACTCTGGTATATCGCCGAAGCGCAGCAGGGGGCTACAGTCTGCATTGGTCTTTCCAAGGAGATGACGGCTTCGGAGTTTTACGTGGCCTGCAACAACGGAAGCATTGCACCGATGCTCAATACCGTTGTTCCGAAAAAAGGGGATTTCTTCATGATTGAACCGGGAACGGTTCACTGCGCTTCCGGAGGCCTGAAGATAATCGAGTTCACGGAATCTTCGCCTCTTGATTTCACTCTCGTCAAGTGGGATGAATCAGGAGCGGCCGAGACGGATATCGATCTTGCGGAGGCTCTTGACTTCATTACACTTTCACCGGACGGGCACAGGTGCCATTGCCATGATGGAGAGGAGTGCCACTGCCATGAGGAAGGGCATGAGTGCCATTGTCACGACGAAGAGGGCGAATGTGATTGTGACAAGGCGGATTGCAGAATCTCGGACAATTCGGATGAAGCCGTTTTCAAGGTGGCCGATGAGCAGGAATTCATCGCTTCGAGGATTCTTCTTCACGACCCCATCTGCATCAGGACCGAGGATCTCGAAAGTTTCGCGGTGTATACCGTCTTGGACGGAAGCGCTTCCGTGCAGGTATCCTCCGATGATGAAGACGGTCGGATGAAGATTTATCCGATGCTTAAAGATTCGTCAATTCTCGTTCCTTCCGATTGCCAGGAATTCTTCCTTGTCCCGTCATCTGAAGGTACGGTCCTTCTCGAAACGATCGTAAGGCGGGAAGATGTCCAGGACAGTTATATAGATCCATCCGCCGAAGCGAGGCTCGAAGGGGAGGACTACTCAAAGGACGAGGATTGGGAAGACAGGATCGACTACGATCTCGAGCAGCGCAGACTCCATGGAGGATTCCCTCCGGCCAATTGACAAACCACACAAAACCACGATAGCTATGGATACCGAAAGATTGGACAAGTATCTATGGTCCATCAGGGTCTTCAAGACCCGTGGTGATGCGACCGAAGCCTGCAAAGGCAACAAGGTGAAGGTCGACGGGACCGTCGCCAAACCCTCCAAACTGATAAAGGTGGGAGACCACCTTGAGGTGAGGAAAGGTTCCGTCCTGTACACTTATACGGTAAAGGCGCTGATCGGAAACCGCATCGGAGCGAAACTGGTCCCCGACTATGCCGAGAACACTACGCCCCAATCCGAAATCGACAAGCTGAAAGCACCGACCGAGACTTTCTTCGTAAAACGCGACCGCGGTGCCGGACGTCCGACGAAAAAGGACAGGCGCGAGATGGATGCGATGTGGGGGAATGTCGACTATGATTATTCGGAAATTCCCGAAGATATCGTGATCCGCTTCGGATTGTCGGAGGATGATGAGGATGACCTCAGTTGACGCTTTTTCCGGAAAAAGAAGAAGGGAGACTCGCTGGAAAGAGCCTCCCTTTGTCTTATAGGAACCAAGCCGAAAGCTAGTCCTTGAAATACCTCTTGAGAAGTCCGTAGAATCCGGCTCCGTGACGTGCCTCATCCTTTGCCATTTCGTGAACGGTGTCATGGATGGCGTCGTAACCGAGCTTCTTGGCCTTGAGAGCGTAGTTGAGTTTGCCCTCGCAAGCTCCGGCCTCAGCCTGATACCTCTTGGTGAGGTTGGTCTTGGTGTCCCAGACGCACTCTCCGAGGAGCTCAGCGAACTTGGAAGCGTGCTCGGCCTCTTCAAAAGCGTATCTCTTGAAAGTCTGGGCGATCTCGGGGTATCCTTCCCTTTCAGCCTGGCGGGCCATGGCGAGGTACATTCCGACTTCGGTGCACTCTCCCGTGAAATCAGCCCTCAGGCACTGCATGATTTCCTCATCCTCAACTTTGCCGTCACCGATATGATGCTCGCATGCCCACTGGGGCTCAGCTGATTCCTCCTTTATCTCGACGAATTTCTCACCGGGGACTTTGCACTGGGGGCAGCGCTCGGGGGGATTCTCACCTTCATAAACGTAGCCGCAAACGAGGCATCTGAATTTCTTTTTCATGTTGTTTATATCTTTTAATTGTTGAGCTGGGCACTGATCAGGGGCCCTTTCCTGTCTCAATTTGAATCTTTCAAAATTGAATCGATACAAATATAATCTTTTCCCTTGGATTGGCAAGACATTGCGCATAAATAATTGTTCTTTTTTTGGACCGGAGGCGATCAGTGGTCCGGACAAAAAAATATCCCTTCCGAATGTGAAAAACACGAAGAATATAAGTATATTGTCAAAAGATACGAACAGAAGCTTCTTTTTCAAGATATGGAACCGTTCCTAAGGCAAGTAGCAAGGCATTATTATACTACCGCTCCGGTCAGCAAATACGTTTTCGTGTTCCCGAACCGGAGGTCCCTTTCCTTTTTCCGTCACTATCTCTCCCAGATGGTGAAGGACATGAGTCTCAACATCAATTCCCCTTCCAACTCCGGAAACGCGAGACCGCTTAAAGTTCCCGCCATGTACACTTACGGGGACTTCATGTACGCGGCCGCCGGGGCATCCCCATCGGACAGGATAACTCTTCTCCTCAAACTTTTCGATTGCTATCGGGAGGTCGGAGGTGCGGGAAACGATGACTCTTTGGACGAATTCATATTCTGGGGTGATGTCATCCTGAAGGATTTTGATGATGTCGACAAGTCCCTGGTCGATCCCAAGGCCCTTTTCACCAACGTCACGGAATTCCGCGATATGGAGGATACCACCTACAGCTACATGACCCCGCAGCAGATAGAGGCCGTGAAGACTTTCGTCCGCCATTTCAAACAGAACGGACAGATGAAAGTCGAACCGGGAGAGGAGGGTGTCAAAGGCTCTTTCCTTCAGATATGGCAGATTCTTCACCCTCTATACCTCAAGTTCAGGGAGTCCCTGATGGAGGAAGGAGTTTTCTACAGCGGTATGATTTTCCGGGATCTGGCCGAAAGGATTTCCTCGAAAGATACGTCTTCGGAGAGCATAGTTGATATTCTCGGAACGGCTTTCCCCTCGGCGAAGAAGTTCGTGTTCGTCGGTCTCAATGACATCGACAAGTGCGGAAGGACTGTGCTCAAAAAAATGCAGTCGGCAGGAATCGCCGAGTTCTGCTGGGATTATTGTTCGTGGATGATAAAGGATGGAGGGAACAAGTCCTCGCGCTTCATGAAAGACAATTTGTCCGACTTCCGTCCCGCCTTCGAGGCCAAGGGAGGGGATGCCGATCCGGAAATAAACGTCGTTGCCGTTCCTTCCGGAATCGGTCAGACAAAATACATTCCCGAGATATTCCGAAGGATTTCTCCGGACATTTCTTCGGTGGGTAGCCTCACGGGCGGAAAGGACTGCGCCATAGTCCTTCCTGATGACAAACTCCTGATGCCTCTTCTCAACACCATTCCCGAGGAAATCAAAGACATCAACGTGACCATGGGTGTCCCCATGTCCTCGAGTGCCATATACAGCCTGATGAAAGACGTCGTCGGGCTTCAGTTCCATATGAGAAACGGAAAGGAGGGCAAGATGTTCTACCACCGTCAGGTATGGAATATCCTGAAGAGTCCGGTGATGACGGCCGTGATCGCCTATGATTCGGAGAACGGGGACGAATCGATTTTGGACATGATCCGGAGGATAAAGGACGAAAAGAGATATTACATCCCGTCCTCCTGGTTCAGCGGTTCTCCTCTTCTGGAGGCGATATTCCGCCCTGTCGTTGAAGATATCACGGTAGCCGATGACTCCCAGATCCGTGACCTGGAGGAGTATATCCTCTCCGCCGTGATGTACATCGCGCCGAGACTTCCGGAGAACCTTTCCACCGAGAAGGAGTACTGCAGAAGGTTCTGGGCTTGCGTGATGAGGCTGAGGGAGAAATCTCTCCCTATCCGTCCGACGACCTTCTCTTCACTTCTGGAAAGGCTCCTTGAAGGGGAGAGCGTCGCCTTCGAAGGAGAACCTCTCAAAGGACTTCAGATAATGGGCCCCCTTGAAACAAGGGCGCTAGACTTCAGCAATCTCATCATCCTCTCGTGCAATGAGGGCGTGTTCCCCGGAAGGGGAGCCTCACCGTCCTTCATCCCTCCGGCTTTGAGGGTCGGCTTCTCGCTGCCGACCTACGAGGATGAGGACGCCGTCTGGGCATACAACTTCTACAGGATGATTCAGCGGCCTGAGAAGGTGTGGCTTCTATATGACACGAGGACGGAAAAGATGCTGCCCGGGGAAGAAAGCCGTTTCATCAAGCAGCTTTCGTATCATTTCAGGGTGAATATCCACAAGTACGTGGCTGAGGAGAATCTCCTTTCGACCCAGTTGGAGGATTCCGTGCCGAAACCTCCGGATATCGCGGAGAGGATGAAGGAAATCAAGCTTTCAGCCACATCCGTCGAGAATTATCTTTACTGCCAGGCGAAGTTCTATTATTCAGTCGTGGAGAAGATAAAGGCGGAGGAGGATGTGGCCGAAACCCTCGATTCCGGAATGCTCGGAAACGTCTTCCATGCGACCATGCAGGCCCTGTACCTTGGCGGCATAGCCACCGACCCCGCCTTCGAGATGGACGAAAGGAACATAAATGCCCACAAGCAGGACGGTTCGCTGGTACCCCTCGAGGAGATAACGGTGGAGTATCTGGATTCCTGGATGAAGAGAAAAGACGATATCCGAAAGAAAGTCCGTTCCCTTATTGAGGCGGAGCTCCATATTCCCGAAATTTCCGGAAGGGACCTCGTTGTGGAGGATATCATAGTCAAGTACGTCCTTCAGACCCTCAAGGTGGACAAGGAGGAACTTTCCCGCCGTAAACTCCACTTCTTCAGGATAATCGACCTTGAGAAAAGATGCGAATGGAAGTTCATGGGCCATACCTTCAAAGGATTCATCGACAGGATCGACGCCTTCGATAAAGTGGTGAGGGTCGTTGACTACAAGACCGGAAAGGTGACGGACCTGGATGTGGACAGTTCAGACGCCGAGAAGGTGGTCAAACTGCTCTTCGGGGACAACAATCTCACAAGGCCGAAGATCGCCTTCCAGCTCTTCCTTTACGACATGTTCATGGAGGATAAGGGATTGGCCACCGAAGAGAATCTTCACAATGCCATCTACGGAACCGGAAAGATGTTTTCGTCCCAACCGGAGACGGTCAAGGTCAACCCCAAGCTGATATCCGCGATCAAGGATGAAAAATTGCCCCAGGTGCTGACCGAAATGAACGATCCTTCCATACCGTACAAGAGGGTCAAAGACGAAAAGAACTGCAAGTGGTGCGATTTCAAGATCATTTGCGGACGTAACCCCAAATCAGACGACAGAGATGATTAGACTGCTCAAATCTTCCGCGGGTTCGGGAAAGACCTTCAACCTCGCGAAAACATATATTTCGTTCCTGCTCCGGAGTAAAGACCCCCAGGCTTACCGTCATGTCCTGGCGGTGACTTTCACCAACAAGGCAACCGGTGAGATGAAGAGCAGGATCCTCAAGGAACTGGCCGTCCTGGCTGAAGATCCTTCCAAGTCCGATTACATCGTAGACCTGAGGAAGGAGTTCGGATCTGATGAAGAGATACTCAAGTGGTCAAAGATACTCCTTGTCAACATTCTTCATGACTACGGCTCGTTCTGCGTGAGCACCATCGACAAGTTCTTCCAAAGGACCCTCAAGTCCTTCGCAAGGGAAGTGGGCCAGTATGCCTCTTACCAGGTGGAACTCGACAAGAACTCCCTGGTGGAGGAAAGCGTCGACAGGGTGCTCTCATCGGTAAACGATGAAGACAAGGACGGTCGCACACTGCTCAGCTGGCTGTCGGAAAGTGCGATGGACGATATAGAGGCTTCGGGAAGGTTCAGCCTGGAGAAGTCCTTGTACCGTACGGCCAAAGGGCTTCTCTCCGATGAACACCGGGAAATCGTCGAGGAATACGGCATTGACGAGGAAGCCGTTTATTCCAAGGAGAACTTGGCTGAATTGAGAAAGAGGCTTTCTTCCACCATAAAGAATTTCGAGAATTCCGTAAGGGAGGCAGCTTCCGCTGCTGTCAAGGTCTTCGCGGATGAAGGTGTTTCTTTCCTCCAGACAAGCGGAGCGGGCAGAAGCCCGTTCAACATCATTCCCACACTTGCGGACAAATCCAAGCCGATCACCAAGCCGTCAGATTCATTCTTCAAAAAGGCTCCCGATCCGGACCTTTGGTTCAAGAAAGACAAAAGCCACGACGGTCTGGTGAATGCCACAAAACCGGCACTTGATCATTTCGAGAAGATCATCGCTCTTTTTAAAACTGATTACAAGGACTACAAAACAGCCAAAACGCTCTACTCCGGTCTCCACGGCCTCGGTATCCTCGCCGAAATCCGCCAACAGTTCCATGACCTCATGAAGGAGAAGAACGTCCTGAGCATCGATGACTCCAACGTCCTCCTCCGCAAGATAATCGGCAACGACAAGGACAACGCTCCGTTCATATACGAAAAACTCGGCATCACCCTGGAGCACTTCCTCCTGGATGAGTTCCAGGACACGTCGAACGTCCAGTGGGACAATTTCCTTCCGCTCCTTAAGGAAAGCGAATCGAATTCCGACCCGAAGAAGATGACCAATCTCATCGTGGGTGACGTCAAGCAGAGCATCTACCGTTTCAGGGGATCCGACTGGAATCTTCTCGACCATAAAGTGAAGGAGGAGTTCCCTTCAGCGGACGATTCCGCTCCGCTTACGCAGAACTGGAGGAGCCTTAGGGAAGTGGTCACTTTCAATAACCGCTTCTTCCATTTCGCCGCGGGAGTTCTCGACACTCTGTACGGAAAGGGTGACAAACTGAGACGGATCTATTCCGACGTCATGCAGGAGGCCAAAGCCAGGGACAATTCAGACGGAAGTGTGAGAGTGTCCTTCTGCGAGAATGCCGATACTGAGAAATACACTGTTTTGGCATCGGTCGACGACGCGATAAAAAGGGGAGCGAAGTATGGTGATATCGCAATCCTCGTCAGGGGCAACGGCACCGGATCCCTTCTTGCGGGGCTGCTGGTCGAAAACGGTATCCCGGTAGTTTCGGATGATTCGTTGAAGGTATCTTCTTCGATTGTCGTCCGCCGCCTTGTATCCCTTCTTTCCCTCATTCAGAATCCCGAGGACAAGGTCGGGCGTTATATGACCGGGAAGATGGGAATAGTTCTTCCCCAGTCATGGTACTCCCTTGTCGATCTTGCGGAGGATCTTCTCAGGAAAATGAAGGCATATGATCCGGAGAGTTTCACCGGAGCGGTGCCTTACGTGATGGCCTTCATGGATGACCTTCAGGAGTGGACGACCGCGAACGGAAACAATCTCAGTGAATATTTGAGACATTGGGGCAAGACGGACCTCACGATATCTTCCCCTGCCGGCTCCGATGCCGTTAGGATAATAACCGTCCACAAGGCAAAGGGCCTCGAGTTCCCTTATGTGATAATGCCCATGGCGGAGAACGTGAAATTGTTCAAAGCCGGAAAGAAGTGGGTCGTGCCCGAAACGGAATCAACCTTCCTTGAGGGAACAAAGCCTTCGGCCTTCTCGGTCAAACTTTCCAGTTCGAGTGAAGACACCCTCTTTTCGGACGATTTCGAGAACGAGATGTTCCTCCAGTACGTGGACAATATGAATATCTTCTACGTGGCCCTCACCAGGGCGGGGAAGGAACTTCATGTGATATCTTCCAAACCTTCAGAAGAATGCAGGAAAAGCGTTCAGAGTTTCGATCCGGCGGATTACGGGTCTTATGGACCCTTCTCCGGGCAGAAGGCAACGGATTTTTCACAGATACTGTACCTGTTCTTGGGTGGCGGCTATGCGAATTCCCAAACCCCGGAAACTCTTTTGGAAAAATATCTTGCCCGAATGGATGAAGAAGGCCGTCAACCTATCGTTGAGGGAGATCCGGAAGCGGGTAAAGTGGAAGAATTCTACATCGGAAGCCCTTATGACTATAGCCTGATGAAAAGGGACAAGAAGGATTACGACTCCCTTCAGGCGGGTTACCCTTCGACTCCCGTTTCGGGGATAGTGTCAGCCGATGACGATGAAGATGAGAACGACGGTAAAACCTCTGTCGCTTCGATGGGAAGGTTACGTTTCAGAAGCGATGCTGCTGATTTCTTCAAGATCGGGTCCGAACCCGGTATCGGCTCTTCCCCGAGACTGAGGGGAATAGTCCTTCACGACATCCTTTCGAGGGTAGCAGTGCCTTCGGACCTCAGCCAGTCGGTCGAACTTGCCCTCCGCTCGGGTGACCTGGATTCTTCTGATGCGGAAGGGTACCGCGCCATGCTCTCTTCGCTTATCGCGTCCGTTTCTTCCAGGGGATGGTTCCCCACTGACCCCACTCTCGTGAGCAACGAGTCTTCGATCATATCCCTGAAAGGTAAAGTCTTCCGTCCCGACAGAGTTGTCAAGGACGGGGATACCCTGAAAGTCATCGACTACAAGTTCGTCGAGGACATCGACGCTTCGAGGGAAAAGTCCGAGGAGAAGTACATCGGTCAGGTCAGCGGCTATATGGACCTATATCGCAGCATGGGTTGGCTAAAAGTGAAGGGCGCGATATGGTACATATCCCTTTCGGAGCGCGGAACCTCCCACGTTACCGACATTGACTGACATTGGACCCGGTAAAGAAAATAATTGCACCGCAGGAAGGGGCTGATTTTGTCAAGGTGGCGGAAAAATTGCTATATTTGCAAAACTTGGCGTTTCAGCCATTTCGCCGGTGACCGCCGGACGGATGACATACCCATCAAAGTCTATTATGGAATATTACGATAATTACCCGAAGAGCGGCGCATTCCCCATGGAGGAAGAGTCCGCAGTTCTTGAATACAATACCGAGAGGGAACCTCTCAAGATGCCGGAGTACGGACGCAATGTAGTGAAGATGGTCCGTCTTCTCCGCCGTATCCCCGACAGGAACAAACGTTCGCAGCAGGCGGCGGCAATAGTCCGTGTCATGCGCTCCCTCAATCCCCAAGTGGCCAACGAGGAGAACTGGGAGCAGAAACTGTGGGACCATCTCCATATGATCGCCGGATATGAACTGGATGTGGATTGCCCTTATCCCGTGCCCAAACCGGAGCAGAGGGAGACCCTTCCCTTGCAGATTCCCATGAAGAAAGCCCCGATTAAGGCTACGCATTACGGCCGCAATATCGAAAGCATCATCGAGCTGATCGCCGGAGAACCTGACGGGGATATGAAGACGTCGATGATACGCCAGCTCGCCATCTACATGAGGCAGCAGTATCTTATCTGGAACAAGGACTCTGTGGCGGATTCCACGATATTCCAGGATATCGAAAAGCTTTCCGGATACAGGATCAGGGTCCCCGAGGGGATATCCCTCACGAAGATCGCTTCGGACGCCAACTTCTCACGTCCCGGACTGAACCTCGATTTCGGAAACAACAACAATAACCGCAACAAGCAGGGCAAGCGAAACAACTATGGCAAGAAAAACAACTCAAAAGGCAGGTAAAACAGCCCCCGAACCCCGCCGGAAGCTTTTCTCCTTCTGGACGGATATGGACCCGATAGTCCGCCGCAGGTGGATTCAGGTCAGCGGCCTTGTCATAGCCGCTTTCGCCATTTTTACCCTCGTGGCAACAGTCTCCTATCTTTTCACCTGGAAGGCTGATCAGAGTTTCCTCGGTGATCCCGACGGGATGGACCATGCCGTGAATGTGCACAACGCCGCCGGAAAAGCCGGTGCCAGATGGAGTTATCAGCTGATGGCCAGGTGGTTCGGCGTAGGTTCATACGCCCTTGTCCTCACCCTTTTCATCCTTTCGGCGAGAATGGTGTTCGGACGTAGGTCATTCTCCGTCATAAAGGCTGTTTTGCTCACAATCACAGCCGCACTTCTGGTTTCCCTCATCGGTGGATTCATTTCCGGAGTGATGAACGCTCCTTATGCCCTTGGTGGCGGATACGGTGGAGATTGCGGAAGGACGATGGTCGAGTGGTCGAGGAACCTTTTCGGCTATCCCATAACCGGCCTTCTGATAGCGCTTCTCGTCACTATCTGGTTCATCTGCGCAAGCACCCGATTCAGCAAGTGGTTCGGAGGTCTGAGCGAAAGCTCGTCCGTGGAAGAGACTCCCGAGACTTATGAGACCGAAGGTCCCGCCGCGGCTGAAGATGTTGAGGAGGAAGAGGAACCCCAGGAAAAGGTTTCTCCCGTCAAATCCCTGTTCTCTAAGATTTTCGGTAAGAAATCTGATGACGGGGAAACTCCCGAAGTTGAGGAGGAACAGAAGAAAGGAAAAGGATTCCGCTGGGTCGAGCAGCCCGCTCCCGAACCGGAGCCCGCTCCCGTCCAGGAGGCCGCTCTCGCCGATGAGCCTTCACCCGTTTCGTCGGTATATTCTCCTGTAAGCCCTCTGCCCGTTACGGAACCCCAGCCTATCCGTGTCGCCCAGGTCAGCACTCCGGATCAGGAGGTCCCTTCACCTTCACCCGAAACCGTGACCGGTGAAATCGGCATCCCCGACCAGATCGAGGTCATCGCCGGAGAAGAACTGTCCACGGAGGTTGTGGAGGATCTTCCCAGAATAGACATAAGGGACGAACTGAAGAGCTACCGTTTCCCTCCTTTGGAGATACTTGACGAGTACGAAAACTCCCGCCAGGAGGTTTCTTCGGAGGAGCTGAAGAGGAACAACTTCAGGATACGTGCCGCCCTCAAGACATACAAGATTGATGTCGACAACGTCAAGGCCGTCGTCGGTCCCACCGTCACCCTTTACAAGGTGTATCCTGCTCCGGGAGTGAAGATCTCCGCGATCCGTGCTCTCCAGGATGACATCGCGATGGCGCTCCACGCCAAGGGCGTCAGGGTCGTGACCCTCGCCGACTCCGTCGGTATCGAGGTCGCCAACGACAATCCTTCGATAGTTCCTCTGAGGGCTATGCTCAACGACAATTCCTTCAGGGACAGTAAGGCCGAACTGCCTGTGGCCATAGGTTTCACGATCACACAGAAAGTGAAGGTTTTCGACCTTGCAGACGCTCCTCACCTTCTGGTCGCCGGTGCAACCAAGCAGGGTAAGTCAGTAGGATTGAACGTGCTGATTTCATCTCTCCTCTATTCGAAGCATCCTTCCGAGCTGAAGCTCGTCTTCATAGACCCGAAGATGGTGGAGTTCTCCGCTTATGCAAGACTTCTCAAGCACTATCTTGCCGTCCTTCCCACTTCGGGAAGCGAGCAGGATGAATACAACAACGCCATCGCGAAGACCGCCCAGCAGGCGGAATCACTCCTGAAGTCCCTGTGCATAGAGATGGATGAAAGGTACGCCCTCCTTTCCAAGGCGCTCGTGAACAACGTCAAGCTGTACAACGAAAAGTACAAGGACCGCCATCTCCTTCCCACCGAAGGACACAAGTACCTGCCTTATATCGTCGTCGTGGTCGATGAGTACGCTGACCTTACCATGTCGGTCGGCGCTTCGGGAGACTCCAAGGCGATGGCCAGGAGCATTTCCACCTCGATCATCCGTCTGGCGCAGAAGGGTAGGGCAGCGGGTATCCACGTCGTGCTCGCCACCCAGAGGCCTTCCGTCGACGTCATCACCGGCCTCATCAAATCCAACTTCCCGACCCGAATCGCATTCAGGGTATTCTCGATGACCGACTCCAGGACCATCCTGGATTCCCCGGGAGCCGAGAAACTCATCGGAAAGGGAGATATGATCTACTACGCCGGAGTCGATATGGAGAGGGTCCAGTGCGCATTCATCAGCAATGATGAAATCAACGCCATCACCGAGTTCATCGGCAACCAGACCGGCTACATGAAGTGCTACAATACTCCTTATTACCTGCCCGCTCCTGAGCCCGATTCCGCGGAGGAAGGGGCCAGCATGCTCGACATGAAGAACCTTGACGAAAGGTTCGAAGATGCGGCGAAACTCGTCGTCACGTCACAAAGAGGCTCCACTTCTGACCTTCAGAGGCGTCTTGGCATGGGTTATGCAAAAGCAGGTAGAGTGATGGACCAGCTGGAGGCCGCAGGCATCGTCGGACCTCAGTCCGGATCCAAACCGAGGGAAGTCCTCGTTTCGGATCTTGATGAGCTCCAGAGGATAATTGACGCATTCCGCAACCAGTAGGGAGGTCCACGGAAACACTTCCGAAGATGACCAGAAACAGATTCATGATATCAGTGGTGCTGCTTTCGGTAGCGGCACTGCTGACTTTTTTTACTGTCCAAGCCAAGGGAGCGAATCCTGTGGAGAATTTGCTGACGAAGATGAATTCATCTCTCGTTGAGTTCTCCTACACCTTCTCCACCAAAGGGAACATGAACATCAAGGGCGAAGGCAATGCCGTCGTCCAGGGTGACAGTTTCTTTGTGGACGGGAACGGCATGGAGATCTTCTGTGACGGCAAGTCCCGTTGGACCGTCGACCGCTACTCCAAGGAAGCGATCATCGAGGATGTTTCTCGGACCGGTGAGGATTTCCTCACGAATCCTGCCGCTTTCCTCTCTTCCCTTGACAAGGTATTCGGTGCTCCGGCCATGTCGAAAGGCACTTTCGGCGGGAAATCCTCCGACGTGGCCACTTTCCTTCCCAAGGGGAAAAGCAATGTGGTTTCGATGAAGATGTATTTCCGGGGAGATGAACTTTCGGGAGCTGAGATAACCCTCGCTGACGGTTCGGTCACCGAGTTCACCGTATCCGGGATGAAATTCTCTCCCATCGACAAGGAAAGGAGTTTTTCCTTCGATGAAAAGGGTGTGGATTCCTCTTGGGTCGTTACGGACCTCAGGTGACAGAATCACCACTTGAGAAGAATATCGCCCCGATTGGGGCAAATAAAAAGGACGCCGGAAGTAATCCCGATGTCCTTTTTCGGTATATGGCTTTGGATCCCTGTTATCTCAAGACGTTGAATCCCGGAGAGAACCAGGTCTTCATCTCTCCGCCCTCGTCATAGATGAGATATCCCTCAAGGTCGGACCTTCCTTCGATGAAGGATTTGGATTCTTCCAATCCTATTACCATACAGTAAGTGGCATAGGCGTCCGCCATCGTAGCGGTCGGTGCGACGATGGTCGCGCTGAGAAGATTGTGCTCTACCGGATAACCTGTCCTCGGGTCGATGGTGTGGGCGTATTTTTTCCCGTCACGGATGTAGAACTTGCGGTAGTTGCCGGAGGTCACGATTCCGCAGGGGCCACCGCTTGAGGCCCAGACGTCCTGGAGTTCGGCGCCCAGCTGCTGATTTCCGTCGATGGGCTTGTCGATCCCGATGTTCCAGGATTTGCCGGAAGGATTGAGCCCGTCGCAGAAGATTTCCCCGATGTCGACGAGCATGTCCTTTACCCCGATACTGTAGAGATACTTCGCAATAACGTCGCAGCTGTAGCCTTGGGCGATGGCGTTGTAATTGAGAACGTGTCCCTTTGCGATATCCGAGTCGATGTCCTTGTCCATCAGGGCCATTCCGCACCTCTCCATTATCGCCTTGACTTCACTCTCCGAAGGAAGTGAATCGCTTGAGAATCCGAATCCCCATGCGTCGAAAAGGGGGCCGGCGGCCACATCGACGGCGCCGTCGGTCTCTTCCCAGATGTCCCTTGAAACTCCGAAGATGTCCCTGAACATCTCATTCGGGGTGATGATCTCGCCTTCATTGAAACGGGACACCAGTGAGGAACGGTTGTATCCCGAGAGAGTGGTGTCTATGAGGGTGAGGAGACTGTCGATCGAACGGCTTATCTTATCGGGGGAAACGGTGACCCCCTCAAGGTTCATTTTCACGGTGTAAGTTCCTCCCTGTGCGTATCCGGTAGCGGCATAGTATCGGGAATTGCCGGTGCATGAGAAGAGTATCCCCGCCACGAAAAGCAGTGAGGACAATTTTGTGACAATTTTTTCTGCTCTGAAACCCATAAAGGCAAAGTATTTGTACAAAGGTAAGGCAAATTCATCGAATTTTGCGATATTTGCAAATTACGAAATCATTGAAAGTCCTCTTTGGACCAGGAAAGAAAACACTCAAGATGAAATTCAGGAATATAGCTTTTTTTTCGGCGTTGGCCGTGATGCTCATTATACCGTCTTCCTGCAAGAAGGATAAGAAAACCGAGTATTCGGAATCTTTCAGCGGAAGCCTCAGGTTCAATGCCCCGCTTTTTGCCAGCCCAGGAGAAACGTATGAACTTGTCCCGGGCGGTGTCCACACCGAAGACGGCACACCTTGGGGCTATATCTGGACTGCTACCCCTTACCAGACGGAGCGCGACACGACCCGTTACGATTCTGACCCCTCATCCGTTACCGGTGCTTTCACGCTGAAAATTCCTACGGATACGCTCTGCACGATGACGGTCACTTGCTATTCATACGCAAAAGGGTACTACAACTCTTCGAAGTCAACGAGTGTGGTCATAGTGGATCCCGAAAAATCCCTCACCAATATGACAGAGGCCGATCTTCCCGTCTTCACTGATCCCAGGGACGGAAAGGAGTACGGATACACCAAGATCGGTTCATACGAGTGGTTCACGTCGAATCTCGCCTATGAGGGATCCGGTTCTTCTTTTGAGGATTGTGATGCGATGATGCCCATTTACGGAAGGTATTATACATACGAGGAGGCCATCAAGGCCTGCCCTGATGGCTGGACCCTGCCTTCATACGAAACCTGGAAGAGCATTGCTGGCAATTTGGGCGGAGGTTCGGATGATACCGGCGCCATCACCGGAATCGCCGGAGACCTGATGGTCGACGCTTATTTCAACGGTGTCCGCCTCTGGGAGTATTGGCCTGACGTGAAGGTCACCAACAAGACCCTCTTCTATTCCTTGCCTTCCGGCTATGCGATAGTTTCCGCCAAAGGAAGGACTTATCAGGGAGAAGGGGACTATGCCGCTTACTGGACTTCCGACATTATGGACGAAGATGACGCATACTACATGTACATCTACCTCAAGCAGCCGGATGTGCTCAAGGGAAGCGGTGATCGCAACTATTTCGCCGCACCTGTACGTTGCGTCCGTAAAGCAGAATAAAAGAACTTCAATAATTTTCAGACTATGTCAGCTGCAAAGAAAGGAATAAGCACAATCGGCATACTCGCCATTGTCGCTGTCGTACTGTTTTTCTGGGTGAAGGGTACATACAACGGCCTCGTTTCCAAGGATGAGGCTGTGAAATCAGCATGGGCCCAGGTCGAAAACGTCTACCAGAGGAGAGCGGACCTTATCCCCAATCTCGTCGCTACCGTCAAGGGTTATGCGGAGCATGAGAGCAGCACGCTTGAGGCCGTGGTCAACGCCAGGGCCAAAGCCACTTCAGTGAACGTCGACCCTTCGAATCTTTCCGAAGAGGACATCGCCAAGTATCAGGCTGCCCAGGGAGAACTTTCCAGCGCACTCGGACGTCTTATCGCCGTCGTCGAGAATTATCCCGACCTGAAGGCCAACCAGAACTTCCTCGAACTCCAGGCGCAGCTTGAAGGAACCGAGAACAGGATCACCGTCGAAAGGCAGAACTTCAATTCTGTGGCTCAGGAGTACAACACCTCCGTCAGGTCCTTCCCCGCGAATATCGTGGCCGGAATATTCAACTTCGACCAGAAGGGATACTTCAAATCGGCTGAAGGCGCCGACGTCGCACCCAAGGTAGAATTCTAAACCCCTTCCGATGACAAGAGCCAGGGCTTTCCTGACCAAGGAGGAACGGCTGTCGGTCGAAAGCGCCATAGCGGCGGCGGAGAAACTCTCCTCCGGGGAAATCAGGATACATATCGAGACGATCTGTCCGACAGAGCCCAAGGAAAGGGCCCTGCGGACTTTCCATATCCTCGGCATGAAGAAAACAGCCGCCAGGAACGGAGTCCTCATATATGTTGCCAGCGCTTCCAGGAAGGTGGCCGTCATCGGCGACAGCGGAATCAACGCCGTCGTTCCCCACGGATTCTGGAAGGATGTCGTGGACGTCCTTACAGATTCTTTCGCCAGGAACGATAATGCCGAGGGGCTCAAGAAGGCGGTTCTTCTGATAGGGGAGAAGCTTTCGCATTTCTTCCCGTACTCCAAGGACGACGTGAATGAACTTCCCAACGAGATTTCGTTCGAAGATGAGACCGGTGGGGACAGTCAACCCAATGATGAAAAGTAGGGTATACGGAGCAATATTGTCGGTGGTCATGGTATTCGCCATGGCCTTGAGCGGTTTTGCCATACCTTCACGTCCTTCTCCCGAACGTCTTGTCAACGACCTCGCTGGAATCTTCACGTCCCAGCAGGTGGCCGCCCTCGAGAACATGCTGGTCGCGTTGGATGACTCGACCTCGAACCAGATATGCGTCGTAACGGTAACCGATCTGGAAGGCGAGACCCCGGCGAATTACGCTTACCAAATCGGAAAGAACTGGGGAGTGGGATCTGCTGATTTCAACAACGGCGTCGTCGTCCTCGTGAAGCCCAAGACATCTTCCTCCAACGGGCAGATCTCGATACAGGTCGGATACGGCCTTGAAGGGGCGATCCCCGACATCTATGCCAAGAGGATAATCGAGCAGACCGCGATACCAGCTTTCCGGGACGGGGATTATTACAGGGGCGTATACGAGTCCTGCGAGACTCTCGCTTCGCTCGCTTCCGGTGAAATATCCGTTCCCAGGGACTACGATGAAGGAGTCGACTGGGGAGAAGTCATCACGATCCTGATCATCCTTGCCGTTTTCGTGTGGATGATTTCCAAATCAAAAGGCAGCGGCGGAGGCGGAGGTGGCGGACGATATATCTATATCGGTCCCATCAACGGCGGATTCGGCGGCGGAAGCTTCGGTGGCGGCGGAAGTTTCGGAGGCGGAGGCGGCTTCGGAGGCGGCTTCGGCGGTTTCGGTGGCGGAAGTTTCGGAGGTGGCGGAGCAAGCGGCAGCTGGTAGATCCTCCCATACCGCATCCGGTAATCCCCCCAATAGTTAATGGATATGAAAAGCCCTCCCGTCATTGCGGCGGAAGGGCTTTCTCATACGTTATGGAAACGTGATGACTATTTGACGAACATAACGGCCTCTGCGATGGAGTTGAGCTTGGTGTCAGCGGTATCCGCACGGCTTGCGAGGATACAGGGAGCGGATGTTCCGACGAGCATACCGGCCTGCTTTACGCCCTCAGCGAGCTTGGAGTTGGTCTTCCAGAATACGTTGGCGGACTCGATGTTCGGGAATACGAGGCAGTCGGCGTCACCTGCGACGGGGCTTTCAAGCTTTTTGATCTGCACGGATTCCTTATCGATGGCGACATCAAGGGCGAGGGGGCCGTCACCGATGCAGCCTTTGATCTGACCGCGGTCGCACATCTTGGCGAGAGCGGCAGCTTCCATACATGCGGGCATTGAGTCGAGGACCTGCTCGGAGGCGGCTACGAAAGCAACCTTGGGCTTCGCGATACCGAATGACTTGGCGACATTCACGATGAAGCCGGTCATCTTCATCTTCTGCCTGAAATCGGGAGCGGGGATGACCGCCATGTCGGTAAGGAAGATGAGCTTGTGGTAGTAGGGCGACTCAATGACACCTACGTGGCTGAGAAGGCCCTTCGGAGGAAGAAGTCCTGTCTCCTTGTTGAGGATGGCACGGAGGAATTTGTCGGTGGAGCAAAGGCCCTTCATCAGGACATCGCCCTCTCCGTCATGGACGAGCTTGACGGCGGCTGCGACAGCCTTGAGTTCGTTGGTCTCGTTGACGATCTCGAACTTGGCGGCATTGATTCCGTTCTTCTCGCAAACGTCCTTGATCATGGCTTCGTCACCTACGAGGGTTGCCTTCACGAACCCCATGTCGACAGCCTTGCCGGCTGCTTCGATAGTGTGCTCGTCGACAGCCCATGCCGCGACCATTTTCTTGCAGATGCCCTTCTCTTTGAGCTCCGCGAATACGTCTGAAAACTTAGAGATCAAATCTGTATCTGTTTATGGTGTTCCTTCTGTTAGTCGAGGGCTTCCACGATGTGCATCGTGTCACGTGCGATCACGAGTTCCTCGTCGGTGGTGATGAGGGCGACCTTGACCTTGGATCCCGGGAGGGAAAGGAGTGTGTCGACACCCTTGTTGACGTTGGCCTCATAGTCGAATTCAACTCCGAGATAAGTGAGGTTCTCACATACGCGGCGCCTGATCCTGCTGTTGTTCTCGCCGATTCCGCCGGTGAAGACGATAAGGTCGACTCCGTTCATCACAGCGGCGTACTGTCCGATGTTCTTGATGATGTCGTAGCTGAGTTTCTTCAGGACGAGCTTGGCCTTGTGGTCACCTTCGTCAGCGAGGGCGGACATGTCGCGGGCGTCTGAAGTCTTGCCGGACAGTCCGAGGAATCCGCTCTTCTTGTTGAGGATGGTCGTCATCTCATCGGGAGTGAGGTTCTCCTTCTTCATGAGGTAAGTGACGACGTTGGCGTCAACGTTTCCTACCCTTGTTCCCATGATCATTCCCTCGAGAGGGGTGAATCCCATCGATGTGTCGACAACCTTTCCGTTGACGATGGCGGTTATTGAGCTACCGTTTCCGATGTGGCAGGTTATGATCTTGGAGTTGTTGATGTCAATTCCGCAGAACTTGGCACCCTTGTAGGCCACGAACTGATGGCTGGTTCCGTGGGCACCGTAGCGGCGTACGCGGTATTTCTCGTAGTATTCGTAAGGGAGGGCGTACATGTATGCGTACTCAGGCATGCTCTGGTGGTATGCCGTATCGAATGTCACGACCTGGGGGACTGAAGGGAGGACGTGCTGGACGGCACGGATACCCAGAAGGTGGGCGGGGTTGTGGAGAGGTGCGAAATCGCAGCAGATCTCGATCTTCTTCAGGACGTCTTCGTCGACGAGGGCGCTGCCGGAGAAGTACTCTCCTCCATGCACGATTCTGTGGCCCACAGCCTCGATGTCCTCGATTGATTTGAGTACACCGTGCTCCTTGTCGGTAAGGGCGTCAAGCACAAGCTGCATACCTACTTTGTGGTCAGGGATGGGGAATTCCTGGACTATCTTCTCTCCACCCTTGGGCGCATACTGGAAGATACCGTTTTCGAGTCCGATTTTCTCCACGATACCTTTGGCTATGAGGTCGTAGACGTCGTCGCTCTTCATGTCAAGCAGCTGATACTTGATCGAGGAGCTTCCGCAATTGATAACTAGAATGATCATATGTAAAATTATTTGTATTGGCTATTGTTGAGCGTGGAATTGCCCTTGGAGGGCGTCAATCATGCAAATGTAGCGAATATTCCGTAGTTACGCAACAAGGACACGGGAGGACTACTCGTAGGAGATGTTGCCCAGCTGGCCTATCTTCCTTTCTTCGGCCTTTCCCGTGAAAAGGTCATCAATCCCGTAAGGGTCCAAAGCGTAATCCGGGTTGAATTCCCCGGACTGCATATAGCGGAGAATTGACGAGAGGAAGTGGTCCTCCTCCAAAGAAAGGCCGTTCCCGGGAACCGGTGAATCGGGACGGTACATCGATACGAGAAGCTTCCCTTTTCCGACCTTTGCCTCGAAAAGGAGTCCCAATGAATGGCATCTTTCGATGTTGTCCACGACCCTTATGACGGGAGCGATTCCATCAGGGAAATTGTCAAGTATCAGGGGACGCGCCTTTTTCGCTATCCTGAACCACTGCCAGTCGGAATGTTCCGCTGTCGGGAAATGACGGAAAAGCGGATGGCTGGAGTCTATCAGAAGTCCCATCGTTCCCGGAGAAACGGGTTTCCCGGCATTCTCGCTTATGGTCTTGAACATGCGGAAGTTCCAGTAATCGGTCTGGAAAAGGCCTCCTAAAGTGGTTTCCTTGCAGTAGTCGGCTGAGGGCATGAGAAGAACCTTCCCGCCGTTTTCGAGTGCTTCGATAACGCTCTTGTCCACCTTGTCGGCTAAAAGAATTCCGCCGGTATCCTTACTGATGAGACTGGAGTCATAGATCCAGATGTTCCAGGTGTTGACTATATCTGTGCCTTCAATGCTTACCGAGAGGATGGCCTCGACATTGCCTTTGAACGGGGCCAGATCGGCTGAAAGGGAACCGGCTTCGAGAAGTCCTTCTCCTCCGGGGCAGGGAAGTGTCCCCGAAATCTTTTCACCTCCCTCTTCAAGGGAAGAAAGCTCCCATCGGAGGGTATGGCCTGAGAAATCTTCTCCGGAGTAATTGGCCACTTTCACTGTGGCGGAGAATTCTTCAGTATTGTCCCAGCACATTTTTTTCATGAGGGCGAGAGGGACGGTAGGGGAGCAGAACTGCCTCCACCACTGGACGGGCGCTATGCCCTTGTCGTCCATGAAGGCGTCAAGTATGCCGACGTAGGCCGAGCCCTGACCCGGATAGTCCTGAAGGTCCAGCAGCTGGAATCCGCCCATGTTCCCGGTTCGGAGGCACATCTCGATGTCGGCCTTGTAAAGAAGGGCGGACAACTTTCCGGACGAAAGGTGGAAAGCGGAGTCGAGGTCCCCGAGCCCTCTTTCTTCAAGCCTATGGCGGAATACCTCCATGTTGTGTGGCGCAAGGACACCGGTGTATTTGGAGATTTCGGAAAAGTCGGGATATGTCTGGAACTGTCCGCTTTCGTGGGATATCACCGGAACGGGTGAACGGCGGGTCCCTTCGGAGAAGTCCATCATGGTGGAAGGAGGGAAGTGGTTCAGTATTCCTCCGTCGGCGGCGTCGGTGAACGAGAAGGAACTTCTCACGTGTGTACCGTACTCCCCGTAGGCTTCCCCTCCGACACGGCAGGTGGACATGAAGTCCGTACCCTCGACGTAGCCCTCATATCCGAGGAACGCGTTCGTCCCTTCAGTGTATAGGATATCGGGTGCGATTTCCCTGAAACGGGATATCATATCCTGCATGAGGGTCTTGTCTCCCCAGAGTTCGTTCCCGAGGGAGAACATGCTGAACGAAGGGTGGCGGGAGTATTCCCGGAGGATGTTTTCCCCTTCTTTCAGGAGGAAGTTCACAAGGGAAGTGTCGCTCCTTTCCAGTGTGCCCCAGAAAGGCAGTTCCGCCTGCAGGTGGAATCCTTCATCGTCGGCCGCCCTGAAGCATTCCTCGGGAGGACACCATGAATGGAAACGGACGTGGTTGAGACCGTACTGCGCGCACTTCCGGAAATACTCCTTCCATGAGGCGTAGTCCATGGGCGTATGTCCTGTCAGGGGGAATACGCAGGCGTCATGCCTTCCGCGGAGGAACTCCTTCCTGCCGTCGTAGAAGAAACTTCCGTCCTTGATCTGGAGCTTTCCCCTGTTTGTTCTGATGTCCTTCTTTTCCGGGTAGATGCCTTCGGGAGATATGGCTATGACTCCTATTATCCCGTTCCAGTTGGTCTGGGTGTCTTCGGAGTACATGTGTGAACTTTCCTTCACTTTGGAAGGGACTCCGCTTCCGTTGTCCACCATTATGACAAGAGAATGACGCCCCCTGGAAAGGGTGCCGAGGCTGAAACGCTGTGAGGTGGAAATGTCGTTCGAGGAGCCGATTGGGTTACCGTCGAGATACACCGAAGTGCTCTTGGTCCTTTCGAGAGTGAGGACGAGGGACTTTTTCCGAAGCCTCCGGGGAAGTCTGAACTCCTTCCCGTACCAGGCTTTTCCGACGAAAGAGTATCTTCTTGAAAGGTGGTCAGTGACCGTAGAATCGGAGCATTCCGTTCCCTTCCTGTTGGTGTCGGTGGTTCCCGGGAGGATGACCTTGTCCCAAGAAGGGGACGGGGTATCGCGGATGATCGCGGAATCCGTCGAGAATGTCCATTCTCCGGAAAGGTCAATGACCATGCGCCGGATGGACCGGCCGTGAACGGGTACGGCCGACAAAAAGATCACCGCGAGAAGGGGGATCAGTTTTTTCATGCTGCGGGGTTATTTTTTGCGGCGTTTCTTTCCCTTGCCCTGATCCTTTTCACCTTCGTCGAATTTCCCGATTGAAATCTCCTTCATCGAGTAGACTTTCTCCATCGGGGGAGTGAGTTTCTTGCTCTTGGAGTCATCGGCGAGGACTACGGGCTCTTTCGTGGGCTCGTGGAAAAGGTCGCGCTTGGGAAGAAGGTCGCTGTAAGTGCGTCTGAGTTCACTGAAAAGTTCACCCGTGTAGCGGGCATGGCTGGGACCCTTCCAGGTGCTGGTGTTCGAAGCGAATATCCAGCATTCCCCGTCAGGGTAGTACATGATGAGGGCCGTCGTTCCGGAGAATGTTCCGGTCCTCTTCCATCCCTTTTCGGGGTCAGTGTCGTTCCATCCGAGGGAATAGGTGTCCGGATCGAAATACTGCACCATCTGGTGGATGCTCTCGCGGTTGACGATGTCCTTCACCGCTCTCCGCACGTCGATCGAAGCGACGAGTCTCGCCAGTTCGGGGGTTGAAGCCACCCAGGCACCGGCTCCGGATAGGGCGTGTATGTCATTTCCGCCGTAGCACCTGACGACGCTGTTTCCGCTGTTGTTGTATTCGCTGACGGTGGGTTCGTTCGAGGGGACGTAGTATCTGACCTCGTTCTTGTATTTGTTCTTGTAGTAATTCTCGGCGATGTGGAAGTCGTTGCAGTGGGCGGGTTTCAGTACGTTCTTCTGGATCCATTTTTCGTATGTCTCTCCCGATACTTTCTCGATGATCATGCTGAGGAGCAGATATCCGAAATTGGAGTAGTACTGGCTTGTTCCGGGGACGAAGTCGAGATTCCTTCCCAAAACGATCTTCGTCAGGGTCTCGTGGTCGGGGGGAGTCTTGAGGTGGTTCTGCCTCATTATCGTCCTTGTCGAGAACATGGGGTCTCCGGCACTAGTTGAGAAACCTCCCTTGTGACGGAGGAGATCCTCGACCGTTATCTTGAAGATGTTCTTGTCCTTGATAGCCTTCGTGTAGACGGAGTCGCAAAGAATTCCGCGGTCACCGAAAACGGTGTCCTTCAGGGAAAGGAGGCCCTGCTCCTGCATTATCATGATACCGGTGGCGGTGACAAGTTTGGAGACGGAAGCCAGCCTCATGATGTGGCTCGGCTGCATCTCGACCTTCTTTTCCTTGTCGGCCCATCCGTAACCCTTGGCGTATACGAGGGAGTCGTTCTTTATGATTGAAAGCTGCGCGCCCTGCATCCTCCACTCCTGCATGTACCTTTTGACCTTGTCGTCAAGGCCTTTGAGGGAGGAAGTGTCGGACATCTCGTTGGTGAGTACCTCGTTCAGTTTGTAGGGCTTGCGGTTGTCGATGAATTTCGGCTCTTTCTGGCCGCATGCCGAAGTCATTGTGAGGAGGAGGCTGAAGGCTACCGCCACCGCTGTACGAAATGTTCCGATTCTCATTTTTCGTGGTTCTTGGATAGGGTTTGTTGTCTGGGGGAGTTGGTCTTGTAAGGAAAGAACCCTAAAGGAGTCCCTTTCTCTTCGCGAAATCGATTATCACGTCGGCTGTCCCTTCGATGCCGAGAATCGAGGAGTCGATGCACAGATCGTAGTTGGAGGCCACGCCCCAATTGCCGAACGTGAAGTAGTTGTAATATGTCGCCCTTGTCCTGTCCTTCTTTTCGCACAGGGCCTTGGCTTCTTCGAAGGAGAGTTTTTCCCTTTCGGCGACTCTCTTCGCCCTTATCTCGATGGGGCAGGACACGAACACGTCAAGACAGCAGTCCATGTCCCTCAAGATATAGTCTGAGCATCTTCCGATGAAGATCGCCGACTCCTTTTCCGCGGTTTCCTTTATGACGTCGCTCTGGATCTTGAAAAGGTCATCGTCGTTGATGAAGCTGTGCTGCATGCCGAAAGTGCCGGAGGTGAAGAAACTCGACATCGAGAAGATGCTGCGTTTCTCGTCGCTGCGGAGGAACAGTTCCTTGCTGAATCCGCTCTCTTCCGCGGCCTTGGAGATGAGCTCGTTGTCATAGGCGTTCATGCCCAGTCTTCTTCCGAGCTCCATTGCTACCTGGCGTCCGCCGCTGCCGAACTGCCGGCCGATGTTGATGATAGTGTGGTTCATGGCGTTTTTCTGAGGTTATGGTGTGTCATTAACTTTTCATCGTGCTTCCGAGGATGGAAGGGTCATCCCCGTCCTTGAGGGTGTTCAATTTCCTTATCAGGCTTATCATGAGTATAGTCGTCAGGATCACGGAAAGAGTATCAGATACCGGGAAACTGAACCATACTCCTTTGACTCCCATCCAGATGGGAAGGAGGTAGATGCTGGGGACGAGGAAGAGAAGCTGCCTGGAAAGTGAAAGGAGAATGGATTTGTTCACCATGCCGAGGCACTGGAAGAGGTTCGTCGATATCATCTGGAATCCCACGAGAGGGAAGACGATGTTCATCAGCCTCAGACCTTTCGTCGCTATGGACTTGAGCTCGGGGTCATTGGTGAAGATCGACACGGCGACACCTGGAATGGCTTCGGATATTATGAATCCGATTATCGAGACGAGGGTAGCCCACTTGACGGTGAGAAGATACACTTCCTTCACCCTTGAATACTGCCTCGCCCCGAAATTGTATCCGGCGATAGGCTGCATTCCCTGGTTCAGTCCCACGTTTATCATCACGAATAGGAACGACAGGCGGTTGACGATTCCGTAGGCTCCGATGGCGAGGTCACCGCCGTATTTCTTGAGCTGCTGGTTGATGAAAAGGGCCACGATGCAGGAGGCCGCGTTCATGAGGAAAGGTCCCATGCCTATCGCCAGGGAATCCTTGGCCACTCTCCAGTCCAGGGCGAAGATTCCCTTCGGAAGGTGGAGGAATCTCTTCTTGTCCATGAAGTACCACATCGAGTAGATGAGGGCCATGACCTGGCAGGCGACCGTAGCTATGGCCGCGCCCTTGATCCCGAGGCCGAATCCGAAGATGAGGATGGGATCCAGGATGCTGTTTGAAATCACCGTGAAAAGCGTAAGCCCCATTGCGAGCTTGGGGTTGCCCGAAGAGCGGATCACGCTGTTCAGTCCGAAATAAAGGTGGGTGACGACGTTACCGAAAAGGATGATCTTCATGTAGTCCCTCGCGAAGGGAAGGGTGTTTTCGCTGGCTCCGAAGAACATCAGGATCGGATCCAGAAAAGCGAGGGTGAAAACGGTGAAGAGAACTCCGATGATGGTGTTGAGCGTCACTTCGTTGGCGAGGACCTTGTTGGCCGCCTCATAGTTCTTCTGTCCCAGAAGGACGGATATCATCGTGGCGGCTCCCACTCCGACGAGTGTGCCGAGTGCCGCCGAGAGGTTCATGATGGGGAAGGTAACGGCCAATCCCGAGATGGCGTACGAGCCTACATCCTTTATGTGTCCGATGTAGATGCTGTCGACCATGTTGTACAGCGAAGACGCGGTCATGGCGATGATGCCGGGGACCGCATATTGCTGAAGTAGTTTGCTGATTTTCTTAGTACCTAGTTCTGTAGGAATAGCTCCTGCTGCCATGTCTGTTCAATGGGGGGAAGGTGTATATGAAAGGTGGCGGACCGTTAATTGTCCACCACCTCAATGTCGAATCTCAGGGGGCTGTAGGAAGGAATGGAATTTCCGCTTCCGCTTATCGTATATCCGAGCGGAGAGTAGAAAAGTCCGGTGCCTTTCTCGTGGGGCCCCATTTCCCAGAGGGTATACTGGAATCCTGTGACCGGAGTGCTCGATGATGACGAGGATCCGCTGGAAACGGTCATCTTTATGTCAAGGACGTCATCGGCCCAGGAGATTTTCACGGGACCGTATGAGCCGGTTTCCTTGTAGATGCCGTAGAATTTGGCGGTGTCGGCGATGCTGGTGTCGAAGACCGTTCCGTCAAGGAGCCTTCCTATGTAATTGATGTATATCGTCGTGTCGTTGGGGAATTCTTTGTCCTTGCTGGGTTTCTCGGTCTGGATATAGAAGAAACCGGTCCTTACGGTATCGGAGGGATTGAGGGAGAAGTTCCTCTTCGCATAGGCGTTCAGGGAATCCAGTTCCCATTTGTCGGAATTCGCGAAAGCGTTCCTCAAGGTGACCTTGTAGATGGCGGTAGTGCCGGAAGTCACTTTGTTGATGTAGTCGGAAGACTTCTTGTAGCGGTCATAGGTTGTGAGCCATCCGGGAATGAGTGCGGTTCTGGTTCCTCCGATCCTCATGCCCTGGAGCATGTCCTCGACTCCGACGGGGATGGTGTTTTTGTCAATCTGCCATACCTTCGGGCCGTAATAATTGCCGACGGTGTATTTACCGATTCTCTTGTTGGTCTCAAGGTCGGTGGAGGAGGAAATGGTGCCGTCAAGGGAGGTGGCGTCGTAGTCAACGTGGACATACTCCTCTCCGGCGTAAGCGGCTCCGTTACCTGTCACGTCTTCAAGAATATATATTCCGTTGCCTGCTTGAACGGCACCGGGATAGTTCGTTTTGAGCCATGCCTCCAGGTATTCCTTTTCGTTTTCGTTTGCGGAGTATTTCTCCTCTTGGGCGCAGCCGAGGACGGCGGCTCCGAAAAGGAGGGTGATGATTGATCTAAATAGTATCTTCATAAATGAATTCGAATCAATTCTTTTCTTTCTGTTAGTCGTTTGATGTGCTTTCCACCCAAATGTGATAAACCAATGCAGCATTTGCAGGAATCGTGCCTAAAGGCCTTTTGCCGTAGCCGTATTTCCCCGAAAAGAGGATATAGCATTCTTCGCCTCCCTTCACACCTTCCAATCCGTTCTTGAGACCTTCCACCAGGTCCGCTTCGGAAAGGTTGATGGTGAGGACATCGAACTGGTCTTCGGACGATGTGCTCCATGATGCCTGGGTCGCTATGTCTTCGTTGTTGGTGGCGAAAAGATTCGAGGCGGAAACCGTCGAACTTTTCAGCACGTATCCGGCGTAGTAGAATGAAATCGTTCCGTTTCCGTTTACGGCTTCACCCTCACCTTCGGTCACTACGACCCTTTGGCTTCCCTTGTTGCCGACGACATACGCGTCTTCATCGGAAGAGGTCACATTCGTTATGTAACTTTCGATCCATCCCTCCTGGGTGGTGTACATGGTCTTTATGCTCTCCTTGGTGCAGGAAAGCGAAAGGACCGCTACGGCGGAGAGAATGGAGAAGTATGTCAAAACTTTTTTCATCCTTATGGTCTTCTTCGTCCAATGGAATCAATAACCGTTCCCGAAACAATCCTTTATGGCGTCCAGGATATACTGCTCGGCCATCGAAGAGTCCGCGATGCAGGCGTCGCCCTCGTTCGGCGCTGTGCCGATGAAGAGTTTCCCTCCGGCCGCGTTCTCGTGTCCGCCTCCGCTGAAATGGGCCCTCGCCATGTAATTGGCGCTGGTCCCTTTCTTGGACCTTATCGATACCCTGAAACAAGAAGGTTCCTCTTTCAGGGAGATGCACATCCTCACTTTCCCTATCGTAAGGGGAATGTTGACGATGCCTTCCGTATCCCCTTCCTTGATGTCGTAAGCTTTGCAGACGGCATGGGGGATTATGTAGTATGCGATCCCTTCCGGAGTGATCTTGAGGAAGTCCTTCAGGACATTGCCCATGAGCCTTATCCTGTTCTCGCGGTAGGACATCATGAAGTAGCGTATTATCTCATCCCTGTCAACTCCCGAAGCGATGAGGTCCGCAGCCATCATAAGGGTGGAGGGGAAGACCGAGTTCGCGAAATTGTTCGTGTCCGTGGTCATGCCCGTCATGAGAGCCCTTCTGCAGGGGAGCGGCAGGGCGGAACATTCACCCTCGACTTCCGGCATGAGCATCAGGATATGGTAGGCCAGTTCCGATGCCGAGGAGATTTCGGTGAAGGAGAAACTCAGGTCGAAAAAGTCCCTCTCCGGATTGAGGTGATGGTCGATGAGGACCTTCTTGGCCTTTGAGCTCCGGAGAACTTCTCCGGCCTCCTCTATTCTGGAAGGAGTGTTGAAATCCAGGCAGATGATGAGGTCGGAGCTCAGGATCCTTTCCGTGGCCCTCGCTTCCGCATAATTGAAAATCAGGATGCTTTCTTTCTTCGGGATGAACTGCAGGCTGTCAGGAATCGCTGTGGGGAAGATGGAAACGACATCCTTCCCGAGGCTTTCCAGAAAGCCGTAGATGCCAAGGCTGCTTCCGACAGCGTCTCCGTCGGGGCGGACATGCGAAAGCGTGGTTATCACCTTGGCTTCCATGATCATCTCATGGAAAGAGGCGATATCCGCTGAATCCAGTGCCGGAGAATATGTCTTGCCGGAATAGAGCATCGTTTGAAAATTTGGGTGCAAAATTACAAAATAATATTGCTTTTCTCAAGTTTATCGTCACCCTATTCCGGAAGGATACCGGAACAAGGCCAAACGCTTGTGTTTGACTTGTGTTGCGCCTTGGGCAATATCCTTCGGAAAGATCGGCCCGGCCTCAATTTTGCAGTTTCGGGTGATCGGAACCGGCCTTCTTCCGACAAGGAGCGGAAAAGGGAGTTGTTCACTGCAGTCCGAAAAAGGAGTGAAAGGACAGGGGGACCGTATGCAAAACAAACTTTCGTTTTATGTGCAATTGGTTTGATTTATTGTTTGCACAATACAAATCAATTTTATAACTTTGTCCGAAGTTTGATTTCAAGCCCACAAGAAAACACTCAACACACCGAAAATATTAAAAACACATAACATAATGAACAAAGTAGTTAAAGCTATCGTCAGCATTCTGCTCCTCTTCGTGATCGCGGGTCTTGCCTATGCAGTGGTTCAGAGCGTCATGGAGCCTGTAAAGTTCAATAAGGCCAAAGATCATCGTCAGGCCGTCGCAGTCCAGCGTCTCAAAGACATCCGTGACCTCCAGGTCGCTTACAAGAGCGTCAATGGCAAGTTCACCAAGGATTTCGACTCTCTCGCAATGTTCTACAACACCGGTAAGATGGAGGTTGTCATGCAGATCGGTTCAAACGATGACTCCCTCGCAGTCGCCAACACCGAGGCTCTCAAGAAGGCCAACAGGAACATCACTCCCCAGCAGATGTATGAGCTCTACAAGCAGGGCCAGTCACTCGTGTTCGCTATCAGGAACGAGATTCCCGTAAAGGACACTCTCTTCCGCAGCCGTACCGATTTCAACGTCGACTCACTCAAGTACATTCCTTTCTCAGGAAATCAGCTGGTCGAGATGGACGCAATCGTAAAGCAGGTATCTGGTGTAAACGTTCCTCTGTTCGAGGCTAAGATGCCTTGGAAGAAGCTTCTCAAGGGTCTTGACAATCAGCTCAGGATCAACCTCGACGCTGAAGAGAAAGCCAAGAACAAATATGAAGGTCTTCAGGTAGGTAGCATCTCCGCTCCTAACAACAACGCAGGAAACTGGGAGTAGTGGAATACAGACCGGACATATACAGCAGGATATCCATTCAAGTCTCCTTGAGTGGATATTCTTTTAAAGTGCAGCAGTCAGACTCTCAGAAGGAGAGCGGATGGATGGGCGCTGACAAGATTTTTACGACCCCTGAGCTTCAGAGAAGGTATGACGTCGTGGAAATCTCTCTCCTCACACCAAAGGTGGCACTCATCCCGAACCATTTCTTCTCGGAGCAGGAGTTGCGTTCTTCTTTGGGTGAAGTCGTATCATTGAGGGATACTGATGCGGTGGACTATGTCGATGTCCCCGCATACGGATCGGTCCTCATCTATTCCAATTCGATCGACGAATCCCTTTCGAGAGCCGTTTCGCAGACTGTCTTCACTTCTTCGGGGGATCATGTGAAAGTCCTTCCGGAGATGTATTACATCCTGTCCGATCTTGGCAAATGTTCGGATTACAACAAGATTCTCGCGTCATACATGGACGGATATCTCCACCTTGCGGTCGCCCAGGGAAAGAGTCTTCTTCTGGCGAACGTGTTCGAGGCTGTGGATTTCACGACGGCGGAGTATTTCATATTCCTCGCGATGAACCGTCTTCAGCTCAATCCGGAGGTGTCCACGATATGTTTCCGCACCCCTTTGTCGTCCGATATGGAAATGTCGCTTTACAGATATTTCAAAGCGGTGGAGCAGATCTGAGGAGCTCCACCTTATTAATATTTAAAACCAAACCACGTTATTGTCATGAAAAAGATTTGTGTCGCGCTTTCGTCCATGCTCCTCATTCTCGCAGGATGTGCGGAAAAGAATCCCGTTCTCACCGTGGCAGGAGGTCAAATCCAAGGTGTACAGGACGGTGAAGTCTACTCTTATCTGGGAGTGCCCTATGCCGCAGCCCCTGTAGGTGATCTGCGTTGGAAGGAGCCCCAGGCTGTGACTCCTTGGGAGGGTGTGAAAGTGGCGGACCATTTCGGACCGGCTGCCCCTCAGGCTCCCCATACCGAAGGCAATCCCTACACTTCAGAGTTCTTTTTCAACGGTGATCCCGAGTTCAGCGAGGATTGCCTCTACCTCAATGTCTGGACCAAAGCTCCCGGCAAGACCGGCAAGAAACTTCCTGTGGCCCTGTGGATCCACGGTGGCGGTTATACCGCCGGTTGGGGATTCGAGCCTGAAATGGACGGAAAGGAATGGGCGAAGAAGGACGTTGTCCTTGTGACCTTCAATTATCGTCTTGGCGTATTCGGCTTCCTGCCTCATCCTCTCCTCGCTCAGGAAAGCGGACACAACTCCAGCGGAAACTACGGTATCCTCGACCAGATTGCCGCCCTCAATTGGGTTCATGACAACATCGCCCAGTTCGGTGGTGACCCCGACAATATCACCATCTTCGGTCAGAGCGCCGGAGCCGGAAGTGTGAAGACACTCGTCAATTCTCCTCTTACCGGCAACCTCATCAAGAAGGCGATCATCCAGAGCGGCGGCGGTGTCTCGAAGACTCCCATGCTCGTCAACACCAATCCCGGTGCCGCCGGTGAGGCAGCCAAGGCTGTTTTCGACTGGGCCGGTTATGACACTCTCGAAAAGATGAGGGCCGCTTCCACTTCAGAAATCTTCAATCTTGCCGACAGGTATTTCGCCGAGACCGGACAGAGGGCACGTCTGTCTTCTTCTCCTTCCGTTGACGGATATCTGATGACCGAGACTTTCGATGCCGCGGCTACCGAAGGAAGAATCAAGGATATTCCCTACATGATCGGTTTCACGATGAATGACATGGGTGCTCTGGGCAACGGTATCGCCAACTTCTGTGAACTCCGTGAGAAGGCCGGAAAACCCGCATACGCTTATGAGTTCGCCCGTCCTCTCCCTGATGACGCCGCCGGTTCCCACAAGATGAAGGGAGCGTTCCATTCTTCGGAACTGTGGTACACCTTCAAGTCTCTGGCCAACAGCGACCGTCCCTTCACCGAGCAGGACTACGTCCTTGCCGACAAGATGCTCGACTGCTGGACCTCATTCGTCAAGACCGGAAATCCCGGAAACGGTTGGGAGGCTTATACGGCAGCCAATCCCAAGTTCATGATCTTCAAACTGGACGCTTCAGGCAATGAGGCTTCAGCTATGGGAGACACCATAACATCACTCGAATAGATTATCATCTATGCGCATTATAGGCGGAAAACTGAGGGGGAAGACCATTCTTCCCCCTCCATCATTCAAGGCGAGACCGACTACGGATTTCGCGAGGGAAGCTCTTTTCAATGTCCTTGATTCGGAGTACGAGTTCGATGACTTGAAGGTGTTGGACCTCTTCGGAGGTACCGGTGCGATATCGTATGAATTCGTTTCAAGGGGAGCGGGTCATGTATGGACTGTGGAAATGAATCCCGTCCATGCCGCTTTCATCTCTTCGGAGGCGAAGAAACTCGGCATCCAGAATTCACTCACAGTCGTGCGCCACAACGTGTTTGACTTCCTTCCCCTCTGTACGGAGAAGTTCGATATAGTGTTCGCTGACCCGCCCTATGCGCTCGAGGATCTTGATACCATCCCTGACAGGGTTCTCAGGAAAGGGATCATCCATCCCGGCGGATATCTCATCCTGGAACACGGCGATGAGCATTCTTTCACTTCCCATCCCCTTTTCACCAAGGAGAAGAAATACGGCAGGGTCCATTTCTCTTTCTTTACGGAACCTGAGAATGCCGTTGACCCGGTCGGCGCAGAGAACGCCTGATCAAGGAATATTGGTAATATATATAAGAGATGCTCCTCCATCCTGTGCGGGTGGGGGAGCATTCCTGTTGTAGTACTTCTCTACTTGATGAGATTGCCCAGGATGCTTCTGGTTATCTCACGGGTGATGGTCTTTGTGGCGGCGGAAGCGGCCTTGCTGGCTGCGTCACCGACGGTGTTCTTCTTGGACTTGGAACTCGTAGAAGTCTTTTTGGAACTTGAAGATTTACCGGAAACGGAGTTCGAGACGGCGCTTCCCACGCTCTTGGCGAGGCTTGCTGCGATTGCTGTGGCCACTGCGCTGAGTACCTTGTTGCCGATTCCCGCGGTCTTCTTTTTCTTCGCGGCTTTCGCTTTCTCCTTTTCCTTCTCCTCTTTCGCCCTTATCTTCTCCTCTTCTTCGGCGGCCTTCCTTTCCTCTTCTTCGCGTGCGGCTTCTTCGGCCTTCTGGAGGAGGACTTCGAATGCGCTCTCACGGTCTACCGGATGGTCGTAGCGGCCGAAGAGACGGGATTTCTTGATGAGATCCGCCCTCTGGTCTTCGGTGATGGCACCTATCTGGCTGAGAGGGAAAAGTATCTTGGCCCTTTCCACCACTCTCGGAGCACCCTTTTCATCGAGGAACGACACGAGAGCTTCTCCGGTCTCGAGGTTCATTATGGCCTCGTCCGTCTTGAAGGCGGGGTTGGCGCGGAAAGTGTCGGCGGCTGTCTTCACTGCCTTCTGGTCCTTGGGAGTGAAAGCTCTCAAGGCATGCTGTACGCGGTTTCCGAGCTGGCCGAGGATGTCTTCGGGAATGTCGGTGGGTGACTGGGTCACGAAATAGACTCCGACGCCCTTGCTTCGGATAAGCCTTACGACCTGCTCGATCTTGTCGGTGAGAGCCTTCGATGTCCCTTCGAAGAGCATGTGGGCCTCATCGAAGAAGAAGACGAGTTTCGGGAGATCGAGGTCACCAACTTCGGGGAGGGTGGCGTAAAGTTCCGAAAGCAGCCACAGGAGGAATGTCGAGTAGAGCTTGGGATTGAGCATGAGCTTGTCCGCGGCGAGGACATTCATGATGCCTTTTCCGCTTTCGCACTGGAGAAGGTCGTAGATGTCGAAGTCCGGCTCACCGAAGAACTTGTCGCCTCCCTGGCTTTCCAGGGCGAGAAGAGCCCTCTGTATGGCTCCTACGCTGGCGGAGGTGATGTTTCCGTAGACAGTCGTGAAATCGGAGGCGTTCCTTCCGACGAAGTCGAGCATCGCACGCAGGTCCTTAAGGTCGATGAGGAGCAGTCCCTGATCGTCGGCGATCTTGAAGACGATGTTCAGGATGCCTGATTGGGTTTCGTTGAGTTCGAGGAGTCTCGAGAGGAGCTGGGGACCCATTCTGGAGATTGTTGACCTCATCGGGTGTCCCTGCTCTCCGAATACGTCGAAGAATCTCACCGGGCAGCTCTGGAACTGGGGATCCTCTATGCCGAACTCGGGCAGTCTTTTCTGTATGAAGCCGGACATCTTTCCGACCTGGCTTATACCGGAGAGGTCTCCCTTCATGTCAGCCATGAAACAGGGGACGCCCGCTTGGCAGAAGGATTCGGCGATGACCTGGAGCGTGACGGTCTTTCCCGTTCCGGTAGCTCCGGCGATGAGTCCGTGGCGGTTCGCCATTTTGCCGATCATGCTGATCGGACCGTTTTCGCAGTGGGCGATGTAGAGCCCTCTTTCTTTATCGAACATATCTGGAAATGGTTTTGAACTTGTTGTGCGGTCTTCGGTATTTTGCCTTCCGTGGGGTAATACCCGAAGACCTGCTAATATACTAAAAATATCTGTCGTTCGGTGTTGATGCGGCAGCAGTTCGGATAAAAATATTTCCGAGAGGGCTGGAAATCAAATATTCCCCCCCCGGCTTCTTTGTCCAATGAAGTAAAATCGTTAACTTTCGGCATAAATATCTGAATCATGAGAAGGTCCTTCAGCAATTCCGCCATGGCGGCCGTTCTTGCCGCCGCTCTGTTGTCTTCCTGTTCTTCCGCTCCGGACACGTCTTCATGGAAACGGGCCGGTGATAGGATCATGACCGAATGGGGAGAGAATCTCGACCCCTCCGACGTCGGGGGAGAGTATCCGAGACCCCAGCTCTTCAGACCGGGCCACGACAATTGGAGAAGCCTCAACGGACTTTGGAATTACGCCGTCACTGAAAAGGACGCTCCCGAGCCTTCTTCCTATGACGGACAGATTCTTGTACCTTTCGCCCTGGAGTCCGCTCTGTCCGGAGTCGGAAAGAGATTGACCCCGGAGGATGCGCTTTGGTATGAGACCACGTTTTCCGTTCCCCGTTCATGGAAGAAAAAGAGGGTGAGACTGAATTTCGAGGCGGTGGATTACAGCGCTGAAGTGTTCGTGAACGGAAGCCGCGTAGGATCCCATACGGGAGGGTATACTCATTTCTCATTCGATGTCACCCCGTATCTTAAGGGAAAAGGGGAACAGACTCTGGTGGTCAAGGTCCTCGATGCCACGGATGACAATACGCAGCCCCGCGGAAAGCAGGTCTCCAATCCGGGAGGCATCTGGTACACTTCCGTCAGCGGAATATGGCAGACCGTTTGGCTAGAACCGGTAGCTGAAGCTTCAATCCAGTCTTATGTCCCGGTTGCCGAAATCGGCCGTTCCTCATTGACATTCGACGTGGATGTCGCCGGAGCGAAGAGCGGAGACACCGTTGAAGTGAAAGTGCGCGAGGGTGCTGTCGGCTTCAATCCGGAGAATTCAGTTTCAGGCGGTCTTCTTGCGATGTCTTCGTCTCCCGTCGGGAAAAAACTTGTCGTTACGCTCAACGGCCCGGATGTGAAACTCTGGTCTCCCGACAATCCATACCTTTATTCGGTGGAGATCCTCCTGAAGAGGGGCAACAAGACTCTTGACAGGGTTGAAGGATACGCCGCCATGCGTGAAGTGGGAATCCTCACCGATGCCGACGGGCACAAGAGGATATCGCTGAACGGAGAGTCCCTTTTCCAGCTTGGGCCTCTCGATCAGGGATGGTGGCCTGACGGACTGTACACCGCTCCGACGGATGAAGCCCTGCGGCTTGACGTTGAGAAGACCAAGGACCTCGGATACAATATGATCAGAAAGCATATCAAAGTTGAGCCCCAAAGATGGTACTACTACTGTGATGCGGAAGGGATTCTCGTATGGCAGGATATGCCCAGCATAACGGACAGCCGCTTCAACAAGTGGGCAACGCGCGATTATACGAGCGGAACGGATTGGGACGCTCCCCGGAAGGAGAGAGATACCTATTATAAGGAGTGGGGTGAAATCATCGACCAGCTGAAATTCCATCCTTCTATCGTCGTGTGGGTACCGTTCAATGAAGCATGGGCGCAGTTCGAGACGGAGAAGGCTGTCGCTTTCACCAAGGAAAAGGATCCCACAAGGCTGGTGAATCCTTCATCCGGAGGTAATTTCGTGGAAGGGCTCGGAGATATCCTCGACAATCACCATTATCCCAATCCGGCGATGTACCTATGGAATCCCGACCTCGTGAACGTGCTCGGTGAGTACGGCGGAATAGGACTCCCGTTGGAAGGCCACCTGTGGCAGGCTGACCGCAATTGGGGATACGTCCAGTACAAGAACGGGGAGGAAGTTCTTGCGGAATATGAGAAATTCGCAGACGAACTGATCGGGCTCATAAAAGACGGATGCGCCGCGGCGGTATACACCCAGACGACCGACGTGGAGATCGAGGTGAACGGTCTGATGACCTATGACAGGAAAGTGGTGAAGATGGACCAGAGCAAGCTCAGGGATGTCAATAGGAGGATTATTTCGGCGCAAAAGTAGATTTTGAAGAAAAAATGCCGAAAAAAGTTTGCAGCGTATCAAAAAATGCCTATATTTGCATCCGCGTTTGAGGAAAACGCCAAAACAAATACCGAGGTGCGGTAGTTCAGCTGGTTAGAATGCCGGCCTGTCACGCCGGAGGTCGAGGGTTCGAGTCCCTTCCGCACCGCACAAAAACAGCCTTCTACATCGTAGGAGGCCGTTTTGTTTATATCCGTTGTCAGTCCCGCTATTGTACGATGAGGGACTTTACCGGAGCGATGTCTTCCAGAAGTTTCCTTCCGCCGAGGTCTTTCAATTCTACAAGGAACACCATGTCGGTTACCTTCACCTTATAGGTTTTGCCGTCGATCACCACGGTCTGCGAATTGAGGCTCTCCACGATTCCCTTGGCCGTTCCGCCGGTTGCGAGAACGTCATCGAAGAAAGTGAGGTTTATTGTCCTGCGGAGGTGGTTCACTTTGCATGCGGCAATGTCACTGAGGCGATAGTTGATTATGTCGCTGCCGTATTCTTTCATTATTTCAACGTTGACCAGGTCGCCTTCGGCATAGGGAAGTTTGCCTTTCTTGCGGAGAGGCACTATGCATTTGATCTTCCTGCATGAAGTCAGCAGGGGGGCGGCGAACAGGAATCCTCTCGCTTCAGGAGCGGCGACATTCGGTGTGCCGCACAACTGACCGAGGTCTTTCGTGATCTCTTTCATGAGGGCCTTGTCCTGCAGGAGAGGCATGATGTCCACGAAATTGATGCCTTCCTTGGGGAAACCGTCGTAGTATTTGAGGAATGAAGCGTAATCCTTTTCGGATGATTTCTGGAATTTTGCCATGGCTTTCGTTTTAGTTTGCGGAAGCAATATAGGCATTTTTCCCGTCGGGTGTAGCGTTGACGGGGGAATAATTGGTTTTTGCCGTGCAAACGGCAAAAAAGAAGGCCGGCCAGTGGCCGGTCTTCTTCAGGAACATGGAGCCGTTTCCGATTTCCTTCCGATTCGGAAGACTCTTTTACATGATTTCGATCATGCGGTTCTTGTCTTCGGCTTTCACCTTCTCGACCTTCGGGATGTTGACGGTAAGAACACCGTTCTCGACCTTCGCGCTGATATTCTCGCGTACTGCGTCCTCAGGGAGGAGCATCGTCTGCTGGAACTTGGTGTAGTTGAACTCACGACGGAGATAATGTCCGTTCTCCTTGTTCTCTTCCTTGTTCTCTGTCTTCTTCTCCATCTTGATCACCAGATCGCCTTCCTCATCCAGAGTTACGTGGAAGTCATCCTTTGTCATGCCAGGAGCTGCAAGCTCGAGGGTGTAGTCATGCTCGTGTTCGATCACATTGATTGACGGAGCGGTAGCGTTGGATCTTTCCATCCACCTGTTGTCAAAGAAATCATTGAAGATGTCTGACATCCAATTCTGTGAGTTACGTCTTGCGGGTACCATAATGATAGTCTCCTTTTTTATTTTTTTTGTTTTACTTTTTTCTGTTCGTTCCGTGGGATTCCGTCCCGCGGACACTTCAAGATAAGGCAATCTGTGGACCAATTGCCCAAATTGTTCAAAAGGTAGACAAAATGTCATATTTTGATGCCAAAATGGCATTATCTATTGTCAAAATGGCGCATTTCTTGGTTTTCTTATGAAAAACATACGTGCCAAACTCCCGCTGTTGCTGGCCGATCTTTTAGGGTAAAAGGTGATGCCTTTTGCTACTGAGTCGCATTTTGATTAAATTTGCCCTTCAATCTTTTGCCAATGCCTCAGGACGGAAATATCATTATTAAAGGAGCGAAGGTCAACAACCTCAAGAACATTACAGTCGAAATTCCGCGGAACAGATTCGTGGTGATAACGGGTATTTCCGGAAGCGGCAAGTCTTCCCTTGCTTTCGACACTCTCTTCGCCGAAGGGCAGAGACGTTTCGCGGAGAGCCTTTCATCCTATGCACGTCAGTTCCTCGGCAGGATGTCCAAGCCGGATGTCGAGCTGATTGACGGCATTCCGCCGGCAATCGCCATAGAGCAGAAGGTAAACACCAGGAATCCACGTTCGACCATTGCGACCACAACCGAGATATACGATTATCTGAGGATCATGTTCGCAAGGATCGGAAGGACATATTCGCCGATTTCCGGGAAGGAAGTCAAGTGCCATACTGTCCAGGACGTGATGAAATGGATCTTCGACGGTGAAGGGGAGGCTCTCTATCTTCTCGCTGAACTCGGATGGAAAGAACGGGAAGACAAGGTCGAACTCATGCTCTCGCTGAAGCAGCAGGGCTATTCCCGCTTCTATGCGGACGGACAGATCGTCCCCATCGAGGACGTCATGAAACTCTCAGAAGACGGGTCCTATCCGGAGGAAGTATATCTTATGGTGGATAGGGTCAAACTGCATTCTTCCGCAAGTGAAGCCGATCTCAAGACAAGACTCCATGCCTCCATCGACAACTGCTTCTCTATAGGAAAAGGAACCATGTATGCCCTCAAGGACGGAACGATGGAGAAGTTCGTGAACAGATTCGAAGCGGACGGAATGACTTTCCGTTTCCCCGATGAGTACATGTTCAGCTTCAACAGCCCCCTAGGTGCGTGTCCGGTCTGCGGCGGTCTCGGAAAGATCATCGGAATAAGCGAAGATCTGGTCATCCCCGACAAATCAAAGAGCATCTACGACGGAGCCATAGCCTGCTGGAGGGGAGACAAGATGGGCTGGTTCAAGGATCAGATGGTACGTCAGTCCGAAAGGTACGGGCTTTCGATATTCACCCCCTATGCTGAATTGAGCGAGGAAGAGAAGGACATAATATGGAACGCCCACAGCGTGGAGGGCGATGAGAACTCCATCGTCGGCATCAATGAATTCTTCTCATGGGTGGAGTCCAACAGGTACAAGGTCCAGTACAAGTACATGTTGAGCCGTTTTTCCGGCAAAACAACCTGTACCGAGTGCAAGGGCAGCCGTCTGAGGAAGGATGCGCTTTATGTCAAAGTAGGTGGCAAGAACATACATGAGCTCCTCTCGATGAATGTCGATCAACTTCTGGAGTTCTTCGACAACCTAGTCCTTACGGATTATGAGAGGGGAGTCGTCGAGAAAGCGATCGAAGAAATCACTTCGCGTCTTGGCTATATAAAGGAAGTGGGGCTTTCGTATCTCACCCTCAACCGCAATTCCAACACCCTGTCGGGAGGAGAGAGCCAGAGGATCAATCTCGTCACGGCCCTTGGTAGTTCCCTCGTCGGGTCGATGTATATTCTTGACGAGCCGAGCATAGGACTTCATCCCAGGGATACGGACAGGCTCATAGGTGTCCTTCGGCGTCTACGGGATATAGGCAATACGGTCATAGTAGTCGAACATGATGAAGAGATCATAAGGGCGGCGGATCTTCTGATAGATATGGGACCCCGTGCGGGTATTGACGGCGGAGAGATCATCTTCAACGGCAAATATACCTCCGATGTCCCCAAGGATATCCTGGACCGTTCACTCACTCTCCAGTACCTTACCGGAATGAGGCCCAGGATGACTAGGGAGAAAAGGACTTGGTCATATTCCATTTCCGTGGAAGGGGCCATGGAGCACAATCTCAAGGATATAACCGTGAAGTTCCCTTTGGGGGTGCTCAATGTCGTTACAGGTGTGAGCGGAAGCGGAAAGTCGACATTGGTCGGAGACATTCTCTATCCGGCCCTTTTCAGAAAAATCAACGAAACCGGCCCTCTTCCCGGAACATTCCGCAAGCTCTCCGGAAATCTCGACAGGATAAAGCAGGTCGAGTACGTCGATCAGAACCCCATCGGAAAGAGTTCCCGTTCCAATGCCGTCACTTACCTCAAGGTCTATGACGACATCCGTAAACTGATGTCCCAACAGCAGTATGCGAAGATCAACGGCTATTCTCCGTCTTTCTTCTCATTCAACCAGGACGGCGGAAGGTGCTCCGAGTGTCAGGGAGACGGTTTCGTGAAGATAGGAATGCAGTTCATGGCTGACGTCACGATGGTTTGTGAAGCCTGCGGAGGAAAGAGGTTCAAACCGGATATCCTCGAAGTGAGGTATCGCGGAAAGAACATCGATGACATTCTCAACATGAGTGTTGAGGAGGCGATAGGATTCTTCTCGGAAGGAAACGAACCGGAAGCTAAAGCTATTGCGGCCAAACTTCAGCCCCTTGTCGATGTGGGTCTTTCTTACATAAAACTCGGACAAAGCAGCAGCACACTTTCCGGTGGAGAAAGCCAGAGAATCAAACTGGCCAGTTTCCTCTCGATGAAGGAATCAGGCTCCAAAGGGAAGATACTTTTCCTTTTCGATGAGCCGACGACGGGACTTCATTTCCATGATGTGGAAAAACTCCTGAAGGCGTTTGACGCCCTTTTGGACAATGGCCATTCGGTCATCGTCGTGGAACACAATCTTGATGTCATCCGATCTGCTGACTGGGTCATAGACCTCGGTCCAGACGCCGGGAACGATGGCGGACAGGTGGTCTTTGAGGGGACGCCTGAGGATCTCATCTCATCGGGGAAAGGTTTCACAGCTGAATATTTGAGCCGTTGATAAGAAGGACACTTCTTCGCACATGAGTTCACGTCCCGCCGTCCTCGCCGGGAAGCCGACAGTGCCGTATCCCGGGTCGATCCCGAGGGTGACTCTCTGGACGACATATGTCTTCGGCTCATCAGTGAGGCGGATGGTGAAGAGGAATCTCCACACAACGACGGTGAGACTATTCCTGAGCATCCTGCGGACCTTGCCGTTACGGATTGTAATTCTGGTTGCCTAATTGCAATTGTTTTATCTTCAGTGCTTTGTAAATCGGCAACCACGGTTGCCGATTTGTCCTCGATGGTCGCCCAAGCTTCTTAGAACTTGCGCATATTCTTCAGGCTAGTGACACCGAAACCCATCAACCCCGGAAGATCATTCTTCAGTTGGGCACAGATGAAATCCAGCGCCCCCGTGCTCAAGAAACCATTTCTGGAGTTCTCTGAAATGTACCGGCCAATGCCGAAGTACAACTTCAGTTGCTCCTGATTAGCAAGCCGGATGGCGTTGTACTGGCTCTGGAGGATGGCCTTCTTGATAAGTTCGACGGCATGGATGTATTTGGTTTCTATCTTGTTCATAGGGCAACGTTGTTCAGGAATACCCGGTACTCCGCCCCGGTAGGACTGAAGGCTTCTGGCGCAGGATAACGGAAGAATGACGATGTCCTCTTGCAAGAAAAAGGACAAAGTATTCTCTTTGCCGGAGTAGGATGCAGACGTGATCTGAGCGGGGCATCCGGATAGGCGGCTCTTTGATTTGATAAATCTGATTTTTGTCCCGTCATCATTGGCGACAAACGGAATATGTCGCTGTAGTCAATTGATATAGGAATCGAAAAGATACGCTAAAAAATGTAGCTGACCCCTATGACGATGTCATTGGGCAATATGAAAAATTTCTCACCCTTGTCAAGGATTTCTCCGCAGACAGGGCAGTCGTAAACGGTGTACCACTCTTTCCCCAACCATCCTCCGACACCCATTTCGAGGTTGAAACGCGGATTCAGCATATAGGTATATCCGGCAGTGATGCCGGCTCCCACCCGGTCTCCTTCTCTTGTTTTGCTCGAGATGATACCTCCGGTGTTGAACATCTGCCATCTGACTTTGGGTGATATCCACCATCCCGAGTAGACGTGCCAGGGCCAATATCTTCCTCCCAGGGCGAGAGACAGTTGTTTGTTCCTCATGCTTGTTTCATCGTCCCCCATGTTGAAGGCGAACGGGTTGTATTTCACTCCTCCCTCGAGACTCACGTGCTGGCTTACGGAACGGGAAAGTTCCATGTTGAGAGTGAAGAAGTTTACGTATCCGAGAATGTTTGTCGAGACTGAATTGCGCTGGGCTGAAGCCCTACCGCATCCAGCGATGAAAAGGGACAGGCAGAGAAGGATTACGGGAAATGTACTCAGTACCCTGTTCCATACGAATGATTTCATTGTGTAGTAAAAGAATTATATGATGTGTTGGCGTTTTGTTGTGAAAAGGGACATGGTTTAAAGTTCCATGTCCCCGAGATTCATACCGCTGAACCAAGGGCAGACTTCAACGTCCACTTCCAGAGAGGAGCGGTCAATTGTAATGTCTATGTCATGAAGGTCTCTGCGATACCAGTCGAATCCGGCTTTCCTTATCAGGTCTCCCAAGGGAAAAGAGGAGATTTCCCTCAGGTGCATTCCCATCCTGTCATCCTCGTAGAAATCCAGCAGGAGTGAATCATCACCCTGGCGGGGAATTCTTGCCTGGAAGCTGTCTTCGGACAGTTTCCTGACGTCGCATCTGAATTTGCCTTCAGAGGGGGTCGGAATCCTGTCCATCGTGAATCCGTTCCAGTTCCCTTCCATGCCGAAAGAGTAGCGTTTCCTTGCATCATTTCCCTTCAGATGAATTGTCACGGTGCACCATTCCTTGTGTACTTTGAGAGTGTCGTAAGCTGTTTCTCCGCGGCAGTCCACTATGCTGTGATGGACGTAGATACTGTCGGCTTCGTACCCCTCTTCGAGGATCATTTCCCGCCTGTCTACGCTTGTCCGGTAATGTTTTCCGCCTATGGAACTCGAAAGAACGGAAACGGCTTTCTGTACCTTGGTTGAATATTCTTCGGTTCCCCTGCGGGACATCCCTTTCACCTGCTTGTCGCGGAGAATGGCCTTCCCGCTTTCGCTGAAAAGATTGACGCTGAGTCCTCCTTCGAAAACAGGGGAAGCTATGCCTGTGGTTTCGGATATGGTCGAAGTGTTGACCGTGAGAATGCAGGGGCAGTCGCTCCTGTCCTCCAGAATCGTGGTGCAGGACAGGAGGACCGCTCCGGCGCTTAAGATAGCGGCGACCTTCCCCAGAACAATCATTGAGATTCTTCCTGTCATGGTGCCTTGGGATAATTATATCTCGAAGTCTCCGTCAGAGCCTTCGACTCCGTTGTTGTATTTGCCGACGATTTCACCGGTGTCCCAATCGCGGACAGTTACCGTGAATGTGCAGTTGGCCGTGGAAACGGGATGGAAGGGATCTTTCGAGCCGAGACGATGGATGGTGACGTTGCCGATCGTGTAGGCATAGTTGGGCTGCATGTAGGGAATCGAAAGTGGATAGTAATATGTGATGGGCTCGGAATCTATCGTTATCTGGGTCTCGATGACAAGTTTCGTGGTCATGTCGACATCCTCCATCTCGGCTCCCGGGACTGAGGAGTTCGGATAAGCGTAGAAGTACTCTCCCAGAGTCATGGTATTTCCTTCTAGCACCGTCCTTTCGGAATCGGATGAGTAGATGAGGCCTTCGTCACCGGTATACTCCTTCAGGGTAAGGGCCTTTACTGCGGCGTCATCGCTAAGGATGACGGGATCTCCCTGATTGAAGGTGAGGTGGTCCATCCAGTTCCACATTCCGTTCGCGTCGGTGGAATTGGCTGCGGGAGCGGCGAAGGCGTAGTATTTGCCCACTTCGACCGCCGCTTTGAATCCTTCGGGAGCTGCTGTTACGGTTCCCCTGGTCTCATCTCCGAAAACGTCTTTCCAGGAACCGTTGACATAATTCGCCTGCTTGGCGACGTTCATCAGGTAAATCCTCTTTACCTCGAAAGTTTTTTCGCGGAGTCCGGGAGCTGTGAAGTCCCCTTTGATCGAACCGATCTTCACGCGGCTCACCAGTCTCTTGACTTCGATGGTTATGTTGTTGGCTGCGGCGTTTCCGGCCTCAAGGACGGGTTCCTTCTGCTGTCCTTCGACCGTGGTGGAGGCAGAGCCTACCATGATGAAGTCACCGAGGGCGTTCTCGCTGAACTTCGAAATGGAGGACAGAAGGTCTTCTTCGGTTTCGACAGTCTTGGCGAGGTCGAAGGAACTTCCTCCGGCGGCGTTTGTTCCGGCGTTCGCGATGGCGTAGATCCTTTTCTTTCCGGTTGTGCTGTTCATGGAGACGGAAGCCTCGTCGCCCTCCTGGAGGGTCACCTTCTTGTAGGCCTCAAGCATTCCCTCCGAAATGGAACCTTCTTCCATGTCGAAGATGAAGAGGTCGATCGAATTGATTTTGGCTTCAGCTTCGAGCACCTGAGTGTCGGGCGTGGCTTTGGTCTGAGTGGTGCTTTTCACTTTGAGATTGAGTGTGGCCATGTCGGATAGCGGTTCTTCCGCCGGAGTGGGGCCGCTTTCCTTGTTGCATGCCGCAGCTCCCAGAAGGGTGGCGCATCCTACCACGAAAATCATAACGTAATCAAGAAGATTCGGATGTTTGGCTTTTAGTGTTGTTGTGCTCATGATTGTGATGTTTTAGGAATTGATTATTGTCGTTCTTTTCTTGTGTGAGAATTGTCCTAGAAGCTGAAAACGCCTTCCTCTCCGGTGTCGGTTCCGCAGAATGTCCCCTCGAATTTGCCGTCCTGCCATACGTCGACTTCAGCGTTGAGGGATATGGTGCTGTTTCCGATGTAGTAATCCCTTTCGGGAGCTCCGATGCGGTTGATGGTGATGCTCTTTATGTCATAGAAGCAGTTCGCCGTCAAACCGGGCAGACCGATGGTGTAGAATGTGGGGAAACCTCCAATCTCCAGTTCAACAACGAACTTGGTCACGAGGTCGGGAAGGTCGAAGCCTTCGTCATACGTGGGGTTGGGGAACGGGTAGACGGTGTAGTCACCTTCGCTTTCCCAGGTGTAGGAGCATGGAACGGTCCCGCTGAAACCGCTGTTGGTCATCATGCCGAGGACGTTCTCGGGGACTTCCTCCTTGTACCCTTCGATCACGACATTCCCTTCAGCATCGAGCCAGTCCTCGGAAGGGACCTGCCAGTAGTCGGCCCTGTCTTCGGAAACGTGGTTGTAAATCTTGGGAACCAGATGAACGTAGGCTCCTTTGAGCTTCACTTCACCGTACTGCGGCGGAAGGTTGATGACCACTTTCCTCAGCTGGATCTTCGCGACAAGCCTCTTCAGGAGAGCCTTGTGCCTTGTCGTCGCATTGAAGTCCAGGGTGACGGTGTTGTCGTAGGTCATCAGGAAGTTGCCCCTGCTGTTCTGGTCGTACCTCCAGCCGTTTGTCCTGAAATCCTCGTAATTGAGAAGCTTGTTGGCCTCTTCCGTGCTCTGGTTCGCCACTACGACGAGCCTTTTCCTTCCGGGGGAGGTCTTCACGGTGATGGCCTGTCCTTCCGTGTAATTGTCCACCCTCATGTAGGTGTCGATCATGTAGTAGGACCCGTTGGCTTCCTCGATGTCGTAAACGTAGATGTCGAGGGTGTTGATTTTCGCTTCGTCTCCCACGGAGGGTGAAGACTTCGTCTCCATCTCAACGTCCATTGCGGCGACGTCCAGAAGGAGGGTGGCCTCACCTTCCGCTGAGGGTGAAGGACTGATCGTGTTGTCACACGAAGCGGCGGCAAAGCATAGCGCAGCCACCGACAGTAGCAGTGTCTTTTTCATTTTTTTTTGTTTTGTTTTGAATTGATGGTGAATAATTTATCGGTAATTGAACCAAAGTTCCGACAGATAATCAGCACGAGGATCAGGACGGACTCCTGAGAGACAATTGTTGAAAGAGAGAGAGAGACTGTGGAAAGCAATTTCGATTGTGGAAGGGGGATATCCCCGGGAGAAGGAGTGTTCCCCGTCCTGTCCTCAGCTGAAAAGGGCCGTGGCCCGAAGAAACAAGTTTCGGGATGAAGTTCTCCAGTTACGGACAGTCGGCCAAGTCGTTCAAGATTCTTCTAGAGGTCCTCTTCGAATGATATTCCGAGCCTTTTCGTCAGTGCGGAAATCTCCGGGTCGAGGTTGCCTCTGTATATCATTGACCTGTCTTTCCTGCAGGCCGAGAGGTAATGGTCTATCGCCTTGTCCTCATCTCCGGTCCTGCAGTAGGCTATCGCCATCAGGTAATCCCTTTTCGGGGTCTGTTCCCCGTCCATCTCCTGGAGAATGGAAAGGGCCGTGTTGTCATAATCGAGGGCGAGGCAGGCTACGGCCGTGTTGTAGTCGGAGTAGGGTCTCAGGATTGAAAGGGCACGTTCGTAGTCGCGGTCTTTCATCGCCTGGAGTCCCTCCTGGTAGAGGTAGTCGCGGACTGTCGTCATTACCGTGTCGGCATCCATGTCGGAGCGGTGAAGATGGAAGGCGAATTTGACGGTACGGAGCCTGGGGTACACACTTTCGCGCAGGTGCCGGTAATAGGGCTCCCCCTGAAGGGCCTTTTCCCTTCTGTCGGGGTCCTTTATCTTTCTGATTTCGAGGTAGGAGTCTTTCTCCGTGCGGGAAAGGGTCGAGTCACTCTCCACGAGGGCGTCGAGCATTTCCCAGTTCTCGGGATTGCTCCTGGGAAGGAACCGGAGGTCCTTCCCGGGGTAATCGTCCCACCGGATCTCTTCTCCGTCGATAGAAAGCCTTCTGCCGCGTGACAGAACGAGGGAGTCGGAGTATTCCTCCATGAAAGAGGAGAAGTATTCTCCTACCGATGCCGACCTTTTTGACGCGAGAGAGATGTTCGAAGAGTAGGAACCCTCAGGCGAACACGAGGCGGTGACAAGGACGGAATCTATTACAAGATCGTCTTCGGAAAGGAGGGTGGCAAGGTTCCCCCTTATTCTTCTCATCTCCGAAGAGTTGTTTCCAAGGGAGGGGTTGATTTCGGAGCGGCCCTGTTCGAAGTCTATGTAGCAGGCCGTGTTCACTTCCACCTTCCGGAGCTTTATTTCCCGTTTGAACCTGGGGGATTCGTCGATCAGAGAGGAAAGAGAACTGATATAGAAGGTTAGAGTGTCGCTCTTGGGAACCGAATAGATCCTCTTGTCCTGCTGGAGGACTTCGCCTCCCAGCGTGACGTCAACCTTTCTGAGCCCCGGCACCGCATTAACAGTCTGGGTATACCTGTACACGAAGTCGCCGTCTTCCCTGACGAGAACCGTATCCAGTCTCAGCCCGTCAGCTTCCATTGGGGATTTTATGTATTTCTTGTACATCTTGTCGGCCATGCCGATGCGGCGCCTGTTCCTTCTGACGAGTCTGGCTATGGTGTAATGCTGCAGCGCCCTTTTTTCCGTAACGCCCCAATATGACAGGAAGGTCTCCTCGCTGACGAAGGAAGTGTCGTTCCGGAAACTGTATATCTGGGGAAGGTTCCTCTGCAGGAAAACTTCCAATTGGTCCCGGTTCACAAGGAGGGTCGTATCCGTTATTATGCTTTCCAGGAAGCGGTTGTAGTGTTCGTAACCCCTCAGTTGGGCCTTCCTGTACTGCTGCCCTGTAATGATGACCGGATCGAGAATGTGGTGTTCGTTCAGAATCTCCATGTCGGGATACAGCCTCAGCTGCCATCGGCTGTCCCTCATGGAGGAGGGTACCGTCACATCGAAACAGATGTCGACGGACCCGCGCCTTTCCGCGAGATTCCTGAAACGGGCGGATACGGTGGCCGCCCTGATGACGTCGGTAGCGACCATCTCACCGTTCTCATCTTTCACCGCATTCATTATGATGACATCACCTTCGTCAGAGGTTTCCTCCGATGGAGCCGAAGCGTCAAGGAGAGATGCTATTCTGGAAGGGGACACTTCGTCCATCTGGGGCAGTTCCAGTCTCGCCTTGGGCATTTCCTTCATCAGGGTTGACGCCTTTCTTTGGGGAGCGCATCCGGGATGGAGCAGCATCATCCCGGAAAGCAGCAATAGTGTCGTGGATCTGTTCATGGCCGTTCAGTTTTGTGGGAAGGCTACATTTGGGCTACGGCTTCCTCTTCCTTGTCATCATCTTTCTTTCCGAGTACCTGGAAGGTGCTGGCCATGATCTCGGTGGCGCGCCTTTTCAGGCCGTCGTCGCCTATGTAGTTGTGGTATTTGATGTGTCCGGTGACATGCACGATGGCTCCTTCTTCGATTTTGGAGAAATCCCATATGCCGTCATTGTCCCATACCACCACCGTATGGTTCGCCACTTCCACGCCACCGTTTTCCTTGTTGAGGAATAACCTGTCGGTAACGAGAGTAAAAGTGGCGACATTGACCTCGTTGACTGTGTTAATCCTTATCTTTTTGCCCACTACTCCGAGCAATTCCACTCTGTTGATGTATTTCATGATCTTCACTTTTTTGTTTGTTGATATTTGTATTTCCGTCTCAGCTACCGGTAGGGCTGACGTTGTTCTTTTCGGGAGGTGATCTCCGGGAAAATGGGGAGCGGAAGAGTTCCGTCGGCGGACCCGGAGAGAAGACTCGATGTCGTTTGACGGGGGCAAAGTAAAACAGAAAATCTGTTCCGGTAAAGGGCCGTGAAATGACCTATGACAGTGGATTTTTGTGCAAAATGTCATATGCGGGGAAGTGTCATGTGGCTGATTTACACAGTGATGCCGATGACACAATGTAATGGTGGCGGATTATCCTTTTTTACATACGGAAGGAGCGATTTCGTGCGATATGACATCCGCTTCAGGAGATTCTTCCGCACTTCTTTTTGCGCCCTCAGCCTTTTGAATTAACTTTGCCTTCCTACACGAAACACCTCCATAAGATGAAATCTGAAGAATTCCTGACAAACCCCCTTCTCGCCCCGTCGTCCCTTCCCTTCGGAGCACCCGCATTCAACCTCATAAAGGAAGAACATTATCTCCCGGCATTCGAGGCGGCCATCGCCTATGCCAAGGAGGAAGTCGACGCCATCGCTTCCTGTCCCGACGCCCCCACCTTCGCCAATACGGTCGAAGCTCTTGAATACAGCGGTCAGGACCTCTCCCGGGTCGAGGGGATATTCTTCAATCTTCTGGAGGCGGATTCCACTCCCGGAATGGAGGAAATCGCGGACAAAGTTTCCCCGATGCTGACGTCATTCTCGATATATGTCAGTATGAACGAGGCCCTCTTCTCCAGGGTCAGGACCGTATATGAGGAATACGGGGCCAAGGTCTTCGAAGGCCTCAGCAAAGAGCAGAAGCGGCTTCTTGAGGACACCTACCTTTCTTTCAAGAGGGGAGGGGCTTTCCTTGAAGGAGAAGACCGGAAGGAATTCTCCGAAACGATGGAGGACCTTTCGCTTCTCCAACTCTCGTTTTCGAACAATTCCCTGGCCGCCACCAAGGAGTTCTCGATGCTTCTCACTTTCCCCGATGAAATCGCGGGTCTTCCGGATTATGTGCTGGAGGATGCGGTCAACCTCGCCAGGGAGAATGCTGAGGTGGGTTGGATGTTCAATCTGGACCGTCCTTCTTATTCGCCCTTCATGAAGTTCAGCTCCCGTAGGGATCTGCGTGAGAAGATGTGGAGGGCATACAACACCAGAGCAATCGGAGGGCATTATGACAACTGTTCAAATATCCGCCAGATAATATCGGGAAGGATGAAGATAGCTTCCCTTCTGGGATACGGGACATTCGCGGATTTCGCGCTCGAAAGGAGAATGGCCGGATCGACCGAGGCCGTGGAGAAGTTCCTCTCTTCACTTTTGGATCCTTCACTCGCTGCCGCCAGAAAGGAAGTTGCGGATCTTACCGCTTTCGCGAGGAAGAACGGTTTCGATGACGATACGATAATGCCTTGGGACTTCGCCTACTGGTCAGAGAAATACCAGAAGGCTCTCTTCGACATCGACGAGACCCTTCTCAAACCTTACTTCCCGATGGAAGAATCCCTCAATGCCGTATTCTCGCTCGCGGGCACCCTTTACGGGATCACGTTCGAAAAAAGGGACGATATCCCGGGATATCATCCCGATGTTAGGGTATACGATGTACTTGACACGGACGGAGGGCATCTCGCCCTGTTCTACGTCGATCCCTTCCCCAGGAAGAGCAAGAGGGGAGGAGCCTGGATGACCGAGTTCATGGGTCAGTACAGTTTCGGAGGGAAGGACCACCGTCCTTTCATAAGCATCGTCACCAATTTCTCGAAGCCATCTCCCGACTCTCCCTCGCTTCTTACCCATGATGAACTGACCACCCTTCTGCATGAGTTCGGACATTCTCTGCACGGGATGCTGTCAAGATGCCGCTATCCTTCACAGGCCGGTACCAACGTGGCCAGGGATTTCGTGGAACTTCCTTCACAGATAATGGAGAACTGGGCATTCGAGAAAGAGTTCCTCGACTCGTTCGCCAAACATTATAAGACAGGGGAGAAGATCCCTTCCGAACTCATAAAGGGACTTCTCGAATCGAGGAATTTCCAGGCGGCGTACCTGCAGGTGCGTCAACTTCAGTTCGGCATCCTTGACATGGCATGGCACACTCTCCGGGAAATGCCCGCGGATGTGGATCCCGTCGAGTTCGAAAAGAACGCCCTTTCACATTGCGAGACACTTCCAAGAATTGGAGGAACCGCCGTTTCACCTACATTCGGACACATCTTCTCGGGCGGATACAGCGCCGGATACTACAGCTACAAGTGGGCTGAGGTGCTGGAAGCCGACGCCTTCTCACTTTTCCAGGAGAGGGGCATCTTTGACAAGGATACGGCCTCATCCTTCAGAAAAAACATCCTCGAACGTGGATCGTCCGAGGATGAAATGGTGTCATATGTAGCTTTCCGCGGACACGAACCCGAGGTCGATGCCCTTCTGCGGAAACTCGGTATCATCTAGGCTTTCGCCGCTTTTTTCTGCGGATCTTTGAAAAGGATCATGAAAAGGATTCCTACGACAAGTGCGTAGGCGGCGAAGATGTACCATGCGGTAGCCCAGTTGGCGGGAGTGTTGAACACGTCGCAAGCGTCGACGACGGCGCCGGCGGCAAGCGTTCCGATGGTCGCTCCGAGGCCGTTTGTCATCAGCATGAAGAGTCCCTGAGCGCTGGAACGGATCTCAGTTGTGGTGTTCTGTTCCACGTACAGAGAACCTGAGATGTTGAAGAAATCGAAGGCGACTCCGTATACGATGCAGCTGAGGATGAAGAGGATTACTCCGGGGAAGTCAGGCTGTCCAAGTCCGAAGAACGCGAAACGGAACACCCATGCGAACATCGCGATGAGCATCACCTTCTTGATTCCGAACTTCTTCATGAAGAACGGGATGAGGAGGATACAGAGGGTCTCCGATATCTGGCTTATCGATATGAGCGCGTTGGAATTCTTGACGGCGAATGTGTTCGCGAGGTTGGGATCCTCAGCGAAAGATCCGAGGAAGGTGTTGGCATATCCGTTCGTAATCTGGAGAGAGGCTCCGAGGAGCATTGAGAAGATGAAGAAGATGGCGAACTGACCGTCCTTGAAAAGGGTGAAGGCTTTAAGACCGAATTTCTCGGCGAGAGTCTGGTCATCGGCACCCTTGTTCGTCTCGCATGCGGGCATCGAGAGAGCGTATGCGCACAGGACGAATGAAAGGATACCCGAAGAAATCAGCTGGGTGTATGAATCCTGCATCGCGACTCCTTTTATGTGGAGGAAGTTCGTCAGAAGCATCGAGCAGATGAAACCGACCGTTCCGAATACCCTTATCGGGGGGAATTCCTTCACCGGGTCGAGTCCGGCTTTGCCCAGGGCGTTGTACGCCACGGAATTCGAGATGGCGATTGTCGGCATGAAGAAAGCCACGCTGAAGCTGTAGAGTATGAACAACGGGGCGAACTGTACGGCGTCACCCGCCTGCATGCAGTATACTCCCGCACCTATCATGAAGAGACCGGCAAGACCATGGCAAAGGGAGAGTACCTTCTGGGCCTGGATGTGACGGTCGGCGACTATTCCCATCAGCGTAGGCATGAAGATGGACACTATTCCCTGCATGGCGAAGAACCATTTGATCTGGGAACCCAGACCGATGTTGCCGAGATAACGGCCGAGGGAAGTGAGGTAGGCGCCCCATACCGCGAACTCCAGGAAGTTCATCAGGATGAGCTTTAGCGAAAGTTGTTTCTTGTTCATATGGAAAAAATGTTTTGCTCGGAGTTGTTCTTGTATCGGGCAAATATAAGTCCTTTTGGCGGAAATTGCTAAATTTGCAATTCAAATTGTCACTTACGAGAGTTTATGCATTTTACCAAAATAGCCTCCGATCCGGCATCTTCCGCAAGGGCGGGAGTCTTCACAACTGACCACGGCCAGGTGGAAACCCCCATTTTCATGCCGGTGGGGACAGTGGGGTCGGTCAAAGGAGTGTATCACCGTGATCTGAAGGAGGACATCGGTGCGCAGATAATTCTGGGAAATACTTATCATCTTTATTTGAGGCCCGGCCTTGGGACGATGCGCAAAGCGGGCGGTCTTCACAACTTCGCCGGATGGGACAGGCCCATCCTCACCGACAGCGGCGGATTCCAGGTGTTCTCGCTTACCGGCATCCGAAAGCTCACCCCGGATGGCTGCACCTTCTCTTCTCACATTGACGGGTCCCGTCATACTTTCACACCCGAGAACAATGTCGATACCCAGAGAATAATCGGAGCCGACATCATAATGGCGTTCGACGAATGCTGTCCAGGTGACGCTGATGAGAAATATGCGGAGAAGTCTTTGAAACTTACCCAGTCATGGCTGGAAAGGTTCTGCAAGAGGTTCGATTCGACAGAGCCCCTCTACGGATACTCCCAGACAATGTTCCCGATTATCCAGGGTTGCGTTTATCCTTCGCTGAGAAAACAGGCTGTCGAGCACGCCCTTTCCCTTGACAACGGAAACAGGGGAGGATATGCCATCGGCGGTCTTGCCGTAGGGGAACCCACGGAGGAAATGTACCGGATGCTGGAACTCGTATGCCCCATACTTCCCGACGACAAGCCCAGATATCTCATGGGTGTAGGCACGCCCGCCAACATCCTTGAGGGAATCGCCAGGGGAGTGGACATGTTCGACTGCGTCATGCCGACCCGCAACGGCCGCAACGGTATGCTCTTCACATGGGACGGAATCATGAACATGCGCAACCGCAAGTGGGCGGAAGATTTCAGCCCGATAGACCCCAAGGGAACCTCTTTCGTGGATACGCACTACACCAAGGCTTACCTTCGCCATCTTTTCATATCTGGCGAGATGTTTGCAGCGATGATTGCGAGCGAACACAACCTTGCGTTCTATCTTGACCTCGTCAGGACGGCGAGGCAGCACATCATTGACGGTGACTTCCTCCGTTGGAAGGAATCCGTCGTAGACCGCCTCATGACAAGGCTATAATCTTCGAAACTTTTCGGACGATGGATTGGAGACCCAAGAAACTTGATGTCTATATCACGAAGAAGTTCATGATGACCTTCTTGATAGCGCTGCTGCTCATCGTCGGCATCGTCATCATTTTCGACATCAGCGAGAAGATCGATGACTTTGTCGCCAAGGAAGCACCTCTCAAGGCGATCATCTTCGACTACTACGTGAACTTCGTTCCGTATTTCATGAACATGTTCTCTCCGCTGTTCGTGTTCATAACGGTCATCTTCTTCACTTCCAGGATGGCCGCCAATTCGGAAATCGTCGCCATCCTTTCCTGCGGAGTGAGTTTCCACAGGATGATGGTCCCGTACATGTTTACGGCCCTTGTGATAGCGATTTTCTCGCTGGGCCTCAATCTCTGGGTCATCCCCAACGCTAATGCTGACCGCCATGCTTTCGAGGCGCAGTACACGAAGACAAAGGCCCAGACCGCGATGCGCAATATCCATTATCAGATAAATCCCGGTCAGTTCGTATATGTGGAGTCCTTCACGAAGTGGAACAACACGGCATACAAGTTCACTTTGGAGACCCTCGAAGGGAATGAAATCGTCTCCAAGCTGAGCGCCGAGACGGCCGTATGGGATTCGACATTCGGGGGATGGCATCTGAACAAGTATTTCGTCCGTGAATATACTCCCGGAATGTTGGAGGACAAGGTCACGACCGGACAGCAGATGGACACCGTGATCAACCTCACGGTCACGGATTTCTACAGGAAACAGAACACAGTCCAGGATCTCCCTTACGGCGAACTCATGGACCTTATCAGGGTCCAGGAGATGAGGGGTGACGCCAATATGCAGTATTCCCTCATCGAGAAACATCAGAGGTGGGCCCTTCCTTTTTCGGCTTTCATCCTGACGATCATGGGTGTCGCCCTTTCGTCCAAGAAGAAGAGGGGAGGTATCGGATGGAACTTGGCTGTCGGTATCGCATTGAGCTTCACGTATATCCTGTTCCTGAGGTTCAGTCAGATGTTCGTGTATGCCGGTACTCTTCCTCCATGGATCGCCCTTTGGCTTCCGAATGTGGTATTCGCATTGATAGCCGCGGCTCTATACAAGATTGCACCCAAATAAAATACTTCCCATGAAAGTCAAGATCGTGAACACTTCCCCTTATCCCGCACCGGAGTACGCCACTCCTCTTTCGGCGGGAATGGACCTCAAGGCCAATATCAAGGAGCCCATAGTCCTGAGTTCTCTTCAGAGGCAACTCGTTCCTACCGGTATCTTCATCGCCCTTCCGGAAGGATATGAGGCACAGGTGAGACCCCGTAGTGGACTTGCCGCCAAACAAGGAATATCGGTCCTGAATTCCCCCGGGACGATAGACGCCGATTACAGGGGTGAAATCAAGGTGATCCTCGTCAACCTTTCCCCGGAACCTTTCCGTATCGAGCCCGGTGAGAGGATCGCGCAGATGGTCATAGCCCGTCACGAAAGGGTCGAGTGGGAAGAAACGGATTCCCTTGATGAAACGCAGAGGGGCGAAGGCGGATTCGGCAGCACGGGAGTGAAATAAGTAATCAGTTCAAATATGACAAAAAACATTTATGCACCCTTCGGGATGGATCCTGAGAAGGTGCAGTCCCTTTACGATATATTCCTTGCGACTACCGGTGTTACCACCGATACCAGGACCCTTTCCGGAGGGGAGATGTTCTTCGCCCTCAAAGGTGAGAACTTCGACGGCAATCTTTACGCTCTCCAGGCCTTGGAAAAGGGAGCGGCTTATGCTGTCGTGGACAAGGGAAGCGAGGCTTCGTTTTCGACGGATCCCAGGATAATCGCGGTCGACAATACTCTTTTGGCCTTGAAAGCTATGGCCCGCTGTCATAGGGAGAGCATCAAGGTTGGAGGCAGAAGACTCACGGTCGTAGGCCTTACCGGAACCAACGGAAAGACTACTACCAAAGAGTTGATCCGTGAGGTTCTTGCCTCGAAATTCAGGGTCAGTGCGACGAAGGGCAATCTCAACAATGACGTGGGTGTTCCGCTTACGGTGTTGTCAATACCCAAGGACGCTCAGATAGCTGTCGTCGAGATGGGTGCCAGCCATCCCGGCGATATCGCGGCCCTCGTCCCCGTGTGCGCTCCGGATTACGGCCTCATAACGAATGTGGGCAAAGCACATCTGTTGGGGTTCGGAAGCTTCGAAGGAGTGAAGGCGACAAAGGGTGAACTTTACGATTGGATCCTTTCCAATGGTAAGGCCGTGTTCGTGAATTCCGACGATGAGAATCTTTGCGGTATGGCAGCCCAAAGGGCGGGTCTTTCCCTCATTCCTTACGGTCTCAAATATTGGGAGTGTGAAATCATCCCTCCGTCAGAGGACAATCCTTACCTTTTCCTGGCCATTCCCGAAGGTGTTGAGCCGAATGTCGAGATAGCTGACGGGCAGGAGGAGAACATGGTTCTCTGCCGCACCTCTCTTGTGGGGTCATACAATGCTCCGAACGTACTTGCCGCCCTCGCGGTAGGAATGTATTTCGGAGTGCCGCTCCAGGACGGTGTGGACGCAATATCGCAGTATGTCCCTTCGAACAACCGTTCCCAGATGACGAGAACCGAAAAGAATACCCTTATCGTTGATGCATACAATGCCAATCCCACCAGCATGGTTGCCGCCTTGGACAACTTTGCAGCGTTCAACTCAAACAAGAAGATCCTTATGATCGGGTCGATGGGTGAGCTCGGTGATGATTCTCTCAAGGAACATATCTCCATAGTGGAAAAAGTTGCTTCCATGCAGCTTCATGGAGCCTTTTTCGTGGGGGAAGAATTCAGAAAGGCCTTGGAAAACGTGGGTGAAGTTCCATCCTGGATCAGTTGGTATCCCACCTCGGATGACCTTGCCGCCGAACTCGGCAAGAACCCACCACAGGGCGCCGCGATTCTCATAAAAGGGTCTCGTTCCCAGAAAATGGAAAACGTCCTTTGCAAACTTTGATGCATCAAGCCCGCGGATTCCGCGGGCTTGATTTTGGATAGCGCCGGGTAATCTTGCTCCTTGTCGAGGGTATCACTTTCCTTTTTTTCTTGACCTCAAAAAAACTCAAAAAAATTTCTTCCGAATCGGGCGAATCACCTATATTTGCCCTTGGAACGGCCGATTCTTTTTTCCATACACTGCCGTTCCGGCGGGAGGGTTCCTCCTCCCGAATTGACGCCTTTCAGTACACATACCACCTTTCGGACCCGAGTGGTCGGATAGCGCATGCTCCTCCGCCGCATCTGCGTCCGCAGGAACGGATGCTGTGCCCGAAGCGTGCATTACAAATCATTCATTTTCAATTTTTTAACCATCAAAAACACAAGTATCATGTCTCAAAACAAAAACAATGGGCGGAAAAATGATTCCGCCGTAAAAGCAACTTTCGCCAATACCTTAAGAGACTCCGCATTCAAGAT
>JAFUFP010000049.1 GCA_017469845.1 Bacteroidales bacterium | reverse complement strand
AATACAAAGATAGGGCTTTCCCGCGAAACCGCCAAAAAAAAACATCGGAAAATTGCGACTTTTCCGATGTTTCATTCATTTTTCACGGCACGCGGCATGAAGGGGATCAATTATTTCCGATTTTTTGATGCGTCAGTCCTACTTCACAAGCCCTTCTTCCGGCCATTCTTTCCTCCGACGGGAGGGTCGGAAAACCTTTCCCCGAAAAAGATTTCTCCTTATCTTTGTCACTCATCAAGCAATCGGACAAAAACGAAACAAAACATACCGTCATGAAATTTCCCCTACTCTGGAAGGCTGCCGCTACGATAGCGTCTTCCCTGCTCCTTCTGAGCGCCAACACTACTGACTCTTCCGCATGCACGAACATCATCGTGGGAAAGAAGGCTTCCGCCGACGGAAGCGTGATCTGCACATACAACTGCGACGGATTCGGGTTCTCCGGTTCGATGAAATACACCCCCGCAGGCGCTCATGAGAAAGGCGAGAAGATCGCCATCCGCACCTGGGGTTCTGGCCCCATCAAGGGCTATGTCGACCAGGTCGACTACACCTACGGCGTCATCGGATACATAAACGACCACCAGGTCAGCATCGTCGAAACCACCTTCGGCGGAAGGGATGAACTCCAGAACCCCGAAGGGATCCTGGATTACGACACGATGATGCACCTCGCTTTGGAGCGTAGCGCCTCGGCCCGTGAAGCCATCATCGTGATGGGCAATCTCCTCCGAGACTACGGCTACAACCAGACCGGCGAGACCATCACCGTCTGCGACAAGGACGAGGCATGGATATTCGAAGTGATCGGTAAAGGTCCCGGACGAAAAGGTGCCGTATGGGTAGCGGTGAGGATTCCGGATGACTGCATCAGCGCCCACGCCAACATAAGCCGCATAAGGGAATTCCCCCAGACAAGGAAAGCTGACAAGGCCACGGGATTCCATATCGTCGAAGGGGAATGCATCTACTCCCCCGACGTCATCTCCTTCGCCCGTGAAATGGGTTACTACAGCGGAACGGACGAGAACTTCTCCTTCCGTGACGCCTACTGCCCCATCTCCTTCGAGAAGGTGCGCTATGCTGACGCCAGGGTATGGAGCTTCTTCCGTCACCACTACGACAAGGAAACGATGGATTCCTACCTTCCTTATATAAATGGAGAGTTCGACAAGTGTGACCATCTTCCCCTCTACATAAAGCCCGACAAGCCCCTTTCGGTAAGGGACGTGATGGAGGACATGAGGGACCACTACGAAGGTACTCCCCTTGACATGACGGCCGACATGAGCGCAGGCCCCTGGGGAATGCCCGTGCGTCCCCGCCCTATGAACTACACCACCTCGAACGGTAACACCTACTTCATGGAAAGGCCCATCGGAACCCAGCAGAGCGGATTCACTCTCGTGTCCCAGCTCCGGGGCTGGCTCCCCGACCCCGTCGGAGGAATAATGTACTTCAACTGCGACGACGCCTCGATGGTCGCATACGTCCCCGTCTTCTGCGGCGCAACCGAAGTTCCCGAAGCATTCCGCAGCGAGAACAATCCCCACAACGAATTCAGCTGGAAGAGCGCCTTCTGGGTGAACAACCTTGTGGCGAACATGGTTTACCCCCGTTACAGCCAGATGAAGGATGACCTGAAGAAAGCCCAGAAACAGCTCGAGGACTACTATGCGGAAGAGGTTGCGGCCCTTCCCGACGCCGTCAAGGACATGACAAGGCGCGAAATGGTATCATTCCTCAACGGGAAGAGCGCCCAGTACACCCGAAGGATGATGGAAAGGTGGGAGGAACTCTTCCGCTTCCTCGTCGTCAAGTTCAACGACCAGGTCGTCCGCAACGAAAAGGACGGAGTCTTTACCGGAGGATACACTACCCCCGGATACGATCCCGTCTTCAATGAAGCTATCGGCTCTTCCACCGGAGACCGCTACCGCGTCAAGACCGAATCCTCGGCGGCTGAAGCCAACGCCCAGACGAACGCACTGTAAAACCCCTCACACGGAAAATGCTCTCAGAAAACGGAATAACACCCCTCATGGAAAGGAACAATGCCTTTGCATGGATGATAGTGGACTATCTCGACTCCTCTCCAAAGGCTATAAACGCAAAGACACTCAAGGAAGCGGACCCCCAAGGTTCGCTTCCCGAGGAAATGGCCTACGCCGCCATCCTTTCAGCCCTGTGTGATTCGACGGAGGAGACCGATCCGTACTTTTTCCGGAGCGTCCACCGACTGGACCCCGCTTCTTTCAGGGAGAATCCTTACCTTAAGACGATCCGGTTTCCCGACATCAAAGGGAAAAGGTGGGAGTTCATCCATGACTCCTACGACCCTTTCGAAGCCTTCATCTGTGATGACATCGAAGTGCTTCCCGACGGCACCGAAATCCCCCAGGTGGGATATTTCCCGGAGAAGATATCATTCCCTTCCGTACATGAAAACGGACGGGAATGGATGGCTGTGAAGCCCAGTGAAATCCGCTCAATGGAGGAACCGCTCTCCGCTATGAGAGGAAATATCGCCGTCATAGGTCTCGGCCTCGGTTACTTCGCATTCATGGCGTCAATGAAACCGGAAGTTGAAAGCATTACCGTAGTTGAGAAGGAAAGTGAAGTTATCGGTCTTTTCAAAGAGCACATCCTCCCCCAGTTCCCATTCAGGGACAAAATCACCATCGTAAGCGGTGACGCCTTCGATTTCCTCAAGGCTGTCGAACCGCACTCCGGGGAAAAGAACGGCTTCGACTCGATTTTCGTCGACATATGGCACGACACCGCCGACGGAGTCGAACTCTACCAACGGGCAAAGTCACTAGAAAAGGACGGCATCCTCTACAGATACTGGTTGGAAAAATCACTTCTTTCCGCGATAAGATGGAAAGATGCCATCGGAGAATAAAAATCGTAACCCTTCCGGAACAAAAAACGATTTAAGGAGCATCCAAAGTGCAGTTTTTCACGCAGATGCTTGCTCTTTCAGTTTTTTTGCCTACCTTAGCGACAGTACAAACGACTAAAAGAAACAGATGTATACACTTCTTCACGGCCATCATCACCATCACCACCGCAGTGCGGGGGTCGGCAAAGTATGCGCCTAAAGTGAACGAAGCGACACGCTATAGGAACATGATGCAGACCCTCACCGGTGGTGAAGGCCTGCATTTTTGATTTATCGCGAACAAATAATAAAACGGACAACATATGGACACATTCAAAAAGGAAGGGCGCGAGGAAGGTATCCTCAGGATAGCCATCCAGACAAAAGGGCGCCTCAATGAAGACAGCACCGAACTTCTCATCCAATCCGGCGTCAGCGTCGGGGACTCTTCAAGGAAGTTCCTCTCAAGAAGCGAGACTTTCCCCATGGAGATTCTCTACCTTCGTGACGACGACATCCCCGGAGCGGTCGACTCGGGAGCCGCCGACATCGGCATTGTGGGATACAACGAAGTCCTTGAGAAGGGATACGACGTGGAGATCCTCGAAAAGCTCGGATTCGGCGGATGCCGCCTTTCAATCGCCGTTCCCAACGGTACCGGGTACGAAGGCCCCTCTTCCCTTGAAGGAAAGAGGATAGCCACCTCCTATCCGGAGATTCTCCGCAGGTTCCTCTCCGACAACGGTGTCAATGCTGGAATCGAGACCATCGCCGGAAGCGTTGAAGTCGCCCCAGCGATCGGAATGGCCGATGCCATCTTCGATATCGTATCCTCGGGCGGAACCCTCCGTAAAAACGGTCTCAAGGAAGTCGAGAGGGTCGTCGAAAGCGAAGCTGTCCTCATCGGCGGAAAGAGCCTCTCCCCCGAAAGGAAAGCCTCCCTCGAACAGCTTCGTTTCCGCTTCCGCTCCGTCAAGGGCAGCCGCGGAAAGAAATACCTGCTCATGAACATTCCCGCCGAAGCCCTCGACAAGGCCATCGAGATCGTGCCTGCGATGAGAAGCCCGACGGTTCTTCCCCTTGCCCAGAGCGGATGGTATTCCCTTCACTCTGTCGTCGACAGCGACGTCCTTTGGGAGAAGATCGAGCGACTCAAGGAAATCGGTGCCGAAGGCATCCTCGTTCTCGGAGTGGAGAAACTTGTCCTTTAATATGAATAATAGGGTATGGGATCTCCATGCCGATGCAATCAAGAAAACATCACCCCATGAAAACATACCTCAATCCCCCCGACTCACTCTTCGACGAGATATCGGAGCGCCCTTTCCAGGACGATCCCAAGGCCGAAGAGATCGTAAGGAACATCCTTGAGAGGGTGAAACGTGACGGGGACAAAGCCCTCCGGGAACTCGCCCTTGAAATCGACGGCATCTCCCTTTCTTCCCTCAGAGTCTCCCCCGAGGAGATCGCCGAGGCCTCATCCAAGGTGCCCCAGGAGATGAAGGACGCCCTTGAAGCGGCCTATGCCAACATATGGAAGTTCCACGAGGCGGAGCTTCCCTCTCCTGTCACAGTCGAGACTTCACCAGGGGTCACATGCACCCAGATGGCTTCCCCGATAAAGAGGGTCGGACTCTACATCCCGGGAGGCACCGCTCCCCTTTTCTCCACCCTTCTGATGCTGGCCATCCCCGCCAAGGTCGCCGGATGTCCCGACATCATCCTCTGCACTCCCCCTTCGAAGGACGGCAGCGTCAACCCCACTATCCTCTTCGCCGCATCCCTTTGCGGAATTTCTTCCATCTACAAGGCGGGAGGAGCGCAGGCGATAGCCGCCATGGCATACGGTACGGAGTCCATCCCCAGAAGGGACAAGATCTTCGGCCCCGGTAACCGCTTCGTCATGAAGGCGAAACAGATGCTGGGTCTGACGAGGGTCGCGATCGACATGCCGGCCGGTCCTTCCGAAGTGATGGTCCTCGCCGACAGCAGCGCCGTCCCTTCCTTCGTCGCCGCCGACCTCCTTTCACAGGCCGAGCACGGAGCCGACAGTCAGGTCGTTCTCGTATGCGGGAGTGAAGAATTCGCCCAGAGGGTCTCCGAAAGCATCGAACTCCTGAAGAAGGACCTTCCCCGAAGTTCAGCCATAGAAGGGTCGCTGTCCAAGAGCCGGACGGTGATATTCACGGGTGAAGACTACAGGGAAAGGATGGCCGCCATCGCTGACCACTACGCCCCCGAGCACCTCATCCTGTCGGTCAAGGACCCCTACGAGATGCTTGAAAAGATCAGCGCGGCCGGAAGCGTATTCATCGGGAACTACTCCCCCGAAAGCGCCGGAGACTACGCCTCGGGAACCAACCACACGCTCCCCACGAGCGGCTGGGCTCGCTCCTTCGGAGGAGTCTGCACGGAAAGCTTCATGAGAAAGTTCACGGTCCAGGAACTCACTCCCGGAGGACTCAAGAATCTTTCCCCGACCATCATCACAATGGCCGAAGGTGAGGGTCTCGACGCCCACGCCGCAGCCGTCAAAGTGAGGATGGGAAGCCTTTCGGGGTCATATTTCGGAGAATGAACGAACAAGACAAACATAGAATAATACCGCCATGGACAACAATATAGACCGCCTGGTACGCCCCAACATACTCTCCCTGTCACCCTACTCCACAGCGAGGGACGAATACTCCGGAGGAAGCCTCGGAGTCTTCCTTGACGCCAACGAGAGCCCTTATTGCAACGGGATCAACCGTTATCCTGACCCGAGGCAGAAGGAACTCAAGGAAAGGATATCAGCCATCAAGGGAGCAAAGGTGGAGAACATCTTCCTCGGAAACGGAAGTGACGAAGCCATAGACCTTTGCTTCAGGGTGTTCTGCCGCCCGGGAATTGACAACGCCATCTCGATGTGGCCGAGCTACGGGATGTACACCGTCGCCGCCGCGACGAATGACATCGGAATGAGGAAAGTCCTTCTCGAGAAGGATTTCTCCCTCGATACGGAAAAGATCCTTTCCGCCGCTGACGGGAACTCGAAACTTCTTTTCCTCTGCTCGCCGAACAACCCCACGGCGAACGCCCTTCCCAAAAGCCAGATCAGGGAGATATGCTCCCGTTTCGGCGGGATAGTGGTCCTCGACGAAGCATATGTCGACTTCTCTTCGGAAGGCAGCATGATGGAAGAACTGTCCTCCTTCCCGAACCTCATCATCCTCCAGACCTTCTCCAAGGCCTGGGGAATGGCCGGAACGAGGACCGGACTCGCCTTCTCTTCGGAAAGGATAATCTCCCTTTTCGATATGGTGAAATATCCCTACAACCTGAGTGTCCTCACGCAGAACACCGTTCTCCAGTGGCTTGACCCTTCGCTCAAGGAAAGGCACGTACGTGAGATACTCTCCGAAAGGGAAAGGCTCCGTTCCTGTCTTTCATCCCTTCCCTGCATAAAGGAAATCTACCCGAGCGAGGCGAACTTCCTTCTCATAAGGACCGACGACGCGAACGCCATGTACGATTTCCTCATATCAAAGGGGATAATCGTCCGCAACCGTACGACCCAGCCCCTTTGTGAAGGGTGTCTCCGCATAACGGTCGGAACACCTCTCCAGAATGACGAACTGCTTTCCGCCCTTTCTTCATACGGGGATGTTTCATCACAGATCAAGGTGACAGCCTCAGCCCCCACTCCCGAAGACAACCGGAAGTTTTCTCTGAGGAGAAAGACCTCCGAAACCGACATCGAGATAAGAGTGGACCTCGACGGAGGAGCAGGAGGAAAGGTTTCTACCGGACTTGGCTTCTTCGACCATATGCTGAGCCAGATCGGCCGGCACGGAGGATTCACACTGGACATTACGGCGAAAGGCGACCTCGAGATAGACGAACACCACACGATCGAAGACGTTGGCATAGCCCTCGGAGACGCCATCCGTCAGGCCCTCGGCAGCAAAGCCGGAATAGGGCGGTACGGATTCTGCCTCCCCATGGACGAATGCGACGCGGCGGTCCTTCTGGACCTAGGCGGAAGGATAGACTTCAGGTGGGAAGTTGAGTTCAAGCGGGAATACGTCGGAGACGTTCCCACCGACATGATGGAGCATTTCTTCAAGAGCCTTTGCTGTGAGCTGAGGTGCAACCTCCACATAAAAGCCACCGGAGAGAATGACCACCACAAGGCCGAGGGAGTATTCAAGGCCTTCGCCAGGGCTCTCCGCATGGCGATAACAAGGACCCCTTCCCCGTTCGAGATGCCCTCGAGCAAAGGTGTAATCTGAAAAGTACGGTACCGATGGTAAAGAACAAAGTGGGAATAGTCGACTATGACGCCGGCAATCTCCGGTCCGTGATCAACGCGGTGAGAAAAGCCGGGGGCGACCCCGTCGTCTCCGCCCTTCCCGAGGTACTCTCATCCTGCGACAGGGTGATCCTCCCCGGAGTGGGGGAAGCTTCCACCGCCATGGGGAAACTCCGTGAAAGGGGCCTCGACTCCTTCATCCCGACCCTGAGGGTCCCCGTCCTCGGAATATGCATAGGACTTCAGCTTATGAGCCTCCGCTCCGACGAAGGGGACGCCACCTGCATGGGGATATTCCCTTCCGAAGTGAAGAGGATAACAGACCTTTCCGGGGAAGAAAGCACCGAAAAGGTGAAAATTCCCCACATGGGATGGAACAGCATCTCCCCCGCCAATGGAAGTTGGGGCACTCCCCTTCTGGAAGGGATTTCCGAGGGATCGTACGTCTACTACGTGCATTCCTTCGCGGCCACCCTTTCCTCTTCCACGGCGGCGGTAACCTCCTACGGAGGCCACGCTTTCAGCGCCGTCCTCTGCAATGACAATTTCCTCGGATGCCAGTTCCATCCCGAGAAAAGCGGCCCGACGGGAGAAGCGATCCTTCGCAACTTCCTTTCACTGTAGTCAATCCACCGAAAAAAGACAGACTCACATATGATCGAGATAATACCGGCGATAGACATGATAGGCGGAAGGTGCGTCCGCCTCACAAAAGGCGACTACGCCCGTGAGAAGGTGTATGACGCCTCTCCCCTCGAAATGGCCCTCGAATACAGCCGCTCCGGGGTCAGAAGGCTGCACCTCGTTGACCTCGACGGCGCGAAATGCGGAGAACCCAGGAACCTTTCCGTACTGACGGAAATCCTGTCACGCACTTCCCTCAAAGTCGAATACGGCGGCGGAATCCGTTCCACCTCTTCCCTTGAAAAGGTCATAGCGATGGGAGCGAACTGGGCGATAATAGGCTCCACCGCCGTCACCGCCCCGGAAAAAGTGAAGGAATGGGCCGGAATCGTCGGCCCCGGAAGGCTCATCCTCGGTGTCGACTTCTCCGAAGGGAAGGTCGCGACCCACGGTTGGATGAAGACTTCTGCCCTCACTCCGGAAGAGCTGATGGACTCTTTCCCCGACATAGAGAAAGTCCTGTGCACCGACATTTCGCGGGACGGGATGCTCCAGGGGGTTGATACCGCCTACTACGCAGCCCTCCAAGCGAAGTACCCTTCAAGGGAGATTTCCGTGAGCGGAGGCATTTCCTCCGAGGAGGACATTCTCCGTCTGGAGGAAGCGGGTCTTCGCAGCGTGATCGTGGGCAAGGCCATCTACGAAGGGAGGATAAGCATGGAAAGGCTGCGCTACCTTTGCACCCGCCAAGGCAATAACGACAAAGCGTAAAGAGGATATGCTCGCAAAAAGGATAATACCGTGCCTTGACGTACGTGAAGGCAAGACTGTAAAAGGAATAAACTTCGTGAACCTCAGGACAGTCGGGGACCCCGTCGAAATGGGCAAGGCCTACTCCGACCAGGGGGCTGATGAACTTGTGTACCTCGACATCAGCGCCTCCCGTGAAGGAAGGAAGACTTTCCTCGACCTCGTGGGGAGAATCTCCGAAGAGATCAACATCCCCTTCACCGTGGGAGGAGGGATCTCCTCGTACGATGACGCGGCGAGACTTCTTGACGCCGGAGCGGACAAGATCAGCATAAACAGCGCCGCGGTCGCCGACCCTTCCCTCATCGGAAGGATAGCGGCTTCGTACGGAAGCCAGTTCGTGGTGGTCGCCATCGACGCGAGGAACGTGGAAGGGACGTGGAGACTGTCAACCCACGGAGGTTCCAGGATGACGGACATCGAACTCTTCTCCTGGGCAAAGGAGGTCCAGGAAAGGGGCGCCGGAGAGATCCTTTTCACTTCGATGGACCATGACGGCATGAAAAAGGGCTATCCCCTGGAAGTGTACCGCCGTTTCAACGAGGAACTTTCCATCCCCGTCATAGCTTCCGGAGGTGCGGGGAATTCCACCCACATAGCTGAGGTCCTTGCCGACGGATACGCCGACGCCGCCCTCGCCGCCAGCATATTCCACTTCGGGGAGATAACGATCCCCGAACTTAAGCGTGAGCTACTCTCCAAGGGGATATGCGTGAGGATATAAGTGCAAAAAGCCAATAAAGTATAGAACAAATAGACACATTCAATATGCAGATCAAAGATTTCAACGAACTGAGGAAAAGCCCGGACGGACTGGTCCCGGCTATCGTACAGGACTCCTCCACCCTCAAAGTCCTGATGATGGGATACATGAATGAGGAAGCCTACAAAAAGTCTCTCGAAAGCGGGAAGGTCACTTTCTGGAGCAGAAGCCGCCAGTGCATCTGGACAAAGGGCGAGACTTCCGGCAACTTCCTCCTTCTGGAGAGCATGAGCGCCGACTGCGACGCCGACACCATCCTTGTGATGGCAAGGCCGGAAGGTCCCGCCTGCCACAAGGGAACCACCACCTGCTGGGGCGAGGACGTCCCCGAGCACAGGGGCTTCATAAGGGAGTTGGAGAAGGTGATCCAGGGCAGATATGAGCAAATGCCCGAAGGCTCGTACACCACTTCCCTGTTCCGCAAAGGCACCCCCAGAATGGCCCAGAAAGTCGGAGAGGAAGCCGTGGAGACGGTAATCGAAGCCATGAAGGGGGACAAGGAAAGGCTCATCTACGAAGCCTCCGACCTCATTTACCACCTCCTTGTGCTTCTGACAAGCCAGGGTCTCGGCATAGAGGACCTGGAAAAGGAACTCCAGTCAAGGCACAAATAATCCCCTCCCTTCCCCAGCCCAAAGCCGGGAGGAAAGGATACCCGAAAGCTGAAGGTCAACCCGGAACAGGGTTGGCCTTCCCTTATGGAGGTACCGGAGAAAAGATCCTTATTCCCCAAAAGGAAACAAAAGCCCCCAAGGAGATGCCAACTTACGGGCTCTTTTTGTACCTTTGTAGATTAATATGACAAAGAAAAAAATGACAGCCGAAGAATTCAAAGCACTGCTTGACGCCAACTCCGAAATGGTGGAAAAGATCAAATACACCGCCCACCTGATCCATGACAGCGTCAACCAGAACTACGATGACAAGCCCTACAGCTTTCATCTGGACGCTGTCGTGGACATTCTGATCCCCTATATCCCGGAGGTCTGCCCCGATGAAGGCGATGTCGTTCCGCTCATTTTCGGAGCATTCTTCCATGACACCATTGAGGATGCGAGGATGACCTACAACGATGTGATGAAGGAAGCGAAGAAGATGTTCGACAATGACAAAGCTCTCCTCGCCACCGAGATCGTCTTCGCCCTCACCAACGACAAGGGAAGGACAAGGGCCGAAAGGGCCGGTGAGAAATACTACGAAGGCATAAGGCAGACTCCCTACGCTCCCCTCGTGAAAGCCTGCGACCGTCTGGCGAACGTCTCCTATTCGGTCGCGCAGGAGGACGACAGGCGCAATAGCGCGATGAAGGTGGTCTACCGTCGGGAAATGCCCCATTTCCTGGAAAGCATCATTTCACCTCTCGCCGCCACTGACCCCAGATTCTCCGTTCCGAAGGGACTCATCCGGAGTCTCATGGACATCGTTGAAGAATAATGACCCTAAAAAGCGATTACAATGAAACTTTCACAAGCACTCAGTCAGAGGGCTGACCTACAGAAAAGGATTCAGCAGCTGCGTTCACGCCTCAAGGACTGCGCATGGGTGCAGGAGGGGGACTCCCCCGCCGAGGACCCGAAGGAACTCCGCCGTGAGCTGGACGCCTGCCTGGAGCAGTTCTCCTCCCTCGTATATTCGATAAACAGGACCAACTTCCTTTCGAAGGATCCCGAAGGAAGGACACTCACCTTCCTCATCGCCGAAAGGGACGCCCTTTCACTTAAGGTGAATTCTCTCCGTGACATTTCGTCAAGCCTGTCGGAAAGTTCAAACAGGTATTCCAGAAGCGAGATAAAGCACGTGAGGACAATGGACCTCGGTGCCCTCAACCGTGAAATCGACGCCCTGTCGAAGGAACTTAGGGAACTCGACACGACTATCCAGGGCCTCAACTGGACTGTAGACCTCATCGGGGAATAGAGACACTGTAGACCGCGATGGTGTAGTCCTGTGGGTGGCGGCACCATCCCGCCCGGAAGGGATGTAAAAATTTCCGGGACATGGTTGCCTGCGGGCCGGGGTCTTTTCACAGGGCAAGGCCAGCACAGCGCACAAGAGCATTTTTCATACCGCCTGAGGCGGAAAGCATCCCGGAGCATGTCCGGTGGCACTACCGCGTGCCGACCCAAAGGACGAGGGCGGGAACGGGGACTTCGCGGTCCATATGTGACATAACCGAAATGAAAGGAACGAAATTCATACATCTGCTGACGGTCATGATCCTGGCCCTTCTGATTCCGGTTGCGGGATTCTCGCAATCGACGAGAGTCAAGGGAAGGGTCACCGACACTTCCGGTGAAGGCATTCCTTTCGTTGCGGTCTTCTTTCCGGGACAACTACCGGAGTATCCACCGACATGGACGGATACTATACCCTCGAGACGAGGGACACTACCATGACCCTCCTCCGTGCCGAAATCCTCGGATACGATCCCAAGGAGCAGAAAATCAAGCCCAGGTCTTTCCAGGAGGTCAACTTTTCCCTCGAACTTTCCACCAACAACATTGCCGCGGCCGTCGTCAAACCGGACAACCGTTACCTCAAATGGATACTCTCACAAATCGACGAAAAGCGGAAGGACAATGACCCCGAGAGAAAGGAAGCATGGCAGTGCGACGTCTACAACAAGATGGAGATCGACCTCACCAACGCCAGCGAGAACCTGAACCTGCGCCTCATAAAGAAGAACTTCGGTTTCGTTTTCGATTACATGGATACGAGCGTAGTGTCCGGAAAGGCGTTCCTCCCCATCATGATATCCGAAACGGTGGCGAAGAGATATCACCGGAACGACCCTACCCTCGACAAGGAAGTCATCGAGGCGAGCCGCATTTCCGGAATCAACGACGAGAACTTCCTTTCCCAATTCACCGGGAGTCTCCACCTCAAGACGAACTTCTACCGTAACTTCATAAACGCCTTCAACGTTGAGATACCTTCCCCCCTTTCGACGAACGGGGAGCTCTACTACAACTATTACCTGATCGATTCCCTCCATATCGACGGAAGGAAGACCTGGAAGATACGTTTCCACCCAAAGAAGCTCGTTTCATCCCCGGTTTGGGACGGGGAGATGAGCATCGACTCCGCTGACTTCGCCCTCCGTGAAATCCATGTCCGGCTCACCAAGGACTCGAACGTCAACTGGATAAAGGACCTGGTCGTTGACCAGGAACACAAGATGGTGAACGATTCCACATGGTTCTGGGGAGACGACAGGATGTACGTTGACTTCTCCCCCATCATGAACGACTCCACGAAGATCATGACGATCATCGGGAACCGCACCATGCACTACTCCAATCCCGACTTCAGCAAGGCACTCCGCAAGGACATCGCCGACGCCGGTGACAACGTGATGGTGAAGAAGGATGCGGGCGGAAAGGATGAGGACTACTGGCAGGGTGCCAGGCCCTACTCCCTTTCGACAAGGGAGCAGAACATCTACAACATGGTGGACTCCATAAAGAACGTCCCCATCTACAGGGACATGTACTCCCTGATCGCGACCTTCGTGAACGGATACTACGACATCGGGAAGTTCGGTTACGGTCCCGTAGCCAACGCTATCAGTTTCAATACCATCGAAGGAGTGAGACTGTACTACGGCATGAGGACCTCGAATGAATTCAGCCGGAAGCTGAGGATCGGAGGATACGTCGCCTACGGCTTCAAGGACAAGGCTTTCAAGGGAGGCGCCAAGTTCGAATACATGTTCAGCACCCAGCCCTGGAGGAAACTCACAGTGAACCTCAAGAGGGACCTCGTCCAGCTGGGACGAAGTTCCAACGCTTTCAGCGAGAGCAACATCATGTCCTCGATGCTGGCCAAGGGCGGAGGACAGAGGAGAAGTCCCGTGACTGAATTGAGCATCGCCTACGATCATGAATGGAGTCCGGGATTCAACAACACCATCGGCATAGACGCAAGGAGGGTATTCTCCAACAGGTACGTCCCCATGATACGGCCGGACGGGGAACTGGTCCAGAGCGTGGCGGCGACAATCCTGCGCTACAGGGCCCGTTTCTCCTGGGACGAGACAGTGACGAGGGGTACTTTCGAAAAGAGCTACGTACACACGAAGTACCCTTACCTCACCTTCGACATAATGGCTTCTCCCAAGGGTATAGCACACAACGACTTCAGTTTCCTCCGTGCTGAAGCCACACTTGACTGGAGACTCGCCCTTCCTCCGGCGGGATATTCCCTCATAAGGCTCAATGCCGGAAAGATCCAGGGAAGGGTCCCCTACCCGTTCCTTAAGCTCCACGAGGGCAACGGCACTTACTTCCTCGACAAGGGAGCGTTCGCCTGCATGGAGTTTTACGAGTTCGCCTCGGACTCCTGGGCCACCCTTTTCGTCGAGCACAACTTCGGAGGATTCTTCCTGGGGAAAGTTCCTCTTCTGAGGAAACTGAACCTCAGGGAAGTGGCCACATTCAAAGCCGCTTACGGAACTCTTTCTGACCGCAACAACGGAATCGTCGGAACTGAGGCTTCCAAGGACGCCGCCCTTCTGTTCCCCAAAGGCATGTCCTCTCTGGAAAAGCCCTATGTAGAAATGGGAGTCGGAATATCGAACATCCTGCGTCTTTTTAGGGTTGACGCGTTCTGGAGGATGACACACCGCTACAAGGAAGTGGAAGGAGTGAGGGAAAAATCCCCCAACTGCTTCGTCGTGAACTTAGGAATGGAGTTCAAGTTTTAGGATACACCCTGAAAAGAAGAAGCGCTCAGTTCAGTCCTGTTCAGTCAGGATTATCGACATAGTTCACTTCTTGATTTCATCATACCAACATCTCGGATAACTTTTGATTTTTTCAAAGAAAACTGCCATATTTGCAAAAAGTAGACAAATTTAAGAGTTTATTCTATGATTTTGCAGTTTTTAATAGAGAATTTCCTATCCTTCAAAGAGCAGAATATTCTTTCAATGGTGGCGACTCCGCTCAAGGAAGATACGAACCTCACGGAAAACGTGGAAGTGTCTGTGGCTGATACCGGCATAAACCTTCTAAAAAGTGCAGTCATATTGGGGGCGAATGCCTCTGGCAAGTCCAATGTCATCAAGGCATTCGACTTCTTCAAGCGTTTCATTGTAAACTCATTCAAGAATGTACAGGTCGGTGAAGAAATCGACGTGGAGAATTTTCGATTGGATTCGGAATCAATCGGTGAGCCTTCAAGTTTTGAACTCATTTTCATTCTTGGTAACAATCAATACCGCTATGGTTTTAACGTAACACGCGATGCTGTCCAAGACGAGTGGTTATATCGTAAAGCCTGCCGCAAACGGGCCAAAGAAATGGAATTATTTCTAAGGGAAAGGAACTCATTTAAAGTTCACCCCACTATGCCGCTTATACAGGACATAGTAAACCGAAAGATGGTCCGACCCAATGCGCTATTATTGTCCGCAGCCGCACAGTTCAATGACGCAACAGCAGTAGAAGTCATCAGTTGGCTCACTGACACAACTGTAATGTCATGTTCCGATGAGGAAACCAACTGGAACGACACTCTCCGTCACTTCGATGATCCTGTGATGCGAGAAAGGATTGTCGCTTTTTCGCAGTATGCCGACCTTGGTATCGAAGACATTGAAAAGATTGGAGATGTTGTTACAAGCCGTCATAATCAATATGATGCCGAGGGTCGTGTAAAACAAAGTGTGACTTTCCCTTTCCTGAACAATGAATCCGAGGGAACAATCAAATACTTTTCCCTGGCCTACCCCATCATCGATGCACTAGATAACGGAAAGCCCATGATCGTCGATGAATTCGACTCCAAGATGCATCCGCTGCTTACCGAACGAGTCATATCATTATTCAACTCAAAGGAAACCAACCCCCATGGTGCACAGCTGATTTTCACCGCGCACGACACTAATCTGCTCTCATCAGGTTCTTTCCGAAGAGATCAGATATGGTTTACCGAGAAAGACAGGTTTGGTGCTTCACGCCTGTACTCTCTGGCTGAATATAAGGTCCGCGGCGGCGCTTCTTTTGAAAAAGGCTATTTGGCGGGCAAATTTGGAGCAACCCCGATTCTTGGCAACATGTCTAAACTATTTCTGAAGGAGGAAGAATAGCATTATGGCTACAAAGCACAAATCTCCGAGTAAAGAAAGGAATATTCGACGTAAAGTAAGGGTTCGCCCTGTCAAAAAAACGTTTCTGATAATCTGTGAAGGCGTGAATACCGAACCGGAGGGAGCCCTGCCCCAAATAATCGAAAATGCCCATTGTCTTGCGACATGGGCAGAAACTTACCGAAAGAATCAGGAGATTCTTCGTGGATTGCAGTTGGCGACACGACCATAAAGTGGCCGCGTGAGGTGGTGCTACTTATTCGGCGTGGTGCATACCGTGTCCGCCTTCGTGAGCATGGTCGTTGATTCCTTTGATCTCACGATAACGGCAGCACTCCTCGAGCTTGTTGTAAGCTTCATCGGTGGCCTTGACCTTGCCGGCGTCATATCCGAGGGCGGCGATGGCCTTCATGACATCCTTAGGGGAAACGGACTTCTTGTCATAGGTGAGTTTGAGTGACTGTCCTTTGAGGTCGTATTCGGCAGCCTCAACTCCCTCGAATCCTTTGGCGGCATTTTCGATCCTCATCTTGCACATTCCGCAGTGTCCCCTTACGGTAAAAGTCTTTTCAACCACTTTCGCGTTCATTGAAACGCAGAAGGCCAACATGGCCATGATGACAGCAAATTTCTTCATATGATCAATATTTCATTTGTTTTCCGACGCAAAGTAACACGAACGTAAGAAAAAAGTCAATCACAATTTGTTGGTATCTTCCTTCCTGATATAGCAACAAAAAAGTAATCCGCCTCCACGGGGAGACGGATCCTATAGTGATGCGGAAAGATCATTCGGGCTGGGGAACAGGTTTGGGAGCCTTGTTCTGGGCCTTTGTGGCGATTGCCGCCCTCTGTCCGAGACGCTTGTTCCAGCGGTCAATAGCGAGCTGCTGCATGTCCCTGACCTCATCCCTTTCGTCGACGATTTCATCGCCGAGGATGGTCTCGATCACATCCTCAAGAGTGACGATGCCCTGGAAAGAGCCGTACTCGTCGATGACGATGCTTATCTGCTCGTCCTTGGTGAGCATCTCATCCCAGACCTTGTCCAAGGGTGTATCTTCGGGGAAGGATGCGATATCCCTTCTTATGTCACCGAGGGTGACGTCGAACTTGTCCTCGGCAAGAAGCTGGAGAGCCTCAAGACGGAGAATGTAGCCGGTTATGTAGTCGTCATTGTCCTGCCATACGGGAATGCGGCTATGGTGGAGGAACCTCTGGTCCTTGTAGAACTTTCTGAGGGTCATCGACTCGGGAGCGGTTGCCGCAACTACCCTCGGGGTCATGACATCGGTCACGGTCATCTCGTCGAGGCTGATGATGTTCTGTATCACCTCGTTTTCGTCCTCGTCAAGTTCACCGGATTCCTCGGCCACGTCGGCAAGAGCACCGACCTCCTCCTTGGAGACTGTCGCATCGGCGTCAGCGGGAGTGATGCTCTTCTGCAGCCACTCGACACAGATGACGATGGGATACAGGCAGAAAATCAGCACCCGGATGGTTTTCGCGGCGAAGCCCATAAGGCCCCTCCAATAGGAGGTTCCGATCGTCTTGGGGATGATTTCCGAAAAGACGAGGATGAGTATAGTCGTTAAGGCGCTCACGACTCCGAACCAATGGGAGCCGAAGATGATGTTGGCCTGCTGGCCGACTCCGGCGGCACCGATGGTGTTGGCGATGGTGTTGAGCGAAAGGATTGCCGCCAAAGGACGGGAAGAATTCGTTTTGTACTCCTTCATGAGGGTGGCGGGACGATATCCCTCCTCCTCCTTCATCGTGATGAATGAAATAGGTGTGCTCATAAGCGTCGCCTCAAGTATCGAACAGAGGAACGAAATGAGCATGGCGCCCAGAAGAAATACAAGCAGAAGTGTCATTCGGACAAAAATTTCCTGCAAATATACAAACAAACGCAGTCAATTCAAATTAAAAGAGATTGCGCTGCATATATTTGCGGGAAAACGTACGCAGAAAGGATTTCCTACTGGTTCTGAAGAAGTTTCTTGGCCAGGGAAAAGAACTTGTAGGGCATGTACCGGAACGGAAGGTCAATCCACGTGGGAGTGGAAAGCACCGTCCTCTCATGCGTGAAAGCGAGAAAGCTCCTTTCCCTGTGATACGACCCCATTCCGGAATTCCCCACACCTCCGAACGGAAGTGCGGAATTCGCGATATGCATTATCGTGTCATTGATGCAGGCTCCGCCCGATGAAGTCTTCGATATGAGGTTCCATCCGTCCTTTTCCGCTCCGAAATAGTAGAACGCCAGAGGTTTCTCCCGGGAGCAGACGAACTCCTCCACTTCCCTTCTGTCACGGAAAGTGAGAACCGGGAAAACGGGGCCGAAGATTTCTTCCGTCATCACCGGGGAATCCGGGCTCACTGAGCCAAGAAGAGTCGGTTCTATCCACCGGCTGTCCCTGTCGAAGTGTCCTCCGTAGAGGATCTCGCCGTCCTTCAGATAAGAGACGACCCGCTCGAAAGCGGCGTCCCTCACCATATGGACGTAATGCTCCGCCTTATCCGTTCCCTCGGGATAGAGTTCCCCTACCGCTTTTCCGAATTCCCGCACGAAACTCTCCTTGACGTCCTCATGGATGAAAAGATAATCGGGGGCTATGCAGGTCTGCCCGGAATTGAGGCACTTTCCCCAAGCTATACGTCTGGCCGCCAATTCGATATCGGCATCCTTATCAACGATGCAGGGACTCTTGCCGCCAAGTTCAAGGACCATAGGGGTCAGGTACTTTGACTGCGAAAGCGACAGTACCCTCGCCAAAGAGGGACTTCCGGTAAAGAACACGATGTCGAACTTCGTTCCGAAAAGAACTGAGTTGACGCTCCTGTCACCCTGTACGACGGCGACATATTCTTCCGGGAAGGTCTCCCCTATCATCTTACCCAGAACGGACGAGACGTTGGGGACATAAGGTGAAGGCTTCAGAACCGCCGTGCACCCCGCCGAGATCGCTCCGACCAGGGGATTCAGAAGAAGTTGGACGGGATAGTTCCAGGGAGAAACTATCAGGGCACAACCGAGGGGTTCACGGACAATGTAGCTCTTCGAGGGCATTACCGTCATCGGGGTGCGTACCTTTTTCCTCCGGGACCACCTGCCCACTTTGCGGAGAGCCTCGGAGATTTCCCCGTAGAGGATTCCGAACTCGGTCATGAAGGCTTCCTCGTAACTTTTGTGAAGGTCCTTGATGAGGGCTTCGGAGAGTTCCGGTTCCCATTTTTTGAGGCCGTCACGAAGGCGGATGAGCATTTCTTTTCTGAAAGACACTTCACGTGTCTTTCCGGTAGCGAAGAAATCTCTCTGAGAAGATACGATCTCCTCTATCTTTTCTGTGGGGGTATTCTGCAGTGCCATTGCGATCAACTACTGTTCAGGGATTTCTTCTTCGACTGTTCCCTCAGGAATCTGGATTTCAGCAGTCAAGGCTGAAAGAGAATCCACTTTCGCCCTGTATATCGTATATACGGAGTCGAGAATCGGACGGAATTCCTCCTTTATCGGATCCGAATTCGGGGATTCGAGAGTCAGCGGGTCGATCGGAACGTCGTTCTTCCATACCCTGAAATCGAGGTGCGGTCCTGTCGCCGTTCCAGTCATTCCGACATAACCGATGACCTCTCCCTGGGAGACATGCCTTCCGACCTTCATTCCCGGAGCGAAACGGGACATGTGCATATAGGAAGTTGTGTACACCGAATTGTGCTTAATCTTGATGGTGTTTCCGCCACCTCCGGCCCAACCGGCGCTTATGATGGTTCCGTCACCGATCGCCATGATCGGGGTTCCCGTCGGAGCGGCGTAATCGACAGCCGTATGGGGTCTCACTGTCCCGTAAACGGGATGACGCCTTGCGTAAGAGAAGCCGGAGCTTATCCTGGTGAACTTCAGAGGAGCCTTGAGGAAGGCCTTCTGGAGGGATTCACCGTTTTCGTTCCAGTAGAGGTTTCCGCTGTCCCGCTGGCTGAGCATAACGGCGACGAACTCCTTTCCGGCGTGGTCGAAGAGGGAGAACCTCACCGAGTCGATTCCTATGGTCTCGCCCTCGCACACGTTCTCGTCGTAGAGGACCCTGAAGCGGTCACCCTTCTGGAGAGCGAAGAAGTCGACGGTCCAGGCGTAGATTTCGGAGAGTTTCATGATAAGAAGAGGAGAAACGTCAGCCGCCCTCATGTCATTCCAAAGGGAAGAACTGATAGTGACGTCGGCGAACCTTTCGAGGGTTTCGACATCCTTGTCATAGACGGAAACGCTCATCGGAGGGGTGGTCTTGAAGACGGTCCTCCGGATACGGTTGTTCTCGTACACGACGTACGCCAGACGTCTGAACTCCGTAGTGTCGGCATCGTAATAAGCCTGGAAGGAGTTTCCGGCCCTCATCTTTCGGACATCGAAAAGGGTGTCGCATTTTTCGGAAAGGGTATAAGCTTCCTCCTGGGAAAGACCCAGACGGGTCATCAGCGAAGTGAACGCTTCCCCGCTCTTGACCGTCCCGTCGACAAGGTCGAACGAATCCGTGCAGAACCCGAGCGGATACACAGTATCTTTCACATTGACAGGTTCTTCGACCGTTTTGCGGGAGAAAAGGTTGCACGATGGCAGCGATACTGAAATCAGCACGGCCAGCACAAGTGAAGCGGGAAAAAGGAATGATGCCTTGCGGCGGGATATATAGGTAGTGCTTCTTTCGTACATGTCCAATGGGGCTTCCCGGACTGCGGAAAACCGGGCAAAAATAGTGATTTTCCATCAAGAAGCCGAATTGTTTCCGCAAGAACCAAGCCAAGAATTCTCCATTTGGGTACTGGATTATTCCTCTTCATGCAACGCCATGGCCGCAACCGCGATTGCCCGATTACGGAAAAATTCACTTTCTTTGCAGTCGGATACTCACAAAACAACCCCATCCATGGAAATCACACCGATTGCCACATACCACTGTCCCGTCGGAGGCAAATTCGGACTTCCCCGCCAAAGCGGAATAGCCCGGGGACTCGAAGGGAGGATAGTCTTCACCCCTGAGTACCGGAACCGGGACGCCCTCAGAGGCCTGGAAGGATTCTCCAGAATATGGCTCATTTGGGAATTCTCCCTCTCGAAAAAGGAAGACGGGACATTCCATCCTACGGTAAGACCTCCGAGACTCGGCGGAAACGAGCGGATCGGCGTCTTCGCCACACGCTCCCCCTTCATGCCGAACAATCTCGGACTTTCATGCGTCAAGATTGAGGGTATCGATCCGGATGATGCTGAAGGTCCGGTCATAATAGTTTCCGGCGGAGACCTCATGGACGGGACACCGATTTACGACATAAAGCCCTACATCCCCTATGCTGACTCCTTCCCGGATGCCGAAGAAGGCTTCACCTCCAGGGAATGGGCTACCCTCGAAGTTGAGTTCCCGGAGGATCTGAAGGGACCTTTCACCCCTTCTGATATCGAAACCGTCTCGGCGCTGCTTGGACAGGATCCCCGTCCCCACTATCACTGCGATCCGGAAAGGACTTATGCCCTCACTTACAAAGGTTACGACATCCTTTTCAGGGTGGACGGAAAAGTCTGCCGGGTCCAGGGAGTGAAAAAGATCCGATAGATTTTCTTCCCGCTCACTCAAGTCGGATATTTCACAGGAAAGATGTAACTTGCACACGAATTGACAAAAAAATACTGTATGAAACGGACAGATAATCTCATCGCCAAATTGATACCGGCAGCGCTCGCCGCCCTTCTCGCCGTCAGCTGCGGAGACCATTATACCACGCTCTCCCCCTCTGAATTCCAATCGGCTTTCTCTTCCGACACCCTTGTGCAGCTCGTTGACGTAAGGACTCCCCAGGAGTGGGAACTCTGGCACATAGGCGGAGCGGCGAACATCGACGTACAGAATGAAAGTTTCACGGACAATGCCGCATCCTCCCTCTCAAAGGAAAGGCCCGTAGCCGTCTACTGCAGAGGAGGTGTCAGGAGCGTCAAGGCTGCTGAGGCGCTGTACAAGGCCGGATTCAGGAACATCCTGAACCTTGACGGAGGGATAACCGCTTGGAGGGAGGCCGGACTTCCGGTCACTGACCAGTGGGACTATCTGGTATTCGACGGGGAGGATGCACCGGATTTCACTGCGGAAATCATGGAGAATGATACCGTATACCCGGACGGATACACGGGCGGCGGAATCTCAGCACCGACCATCACCCTTTCTGACCTCAAGGGCAAAGTCGTCATGCTTCAGTTCACGGCCTCATGGTGCAGCGTCTGCAGAAAGGAGATGCCCCATATCGAGTCCGACATCTGGCAGCGCCACAGGTATGAGGACGATTTCGTTCTCATCGGCATAGACAGGGACGAGCCCGTCGAAAAGATGAAGGACTTCATCGAAACAACCGGCATCTCATACCCTCTTGCATTCGATCCGGACTGCAAGATATACGACCTCTACGCTTCGCACGATTCAGGAATCACCCGAAACGTCCTCATCGGCAAGGACGGGAAGATCGTCTACCGCACAAGACTCTATGACGAGGAACAGTTCCGCACTCTGGTGGAAAAGATAGACGAACTGCTTGAACAATAATCCTTCCCAACTTCTTTTTCCTGACTGACAAGTTTTTAACATTGAGAGCCGGCCCTTATTGACAGGACCGGCTCCCATTGTTCTTATAGTTGATTACGACTATTTCTCCAGTCAGCGGTAAGGCGATGCCCCCTTTTGGCTTAATCTGAGACAGGTCGGATAGGCATACCGCAGGCACGGGGGATCCCTGAGGAATGTTTCGTTTCTGGACCAGAGCCCATTTTCGTGCCATTTCGCTTGTTTCCGCACCTATTTCCGGAAATCATTCACCGGAATACTTCCCGATGATGCGGATGACTTCCGAGCGGCTGTTCCCGGAAGGTGAAGAAGCGAAGGAACCGGGACGGTCCTTCCACCAGCTCTCCTCGAAATCCTTCATCCTTTCCAGAAGGGCGGCCTCATCCTCGGCGGAGAATTCCTTCCCCGCTTCCATGGAAAGCGAAACCGCATCGAAGAACATCTCCCACCTTCCTTTATAATAGGTGGATACCAATCCGGCGAGAGTCCTGTCAGCGTAATCGGTCAGAAGATTGCCCCGGTCGCCCCACGAAGTGAGAAGGTTCCTTGCGTCCGTCTCGAAATAATCCTTCTCGCCATCGTCCTTTCCCCAACTTCTGGCATCGGCTATCCACTTGCCCACAAGGAAATATTCCTGCGTCGACAGAAGGCTCTCAAGATCATCGAAGATCCCTTCAAGAAGGGCTCTCTTTTCCTTCATTAGGGCGACATCACCCTTGGAATACGCCTCCTTGTAAAGGGCGAATTCCTCCTCGAAGCGGTTCGACAGCCACTGCCTTGTGAGATTCACGACATCGAAGTTGTACGAAGGAGTGGAAGACGGGCAGGAGACGAGTTTCCTTATTATGTCGAGAAGTTCGTTGTTGTGATAAGAAAAGCGCACGCTCGAGTGGTAAGACGAGGACCTGCCGAAGGACGGCCTGAGGTTCAGGATGGGGCTGTGTCCGGGAACGGAGCGGTCAACGTAGATATCCGTCAGGAGTTTTCTCCAGGCTTCCCTTCCATCGGGGTACTCTCCTCCCATACGGCTGTCGGCCAAAGCGTCCGAATATGAAGACAGATCCCTGTGCTGGGGCTTGTCCCAGGCCTTTTCGAAGACGAACTGGTACATGAAGGGATTGCAGTCGAAGCCTTCAAGGGTGGATCCTATCCCCACGAAATTCTCCCCTCCGTTCACGAAGGTATTCTCGATCCTCTTCCCCACTTCTTCCATATCCCCGGCAAGGAAAGTGTTGCCTCCGAAGTTTCCGAGATAACACCATATGTACGGTACACCGAAGTACGAGTCGGTCGTCTGCCAAACTTCCATCCTCTCGCAGTAGTAGTCAAGAAGAAGGGATTTGTCCTTGGGATACGAAGTGAGATAGGGCTCTATCTTGTCCTTCGTCCAATACTGCCTCTCATTGTAGAAGAGCCATGTCATCTGGAGCCATACCCCTTCGGGGTCAGCCGCTTCAAGGGATTCGTAGACCTGACGGCTCACCCTCGAAAGATATTCGGGTTCCCAGCTCTTGGGAATCATCTCGTTGAAAAGGTCGATTCCGTAGATATGGTCAGTACCGTAAAGCTCGGTCTGCTTCTCGAGGAAGGCTTTCTGGATCTTCGGGAACAGTGGATCCATCGGGTCCAGGAAATGAGGGAACATCGTCGTGTCGAATCCCGCCCAGTCGCTCATCCTCTCGATTCCCGCGTCGGGATAGATCCTTGAGAGAGCCTCAGGCACATGACCTGCGAAGGCCGGAAGCACGGGTTTCATTCCAAGTTCCCTTTCACGGGCGACGATCTTCTTCTGGAGTTCCTCCTGTCCCTCGAGCCATGAAAGCGGAAGCGGTCCACCCCATTTGTCGAGGTTCAGCATCCTGTGCCAGGGAAGGTGCGAAGGTCCCGTGAAATAGGACCTCACTTCCTCATCGGAAAGCCCCATCTCCGTCCATATCTTGTACCAGATGGACTCCTGACCCGTTATGGCGAGAGGAAGATTGATTCCCTGAAGCGCCATCCAGTCGATGAAATGCTCCCACTCTTCCCAATTCCACCAAGGCATGGTGTAACCGAAAGTGCAGTAATTGAGGAAGAAACGCTCCGGAACACGGGACAGTATCTCAACGGGCGACTCAACTGAAGGGAGTGTCCGGGGGATGGACGGCTTGTCGGAAGCGAACCATCCGATATTGACGTCGCAATAATACTTGAGGTAATGATTGAGACCCACCGCCATCGAGTTGGAGGAGTTTCCGCTGATATGGATCTTCTTACCCTTGGATTCAATGCGGAAGACATCCTTTCCTTCTTCCGGAGAAGAGATCTTGTGGAACACAACCTTTGAGGAGTTCCGGTCCATCATCCTTCCCGCAAGGTCCGATGCAGCCCTTTCATCGGGATCCGACGGAGAAGTGGAACATGAGGAGAAGGCCACAAGCAAAGCGGCCGCGGCTGCGGCCCATCCGTATGGACGCGCAAACGAAACTGACAAACGACGCAGACACATAAGAAGAGAGTTTTCCGAAATTTACGGAAAATTCTCCGTAATCTTTATTTTTTTCAAAAACCTTCCGCTAGATTCCGCAAAAAGAGGCCCCTCCTGTTCCGAATTTCCGTAAATAGTCGTAAGTTTGTTACCTGGGCCGCGCCGCAAATGCGGTCCGAACCGAATAGCACATTAGAGATGTCTCCAGTCGCAGTCATAATAACGGTCCTCGCGTATTTCGCGGTGATGTTCCTCGTTTCGTGGATTTCCTCCAGGGGAAGCGACAATTCCACCTTCTTCAGCGGAGGTCGCAAATCCAAATGGTATGTGGTCGCTTTCGCGATGATAGGGTCGGCGATGTCCGGCGTCACGTTCGTTTCCGTCCCGGGAATGGTCGGGGCGAGCGGATTCGGCTACATGCAGATGGTCCTCGGCTTCATCGTAGGATATCTTGTGATAGCGTATGTGCTGGTTCCGCTTTTCTACAGACTCAACGTGGTCTCGATATACCAGTATCTCGAGAACCGTTTCGGAGCTTCCTCTTACAAAACCGGCGCATGGTTCTTCTTCATCTCGAAGATACTCGGAGCATCGGTAAGGCTCTTCCTCGTGTGCCTGACGCTGCAGCTTCTCATATTCGATCCGCTCGGACTCCCCTTCATCCTCAATATCCTCATATCCATGGGGATCGTCCTGGCGTACACTTTCAGGGGCGGAGTGAAGTCCGTCATCTGGACTGACACCCTGAAGACATTCTGCATGCTCATAGCCGTCATCCTCAGCATAGTTTTCATCGGAAAGAACCTTGGACTCGACCTGGGCGGAATCGTTTCCACAATAAAGGGCAGCGGCCCGATGTCGAAGATGTTCTACTTCGATGACGTGAACCATCCCCAGTACTTCTTCAAGCAGTTCCTGGGAGGTCTTTTCACGGTCGTAGCCATGACGGGACTCGACCAGGACATGATGCAGAGGACCCTAAGCTGCAAGGATTACCGTGACAGCCAGAAGAACCTCGTGACGAGCATCATGATGCAGTCGGTCGTCATCTTCCTGTTCCTGAGTCTTGGAGTTCTCCTTTACACTTTCGCATCGGCAAACGGCATAACCGAAAAGGGTGACACCCTCTTCCCCGCCGTCGCGACCAGCGGTCTTCTTCCCGGCATCGTCGGAATCCTCTTCATAGTGGGACTTGTCGCAAGCGCCTACGGAGCCGGAGGTTCAGCCCTCACTTCCCTCACCACCTCTTTCACCGTGGACATAATCGGAACCAAAGGGAAGAGCGAGGAGAAGATCAAATCAGTCCGCCAGAAGGTGCATATCTGCATGGCGATCGGAATGGCCATCGTCATCTTCGTTTTCAATATCCTCAACAACACAAGCACGATAGACGCCGTCTACAAGATAGCCAGCTACACCTACGGCCCCATCCTCGGGATGTTCACTTTCGGTATCCTCTGCAAAAAACGGGTGAACGACAAGTGGGTTCCCCTGGTGGCAGTCATAGCTCCCGTTCTGTGCTTTGTCCTGCAGAGCAATTCCGAAAAGTGGTTCGGCGGATACAAGTTCAGTTACGAGCTTCTCATCTTCAACGCCGTCTTCACGATAATAGGGCTGTGCCTTCTCATCAAAAAAGACGGAGAAAACGTCCAAAAGGCATAATTATTGCCTAAAAAAGAAAACGCTGACAAGCAAAACCACAAACACAAATATTCACTCACCAAAACAAAAATCAAAATGGCTGGATTACTGGAAAGCATCCTCAAATCCGCTGTCAACAACGGCGTTTCCGGAGGAAACATGGGAGGTCTGGACCTCGGTTCAATCCTCGGCTCGGCAGTCAGTTCCGCTTCCAAGAAAAACAAACAGAACGGTGGCGTCGACATCGGTGACGTCCTGGGTTCAGTTCTCGGAAAGCAGGGACAGACCGCTACCACTGCACAGAAGTCCAACGGCGGCATCGACATCGGTGACGTCCTGGGACAGGTTCTCAAAGGTCAGGCTCAGCAGCAGACCACCACTGCGGCAAGGAAAAACAACGCAGGCATCGACATAGGCGACGTGCTCGGTTCAGTTCTCGGAGGGCAGGCTCAGCCCACCCAGAGGCAGACCGCCCCGACAACGACAAGGAAGGGTAACGGCGGCATCGACATCGGTGACGTCCTCGGTTCAGTCCTCGGAGGCCAGGCCCAGCAGACCGCGACAAAGAAAGGAAATGCCGGCATCGACATAGGTGATATTCTCGGATCCGTTCTCGGAAAGGGCGGCGCTGCCCAGAAGAACGGCATCGACATCGGTGACATCCTCGGATCCGTCCTCGGAGGCTCCGCCCAGAAGAGGCAGTCCACCGGAGGAATCGACCTCGGTCAGATCATCGGAGCCGCAACCGGCGGCAGCGGAAACGTTTCGGACATCGCCAAGAGCGTCATCAACGTCCTCGGCATGGCATCAGGTTCAATGAAATAAACACTTCACGATATGGCAACAATAGATTCAATCGGAAAGGTAATTACCCTTGCGGCGAAAACCGGTCTGTTCTTCGCCAAGGCCGACGGACACTACGACGTCCGTGAGCAGGAATTCATCGAAAGCTACATCGCGAAGCTTGAGGCCATAGGCCCCGTCGACGAAGTACGCGGTTCCCTTGAGAGCATGCTCCAACTGACCCCCACCCTCGATGAAGTGGTCGCCGACACCAACGCCCTTCTGGCGGATTTCAACGGCTTCGAGCAGGCCCTCATCAAGGCCACCCTCATCGCCTTCGTAAAGAAGGTCATCGCCTGCGACGGAGAAAAATGCGAGCAGGAGATGAAGAATTTCGAAGCATGGAAAGAGGCCATCGACTAGCGGGTCCCCTCCATGAGTCAAATTGCTCCGGCAGGCTGAAAGGCCCGCCGGATTTTGTTTCCACGCGGAGACAAAAGATGAAAATAAAGATATCGCCATCCTTTCTGAAGATATTGGCAAAGGTGAAAATGCCTTTTGGAATAACTTTGCATTACCCTAACACAACAATCATATGAGAGATATGAAAAGAAAAATCATCATCACAGCACTCGCCGCCCTCATGGGAATCGGGCTCAACGCCCAAACCATGCCCCAGGGGACGCGCTACGATGTTCTCCCTGTCCACCGCGGAGGCATCATCTTCGCCGGAGACAGCATCACCGACGACTGCGAATGGAACGAACTCTTCGGAAGGGACGATATCCTGAACCGCGGAATCGACGGCAACACTTCCTCCACGGTCCTTTCGAGAGTGAATGAACTCACACGCCACCGCCCCGACAAACTCTTCCTCGCCATCGGGACGAACGACCTTCCCCGCACTCCCCTTTCACAGGTGATGGACAATATCTCCAAGATAGTGGAGACTTTCAGGAAGGAAAGCCCCGAAACGAAGATATACATCCAGTCCGTCCTTCCGGTGGGTCCCCGTCCCATGTTCATGGATATGGGAAACAGCGACGAAAAGAACCGCCTGATCGTTGAACTCAACGCCCTTTACAAGGACTTCTGCGCCAAGAACGGCTGCACTTACATAGACAACCACTCCCATTTCCTCGCTTCCGACGGAGTGAACCTCAATCCGGAACTCGGATGCGACGACCTTCACCTCATGGGAAAAGGATACCTCGTCTGGAAGAAGAACATCGAAAAGTACGTAAACGAATAGAGCGATGAGAAAGATACTGTCTACAATAGGAGCCGTCCTCGCGGCAGGAGTTCTGGTTTCCGCACAGCCAGGCGGAGGCATGATGGATTTCAGCAAGGCATTCGTTGCCGGAAAGGAACGAAGGGCCGACATCTTCAACATAATGGATCCCAAACCGGGATGCATCCTCTTCGCCGGAGGAAGCATAATGGAGGACTGCGAATGGAAGGAACTGTTCGCCAACACCGATATTCTCAATAGAGGCATAGACGGAAGCACCGTCGGTGAACTCGTGGACCGGATCCCGGAACTCACCCGCCACTCCCCCTCCAAGGCTTTCATCGAAATCGGTTCCTCCGACCTCGGTTCAGAAAGTGAGGAGCAGGTGCTATCATCCGTCACCAAAGTCTCGGACGCACTTCTTGGGGCTGGAGCCCAGGTGTATCTGTTCTGCGTTCTTCCCCCGTCGAACGGAGGCGGAATGATGGGAGGAGCCCCCGTATCACCGGACAAGGTGAAAAATTACAATTCCCTTCTCAAGGCCTACTGTGACCGTTCCGGTGCGGAATATCTCGACATGTACTCCGCTTTCGAAGGCCCGGACGGCAGGATGAACCCCAAATACGGCTCTTCCAACACGAAACTTTCCGTAGCCGGATATTCCCGCTTGAGGGAATTCCTTGAGCCGTACGTCAATACCGGAGTAAGGTGTGAAGAGGTCGAAGGACTCGGAGCCAAAGCCTGGAGAATCTCCCCCAAGAGAAGGTCAGGCCTTGCCGACAGGACCGTCAACCCCACCTACATAATCTACCCCGACAAGGCGGTGAAAGACCCCATGAGCATCATAAAGTCCTTCGGCATGGAAACCCATATTGACGAATACCTCGCAACTGTCTATGTCGTGAACCCCTCTTCCGGCAAATACAGCGAAGTGAAGGACCTCGAAGTATACTATAAGCTCCTTGAAAAGCTGCGCGCCATCAATAACCTCAAGCTCATCGGAAAGGGAGCGGGAGCCACCTTCATCAACTCCGTCCTTTCTTCCCACGACAAGATGGTGTCCGGCATCCTTACAATTGGAGGCACGATCAAACCCCATGCGGCCAGCATTCCCGTTCCCGCCTATGTCGCATCTTCACAGAAGGCCGTTTCCGACTACTACATAGCGGCCAACAACGCCGAAAAAGTGAGCGGCAACCTCTATGAGAATCCCTCCCACCCCGTTGAAAGGGTCGTGGTGAATTCCGCGAAAGAAAGCGACGCCGTCCTTTTCGCCAAAGCATGGGACGAAGTTTTCAGCCGCAACTACCGTTACAACAACTACCATACGTGGTACGGCGGAACCGATCTTAGGAACACCGTTCCCTTCGAGTTCGTCTCCTACGTGATGTTCGACCGCCTCGGAATAAAGAGGAACATCGTAGAAGAGAACATTTGCGGATGGGGTGATTTCCTCTGGTACGAATACATTCCCGAGAGATTGCTCTCGGCCCCCAAAGCGAGCGTTCCCCTTGTCATAATGCTCCACGGCAACAACAATGACCCCAGGACCCAGGCCGAGACTTCCGGAATGGTTGAACTCTCCTCCGAGAAAGGATTCATCGCAGCCGAGTTCGAATGGCAGGGACGTGACCGCTTCGCCGCAATGGGAACCGACGGAATCGAAGCCACGATCCGTCACCTCCTTGCAAAATATCCCCAGATCGATCCTTCAAGGGTCTACTGCCAGGGTCTTTCCGCCGGTGGAATGAACACGACCAACATGTGCATCTTCAAGACGAACCTCATCGCCGCAGGAGCTTCCATGGCGGGAGGAATCATCTTCGACGCCAGGGTCAACATGAATTCCCAGGAAGCCATCAACGAGCAGATTCGCCGTTACGGCGGCAACATGGAGGTGGGTTACCTCATCTGCGCCGGGACCAACGACAGCCGCTTCACTGACACCCCTTCCGGCAATGAGCCCGGAAATCCCAAAGGCGGTCTTCTCAGAGCCGTCGAGACCCTCTGCCAGCTCAACGGCATCACCCTCGGCAAAACGGCCGACCCTTCGATCGACCCGATCTTCGGAATGGAGGTCAGGGACCGCAAGGCCATCGAAACCAAGGACAACCTCACGATGCACGAAGGCACCCTCTACAAAGGGAACACCCCTCTTGTGAAGATGATTTCCCTTGAGGAATACGGCCACTGGAACTATAAGGGCGCGGCAGCCGAGATGTGGGAATTCTTCACCCATTATTCCCGTGACCCCAAGACAAAAAGGCTCATCTACCATCCGTAGAAGAAGCCCTCAATCTTCCCGACGACAGGAAGCCGGGTATACGCATAAAGCCTCTCCGCGGAGAGGCTTTATTGTATTTTACTGGTCATCCATTCTATTGGAAAAGAGAAACTTACCGCACGTTCCGGAGAAATTCCTCCTCACTTATCCGGCTCGACTGCACGGCGTCCGCTATAGCCTTTTCGACTATGATGGAAGCGAGAACTCCGACCGTATTGACATCCGAACTCACCTTTTCCTCACCGACGGAAAGGGCATATACCGTATCCCCGTCAGCCATAGTGAAGACGGGACGTATGGCCCGGGGCATTCCGGCTGAAGCCATATCGGCGACTTTCTGAAGATCCGCCACCGTGAAATCCGCGTTCGTGAATACGGCGACAAGGGTGGTGTTCCCCGTGATGAGGTCATGATACTGATTGCGGAGAATGGCGGACGAAGCGTCTGCGAACCCTTTTCTGTCGGGCGTTGTCATTCCCCCTATCTTCACGCCGTCCTTGTAGATGTCACCGAGAGCGTTCACAACGGCTGCGACTCCGACTTTGAGATCACCGATCTTGGCCGCGGCGTAGCCTATGCCGCTTTTCTGCGAAGTGAGCATACCGTCAGGTTTTCCGACAGTGGCACCCGTGCCGGCTCCGATGTTTCCGCTTTGGGGAGAGTTCCCCTTCATCGCCCTTTCACAAGCGAGATATCCCATCTTCCTGTCCGGACGGACGGATCCGTCTCCGTAAGAGAGGTCGAAGATGTCGCTCTGGCACACGATCGGGACCAGCCCGTAACCGGTGTCATAACCCTTGCCGTTCTCTTCAATGCAAGCGACGACGCCATCCGAAGCCGCCAGTCCGTGGGCTGACCCTCCTCCGAAAACAAGGGCGTCGAGTGGCGGAGTGTTGCGTGCGGGATCCAGAAGCGGAACTTCCCTTGAGGCGGGTCCCCCTCCAAGCACAACGGCCGAAGCTGTAGCTCCCGCAGGGAAATAGAAAACGGTGACACCGGTCTTGGCTTTGTCATCCTGGGCGTTTCCGACGCTCACTCCCCCGATTTCCTGAAAGGGGATCGGATCTATGAGTTCACCTTCGTCCCCGTAGGTGGCGGATTCCCCGGGGAGGACACCCTCTCCGGAAGCGGTTCCGCTGCCGCCGGAGCAGGAACTCATGAGGGAAACGGCGCAGCCGGTGAGGAACGGCGCTGAATGCATTCTGCGAAGCGATACCATATACTATATGATCAAAGGCACATGTCCTGTCGAAGGCAGGAATTTTTCCATGAGGTCAACGGTCCTCATCTTCACAAAGCAGGTGGCCGTCCCGTCAGTGCAGGCGAACCACTCATCTTCGGTAACGCTCCTGTCCATGACAAGATGGACCTTTTCAGCCGAAGGCAGAAGCATGCTGAGGACAGTCGTCGCGCCGACACTTACTCCGGTCAGTTCCATAAGGCGGTCCGCCGGTGCGAAAGACACCCTGGGGATTCCGAGGGTTCTGCAGAAATCCTTCGTCACGAAGGGTTTGTCGTCCGTTGTGACATAGAGGTAGAATTCCGTCTGCTGACGGTTGCAAAGGAAGATGGTCTTCACGATCCTGCAGCCGATCTTGCGGTCGATGTTCTGACAGTCTTCCATCGTGAGGCCGGGATCCGTATCCACTCTCCACCACTCCATTCCGAGAGAAGAAAAGGTTTCGTACACCTTTTCCTCCAGCGCAGTGGAGAACTCCGCGGGCGGAGTGGTCATGAGTTCGCTTACCTTGAACATGGTTTCCTAATTGAGATTTTTTCCGTGGCAATTTTTGTATTTGAGGCCGCTGCCGCAGGGGCAAGGGTCATTCCTTCCCACGCCCGAAAGGCGCCTCAAGCCGACAAGCTTTTCCCCTTCACCCGGAGATGAAGGCGAGAAGGAGGAGACTGGCTCATTCACGTAATCATGTTCCCCTTTCACCTCCTTCCAGGTCCTTCCCCTGAAAGCCCACATCGGGACGACGTCACGATAACGGAGGATGGCCTTTTTCATCTTCCACATCCTCTCTTCGGCATCATCTTCATCCTCGTCGATGTATTGTGAGATAAGTTCGTCAATCTGGGACATGTCCCCGGTCTGGATGACCATCCATATGTCGAACATGACGACATCGACCTCGGTCGGCGGGAAACCTAAATCGACGATCGTCATAAAAAGGTTCCTCCCTTCGGGAGTATTCTTCAGAGGGGTGAAAAGAGGAGCCTCCATTCCGCATTCCATTATTTCCTCAAGAGTGTATTCGGCCAGAGGAAGGCGGTCATATCCGGTCTTTTTCATCAGGGCGAAGACTTCTTCCCTGACCATTTCGGCATCAGGGGCGCAGATGCGGTTCGGAGAGGAGGAGGTGTCGACACAAAATGCCTTGTAACGGAGAGAGCAGTTGGTGATGAATTTGTTGTTCTTCTTGAAATGCCCGTCCACCAAGGCGGAAAAATCCTCTTCCGGCAGAAAGCCGTACAGAACGGTGCATCCCCACATGAAGTAATCGTATTTGAACGTGCGTTCAAGTACACCCTTCGCGTATGCGTCGGGGGCGTACGGAGCGATTCTCTGATACATCCCCTGGGGGAAGCGTACGACATGAAATCCGTTCAAATCCCTCACTTCCTCAATGAAATGAAGGGACAAACTTATGTCGTAATGATGGATATAAGGCAATTGCAGACTGCCGTTCATGCCCTTCATCGAAAGGTCCCGAAGCATCCTCAGTTCGTATTCCGAGAAGTGTCTGAGGAAGGCTACAGGATTGTCGCTTAAAGCTTTGTCAATCCTTTCGGCCATTTTCGGGACTGGCGTCCGGCCTTTTTCAAAGGGGATATCGAAGAAATGGGAGACTTGTTCGACATATGCCCTTTCCTGCTTCGCGAGATAATCTTTGAGTGTTATTTCTTTTTCCTGCGTCATTATTGTGTGAAAACTATTTTACCTGAAACTTAAGGGCGAAGGATTCGCTCTTCATGCCTTTGGGAAGAGTAACGGTAACCTTCCCCCCTTCAACCTTCGTGCGGAGAGTTTTGCCTCCGTCCAGAAGGATCACTTTGCCCGTGGGCACATTGCCTTCCCACGAAATCTCTCCCGGAAGGCTTTCTCCATCTTCAAGAGCGTAGATCGCGTAGAGGGTTTTCCCGTCCTTGGAGCCGTTGAACCAAATTTTTCCGCAGTTGTACTGAGGAACCGCCCTCGTCGAGTAGATCGCTTCCCCGTAACGGTCCAGCCAATCCCCTATCTTAAGGAGAATGTCCACTTCCCTCTCTTCTATGACGCCCTTTGCCGTGGGGCCCACTCCAAGGATCAAGCATCCTCCCTTGGCGGTAATCTCGGCCAGGGTGTTGATGACCTTGCCGGCGCTCTTGTAAGGAGCGTTGGGGACCCATCCCCAGTCGTTGCTCAGGGGAAGGCAGCTTTCCCAAGGATGATTGATCTGATGGTCGGGAACCATCCTTTCGGGGGTCTGGTAGTTCTCATTCTTGCCTTCGATCGTACGGTCGACGCTGATGAGCCCCGGGCTCACCTTCCTGGCATTTTCGAGGATCCCGTCGAGTCCGACCTGGTCTCCGGTTATCCATCCTCCGTCAAGCCAGAGGATATCGATCCTTCCATAACGGCCACCGGTCAGTTCATCGAGCTGCCCCGCCGTGAAATCCTGATACTTTTTCCACCAGTCGGGATGCTGGTCTATCTTGTAGTTCCACATCCTGTCAGGTGTGGCGTAATAAGGATTCCAGAACCATTCGCAGTGCCAGTCGGGCTTGGAGAAATACGCTCCGATCATGAAGTCCTTCTTCCTGAAGGCTTTGAAAACTTCGTTCGCGATGTCCTTGCGGGGATCATCCGCGAAGGGTCCCTTCGCCACCGTGAAATCCGTCAGACGGGAGTCGAACATGCAGAATCCGTCATGATGCTTGGTGGTGAAGATGACATACTTCATACCGGTTCGGGAAAGGACGTCGGCCCACTGGTCCGGATTGAAGTCCACCGGGTTGAATTCCTTCGACAACCCCCAGTACCACTGTTTGTATCCTTCGTATGTGCTGCCCTCCGGCCTTACGATCCAATCCTCGTTGCAGAGATTCCATGACTCGACTATTCCGGGGATGGCGTAAAGTCCCCAATGGATGAGGACTCCGAACTTCTGGTCCTGCCATTTGGAAAGCTGTGAAAGAACTTCGGGATCAGTCGGATAGACATATCCGTCAGACTGCTCATGGACAAAGCTGTTCTCCTCCTGCGCAGTTGAGGCGAAGGAAAGCGAGAGGAAAAGGGTCACCGCCGCGAAGGCTCTGGTCAAAGTGTCGATCATCATGAAAAAGGTCAGTCAATGGTTAACGGTAAGGCTGAATGTTATTGGGGGAAAAGTTCCAGAAGGGCCTGTCGGATTTCTTCGCCGCGGAAATCACGACGGAGAATAGTCCCGTCACCTCCGATGAGGATGAGAGTCGGGATGTACTTCACCCCGTATGCTCCGGCACCCACCATCTGGGCGTTCATCATCTGGGGATAAGTTATCCCGAGTTCCTCCATGGCGGCAAGTGTATCCGAGGGCTTGTCGTTCGTGGGAATGCCGAGGACGGTGAGTCCCTTGGGACCGAACTCCTTGAATGCGGCCACTATATAAGGGGTCTCTTCACGGCAGGGTCCGCACCATGATGCCCAGAAATCCAGAAGCACCGGACTTCCCTTCCCCGCGTAATCGGAAAGAGAAGTGGTCTTGCCGTCATACTCCACCGCAAAGTCCACGAACTTTTTTCCAGGAGAAGTGGCGGCTATGGTCTCGAGGTCCTTTTTCATCGTGACGACCTCCTTCACCTGCTGGATCCTCGGAGTGAGATTGTCTATCAGGGAGAGCTTTTTATCGGCACCAAGATACGTATCACCGAGAGAGAGGGCATAGATCGATGAAGGATCGTCCCGATGGACGGAGATGAACTCCTCCAGATAATCAGCCATCCTCGAAGTCTCGTCTTCCGTGCCCCTGACTTTCTGGAAAAGGTCGGTGTACTCGAGCATCATCTCATTGATTCCGTCATTGAGAGGGGTATCCTTCGCCCTCCAGCTCCTGAAGACGGAATAGTGCACATCCCCCTTCTCGATGATGAGTGGAATGGTCATAGTCCTGTTTGACTTCCCTTCGGAAGAAACGGAAAGATTGACGGAGCCGTATACGGGCTCTTCCACCTTTCCTTTGACAAGGAAACTCTTCCCGTCCGTCGTCGCCGAGAGGACCTTCACTGTCGTAGGTTCAACCCACACCGAATCGATTGTCGAAGCGGCGATGTCGAGTTCCTCCGTAGAGGCGCTTACTGTGAAAGGGGCGCCGGAAGAGCAGCTACCGGCAAGAAGGATGGCCGCGGAGGCCATAGCGAACAGAACCTTGTAATCCATCTTAAGTGCGTTTTAAGTGCGGAAAAGCCGTTTTCGGGGCCCTTCATCACGCAAATATAGCAATAAAGGCACAAAGGGAGGCCAAAGCGGTAGTGAACTTTCAAAGCGAATCACTATCTTTGCACCCTCACAAAATAATCGAAAGGATACATGGACCTCCCGAAGAACCCGATGATGCTGATGAGTGTGCTGAACCAGAAGCTCCGTGACAGCTATTCCTCCCTGGATGAACTGTGCGGCGATCTGGGCATGAGCAAATCCGATCTCACGACCCTTATGATGAGCAACGGATTCCGGTACAACGAATCGACGAAACAGTTCCGTTAGGAAGCGTCATCCCGCCACCTCTACCCTTCCGATGTCGGTGTCAAAAAGACGCTGACAGAATCTTTTCGGTGTCCCTACAGTCCCAGTAGCGGCAGAATATCTCCGATCTTGTCCACCTGGAACAATCTGTCGTGAGGATACTCCTCCACCTTCTCATGCTCCCACGTGACCCTGAAAGGGACATACACTCCCCATCCGCCCATCTGCAGGACCGGCGCTATATCGGAGCGGAATGAATTCCCCACCGAAAGGAAAGCCGAAGGCGGGACTTCAAGCGAGGAAAGAAGGGACGAATATTCCTTCTCGGTTTTCCCGGAGACGATTTCCACCCTGTCGAAGTATTTTCCCAAAGCGGAACGCTGGAGTTTATGCTGCTGGTCGAGAAGATCTCCCTTCGTCATCAGCACAAGGAAATACCTTCCGCTCCGCCGGATGGTCTCCAATGTCTCCGCCACCCCTTCAATCGGAGAAGCGGGGTTATGGAGAATGCGTCTTCCCGCTGAAAGGATTCTGACGAGATCTTCCGAAGAGACCTTTCCTCCCGAAATCTCCAGCGCCGACTGTATAAGACTCAGAGTAAAGGCTTTGGCCCCATACCCGAAGTCCTCCATATTGGCGGATTCCACTTCGAAAAGACGTGCCGAGAGTTCCTCCTTCGTTCCGTAGGGAGAAAGGACATCGGCCCAAAGAGCTTCCGCATCAAGGAACAGGGGTTCGTTTTCCCAAAGGGTATCATCGGCGTCAAATGAGATGACCTTGACGGAAGAAGGAATTAGTATCTTGTCGTTCATCATTCAGCACTGTATAATTATATGTATGGAGCCTCACTTGGAGAAAATTTCGCGGGCAGGTTTTCCCCTCCAGTAGGAAGGGATATCGAGTCCGAGGATATCAGCTATCGTGGCGGCGACGTCGTACTGGTACACCGGTCCGGAGATCTCGACCCCCCTGCGGATGCCCTTACCGTAGAAGATCAAGGGAGAAAAGAGGTCCGAATCCACCGAAGCCCCGTGACCCTTTTGATGTCCGCCATGGTCTGAAGTTATGATAAGGACCGTATCGTCCATCATTCCGGCCTCTTCAATGGCCTTCTTCACTCCGGACACTACAGCGTCCAGCCTTTTCAGCATGGAATAGTACTCTCCGGTATACCAACCCACCGAATGTCCGGTATGATCGGGGTAATCCCAGACAAAGGCGGCCAATTCCGGTTTCGAGTTTTTGATATAATCGGCCACGAAGGCGAGCTGCTCTTCTATCCCGTCTTCCGTTCCTTCGAACTTACCCACCATGGAAATGCCCGACGTGTCAACGACATGGCATATTCCGTCCCATTGAAAGGCGCAGCCTGTCTCGGCCAAGGGATATTTCTCCCTCATCAAGGTGAAGACGGTGGGAACGTGACCCGAGGGAGAAAGGGCCGCAGGAGTGAACGCGGGTTCCTTGGTATCCCAATCTATGTACCCGGTGGCATCCGGTCCTCCGCCCATGAACATGCTCGCCCAGTTGACGGCACTCGAAGTGGGAAGGACGGAGCGTTTTCGCGTTGTCCAACTCCCCTCTTCCATCAAAGACCGTAGGCACGGGACATCGGCTGAATCCAGAGCGAATCCCGCCAATCCGTCAAAACCCAGGACAATGACGTGTCCCGCCTTCCTCTCCGGTGAAGATGTGCACGACTCCGTCAGCGCCACCGCCAAGGCGACCGCGGTGAACGCTACAAAGCGGAAGAATCCTTTTCCCATAGGCATCAGCATTTTCAGTACGCAGACAAATCAAAAAGGGACAAAAAGTTGTTTAATTCATTTTTTTTGCGCATCTTTGCATCCGCATCCGGCCATAGGGGCGTAGCTCAGCTGGTTTAGAGCGCTTCAGTCACATTGAAGAGGTCATCGGTTCGAATCCGATCGTCCCTACTCCAAAGGCACTTCCTCCGGGAGGTGCCTTATTTTTTTGCACATTTTTCTCCACAGAGCGGGCCTCTTCCGGACCGGAATCCAAAAATACTCAAATTCCCCGAAAAATCCCCCTGCCCCGCATTCAAGTTTTACGCAAGCGAAAGATTCACTATCTTTGGGTCATTACAATTCCGAAAGAAGATGAAACGTTTCGCAAACACTCTCTCCGCCTTCATAGGAGCCGTCCTGCTCACCATAGTGGCCGTAATCCCCTTGGATGCCAAAAGGCCCAAGACGCTGAAGGATTCCCTGTCGGTCGACGGACCGTACATTCTGTATACGGACTCCGGAGTGAGGGTGATAACGGTGGACGGAGACGGAAACATCTCCGACCGGACGGTCCCTTCGCTTTCTCAAGGGTACACTTTCACCGTCACCGATCACCGCGGAAAATTCCCTTTCGACGTGACACTTAGGCCCGTGGAAAGGGAGCCTTGGCTGTATCCTTCACAGCCGGAGAAGCTCTTCGTCATGTCCGATCCCCACGGAAGGCTTGACTGCGTGGTTTCCCTTCTGCAGGGAAACGGAGTCATTGACGGTAACCTCGACTGGTCCTTCGGGAAGAACCACCTTGTCGTCATAGGAGATGTCTTCGACCGCGGAAATGACGTGACGCAGATATTCTGGCTTTTCTACGAACTTCAGAGGCAGGCTTCACTCCAGGGAGGAAGGGTGACGATGTTCCTCGGAAACCACGAACCGATGGGATTCGCCGGAGACATGAGATACGCCAAGGAGAAGTACCCCGCCCTCGCCAAGTCCCTTTCGATGGAATACCGCTCCCTTTACGGGAAGAACTCGGAACTGGGGAGGTGGATTTCTTCATGGAACACTGTCGGCATAATCGGAGGCGACATCTTCGTACACGGTGGGCTCGGAAAGGACTTCTATGACTGGGATCTTCCCATCGGGGAAGTCAACCGCCAGATGTCAAGGGCCATCTTCATGAAAAACGCTGACCGGAAAGCCCTCAGTGACACCCTCAATTTCCTGTACGGGTCATTCGGTCCCATATGGTACAGGGGCCTTGTCCAGAAGGAGGAAAAGCGTAAACCGATAGCGGCCGATTCCCTTGACATGATCCTGTCCAGATACGGAGTGAACCACGTCATAGTGGGCCACACCATCTTCAGGGACGTTTCCACTTTCTATGGCGGAAAGGTCATAGACGTGAACGTGGACAACAGGGTCAACATGAAAAAAAGAAGGGGAAGGGCCCTTCTTATCGAAAACGGTCAATATTGGGTCGTGGGAGACAAGGGAAAGAAACGGAGGATCGGATAATTTCTCCCATCCGTGCATCAGTCAGCTTTCCCCCTACCGGTCGGAAAGCATATCGTCATAGATCGCGAAATACTGCTTCGCCGCATTCTTCCATGAGAATGATTCGGCATGAGCGATCATAGCCTTGACGTCGATCTCTCCCCTTTCAAAGGCCGACATTCCCTTTTCGAACTCGGATTTCATTCCGTCCGGATCGAAATCGTGGTTGAAATAGAAGCCGTATTCGCCGGTGATTTCGGGGATGCTCATCCTGTCGGAGACGAAGACCGGACGGCCGCATCTCATCGCTTCGAGAACCGGAAGTCCGAACCCTTCGGCCAGCGAGGGGAAAACGAAGGCATGGCAGTTCTCCATATACCAGTACTTCTCGTCTTCACTCACGGGGCCGGTGAAAATGACCCTGTCCTGCACTCCCCACTTGCGCGCAACCTCCATGACCCTATTCTCATAATGGTACCTGTCAAAGGCACCGACAAGAACGAGGCTGAGGTCATTGCCCTCAAGAAGGGGAACCAGCACTTCGGAATTCTTCAGTTTGGCGATCCTGCACACCGAAAGAAGGTATGGTCCGGCGGGAACGACGGCGGGACGGACGGGTGTTCCGGTATATTCGGTGATACCGTTGTGAACCATATCGATTTTCTTGTCCCGGAGAATGAAGTTGCTTTCAAGAAGCTGACGGCGCGAAAACTCCGAAATTGTCACTATCCTGTCAGCATGGTCGAGAGAACGCTGCATCTGGACCCAATGACGGGCATGTTTTATGGGAGTATCCCTGAGGAAGAAATTCAGATCGTGGACTGTGAGAAGAACTTTGGCCTTTCCGGCATTCGGCATGAAATGGCTCCTCTGACGGGCGCAATGCCAGATGTCTATACCGGACGGGGTACGGAGGAAATAACGGTCAAGTGAACGGTATCGGAGATAATCCATGTCATCTCCGAACCTTCCCTCAAACCTTTCGGGAAGATAGAAGCACATCTTCTCCGAACGGAGTCTGGCTTCAGCGGCAAGAGCCCTGCCGAGGGAATCACAATATGTGTAGAACCCCTGGTAAGGATGCTTGAGCCGCTCACAATCGAATAGTATCATTTCAACGGACAAAGTTGTAATTGCGGCCGCAAAGGTATGCTTAATCCCCCACGGGAACAAATCCGGAGGTGCCAATTTCGGTGAAACGTACATTTTCTTAACTGAAATTTCACATTCAGAAAGCGACTTGAAACGGAATTGTCACATTTTTCAGACAGTGAGTCCCTTTAGAAACACAAAGGACCGGTCAAAAATGGCCGGCCCGATTGATTTGTATGAATATTTCTATTTCAAGACACTTATGAAAGACTCAGGAAGCGCCACGTTGGGCAGATCCAAGGCTGAAGCGAAAAGCGGAGCGATTTCCCTGTCCTTGAATCCGGCTATTCCGCAGCCGATTCTCGTCACGTAGAAATAAAGGTCAGGATGATTTTTCGCGAAAGCGATGAAATCCTCGACATAGGGAGCGATGGTCCCGACTCCACCCTGCATGGTGGGGATGGCGTAGGTCTTGCCGCTCATTCCGACTCCGCAGCCCCACTTCGCCCCGAAATTCTCAAAAGCGAAACGGGCGGCTCCCCCACCGTGCATTCCGGCGAGATTGCTTCCGAAAACGAATATCTCGTCGTCACGGAGAGAAGATATGTTTGAAGGAGTTGCGACTGGGCGTTCAATCCCCGCGAATGTTCTTGTAGTGATGTTATCCATGATGGTCATTGATTTAAGTGTAAAGCTATGTTCGGCAAGTCAGATTGCAAAGGGAGTGCCAATCCCTCCGGTGGAGAGATGGAAGGTCATTTTGACAAGAAAGTGTCCCGAAGTTTTCTGGAGGCGAAATGGACTTTCTTTCTCAGTTCATGGAAGAATTTCAGGAAATTCACTTGCCTCAAGGTTCTTGACGGATTCCAGCCCCGGAAAGAGGCATAGTATTCAACCATAATGCGGTGCACTTCCATATCCCTTGTCATCCTTCTCAGATCACGAAGGCAATACCACTTCGGAAGTGGATTCATGAAGACACACCTGTCAGTATCCACCATGCCGAAGGAGAAAGAATCGCCGTCTTTACTGAAGAGTATGTTCGCAAGCGTCAGATCGCCGTAGTAAACTCCCTTCGAGTGCAGTGACACAAGGAAACTGGCCACCGCCCGGCAAAGGATGAGGTCCACCGCGCCGTCGGGGTGGATTTCTTCGGCTACGCACTTGGAGTCCTGACGGAGATTTATGTAATATTCGGAAGATATCCTTCCTCCCCTTTCTTCGATAAGATAACCTACGGGAGAAGGGGTGTCTATGCCGATAGCGGCAAGATGAAGAGCGTTGAAATAGGCCTTTCTGGCCTTGTAGCCCTTTTCCGGAGAAAGGAACCATCTCCACGGGAAGGCCGGGAGTTTGAACTTCTTGACGACGACTTCCCCGCATTCCGTACTGAAAAGCCTGAGGGTATTTCTTTTGCCGGTGTAGAAAAGTTCCGCTGAAGGGAAAGCCGAAGGGATTTCCCCGATGAATGACTCCATGGAGCGGAAATTCCCGTCAATCTCAAAATGCGGTACAGGGGTATTTGCGGAGGTCTTTTTCAAAAGCGTCAAAAGTTCATAAAAATGTGGACGGGCGCAAAGATAGTGAATAATCCAAATATGCGGACCGCTTCCCTCACGACCTCCGCCCCCGGACATGCCAGATATTCGCCCACATGGAGGGCAAAGAGAGCGAATTCTCCCGAAAATGTCTATTTTTGTACATATACAACGGAATTAACACTTTCGCCCATGAAATCACGGATACTTTCACTCATCCTCATCCTTTCCACCTTCGCTTTCGTAGCGGTGGCACAAGAGAAATACGAAGAGTACAGCGGCCAGAGTTGCACCTCCATCATGGTAGGCAAAAAAGCCAGCGCCGACGGCTCTGTCATCACTTCCCACACCTGCGACGGCACATACCGCACCTGGGTACACATGGAACCGGCACAGGACCATCCGAAGGGGAAGATGCACAAAGTCTACCGCGGAACCATGCACACCGCCTTCAGGGGTGACACCACCGGAGTACGCCTGATGGGTGAGATCCCGGAAGTGGCTCACACTTACGCATATCTCAACACGGCATACCCCTGTCTCAACGAAAAGCAGGTTGCCATCGGTGAAACGACATTTTCCGGTCCGGACACCCTTATAAACCCCAAGGGGATGTTCACCATCGAGGAACTCGAAAGGGTCGCCCTCCAGAGGTGCGACAATGCCCGCGACGCGGTCATCCTGATGGGCACCTTGGCCCAGACCTACGGCTACGGTGACGGAGGGGAATGCCTCTCGGTAGCTGACAAGAACGAAATCTGGCAGTTCGAGATAACGGGATGCGGCAAGGACAAGATAGGGGCCGTATGGGTCGCAAGAAGAGTCCCCGATGACGAAGTCGCGGTATCCGCCAACATCCCCAGAATCGGAAAGATCGACAGGAAGGACACCAAGAACTTCCTCTGCTCGAACAATGTGGAGAAAGTCGCTCTCGACAACGGTCTTTGGGACGGTAAGGGTGAACTTCTTTTCTGGAAGGCGTACAACACTTCCTACGCCGAAGGGCACAATTTCCGTGACAGGGAATACTTCATCCTGAACAATCTCGCCCCTTCACTTGGCCTCACTTTCGACATGGAGGCCCTCCCCTTCTCGGTGAAACCCGAGAGGAAACTTTCCGCAACAGATGTTGCCGACCTTCTCCGCTCGACCTTCGAAGGAACTGACTTCGACATGACGAAGAATGTCGTGTACAATTATCCCAAGAGAGGAGAAACCCCCGCTTATACCGGAGTTAGCCCCGTAGCCAACCCCTGGCTCACAACCACCATGAGGAACACCCTCAACGCAATCGCCCCCGGCACGGTGGAATTCCGCCGCACTGTCGCCGTAGCCTGGTGCTCATATTCACATGTGACACAGCTTCGTGACTGGCTTCCCGACTCTGTCGGAGGAGTATGCTGGTTCTCGGTCGACAATCCCGCCCAGAGCCCCAGAATCCCCATTTTCTGCGGAACCACTGAACTACCCGAAGCATTTGACCTTTGCGGCCACAAGAAGTACTCCGACAACGCCGTCCTCTGGCAATTCAGGAAGGCCAACAAGCTCGCCACCCTTTCCTGGCAGACGACAAAGAAGGGCTTCATGGAGAACGTGAAAGCCATAGAGGAGTCAGCTCTCTCAGGACTGAAAGAACTCGAAGAAGACCCCACCCCTGAAAAGTTGGACGCTTACACGGACAAGGTATACAAAGAAGCCGCCGCTTCATGGAAGGAACTCGAAGAAAAGTACTGGAAACAGTTCGGATCGGGATTCTGAGAATGACACAAATAATCTGATCTTTGGACCTTCCCGAATGTCGGGAAAGGCATTTCAAGAAAACAGGAACCGCCGATGGCGATTCCTGTTTCGCTTTATTCCGGATTGCGGAACCGTCATTTCAGAACTCCGCTCTCTCCCAACTGACTGTCCTTGAATCCCAGGAAATACAGAACTCCGTCAAGTCCGATGGTATTGATCGACTGCTTGGCATTGGCGACAACCTTCGGTTTGGCGTGGAAAGCGATACCGAGTCCCGCCTGGGAAATCATCGGAAGATCATTGGCTCCGTCACCCACGGCAATCGTCTGCGCTAGGTTGACCTTCTCCGTCTGGGCTATAAGCCTCAGAAGATCAGCTTTCTTGTGTCCGTCCACGATATCACCCACGTAATTTCCGGTGAGATGTCCGGTTTCGTCAACTTCAAGTTCATTGGCGAAGACATAGTCGATGCCGAACTTCTTCTGGAGATACTCTCCGAAGTAGGTGAATCCTCCGCTGAGGATAGCGATCTTGTAGCCGCACTGCTTGAGCACGAACATCAGTCTCTCCACTCCCTCGGTTATCGGCATGTGTTCCGCGATGTCCTTCATCACGGAAATGTCCAGTCCTTTGAGGAGGGCTACCCTCCGTTTGAAACTCTCCTTGAAATCGAACTCCCCTCTCATCGCCCTTTCGGTAATCTCCCTCACTTGAGGACCGACTCCGGCCCTGTCGGCCAGTTCGTCGATGCATTCAGTCTGTATCAGAGTGGAATCCATATCGAAGCAGATGAGGCGTCTCATCCTTCTGTACATGTCATCCTTCTGGAATGAGAAATCGAATCCCATCTCTGAAGAAAGCTTCATCAGGCGGGACTGGAGGGCATCCCTGTCGAGTGAAGTGCCACGAAGGGAGAACTCGATGCAGGAACGGACGTTCTTGACGGGATTGCGGAGACTCATCCTGCCGGTGAGCCTTCTTATCGAATCGATGTTGAGGTTCTGCTCAGTCACTGCCTGAGCCGCAGCCTGAAGCTGCTTTGCGGAAAGGCTTCTGCCGATCAGAGTCAGGATGAAGCGGTTCTTTCCCTGACGGCCAACCCACGCCTCATATTCATCATCGTCGACTGGTTCGAAGCCGATGTTGACTCCCAATTCGGTGGCTTTGAAGAGAAGTTCCTTCATCACCTGCCCGGAATGCTGCTCGTCTATACGGATCATTATTCCGAGGGAAAGGGAGTTATGGATGTCGGCCTGGCCGATATCGAGGATCTGCGCATCGTACTTCGCGAGAATCCCCATGACGGAAGCGGTAAGTCCGAGCTTGTCGGCTCCGCTTATCTTGATGATTATCTGTTCGTGGGTTTTACTGTCCATATAGGGAATGAAAATAACTTTTTAAATGAATATCAGTTGCTTAAAGGGATCCTACCCAAGCCTTAAGCTCATCTGTCGTAAGGTTGTTGAGAGTTTTTCCGCTCTTCCAATTGATGTCCGGATAGGCTTCACGGAACACTTTCACGGCATTGTCAAGAGTGCTGCCTCCGGATGTTCCGAAAAGGATAACGGTCTTCCCCTCGAAGCCGTATTTCTCGATGAATGAATTGATGACGGTGGGAGCGGTATTCCACCATATCGGGAATCCGATATAGATCACGTCGTATGAATCGGCACCCTGGAGATCCTCAACGAAAGGCTCCCTCCATGAAGGGTCTTTCATCTCGACACTGCTCCTGGATTCCTGATTACGCCAGTCAAGGTCTTCATCAGAGTAGGGAGTGACAGGCCTTATCTCATATAGGTCACCTCCGGTTACGGAAGCGAGATCAGCAGCGACCTTGGCCGTCGTTCCGGTCGCGGAATAATAAGCCACAAGAATCTTGGTGGCGTCGGCTTTCTTTGCTTTTCCCCCGGCGCAGGAAATCAGTGCGGGAACGAACGCGACGGCCGCACAAATCATCAAAAACCTTTTCATATTCAACTGTTCAATTAGATAATATATCACTTATTGAGGTAAGCCTCAACTTTTTCAGTGACGACGGTTGAAAGAAGGACCTTGCCCTTGGGGCTTATGACGTATTTGGTGGGGATCCATTTCACGCCATAGTCCGAAGACACCTTGGTCTCCTTCCACTTCTTGAACCCTTCGGTAAGCTGGAGCCAGTCCATGCCGTTTTCCGTGAGGAAAGTGCGGAGCTGCTGCTCATCGGTATCGAAAGAGATTCCTACAAACTCCACCTCAGGATGGTCCTTATGGAGTTTGAGGAGGTATTCAGTCTCGTTTCGGCAGTCCGGGCACCATGACGCCCAGAAATCAATCACAACCGTCTTGCCCTTGAAATCGGCAAGGGTGTAGGTCTTTCCGTCAAGACCTGTGAGGGAGAAGTCCGGAGCCTTGCTTCCGGGTTTCACGAGATCGACAGCATATGTCTCGTCCAAATCGCCCTCGGCGGGTTTGTCAACTACGCGGCAGCCGGCAAAAAGGGCTATCACAACCAAAAGAAGAATCTTTTTCATATCGAAATCCGTTTTGTCACTCAAAGATATGCATTTTTCAGAAGAAATTTCCACCCTCAAACAAACAATCGGTGAGGCGGTGATCAAAAAAAACGTTTACCGGACGTATATTGAAAGTGTAACCGGGAAGCACCCGAGAAAATAGCCATAATACGTCATTTGTCATCTTTGAAAATTACCCATTATTGAGTATTTTTGAGGATACGAGCATACAAAAACAAAACAAGATTATGAAGTTCATCCATTTATCTGACCTGCACCTGGGAAAGAAGATCTCGAATTTGCCGATGCTGGAAGAGCAACGACATTTCCTCTTCAATAAAGTCATCCCCATCATAAAAGAACAGGAGCCTGACGGTATCCTGATAGCGGGTGACGTCTTTGACCGGTCCAACCCTCCAGCAGAGGCGCTTGCACTTTTTGATGATTTTCTGGTTGCATTGACAAGGCTTCCGAAGCATTTGGAAGTATTCGTAATCAGCGGCAATCACGATGGAGCGGAGCGGATCGCTTATGGTTCCCGCATTCTGGACAAGAGCGGTTTGCACATGTCTCCGGTCTATGACGGAAACATCACGCCCATAACGATGAAAGACGCTTTCGGAGAGTTGGATGTATATATGCTCCCCTTCTTGAGAAAAGCCACTGTACAATACTATTTTCCTGACGAAAACATACAAACGGAAAACGACGCCATAGCAGCAGCGGTCAAGCATATGGGCATAGACACAAGTAGACGTACGGTATGTCTGTCTCATCAGTTCGTTTCAGGAGCCAGCATTTCCGGAGCGGAAGAATCGAACGTAGGCGGATTGGACTGCATAAGCGCCGACGCCTTCGCCGGCATCGACTACGTGGCATTGGGACATATCCACAAACCCCAATCCATAAACAAACATGTCCGGTACTCCGGCAGTCCGCTCAAGTACTCTATCGCTGAAGTGGACCACCAAAAGAGCATAACCATTGTGGAGCTGAAGGAAAAGGGCAACATCTCCATAACGGAGATTCCTGTAACTCCGATAAATGATTGGTACGATCTGCGCGGAAAATTTGACGAAATAACCTCCTCCGCTTTCAGGTCGCAGCATCCGGAATACTCCAACGCCTACCTGAGGATAACACTCACCGACGAAAATGACATAATAGAGGGATACCGCTCCCTTAAGAAGCTGTACCCCAACATGGTGGAAATGCATTACGACAACGCGAGAACCCGCGCAAGTGGCATCGTTCCGGGTGCAACTTCTTCTTTGACAACTGACGAAGATTTCATCCATCAGCTGTTCCTCAAGCAGAACGGAAGAGAAATGAACGACCAGGAAAACCAATTCATCAAAACGATTCTCAAATGCGACCTTTAGACCTTACAATATCAGCTTTCGGTTCATACAAGGGAACCGTAGAAATCGATTTCTCACAATTTGAAGAGACTGGCGTTTTTCTTATCTGCGGCAACACAGGAGCCGGAAAAAGCACAATATTCGATGCGATAAGTTTCGCACTTTTCGGTGAGTCAAGCGGCGGTCAGAGGGAAGCTCAGATGCTCCGTTCTGAATATGCCGATCCAACAACGAAAACATCCGTGAAACTCAGATTCGAATATGCAGGAAAGGAATACACCGTGGAAAGGAGTCTCCCTTACAGTAGATTGGCCGACAAACGGAAAAAGGACAAAGACGGAGGCTTTGTCGACTACTATGTCGAGCAACCTGCCACAGCGAAGCTTTCCTCTCCGGGAGAGCCTCCTATCTCTTCAGTGAAGGAAGTCAACAAAAAGATTGAGTCCATCTTGGGCATCAACCATGACCAATTCACCAAGATCGCAATGATTCCCCAAGGGGAATTCCAAAAACTTCTGCAATCGGATAATGACGACAAGCAGCTGATTTTGAGGAAAGTCTTCGGGACGGAGCGCTTCCATAATCTTGAGGAGAGTATCGCAAAGGAAGTATCGGAGGTGGATGCCGAAAGAAAAGTTAAGCAAAATGCCATCCGGAATCTTCTGGAAGGAATCAAAGGTAACGAGAATTCCCAAGCTTACTCCACATTCCTTCAGGCCATGGATGATTACATTGACCCGGACGTCCAGCTGGAAAAGATGATCGAGTTGGCCGAAGACTTGATCAAAGAAGATAAGAGTTCCCTCGAGGAGACGGAAAAGTCGATCAAAGTATGCAAGGATAATGAGACCCAATTAACGGCTCTCAAACAAAAAATAGAAACGAACAACATAGAAAAAGAGAGGCGAAACAAAATCCTCGACGAGCAAAAACAGCTGAAAAAGAACTTATCGGATCTCCTCAAAGAGAAGGAGAAGAACCCCGAGAGGAAAAAAGAGGCCGACAAAAAGAAAGGCGAACTCGCCCTTCTGGATGATCAGATCCCACTGTATTCCCAATACGATAAGGATAAAGAGCAGCTTGATTCCGACCGACGTGATTTGGAAAACAGCAAGAAATTGTTACAAAAAGCCCGAGACAACCGCAACACCCTCATGGACGAAAAGGGAAAACTCGAAAAAGAGCTGAAAACTCTTGAGGGCTGCGAATTGGAGAAAGAGGATATCAAGCATCAAGGCGAAACACTGAAAAATACGATCCAGTCTCTCGAAAAACTGAAAGAAAGGATCGAAGAAGTGGAGTCGGATGAAAGAGAACTCGAAAATGCCAAGAGGGATCTGGAGCTTCTTCTGAACAAAAAGTCGGAGGCGGGATCCCGTCACGATTCCTCCCATAACCTGTTCTTGCGTGCCCAAGCCGGATATATGGCCGAAGGTCTCCAAGACGGTGTTCCATGCCCGGTATGCGGATCTCTCCATCACCCTTCCAAAGCTGTTCTGCCTCCTGGAGCACCTACCGAGCAGCAGGTTAATAATCTCAAGAAAGCTTATGAAAGAGTCTCAGACGAAGCGGAAAAGAAGTCCAATCAGTGCGCCGGAATGTCATCAGCGCTAAAGGGTAAGACTGATGAAATAAAACGCATTGTCGAAGAAATGGGCGATGCGTTGCACCACAAAGATTATAAAGATCTTAAAGCCGATAACTGCTCCGCCTTAAAATTGATCATAAAAGAGTCTGAAAATAAAAGGTATGAACTGCGTACATTATACAACGAGGCGGAAAACAAGTGTTCCCGCCTGAAGAAATTGACCGACGAAATCATCCCGGAGAAGGACAAACGGATTGCCGAATTGACGACAATCATCGAATCAGATACTTCTGGAGAAAAGGAGGCGCGCGTGCAGGCCAAAGAGAAAATACTCAACGAGCAGCGTTCGAAATTGAGTTTCGGCAGTGAGAAAGAAGCCTTGAAGGAAAAGGAGAAGTTGGAAAAAGGTATCAAGGAACTTGAGAACACCATCAAAGAGACAGAAGACACAGCCAACGATTGCAATGAAAAGATCATCTCAAACGAAAGTGTCCTCAAGGATCTTGAAAGACGTATAGACGAATCCCTCTCATCCGATTTGGGAAAAGTCAGGAATGACATCGAAGAAAACAAAAAGGCGCTGGGAGAAAATGAACGGAAGAAAACGGAGGCTAAAGCGAGATTGATGGTTAACAATCCGGCTCTGAAGCAGCTCAAAGATGAACGCAAAAGCTACTCTGAACTGTGCAGGGAGCTCGAATGGAAGAAGAACCTCAGTAACACATTGAGGGGGACTCTTTACGGAAAGGCAAAAATCGAACTTGAGACGTTCGTCCTGATGTCCTATTTCGACCGTATTCTCTACAAGGCATCCCTCCGTCTTTATGACATGTCCAGCGGTCAGTACGAGTTGGTTCGCTCGGAAGGAGCAGGATCCCTCAGGGCAAAAACGGGACTGGGAATCGCCGTCAAAGATCATTACAGCGGAAAGACAAGGGATATCAAATCATTGTCCGGAGGAGAAACCTTCCTGGCCTCACTAGCGCTTGCGCTTGGACTGTCGGATGAGACTCAGTCCAGTTCGGGAGGAGTCAAAATCGACACCATGTTCGTGGATGAAGGATTCGGCAGTTTGAGTCCTGACGTGCTTGAATTGGCGCTGAAAACTCTTGAAAGACTGGCACAAAAAGGCACTCTCATAGGACTGATTTCCCATGTCGAAAGCATGAAGAACCGCTATCGGAAGATAATGGTCGAAAAATCCGCAGACGAAGGCAGCACAATCTCCATCGAATGATGTTCCGCCCCATGGCGGAAGACAATGGTGGGCGGTTTTGCCGAATAAGCCCCTTTTCTGTATCTTTGCGCCCGAAAAGTGAAAAGAAAACAACGATGATTGACGTAACTGCATATTCAGCCTCCCTCGGGACCCATCTCACCTCCTTCCTGAAGGAGAAGGGCCTTCTGGATGGCATACTCCCTTCGACACCCGATATAGATTCCAGGTGGAATGAGCTCGGCCCCCTTTACTGCGCCGAAGCTGTGAGGGAATACAACGCCTACCCCGATGTCGCCCTGGCATGGCCCGCCTTCCTCGGAATGGCCGTAGCCTCATGCTGGGACTCCGACTGGGAGCATACCGCTCATCTCCCCTATTCCGTTCTCCAGGGAGAAAAGGGATACGACTACATGGATGAGCACATCATGGAGAAGTTCCTCGGAATAAAGGTCGGAAGCGAAGAAGCCGAAAGCCTCTCCAACACCCTGAGGGAACTATCCGTCCAGGCGAATTCCCTGATGCGCCACTACGGCGCAGAACCGGGAAGCACTGATGCATACCGTCTATTCCTCGAGACCTGCCGCGTCATGTACTGCTTCGGAGCGGGACTCCACCTCAAGAACCTCGGATACAGTTTCCAAAAAATCTGACCCATGGAGAAGAAAGAAAAGAAAAGGATAATGTTCCTCTGCCACGGCAACATCTGCCGCAGCCCTATGGCCGAGATGGTCATGAAGGACCTCGTCAAAAAAGCCGGAAGGCAGGATGATTTCATCATAGAGAGCGCCGCCGTATCGGATGAGGAGACCGGCAACGGAATCTACCCTCCCGCCAAAAGGGAGATGTTCTCCCGCGGAATCCCCTTCACCGAACACCACGCCCACAAGATAACGAGGGGAGAATTCGACTCTTCCGACATCGTCATCATCATGGACGAATCCAACCGTAGGCTCCTCCGCTGGATAACCGGAAGCGGATCCGACACTTCGAAAGTCCACCTCCTCATGGAATACACAGGATTCCCCAGAAGCGTCGCCGATCCGTGGTACACGGGAGACTTCGACAAGGCCTTCGATGACATAATGGAAGGATGCAGGGCTCTATGTTCACACCTTGGAGTCACGATTCCCGAAAAATAGCACATTGGCGGATTTCCCTTTGCTTTTCCCGCTTATAATGCATACATTTGTCCATATGCGTCTTCGCATGTGGACTTTTTCTTTGTGAAGAGTCACCGGTACGGAACAATATTATTCAATAATACTACAGCATTATGAAGCTTAACAAAATCCTTATGGCAGCGGCTATCGCCGTTCCGGCGCTCGCCCACGCACAGGCCCAGCAGCCCCAGACTCCCGAGTTGGAGTTCACCATCGTGAAGGAAAACCCCATCACATCGGTCAAGAACCAGAACAGCTCCGGAACTTGCTGGTGCTTCTCAGCCATCTCATTCCTCGAGTCAGAGGCCATCCGTCTCAACAACATCAAGGACAAGAACCTCTATCCCGATTTCTCGGAGATGTTCGTCGTCAGCCACTCCTATCAGGACAGGGCCGACAAGTACATCCGTCTTGACGGCAATCTCACCTTCGGTGCAGGTTCCGAGTGCGAGGACGTGATCCACATCATGAGGGACTACGGTCTTGTTCCCAACAGCGTGATGACAGGTCTCAATTACGGTACCACCCTCCCCGTCCACGGTGAGGTCGACGCAGCCGCTCTGGCATATGTCCAGGCAATCCAGAAGAACCCCAACCGCAGCCTCTCAACAGCATGGAGGAACGGTTTCAAGGGAATCATGGACGCTTACTTCGGAGAGTGCCCCGAGGAGTTCGAGTACAACGGCAAGAAGTACACCCCCGCTTCCTACAGGGATTCCTACAAGCTCAACCCCGATGATTACGTGACCCTCACTTCCTTCACCCATCATCCCTTCTACACCCAGTTCGCGATCGAGGTATGCGACAACTGGCGTTCAGACATGGCTTACAACGTTCCCATCGACGAGTTCTGGGATGCCATCTACTACGCCATCGAGAACGGATACACAACCACTTGGGGTGGAGACGTTTCCGAGACAGGTTTCACAAGGACAGGTTCCGCACTCCTTCTTGACACCACCGCTCCCAGAGCCGCCGGTTCCGACCAGGAGAGATGGGTAGGTTCCGACAGGAACCAGGGCGCAGCCGCAAGGCCCGAAGGTGCACCCAAGGAGAAAGTCGTCACCCAGGAGAGCCGCCAGAAGGACTTCGACAACAAGGCTACCACCGATGACCACGGTATGCACGCCTTCGGTATCGCAAAGGACCAGTACGGCAACAAATACCTCATGATCAAGAACTCATGGGGCGAGACCGGAAAGTACAAAGGTATCTGGTACATGTCCGAGGCTTTCACAAAGGGTAAGGCCATCGACTTCATGGTCCACAAGGACGGTCTTCCCAAGGCTCTGAAGGATAAGCTCGGTATCAAGTAATCCAAACGGATGCAGATAAGAAAACACATCCCGAATGCGATCACCTCAATGAACCTCCTTTGCGGGGTCCTTGGGGTGATTTTCACTTTGCTGTTCCCCGGTGGAGTGAAGATAGGTTTCATCCTGATGCTGGCAGCATCGGTGTTCGACTTCCTGGACGGTTTCGCCGCCAGGAAACTCGGCGCATACTCCGACATGGGGAAGGAGCTGGACTCCCTCTGCGACATGGTGAGTTTCGGAGTGCTGCCGTCGGTGATGATGGTAATGACGATGGCGACCAAAAGAGGTGAAACTTCCTGGATCTGTTTCATTCCGGTCGTACTCGCCATCTTCTCGGCCCTCAGGCTCGCCAAGTTCAACATCGACACCCGCCAGAAGGAGACCTTCGTGGGTCTGGCCACCCCTTCGGCCGCGATGCTGTCCGGTTCTCTCTGCTACTACGTCAGCGCTGTTCCGTACAGTAACCTCTCGTTCCTCAGCGGAACGGTCTGGTTCATCCCGCTGCTCGCAGTCATTCTCTCCGCCCTTCTGGTGAGCGAAGTTCCGATGTTCTCCCTCAAGGCCTCTTACCCCAAAGGAAGCGCAGCCCACATGGGAAGGATATCCTTCTTCTCGATAAGCGCCATCGCTGCCGTGATGGTCGTCGCCCTGGGTCTCAATTGGTCCCTCATCGTGACGATGGTCTTCGCGGCCTACATCCTCATCAACCTGGTGTTCCACGCATTCCCCTCGACAAGGGGACTCGGACTGGAATAGGAGTAATACACCTTATTATATGAAGGAGGCTACGGAAGTGGTCTCCTTTATTTTGCTGAGGCGTCCTTATCCGAAGCCGAAGAAAAAACATATTTTTCGTAAATTTGTTCCCCGATGGCGTCTTCTTCCAACAACCATAAGCCGGTTAGTCCGTACTGGGCTCAGAAATACTCCACTTCCGAAAGCGGAGAGAAAGGGTCATCTTCATCCGGCAAGACGTCTTCAACCCAAAGCACCACTTCGAAAAGGAAATCCCCTACCCCGGGAACTACGAAAAAGAGCTCCGCGTCAACGGGTTCAGCCAAAAGGTCCACAACCGGAAGAAGTTCCTCTTCATCCTCCAAAGGCAGGAAAAAATCCACCTCCAAAAAGAAAAAGGGCAAGAGGGGTATTTTCCCCATCGAGATTCCCAACTGGTTGGCTTGGGTACTGGTCGTGCTGATTCTCGGTTTCCTCCTGTGGCCTAGACACATTCCGCTCGGAGAAGAGACCGGAGACTCCCTTCCCCCCGGAATCTACAAAGTCGGCATCGACATCTCCCATCACAACGATCCTTCCATCGAATGGGATTCCCTCATGGTGATGACGGACATCCTGGGAAGGACCACAACCTCCGTAAAAGCCGCTAAGAGGATGATTCCGGTGTCGTTCGTCTTCATGAAAGCCACCGAAGGGGTCACTTTCCGTGACCGCAATTTCAGGAACAACTGGAAAGAAGCAGGGAAACGTAACCTCCAGAGAGGCGCGTACCATTTCTACAGGACAAGCCGTGACCCTTCCGTCCAGGCGAAGCATTTCATAAGGACGGTGGGAGACCTCCGGTACAACGACCTGCCTCCAGTCCTGGACATCGAGACCACCCATTCAGGATTCAACAAAGCCAAACTGAACAGTGACCTTCTCGTCTGGCTCAAGGAAGTTGAGGCCCACTATGGAGTAAGGCCGATCGTGTACACGTACGAGAGCTTCGCCAAGGATTACCTTTCAAGTGAGATCCTTTCGGACTATCCCATCTGGATAGCTCACTACGGGGTGAAGACTCCCCTGAGGGATGACTGGATGATCTGGCAGTTCACGGACAAAGGTGCCGTTTACGGAGTAAGGGGCAACGTGGACATGAACATCATGAGATAATCTTTCCCGAAAAGAAATCCCGCAAAAAGATAAGACAGTGCTGCAAAGCGCCGAGGTGACCTGTGTACGTATCTTTGCATCGGTATCCCGCAAGATGCCACGATGAAAAGAACAACGTAAATCAAACCAAATAATAATCAACGATGAAAAATGTGATTCTCATCTCAGCCATGGCGGCAGCTTTGCTGTGTTCATGCGGCGGAAGCAATCAAAAGAATGCTTTCGACAACCCCGTCCTTGAAATTCAGGGCGGATCCATCCAGGGCATAACAAACGCTGATTCCACTGTTCTCATCTACAGAGGCATCCCCTATGCCACCCCTCCCGTGGGTGACCTCAGGTGGAAAAAGCCCCAACCCGTAAAAGCGTGGACAGGCGTCAAAGTCGCCGACACCTTCGGAAACGCATCCTACCAGGGTCCGAAGAACCCCAATGACGGGGAATACGGTACCGAATTCTATCCCGAGAACCCTGTCTATTCGGAGGACTGCCTCTATCTCAACGTATGGACCCCTGCGGGAGCACCGGCCAGCGGAGAGAAACTCCCCGTGGCGATGTGGATCCACGGAGGCGGATACAATGTAGGATGGGGATATGAACTTCCGATGGACGGCGAGGCTTGGGCTAAGAAAGGCGTCATCCTTGTCACCATCAATTACCGCGTCGGAATGTTCGGATTCATGAACCATCCCCTTCTGACTGCAGAAGGCGGCGGCCACTCCGGAAACTACGGACTGTATGACCAGATCGCAGCCCTCAAGTGGATCAATGACAACATCTCCGCCTTCGGAGGAGATCCTTCCAACATCACAGTATTCGGACAGAGCGCCGGAGCCGGAAGCGTGAAGAACGTGGTTTCAAGCCCCTTGAGCAAAGGTATGGTCGCAAGGGCCATCATCCAAAGCGGAGGAGGCCTCGGCAGCGGAATGCCTCAGATCACCATCCCCCAGGAAGCGCTTGACGCCCCTTCGAAGAAGTATTTCGACGCAGCGGGTTATGACACTCTCGAGAAACTCCGCGGCGCATCATTCGAAGAGCTGATGGCGGCACTCCCCGACTGGAGATCCCCCGAATCAGTGAGGTTCGGTCCCCACAACGACAGTGAGGTACTTCCCGAGGACTTCAACGTCGCCACGATGAACGGCCACATCGCCGACATCCCCTACATGATGGGACACTGCGGCGACGACATGCCCGGAATGGAAAACGGTGAAAAGAGATTCGCCCAGGTGAGGGACAGCCTCTCAACCAACCCCGTCTTCCTGTACCTTTTCAACCGTCCTCTCCCCTCCGACGGACGTCCTTCCCTCAAGGGATCGTTCCACAGCTCCGAGCTCTGGTACGTCTTCGGAACTCTCTCAAGGAGCTGGAGGCCCTTCACAAAGGGAGATTACGCCCTCAGTGACGAAATGGTCACATGCTGGACCAATTTCTGCAAATACGGAGACCCCAACGGAGAAAACGGCGGGAACTGGAAAAGCGCCAAGGGAGAAGAGTGCTTCGTGAAGGAATTCAAGGTTGTGGAATAGTCCACCTCAAAAGATATGAACCGATGACGGCCGCGGATATCCGTGGCCGTCAATATTTTTCTCAACCTGAAATAACGGGAAGAACATCATTTCTTTTCCATCGACACATCGACGCTTACCGTGAATTCCCCCAGATACTTCCCTTTCTCTTCCTTGGTCCTCTCGACCGCGGCGGACACGGTAAGGGTCTTGTAATCTTCCCTCGGGTCGGAGAAGACGAAAGTCACCTCGTCAGGAATCTGGGCCGTCTCAGTGCTCTTCGAGAATGATCCGTCCGAAGCGGTGGAAAGGGTCTGCGTCTCTATGTATTCGGAATATTCCCTATGGATGGACGCCTCTATCCTGATTCCGGAAAGGGGGTTGCCGTCAGGGCCCGTCACGGTGCCCTTCATTATGAAATCCGCATGCTCGGTGTCCTTGTCGATGATATCGTCGATCCATGAAGGAACCTTCCAATCCTCGCAGGACGAAAGGCTTCCGGCCGCAAGAACGGCAGCTGCAACAAACGATATTAAGCGTGATGCTTTTCCCATGACTGGGACAAAGATATCAAAAAAGGGCCGATTCCCAAAGGAGCCGGCCCATAATCGGATGATTCTACCCAAAATTACTTGGTGATGACCTTAGCCATTTCAAGAACCTTGTTTGAATAACCCCACTCGTTGTCATACCAAGCGCAAACCTTTACGAAGGTAGGATCGAGCTGGATACCAGCCTTCTCATCGAAGATGGAGGTGTTGGGGTTGTTGCGGAAGTCGGTGGAAACGACAGCCTCGTTGCAGTAAGCGAGAACGCCCTTGAGTTCACCCTCAGAAGCCTTCTTCATAGCGCAGCAGATGTCCTCATAAGAAGCGGGCTTTGCGAGCTCGACGGTGAGGTCAACGAAGGAGACGTCAGATGTGGGAACGCGGAGAGACATACCGGTGAGCTTACCGTTGAGTTCAGGGAGAACCTTACCAACAGCCTTAGCAGCACCTGTAGAAGAAGGGATGATGTTCTCGAGGATACCACGACCACCTCTCCAGTCCTTCTTTGAAGGACCGTCAACGGTCTTCTGGGTAGCGGTAGCAGCGTGAACGGTTGTCATGAGGCCACGGACGACACCGAAGTTGTCATTGAGAACCTTGGTGAGAGGAGCGAGGCAGTTGGTGGTGCAGGAAGCGTTGGAGATGATGTCCTGACCAGCATAAGTCTCATGGTTTACACCGTAAACGAACATAGGGGTAGCGTCCTTTGAAGGAGCGGACATGATGACCTTCTTGGCACCAGCCTCGATGTGCTTGCGTGCCTTCTCGTCGGTGAGGAAGAGACCTGTGGACTCAACTACGACCTCAGCACCAACCTCGTCCCATTTGAGGTTTGCGGGATCCATCTCAGCGGTGAGGCGGATTTTCTTGCCGTTGACGATAAGGGTGTTGCCCTCGACAGCGATTTCACCATTGAACTGGCCATGAACTGAGTCATACTTGAGCATGTATGCAAGATACTCAGGATCGAGAAGGTCATTGATACCTACAACCTCAACTTCGCCGGCGAAATTCTCGACAGCAGCACGGAAGACCATACGTCCGATACGGCCGAATCCGTTAATACCAAGTTTTACCATTTGTTTGTAATTATTAAATGTTGTTTTGAAATGATTGCAACTATTCTTACAGTGTCCCCTGCAAAAATCACGCAAATATATTAAATTTCAAGGCAAATACCAACCATTGGCAGGTTCTTTCGACAACTTGTCGTTCCCTTTCGGAATTAATAACGTTTTAGGTCACGTCATCCCTGCAGGGAGAGTGCCATAGTGTCAATTCTGGGGTGTCTTTCCCTTCGGGAAAAACGGAGGGAAATGTCCTCCTTCCTCATCCTGTTCGTCGACCCATCTGTCAGCGAAATCCCCGAACTCATCCTCTTCGCCCCAAAGGTCATCGTCGTCTTCGGAAGAATCCTCGATCTCATAATCGATCTCCAGTTCATCGAGATGGTCGATGATCTCGTCATAGTGTTTGAGGCCGAACTCGGCGAACATATAATCCACAAGATCCTTTGTCGTATGGAGAGAATGTTCCGCCATGAATTCAGACACGCTGAAAAGGTTTATGTTTCGCATCACATGACCCTTCTCGAAGGTTTCCATCGTCAGTTCTTCGAATAAGCTTCCGTTGTATACGGAAGTGTCGATATAAAGATCACCGTTATCCGTAGTTACTGAAGTGAAATGCATGGTGATGTTTCCACCACCGTGATCTTCTTCCAATGCTCCGATACTGAATGCGAAATCTCCGGACTCGCGGTAAAGGGTCCATGCGATGGAGGAATTGAGCCTCAGAGAGAAATAATCGCTGTTCCTGGAGACGTAAGCGTCGAACGCCTCAGCCACTTCCCTGCCCTCCTGGCCTTCGAGGATGATGTTCTTGGGTTTGGTCAGAAGTCCCTTCCTGACAAGAACCGGAATTGAACTTATGGTCAGCGGTTCAACGTCCTCGGGAGAGATCACGTAGTCGAACTGGAGTTCAATTTCGTACGCCCCGTTGACGAATAATTCGTTGCCGACAACTCTTGCGCTGGCATAGATGCCGGGTTCCCCTTTTCTTTGGGAAGTGCCTTTTTTCATAGCCAGAAAGACTCTGTCACCCAAATCCATTCCGCTGGGAGTTTTGGAATGACAGGACAGGCAATGATCATACTCACTGAGGCTGATGTTGGAATAAACCTCACCGGGAGACAATTTCTTTTCGCTCTTCCCTACAAATACTATATGTGTTTTCATGGCAATTTTTGGTTTTGGCGAATACTGTGTACCATCCACGAGCCGAGGCCCGGCCCGGGAGTGTCAAAGTTATGAAATCAAAACCTAAACCGCAACACGGAGATAGGAAAATACAACCGCGAAAATAGTTGTATATTTGCACAGCGAAACAACATGAAATGAAGATTCTGCTCACAAACGACGACGGATACTACGCTCCCGGCATGAAGGTCCTTTCGAAGATCATGGCCGCTGAGGGCGAAGTCACTGTCGTGGCTCCCAAAAAGCACCAGTCCGGCATGGGAATGGCCGTATCCCTGGGGCTCAAACCCCTGGCGTACAAGTTCCTCGGAGAAAAGGAAGGAGTGAAGTGGTCATATCTTGACGCCACTCCCGCAAGTTGCGTCAAATACGCCCTCAACTACAGTTTCCCCGATGCTCCGCCGGATGTCGTCGTCTGCGGAATCAACCACGGGTCAAACGCTTCAACCGCAGCCTGTTACTCCGGAACTCTGGGAGCCGCCGAGGAAGGCGCCCTGAACGGTATCACCTCTATCGGAATCTCGCTCGACAACGTAAGACCTGACGCGAATTTCGACTGTGTGGAGGCTCTTTTCCCCGACATCTTCAGATTCCTCATCAGCCACGCCAAACCCGGTGACGGCGTTTACTACAACGTCAATTTCCCCGACCTTCCCCCCGAGAAGATAAAAGGCGTCAGGGTCTGTACGATGGGCAAAGGAAGATGGGTGAAGGAACTCGTCGAATGGGATCCCGAGGTGTTCCGCAAAAGGGGTATCCCTCCGGAATACTTCCGCGGAGACAACGAACCCCATCCCGAAGAAGGCGAAAAGATCTATATGATGGCCGGACAGTACCAGGACGATCCCGAGAACATGATTTCCGCGGACCACAGGATGCTGGCCCAAGGATACATAACCATCGTGGCGCACAACCTTGACTCCACCGATTACATCGAGGACGAAAGGCTGAAGTCCTTCGGCATTGAGAAGGACTTCCCAGCTCCGGACCAAACCCCAGAAAGCAAATGAAATACTACATCATAGCGGGAGAAGCTTCCGGAGACCTGCACGGATCGAACCTCATGAAGGGACTCTACAGCGAGGATCCATCGGCCGACATACGCTTCTGGGGAGGTCCCCTCATGGACGGAGTGTATCACTCCCACCAAAGCGGGCAGGGGCTCGTCCGCGACTACAACGAAGGTGCGGTGATGGGATTCAGCCAGGTTCTTCTCAATCTCGGCAAGTTCGCCAAGAGGTTGAAGGGCTGCATGGAGGATATCGACCGCTTCCATCCCGATGTGGTTATCCTCATCGATTATCCCGGATTCAACTTCAGGGTCGCCGAGGCCGCCCACGAAAAGGGATACAAGGTGTTCTACTACATAGCACCGAAGGTCTGGGCCTCGAGGGAAAGCAGGGTCAAGAAGATAAAAAAGTACGTCGACCGCCTTTTCATCGTTTTCCCCTTCGAAAAAGAATACTTCAGGAAGAAGGGCATAGACTATATCTACAAGGGTAACCCCCTTGTGGACGCCATCGATTCCTCTCCCCTTGTGAACATGTCAAGGGAGGAGTTCTTCAAAGCCAATTCCCTGCCCGAGTGCAAGTACATCGCTATACTGGCCGGTTCCAGAAAGGGTGAAGTCGGAACGATGATGCCCGTCTGCGCCGAGTTCATAAAAAAGATGTCATCGACTCCCGGATACGAAGACTACCGCTTCCTGATAGCCGGTGCACCATCCAGGACGATGGACGACTACGCCCCTTACCTCGAAGGGATATCCGACAGGGCGAAGGTCATTTTCTCCCAGACATACGCTATCCTCAAAAACGCCGAAGCGGCCGTAATCAATTCCGGAACGGCTTCGCTGGAGGCCTGCCTCATCGGCACACCCCAGGTGGTGGGATTCGTGCTGTCCCCTTTCAACTTCACTCTGGGAAGGCAGATAATAAAGGTGGACATGATAAGCCTCGGAAACCTCATCCTCGGAAGGAAGGCCTTCAAGGAACTCCTTCAGCACTACTTCTCGGCGGAGAATCTCCTCAGCGAAGTGAGGCGTCTTGTGGAAGACAACGCCTACAGGGAAACGATGAAGGAAGACTACGCCACCATAAGGAAGGAACTTGGCGGCAGCGGAGCTTCCGCTGCGGTTGCCGAAGCGATGGTCGGGGAACTGAGAAAAAGTTGACCCCACCTGACAGCAAAAAGACATATCCATACCATACGCACAAAGGATCCGTACCGGAAAACCCGATACGGATCCTTTGTAATACGGTAGAACCGGTAAGATGGAAGCGCCTATCTGCTTCCTCCTCCGAAGCCTCCGCCGGAGAATCCTCCTCCGCCTCCGAAGGAGATGTGGCCACCTCCGCCCTTGAAACTTCCGGCCTTGTAGCCAGCGACCCTGTTCACGGCACCTGTGTAGGAATTCCTGGAGAGTGAATCCAGGACTATGATGTTGCGGCTGAGCGGAGCACCGATCGTCTGTTCGACCGTCGCGAACTCGGCGGGATAGAGTTTCTTGAACTCCTCGGCCACCTTGGAAGCGATTCCGAAGATCTGTCCGTAGATGAGGTAGCTCTTCCACAGACCCACTTCCGAAGAGGACCTCTCGGGAATGAGGGTGTAGTCGTTCAGGAAGTTCTTGAACTCGACCACATGGACAAGGTCCGCCATTCCTTCGGGTGTTGCCGCAGTGTCGGTTTTGAGAAAATTCTTCCGCTTGAGGAAAGATTTTCCTTCAGCAAGTACCTTCTTGGGGAAGTTCATCACTCTCTGGGCGTACTTGGTGGACCATTTCTGGAACTCGTCGGTCTCGAGGATACGGTTTTCGCCCGCAGCATCAAGGGCCATGTCGTAGAGGGTCCTTTCAGCTGAATCTTCCGGAATGTCAGCCACGGAATCCGTGAAAACGAGGTTCACCCTCTTGCCGTTCTTTCCCTCCGCCTGCGCCCTGACCCTTCCTTCAAGGAGCCACTTGAGGAAATACGCCCCGATGAGGTTCTTGGAATAATCCGAAGTACCGAAACGTCCCGCCTTGGAAAGGATGTAGTATGAAGCGGGAAGGTTGTCATCAAGAGGTGCTTCCCTGAACCATCCCTTTATCTTGGAAGTTCCGAAAAGGCTCTTCCTGTACTTGTATCCGAGAACGGAAGCGATGAGGACGTAAACGAGGGCTCCAATGGGAATGATGAAGAAAAGAAGCGCGAAAAGGAAGAGGATCCATTCTCCCTTGTCATCCTCGTACTGGCTTCCTTCCATCGCGGTAGATTTCATCGTCTCGAAATCCATGTCCCTCGACAACGTCGGGGAGAACATGCCGCTGTCGAAACGCACCATCGCTATCATGGATTCACCCGAGCCCATGGGGCCTTCGGTTTCCATGACGACGCTGCCGTCGACGACATTGATTTCACCGAGTGTCCCGAATCCCCACACCTTGGTGTTGTCGGAGGTCCACTTCTCGCTGCCGGTATTGTTCACGATAGTGACTTTGGCATGCTTGGGCGGAGCCGCCAACCCGGGGTTCACGAACATGAAGTTGAAGGCGTCGGCGTCGTTGAGTTTCTGGACCAATCCGGTGACAGTGAAGGAAGCGGTCCACACATGGGGTCCGAGGCTTCCTTGTCCCCAGCAGATCTCGACACCGTCCTTCGTCGGGACTATGCCGCAGCGTCCCCTCTTTTCATCGATGGTACGATGAACATCCCACGAAGTTCCTTCGGAGATGAACCTCTGTCCGTTCTCGCTCACCGTGAGATCGGAAACTGTCATCTTCCCGAGATTCCCTATGGGAATGTACCATTCGGTACCCTCGACGACGGTGACGTCCCAGACCTGGGTGATCCGGGCCGACCCGTCTTCCGAAAGGACGGCCGTTATATCCAGGTCACGGATTTCCTGCGCCGCGGCAACAGCGAAAGGCAACACTGAAAGGATCAGCGTTGCCACAGTCCGCATGAATTTCATCATATGGCCGGATATTCGGTCTTCGTGGTATCCTCGGCAAGATATTCCTTCTTCGCGAAACCGAGAAGATTCGCGACGATGCTTCCGGGGAACATACGTACCTGGTTGTTGTACCTGGTGACAGTGTCGTTGAAGGTCATCCTCGCGAGTCTCACGTTCTCTTCGTACCTGGTGATCTGGTCCATGGTCTTGGAGTACTGCTCATTGGCCTTGAGGTCGGGATACCTCTCGGCTACGGCGATGAGCTTGGAGGAAAGTTCAGTGAGGATTGACTCGTTGTGGGCGATGTCCCCTACCGAAGGGTTGGGTTTGGAGATGATGCCTCCCCTGGCCTCGATGACCTTCTGGAGAGTCTCGCTTTCGTATTGGGCATATTCACGGGTGAGTTTGACGAGAGCCTGGATGGCGTCGAAACGGCTCACCTGCTGGACATTGATCTGCTTGAGGGCATTGTTGCAAGTCTCATCGGCCTTGACGAGAGAGTTCTGCACGGATATTCCCCAGATGACGAGGAGTGCAATGACTGCAATGATTGCGATTACCATTGTTTGCGATGTTTAAATGGTTGAACTTCTTCATTTCGTGTTCACCGAACACAGCCCAAATATATCAATTTTCCGGAAAAATAAATATAAAAATCCGACCATCGGCTTTCGTTTCTGTAACGGGAGCATAAAAAAGCCGACCCGAAGGCCGGCTGCATCTGTCAATATTCCCGCGGACCGAAAATCGAGGTCCCGATGCGCACGAAGGTGGCGCCGTACTGCAGGGCTATCTGGTAGTCCTCCGACATTCCGATGGAGAGTTCCTTGAAGGAAGCTAGCCAGGGGTAGGTTTTCCTTATCCTGTCGAAAAGGGACGCGATCCTGGAGAAATCGTTCCGGATGACGGCTTCGTCTTCGGTGTTGGTAGCCATTCCCATGAGGCCGCAGATCCTGACACCGGGATACTTGTCCGTAGTCTCTACTATAGATATGATCTCTTCCTCTGTAAGGCCGTGCTTGGTCAGTTCCGCTCCGAGATGAAGTTCAAGAAGGATTTCCTGAACCTTGCCTTCGCGGACGCACCATGCGTTGACAGCATCCAGAAGATGCACCGAATCTATCGACTGGACCATATCGGCATATGGAAGGACCATCTTCAGTTTGTTGGTCTGCAGATGTCCTATGAAATGCCACTTTATGTCGGAAGGGAGCTGAGGGACCTTCTCCGCGAGTTCCTGGGGACGGTTCTCCCCGAAAAGCCTCTGGCCGGCCCCGTAAGCCTCCATGATGGCTTCCACCCCGTGGAATTTGGAGACTGCCACCAGTTGTGTCCCTGATGGCAGTCCTTCCTTTATCTTGAGAATGTTTTCCTTTATCATATTATATATGTCAGCGTCTGGCCTGGTTGCGGGCTTTCCTCTGCTGCTCGAGCTGTTGCTGCTGCATCTTCTGGGCTTCCTCCAGCCTGAGCTGCCACTTGCTCTTCTGGACGGGTTTGTTCTCAGCCTCCTTGAGTTTCTTCTGGATGTCCTCGGGCTTGACGAAGAACTTCTTGATGATCCAGCTTATAAGCATCGTGAAGAGGTTGGAAAGGAGGTAGTAGTAGCTGAGTCCTGAAGAGAGGCTGTTACAGATGAAGAACATCATGACAGGCATCATATAGAGGCTCATGAACCTCATGGAAACAGCATTGGGATCGTCTCCGGTGGTCTGACCCTGCATCGTGATCTTCGAATAGAAGAACATGGAAAGGGCCATAAGGAGGGCGAATAGGGAGATGTGGTCTCCGAGGAGAGGAATCCTCGTTCCGAAATTCACTATGGAATCGTATGCGCTGAGGTCTTCAGCCCACAGGAAATGCTGCTGACGCAGTTCGATCGAAGCCGGGAAGAAGCGGAACATCGCCCACAGGATCGGGAACTGGAGGAGCATCGGGAGACATCCGCCGGCGGGATTGATTCCGGCCTTGCGGTAGAGATCCATCGTGGCCTGCTGCTTCTTCATCGCGTCCTCCGGTTTGGGGAATTTCTTGTTCAGCTTGTCGATTTCGGGCTTGATGGCCTGCATCTTGGCTGTCGAAGAATAGGACTTGAAGGTGAAGGGCGAAACGATCAGCTTGATGATGATGGTCATGATGAGGATGATGATACCGAAGTTCGATATTCCCCTGTGCAGGAAATCGAAGAGCGGTATGATGACATACCTTGTGAACCATCCGACGAGCCAACCTCCCAGAGGGATGACCTTCTCGTAACCCCTGTCATATGACTTGAGGATACGGAAGTCGTTGGGTCCGAAGTAGAAATCGGTATTGTACCTGACGGCCTCGGAATGCTTGAAGTCATACCTCATTGAAGCCGTACAGGTCATGAGGTTGTGGCTTTCGTCGTTTTCGGGGACGAAGTTTATCTCGAGACTTCCCGAAGAGAAATCTTCCTTGGGGTCCATGAGGGCCGAGAAGAACTGCTGCTGGAAGTCGATCCAGTCAAGACGGTTCTCGATCCTCTTCGATCCGTTCCTTCCCCTACCGAGTTCGGCGACCTTCTTCTCACCGGAGAAGTAGTAATCGATCTTCGAGTACTGGCTCTCGTTGCGGTAACCCTTCTCCATCCTGGGGATAGTCACCTGCCAGTCGAGGTCCATCACGGAAACGTTCCTCGGGATGACGTTCTCCATGCCGATGAATCCGAGTGAATTCTCGACGAGGTAGGAGTCGTTCTTAAGAGTGTATGACTGCTCGATGTAACCGCCTCCGCCGAAAGGAAGACGCATGACTACTGAAGAGTCATTCGAAGAGACCACGTCGAAAACGAAGTCGGCCGTATTGATGTTCTGGCCCGTGTATACGGAAAGGCCCATGCGGCTGTCTCCGCCCCTGAAGATGTACAGGTCAGTGGAATCGTAGTTCCTGAAATCCTTAACCTTCGCTGAATGGGGCTGGGCACCCTTGGTGTTTATGACGAGTTCGAGCTTGCTGTTGGAAAGGGTGACGAGCTTTCCTTCACCCTTGGAAGCGCTCTCAAGGAGAGAGTCGGTGTATATAGCCGAAGCGGCCTCGGGATTGAGGACTTCCGCACCGAGGGTGTCGGTAAGCGCCCTTGCCGCCGCAGCCGCAGAATCCGCCCTCCACTGGGCGAGCTGCTCCACCGCCGCTATTGAATCAAGTTGTTGCTGATATGCCTGCTGCTTCTCGATCTGTTTGGACTGGTAAAACATGAACCCTATGAAAATCAGGGCTATGAGTATCCATCCTATTACGCTGTTCTTGTTCACTTTTCTGTCTGTCAAATAATCACGGAGCCGGTCCCCTCTTTGGAGAACCGGCCACCATGGTGAAAAATCATTCCTTCACTTTCCTACTGTGAATCGATGTCATACTATTCCTACTGCTCCTCTGCCTCCTGCTCATCCTCGATCTTGCGGATCTGGTCCTCGAGAGCCTTGAGCTCAGCCTTGGACTGGTCGATCTTCTCCTGCATCTGCGCTATGAGAGCTGAAGCGTTCTTCGAAGCCGCGAAGAAGCCGATGTTGTTCTCATAGGTGTCGATGTCCTGCTGGAGAGCGGTATACTTCTGGACGAGACGCTCCTTCTCGGTGAGCGGAGCCTTCTGCTGGCGAGGTCTCTGTCCGCCGCCACGGCGGTCATTCCTGCGGCCGGAGAATGAAGGGAACTTCTCGTGCATTGCCTCCTTGAAGGCCTTGGTGATGTTCTCCTTCTCCTTGAAGGGCACGTATCCGATGGCGTTCCACCTCTCGTTGAAGGTCTCGGCGGCATCAGCGATGAGTTCGGGATCCTCGCTGTTGAAAGCCTTGATTTCCTCGATGAGAGCGCGTTTGGCCTTGAGGTTTCCGTAATAGTCGTTCTCGGGCTTTCCGTTCTTGTCCCTTGCGGCGAAGAATTCGTCACAAGCGGCACGGAACTTCTTCCAAAGGACGTCGCTCTTCTTGCGGGGAACGGGGCCTATCTCCTTCCACTGCTTCTGGAGGGCGATGATCTTCTCGGTGGTAGCCTTCCATTCGGTGCTGGTCTTCAGGGCCTCAGCCTCGGCGATGATGGCCTCCTTCTTGGCGAGGTTGGCGGACATGTTCTCCTTGACCTCGGAATAGAAGACCCTCTTGCGCTCGAAGAATTTGTCACAAGCGGCACGGAAGCGGTCGTAGATCTTCTGGTTGTCCTTCCTTGAAGCGACTCCGGCTTCCTTCCATTCCTTCTGGATTTCCTCGATACGGGTGGAAAGGCGGTTCCACTCTGAAGTGGCCTTGATGTTCTCCTTGGCGGCGATCTCCTCGACCTCCTCGCAAAGGGTGGTCTTCTTGGCGAGAGCCTCGGCCTGTTTGCCCTTGAGTCCCTCGTAGAAGGCCTGATACTTGCGGTTCACTACAGCTGTGGCCGCTTTGAAACGGTCCCAGATGGAGTTGCGGAACTCCCTGGCCACGGGGCCGAGTTCCTTCCACTGCTCGTGGAGTTTCTGCAGATCCCTGAAAGAGTGTACCGCATCCTCGCTCTGTGCGAGCTCTTCAGCCTGCTCACAGAGTTTCTCCTTGGCCTCGAGGTTCTTCTTGAAATCGAGATCCCTCATCTCACGGTTCATCTGGACCCTGTCATAGAAACGCTCGACGTAGAGCTGATAGGTGTCGTTGATGTTGCGGAAATTCGCGATGGGAACGGGACCGACCTCCTTCCATTTGGCCTGGAGGGCACGGAACTCGGGGAACGAAGCGCTGACGTCGTCCTGCTTTTCGGAAAGGGCCTTCAGCTCTTCGATGATGGCTTCCTTCTTGGCGAGGTTCTCCGCCCTTTCGGCGTCGATCTTGCGGTTGAACTCAGCCTTCTCCTTCTTGAAGGTATTGTAGAGTGACTTGAAACCGTTCTCTATAGCCGCAAACGGGTTGACTGACTCGTCCTTGCCGTCTTCTTCGGCTCCTTCGGCGTTTTCAGCCTTGGGCTCGATGCCGGCTTCGGCCTTGTCAATGGAGAGACGGCGGTAGAAGGCGGACTTTATGGCCTCGGCTTCTTTGCTTCTCTTCATTCTGTCAACCTCGGCCAAAAGGCCTTCGAACAGGGATTTGAGTTCCTCAAGGCTCTTCTCGGCGAAGTTCATCTCAGAAGGCTCGTCCTTTTTCTCGGCGATGTCTTCCTTGATGTCATCGATTTCTTCCTTGACGTCTTCCTTGATATCGGCTATTTCCTCTTTGATGTCATCGACCTTGTCAGCGATGGCGTCCTTGATGTCGTCGACCTTGTCCGCAATGGCGTCCTTCGCGTCCTCCGCGAAATCCGCAACGGAATCGATGACGTCACCGACCTTATCCTTGACCCTGTCAACCAGCAAAGAAGCGACTTCAGCCACTTTGTCCGATATCTTGATTTCCTCATTCCCTACGGGAGCTTTTGACTCCACGTTTTCGACTACATCTGGAGTATTGGCTCCAGGATTGATTTCTTCACTCATTTTGTTCGTTGTTTGTTAGTAGGAATAGTATGCCCACGTGCATACAAGTTGCAAATATATATAATTTCCCCGAAAATTCTTCCTCTCGATAAAGCAATTTGACGGTCAATTTGTTCGGCAAAGTCAAAAGTCGGGTTTAAGGGGCTCTGACGGGCATTTTCGACGTAGGAAGGATAATTGATCAAGATTGTTTATTTTTGTCAGAGAAAATCTCTATGGACATGATAGACACCACCATGAACCGTCCGACAGTCGTCATCCTGCCCCTTACTGACCCCGAGAGGGAGAGCCTCTGGATGCTCCCTGGGTATATGGAAGGGATAAGGCAGGAGGGAGGATTCCCCGTAATGCTTCCGCTTATAACCTCCCGGGAAGAAGCCCGCAAAGCGGTGGAACTGTGTGACGGAATACTCCTTACGGGAGGACAGGACGTCTCCCCTTCCCTGTACGGAGAACAGATTCTCTTTCCAAATGTCGAAATCAGCGAGGAAAGGGACAAGGGTGAAACCCTTCTTCTTGAGGAAGCCCTGCAAAGGGACATCCCCGTTCTGGGAATTTGCCGCGGGATACAGTTTCTGAACGCATATCTGGGCGGAACCCTGTATCAGGACATCCCGTCCCAACACCCTTCAAGAGTAATCCACAACCAGGGTAAGCCCTACGACGCCCCGTCCCACAGGGTATCCCTTTGCGGCGAAGGGGGCCTGAAGGATCTTCTCGAGAAAGAGGAGATCATGGTGAACAGCCTTCACCACCAGGGGATAAAGGACCTTTCCGAAAAGCTCGTTCCCATGGCAATATCCCCCGACGGAATCGTCGAAGCCGCTCTAATGGAGGGCAAAAGGTTCGTCTGGGCGGTCCAGTGGCATCCGGAGTTCATGATCCCGGGGGATGAAGACAGCCGGAAGATTTTCGCAAGGTTCGTTTCCGAATGCGGAAAAATGACGCAAGGATAAATCCGAATCGGGTTTATTTCCCGGAAAAGGTCTGACGCATCCAAAAACGGAACGCCCCTCCCACACAAAAAAGCACACTCTGATGAACACTCTCGGAAAGATTCTTTTTTCGGCCGCATTGGCCCTCACTCTCGCAGGAGCGTCTTCTGCACAGGAAAAGAAATACTCGGCCCACATAAGGGTTGGAACAGGCCTTTTCACCGAAACAGGCTCAATGTCCCCGTATGATCCCGGAATGGCCAGCCGCCTTTCCGCCGGAGTTGAAAGGACTCTCGGTTCCGGATGGTCGGCGATGATCGGAGGAGGAATACGTTCACAGTTGGCCGACATCGCACACTTCGGATGGACAGGAGGCGACCCTGACGGTCTATCGCTCGCGGACGTCTACTTCATAGGAAGGTACTCCCTCCCCGCAGGAAGGTCCACCGCCGTTTTCGGCCTGGGTCCCCAGGTTTCCTTCGTAACGTCCAACGACACCTACTACATAGACGCCGACCCGAATGACCCTGTCGCCGGAAAGACCAAATTCAGAAAGGCCGACATCGGCATACAACCGAGCGCATATCTCGAATTCGGGAAGCACTGGGAAGTCGGCATCGAGGGATGCATAGGCCTCCGCAACATGATGATCCAGTATCCGGAATACGGGCGCACCGGCTCCATCAGGATGCAGACCTTCATCGTGAATGTGGGCTTCCGTTTCTAGGGAGAGGAAACGCCCGTTTGTTCCATTGCCGAAGATTGAGTAATTTTGCAGCGCCCGCTCCCTTACGGAGGGCCACAACAGTTCAAGCAATGAGAATAGACATACTCACCGTAGTCCCGGAACTTCTTGAAAGTCCACTGAACCATTCCATCGTCGGAAGGGCGAAAGCCAAGGGCATTGTTGAAATCCATGTGCACAACCTGCGCAAATACGGTCTCGGCCCCAGAAAGACCGTGGACGACTACTGCTACGGCGGAGACGCCGGAATGGTCATGATGGTGGAGCCGGTTTTCAGGATGATAGAGGAACTCAAGGCCGAGCGGGACTATGATGAAATCATCTACATGTCTCCGGACGGGGAACTCCTCGACCAGGGAATCTCGAACGAACTCTCCCTTAAGGAAAACATCATCATCCTATGCGGCCATTACAAGGGAATCGACCACAGGATAAGGGAGCACCTCATAACAAGGGAGATTTCCGTCGGGGACTATGTCGTCAGCGGCGGTGAAATCCCCGCCGCCCTTCTCGCGGACTCAATCATCCGCCTTATCCCCGGAGCCATCTCCGACGAGACTTCCGCCCTTTCGGACTGTTTCCAGGACGATCTTCTCTCCCCTCCCGTATATACAAGACCCGCGGAATTCAACGGATGGAAAGTTCCCGACGTTCTACTTAGCGGCAATCCCCGCCTTATCCAGGCATGGCAGGACGAACAGGCTCTCGAAAGGACTAAACAGTTAAGGCCCAACCTTTTGCAGAAAGGAAACAAATCCTGACGGAAGAGCCGGCAAAATTCTTTTTGGGCCCAAAGGACACATTTTCCTCAAAAAAAGTTTGGATTTATATACATAATCCCTAAATTTGCATCCGCTTTTAAAACGATTAAGTAACCGTTTTAACGAACAAAGAAGAATGTTACGGGGGAACCCGACTAGAGATATTGTCTAACCAACAATAATTGGTAACATTAAAAAATAACTTGCACACCAGTCCCTTGGAGGGCCCATCGGGTCCACCGCCGGAAACGGAAAGGACAAGGTTTTTCCGAAGCGGGAAACCATGATTGAAGAATGGGGCAACTTATTTTTTGATCGTTCCTGAAACCAAAAGGGAAAACTACACTGCTAACTACGGAATTTGCCTCGCAGAGATGCGGGGCTCTTTCTTTTTCAGGCGAGCTTTTCCACCTTCTTCCGTCCCTGGAAGTTTCCCTTTCGCCACCCTCCGGTAACGATTATGGCAATGAGGGTCAGACATTCGGATAGAGGGACTGCAAGCCACATCCCTTGAGGGGAGGCCGCCATCGGCAGCAAGACGAACGAGGGAATGAGAAAAACGAGTCCACGGAGAAACATATATACCGTAGCTTTCCCGTTCTTCTCCACAGCCTGATAATACCCGATGAGCGCGATATTGACGGCGAAGAACACCGCGGACAGAGAGAAAAGCGGTATTCCGGCCTCGGCATAAGAATGCGGCACCGTACCTTCACGAAGGAACAGCCCCACCAGAAACGGCGCGAAGAAGAAGAGGAAAGCCGTCTCCAGAACTCCGCAGATGAGGGCGGTCCGGACACTGAACCTCAGGGCCTCACCAACTCTCACGGCACTTCCGGCCCCGTAGTTGTAGCTTATTATCGGCTGAGCGGACTGCGCCACGGAATTGTTCACCATGAAAACAATCGGATAAAGGTAGCATGCGACACTGAAGGCCGCCACGCCATCCTCTCCGAGAGAGCGGATGAACACGTAGTTCCCGGTGATCATTATGACCGACATGGTCAGTTCGCCGAGCATGGAAGAGAAGCCGCTTCTTGCCATGTACCCGAGATTACGGAGCGTAAGATACAGACCGGTCCAGGTATACTTGACCCTGTAAAGCGAAAGGGTCTTTGTCCTTCGGAACATATAGAATACGACCATGGCGGCGGCTATTCCGCAACACACGGTGGTGGCTATCGAAGATCCCTTTATCCCCATCTGGCAAGGGAAGACCAAATACCAGTCAAGCAGGATATTGAGAGTACCGGGAACTATTCCCACAAGGGAAGCGAAAGCGGGAGAAGAGTCAAGCCTTATTATGAAAGTGCCCACCATCTGCACAATCATGAACACGAATCCCGGCAGAAGGTAGACCATATAATCGAGGGCATAAGGCAGAAGAACATCGCTGCAGCCCATAAGCCGGAGGAACGGAATCCTTACGAGATACAGCACCGCTGAAATCACCCCCATAAGAAGGACCGAAGCTTCCAGAGCCTGGGTTATGTTGATGTTCGCGGCTTTGACGTTACCCTTTGAAAGATGGATGCTGGCGACTACGGAAGCGCCGACTCCGAACATGAGGCCGAGGCCTGTGCAGACCATGAAGAGCGGAGCGACTATGTTCACGGCGGCGAGCGCGTCGCTTCCCACTCCCCTTCCCACGAAGATGCCGTCCACCACCGTCAGGATGGAGCCGAACACCATTGAAAGAAGGGTGGGATAGAAGATCCTCCTGAAAAGAGGAGCTATACTCGTCGTCCCGAAATCTATGCTGTCACGCTGCAGGTCTTTCATTGCTACACTATATGAAAACGCCGCACCCGTTCTCCCGGTACGGCAAACATCTTATCTTCAAGTAAGGGCGGGTCTACACATACAGGGATCCGTCGGCGAACTTCGACACGGCTTCCCTATGGGATATGAACAGGATCGTCCTCTTACCGTGATACTCCCTGTTGAGATTCTGAAGGAGAGCTTCTTCAGTGGCTCCGTCAAGGGCGGAAGTGGACTCGTCCAGAACCAGCACACCGCCTTTCTGCAAAAGCGCCCTCGCTATTGCGATCCTCTGGCACTGACCTTCGCTGAGGCCTCCGCCATCCTCTCCGCAGACTGTGTCAAGTCCGTCAGGAAGATCGAGGACGAACGACGCCGCCGAAATCTCCAGCGCCTTTTTCATCTTTTCCTCCGTAGCCTCGGGATCGGCAAGAAGAAGGTTGTCACGGATGGTTCCACTCATAAGGCTGTTACCCTGTGGGACATACATGAAGTTGCCCCTCGTAAGGGAACCGGACTTCACGGAAACTCCATCCTCAGAATATATCGTGACACTTCCCTTCTGGGGTTCGAGAAGGCCGAGGACAAGACGTATGAGGGTACTCTTTCCGGCTCCGGTGGGACCCATGATGACCGTCATCGTTCCCGGCGCGAAATCGTAACACAGATTGTCAAGTACAGGGCCGTATCCGTCAGGATAGGTGAAAGAAAGATTCTCAATCCTGATTCCGGGGGCTCCGCTTATCATGATTGGATCACCGACTTCCTCCTCTGGAAGATCGTCAAGATCCATGAGCCTCTCGATGGATGTGAGGGAATGGATGAAGGCAGGAATCTGCCGGCTGATTTCGGCGATGGGTCTCTGGACCTGCGAAACCAGCTGAAGGAAGGCCGTCATCATACCGTAAGTGACCGTACCGGCCCTTATTCCGAAGATTCCCCAGAGGAAGGCAGCCGCGGAACCGGAGAGGAAGCCGAAGTTCATGAATCCCCTGGCCACCGCGTTGTAGTTCAAACGTCTTACGGTATTGGATTCAACCTCACCCTGGAGCCAACCGAGACGGTCGGCAACCCTCTGGGCACCGATGAGCGTAAGGACCAGAACCCTGCTCTGGAGGTTCTCCTGCATGTGCTGCTGGACTTCACTTTCACGCCGGCGGATGATGGCGGTAAGACGTCGGAGAGTACCGAAGTACATCCTGGACCCCACTACCGCGACGACGGCCAGAAGCACAACGACCCAAAGGAGTCTCGGAGCCATATTGAGGAGGTAGATAGATGAAGCGAACAGCTGTATTATCGTGATGATGAGATCGGGGACTTTTCCGCAGAGAACGTCGTTGACCACCCTGATGTCTTCCTCCAGACGGTTGATCGTATCCCCGCTGTGGAACGAATCCTTGCCGGTCCACTTGGAACCGATGACGTGGGAGAACTTCTCCATCCTCATCTCGTTGGCGCATTTCATCGTCATGTAGGAGTTCCAGTACGACGATCCGATGCGTGTGAGGAGCTGGACCAGAATGATTCCCACGAAAACGGCGACTCCCTTCCATATGGATCCTTCTATGGTGCCGGTAGCAATGTCGACAAGGCGTTTGCTTATGGCGACATAAGAAAGTGAACACGCTATGGAAACACTTCCCAGAAGGACGCTCACGACGACCTTCCATCTCATTTTGGGCGTGAACATCTTCCCAAGACCGCGTAGGCATGTCCTGAGATCCTTGAGATTGACCTTGTTCAAGGGTTCGTATGGATGTTCAGCCTTTCTGACCATGTCAGCGGAAAAGAAAGTCTAGTCCTCCAGAACTCCGGCCTTGCGGAAACTCTCGATTATCGCGATCGAATCATTCAGAGCGGTCTTTTCGTCGACTTCGTACTTGTCCAGAAGGAGTTTCTGGAAAGTGGTGGCGTCGAACTCATTCTCTCCTACGGACTTCCACAGATACGCTGCCGTAGGATTGAGGGAAAGGATCTTGTTGAAATCGATGAGATTGGCGCCCTCAGCTGTCACGATGAAGTCATTGGCGAGCGGCCTCAGTGCAAAACCTTTGCGGATTTTCATTTTGATATGTGTTGAAATTAAACTTCAAGTTGTTTTTTGACGGGGATGAAAGTGCGCGGATGTGTCTTCCTGTATATGAAAAGAAGATATCGCCTTACGGGCAGGAGCATCCTCCAGAGTTTCCCCTTTCCCGGAACAATCACCTTGTCTCCGCGGTGTATTTCCAGAACTTTCCCGACGACATCCCCCTTCAGTCAATGTTCCTTGGCGCCGAGATTCCCGTCACCCATGAGTGTCACTTTGTCACCTTCGACTTCGAACACCCTGTGCATTATGTATTTCCCGGAAATCTTCGCGAGCACGATGTCACCCACTTCCACATTGTCGGTATGGGAGACAAGTGTGGAATCGAGACTTCCCCTTATGAAAGGGAGCATGCTGTTCCCCTTGGGCGTGAAGTTGACGGTCTTGCCTTCCGCCATCAACTCGCTCGCCTCGTCGAGGAGGACGTTGTTCGGGAATACGATTTTCTCCATAGGTTACTCCCCTTCTTCGACCGCCTTGCGGCAAACAAAAGCCGCCTCCGCATCGGGAAGGCACTCCATCACGAAGCACGGAGCCTTGAAAGCCACTCCGGAAACGGCCTCATGCAACACGTCCGCGATCTTTTTCATAACGCGTAGCGAAGAGCATGAAGAATATACGGAAGCGTACGACTCCATCAGAGGAAGACGCGAGGCCTTGTTGTAGGGAGCCCTCTTTATCCTCACGATGGCGCCCACCGGGAAATCCAGATTCCTGTAGCAGGGAGTCTTCCCGCTCCAGGGCGAACCGTACACCCTCACCTCATTGTCGAAAACGCGGACAACAGGATTGTCGTCATTGAGGAGCTCGGTCCCGGGGATGTTCTCCAGCCACATGCGGCTGTGGGTGCTTTTTCCCGTACCGCTCTTGCCGAGGAACAGATATCCCTTGCCCTTGTGGACTGTGACGGATGCGTGCATCATGAGCGTTCCCTTCGGTGCTGTGCTGAAAGCGAACATGAGCATCAGGGAGTTGTTCAATGCGAACTGCTTCGTCCTGCCGTTGCCGCTGAAGAAAAGCCTTCCTTCGGAGAAGTTCCTGTCCGTGTGGAGAACTCCGACGGTGGGAAGGGAAGCCAAAGGCGCCATCTCGAAAATGAGCGTCTCCCCGCTCGAATAAACGTCTATCCTGCTCATGCCGGGTTCGGGCTCGGCGACAAGCATGGGTTCCTTGGGAAGGTCAGGGAGTTCCGGGCATACGACAAGGCGGAAAACGGACACATCCTCCTTGAGCGGATCTGTCACAAAAGGGTCATATTGACCCATGAGGTCCCATACGGGTTCCTCCTCGGGCATGGTGACGGAAAAAACATGTCCCGCCACTTTATATGTTCTTGTCATTTCCATACAAAATGCAAATATAAATACTTTCTGACAAAGAACATACCCCCGTTTCCGACAATCGGCGGAGGGGTCAAAGAAAAAGGTTCCGGCCCGACTTCAAGGTGAGACGGACCGGAACAATATCCAAAATCAGGAAAGTGGCGGGGAATCAGAAACGGTAGCTGAGTTTCAGCATGAAGTTGATGGGAGGCTGGGGATAAACTCCGATGCCGTAGTAAATGGCATCGTCCGCCTTTGAGTAGCCCTCCCATCTCCAGCCGCTGGCGTAATAGAGGTTGGAAAGGAGGTTGTTGACGTATCCGGCTATTCCGAGAACGCCTTTTCCGACATTGAATTCATGTCCGAGGGAAGCGTTCATCACGAAGTATCCCGGAACCTTCATCTCGTCCCTTTCACTGGAATCGAGATACTGCTTTCCGACCCATTTTCCGTTCACTGTGAGAGTGGTGGTCTTGAAGGAATTCGAGGCGGTCATCTTCCAGGGAGTGACGGCGGCCTGGATCATGCCGATAGTCGAAGGGGACATGAGCATTGTGGTCTTTCCGTAATTGACGGGATGCGTTTCACCGTATTCACCGTCCCAAACTTCAACATAGGAAGTGAAGTCCTTTATCTGGTTGACGGAAAGTGTGGCGTTGGCGTCAAACCTCACCCATGCGGCGGGAGACCAGGCTGCGGAAAGTTCCGCTCCCCTTCTCCATGATCTGGGGACGTTCTCCTTTATGGCGTATCCGGATGAAGATAGTTTACCGGTTTCGAGGAGCATGTCCCAATACTCCATGAGGTAGATGTTCGCTCCGAGGGAAAGCCCCGGTTTGGAGAACTCGTATCCGAGTTCGAAGTCGAGCATCTTTTCGGGTTCGATCGGGCTGAGGTCACCCTTGATGTTCTCCTTTATGTCGCTTCTTCCGGGTTCACGGTGTCCCATCGCCACGGAAGCGTATGCCTTCGAGTAATCATTCCAGCGGTAGGTTATACCTGCCCTCGGGTTGAAGAAAGTCCATTTGTTGTCATACGCGATCGGGAATCCCATCTCGTAGTAGTCCGAATCGTGGCCATCCATGTCGAGGGTCAGATGACGGAGCTGGAGGTCGACGTAAGCGGTGAGGCCGACGACAGGGGTCCACTCGGCTTTCACGAATCCCGTCATATCGTTCTTCTTCGACTTGTTGCGGTACCATCCGTCACGGTCGTTGAAGGCCTTGTAGTCGAAATCCTCATTCAGAGCCTTTGCCCAGAGCACTTCACCGAAATGGTTTCCGTCATAGGTCGAGAGGTTCACTCCTCCGGTGAGGTTCAGGTGGTCAGAACGGTAACGGAGGTCCGAGCTTACTACATAGTAGCCGTTTGACATCTTCTTGCGGTAGATGAGGTCGCTCTCGGGGTATTGGGATCCCATCGGCACGAGGCCGTAGTCGGAAAGGTCCTTCCCGCTCTTGTAGTACTCGTCGTAACCGCGGCCGTTGGTGTAATTGAGGGTCGTTGTCCAGGTGACGTGCTCGCCGAAAAGCTGGGTATAATTCAGCTGGACGTGGTGCTGGGTGTAATTGTCCGTCTGGTTGTCGTAGAAGCGCAGCACTCCGTTCTCATCGGTGTACTTTCCGGCGTCGTTCCACCTTCTGTCCTTGTGGTACTGCTCAAGTTCGATTCCGTCCCAGGTGATTCCGCTCTTCTGGTCACCCATGAGGTAAGTGGCCCTGAGGGAGGAGCGCTCGCCCATCCATCCGAGTACCATGAAGGCCGATTTCGAATCCACCATCGCGTTGCGGATGTATCCGTCGGTATTGCCCTTGGAGAAGGCTCCGTTGAAATAAAGTCCGGACTTCGTGAGACCAGTTCCGGCGGCGACGCTCTCGACGAAGGTCTTCCATGATCCGCCGCTCAGTTCAACAGCCGCGAAAGGATCGGGAGTGACCGAAGCGGTACTCATGTTGACGCTGGCACCGAAGGAACCTGCACCGTTGGCGGAAGTTCCGAGTCCCCTCTGGAGCTGGACCGATGAAATGAGGTTCGTGAGGGCCGGGATATTGACCCAGAACACTTCCTGGCTTTCGGAGTCATTGAGGGTGATACCGTTGAGGGTGACGTTGATCTGTGATCCCTTGGATCCGCGGACGGTCATCGCGCTGTTTCCGAGTCCCGTTCCGCCCTCGTTGTAGGTAACCACTGAAGGCTGGAGATTGAGGACCATCGGGAGGGAGTTGATGGGGTTGGCTTTCCTGAGGGCATCTTTGCCGAGCATAGTGAAAGTCACCGGAGTCGAAGCACCCGCCCTGGAGACGGAAACGACGACCGAATCAAGTTTCTCGACCTTCTCCTCATCGTTGGAGCGGGTCTGGCTGAAGGCAGGCGTCACCTGCAGAGAGATTGCGGACAGGGCCGCAGCAAAAAAAAGAAAACCTCGCATAATGTTGTAATTTATGCAAGGGGTACGCTCCAAGAGCGTTTGAAACAAGCATTCCCTACGGCGGTATTGACCGCATCAGGTTCATTGGGTGTTTCTCAACCGGCTGCATGGCCGGTACCCCCGCTTAGTATGTTAAACAAATGGGACATCAGGAAGGCCGCCGGACGGCAGGATTTCCGATGCGGGTGCAAAGGTAGTCATTCCCGCGGAAAAACAAAGCCCCGCGGAGTAATTCCGCAGGGCATTTTTCACTTTTCGACTATTTTCACTTCGTAGAGCCGTTTCCAGTATTTGCCGGTAAGGTAGATTTTCCCGTTGGTGGGATCCTGCGCTATGCCGTTCAGGACGTCGGTCCGGCGGTCCCTCAGTTTTCCCGGGAGAAGGCCCGTGCAGTCCACCGTCGCCTCCACTTCCCCGCTGGAGGGGTTTATTATCACGATGATGTCGGAAGTATAGACGTTCGCCCATATCTTCCCGTCGATCCACTCCAGTTCGTTGAGCTGGCGCACCGGCCTTCCGTTCATCTTCACCGGAAGGGTCTTCGTAACCTTCAGGGTCTTGTCCATGAAATAGATGTTCGCCGACCCGTCCGAAGCGATGAGCTGTTTCCCGTCGGTGGTGAGTCCCCAGCCCTCCCGGGGATATGAGTACGTACGGACATACTCAAGGGTGGAGGCGTTGTACTCGAAAACGACCTTGTTGGTCCAGGTGAGGATGAAAAGGCTGCCGTCCAGCATCACCGACCCTTCGATGAAATACTTCGAATCGAAGTCCAGTTTACGGAGAGGTTTCCCGCTCTGGAGATCGACTTTCCGGAATGTCGACTCGCCCCACTGGCCCGTGCTCTCGTACATCTGGGAGCCGTCGAAGAAAAGGCCCTGCGTATAGGAAGCCTCGTCATGGGGATACTCCTTTACGACGGAAATCTTGTACTGTTTGATTCCCCTCGCGCAGGAATTCAGGCACATGGATGCGGCCAGGACGACCGGAAGAACGTATTTCAGAGATGAAAAAATCCTTGTCATTTCAAAAAAAGGTATTGCCTTCATCCCCTACCGCAAAAAATGTTCCCTTTTCACTCGGAGGCGCGGCAAAGGTCATTTCCCCTGACATCCTGGCGTCTTGTCATGGCAGCCTCGACGAAGCGCACGAAAATGGGCTGGGGATTTTCCGGGGTGCTCCTGTACTCGGGATGGAACTGCACTCCGATGAAGAAAGGATGGGAAGGGAGTTCGACTATTTCGACGAGTCCGGACTCGGGATTGCGGCCGCTGGCAAGAAGTCCCGCCTTTTCCATTTGGGGAAGGTAATCCCCGTTGAACTCGTAGCGGTGACGGTGGCGTTCCGTTATGAAGTCCTTTCCGTAGATCGAGTGGGCCAGAGTTCCCGGAACAAGGGAGCATCCGTAGGCGCCGAGCCTCATCGTGCCGCCCTTCACCGTCGTCTTCTTCTGCGCCTCCATCATGTCTATGACGGGATGCGAAGTGGAAGGATTGACCTCCGTCGAAGCCGCGTCAGAATATCCGAGGACATTCCTCGCGAACTCGACCACGCACATCTGCATTCCGAGGCATATCCCGAAAAAGGGTATGCCGTTCTCCCTGGCGTAGCGGATCGCGATGACCTTTCCCTCCAGTCCCCTCTCACCGAATCCGGGTGCGACGAGGATGCCGTCCATTCCCCCGAGAACCTCCCCCACGTTGGAGGAGTCGACCTTTTCGCTGTGCACGGTATGGACGTGAACCTTGCAGCGGAAAGCCGCTCCGGCATGGACGAAAGCCTCCTGAATGGACTTGTACGCGTCCTGCAGTTCGACGTACTTGCCCACAAGGGCGATATCGACTTCGTGCTCGGGATTGTACAGACGGTCCAAGAAGTCGTTAAGGGCGGTGAAATCCGGCCTCGGGCACTCCATGCGGAAATGTCCCAGCACCAGGTCGTCGAGTCCTTCGGCTTCCATGTTGAGGGGTACCTGGTAGATGGAAGGGGCGTCGATAGACTCTATGACATGACCGGGTTTGACGTTGCAGAAGAGGGAGACTTTGCGACGGATATCCGCCGAAAGTTCCTTCTCGGTCCTGCACACTATTATGTCGGGATGGACTCCCGCCTGCTGGAGCATCTGGACGGAATGCTGGGTGGGTTTGGTCTTGAGTTCACCTGCGGCCCGAAGGTACGGGACAAGCGTGAGGTGAATGCTGACGAGGTCCTCGTCGGGCATCTCCCACTGGAGCTGCCTTATCGTCTCGAGGAAAGGCTGGGATTCCATGTCACCTACCGTTCCTCCCACTTCGGTTATCACTATGTCGTACTTTCCGGAGTTCCCCAGAAGGAGCATCCTGCGTTTGATTTCATCGGTGATGTGGGGCACGATCTGGACCGTCTTCCCGAGGTACGCCCCTTCCCTTTCACGGGTTATGACCGTGTGGTAGATTCTTCCGGTAGTGACGTTGTTGGCCTGGGAAGTGTGCTGACCGAGGAACCTTTCGTAATGCCCGAGGTCCAGGTCGGTTTCGGCTCCATCCTCCGTGACGTAGCATTCTCCGTGCTCGTAGGGGTTGAGCGTTCCGGGGTCGATGTTGATGTAGGGGTCGAATTTCTGGATAGTGACGCGAAGGCCGCGCGCCTGGAGAAGTTTGGCCAGAGAGGCCGCGATGATGCCCTTTCCCAAAGAGGATGCGACACCGCCTGTTACGAAGACATACTTTGCTTTTTTCATGGGGATGCTATCTGTTAACAGGGGCTCAAAATTACTCCGAAAATCTTTTTTCCGCAAGAAAAAAGAATAATTTTCGGCGGAAACGGATCTGAATTTCCTTTTCTCCCGCAACAACGGGTGGCATCCCTCAAGTCTGTCCTAGTAAGGGTAATCCTGTACAAGACGGACCGAAAGACCGTCTCCGCGGTGACCGCTCGAAGAAATTTCGACAGTACCGAAAGAAAGGTTCATATGATAAGCGTCCCTTGCCGCGACATCGGAAGTATAGTACCCTCCGACGACAACGACTCCGTCTATAGTCCTTACACCGGCGACCGGCAGGAACACCGCACCATGGCTCTCGAGATTTTCACTCCATTGGGACGCCGTGAAAATGTTGGAATCGCTGGTGGCAACAACGTCATTGACCGAATTGAGCGGCCAGTATGAACTCCTCCAATTGTCAGGAAGGATGATCAGGCCGTTCACGCCTTCCACTTGTCCCTTGGTGAAACGTATGCCCGAGGCGGTATTGCGCACGAAAAGAAGATGCAGCATCTCCAACACTCCGGGAGTCCTCCAAAGGTGTTCCTCATTGCCTCCGTTCACGATGGGATTATATCCCCAATCCGCCCTTCCGTCACCGTCCGAAAGGGAACTTTCCTTGTGCCCGTAGGCGTAATGCAGTTCGTCGGTCCGGGTATCGGGGTTGGCGCTCCATGGCTCGAAATCCACAGCCCCGTGGTCATATCCGCTGGTTCCCCATCCGAAGAGGTCGATCCACCCGGAATACGAGGGGGAAAGTTTCATGTTGTCCTTGCCGACGCAGTCGTAAGGATGTTCCGCAAAACGCCATGTGTCCGTAGACGCCCTGTATTGGAGATTGCTCCTCGAAAAATACACCCGCTTTCCTTCACTTACGGTGAAAACTCCGGGCACAGCCCCTTCCGGAACGGATATCTGTCCATCGGCTGTCGTGAATGAAATCTCGTTGCTGTAAGAAACACCCGCCGGAGTTTCGACGAAAGCCCTCACGAAATACGTGGTTCCGGGCACAAGGGAGTCCATCTTAAGACGCTTGTCCCCGTCAGTATCGTCAGCATAGGCATGAGAAGCGTGAACCGACGGATAATGGCAAGGTCCCCAACATATTCCCATCCTCGAGTCCCCTGCGAAAGAATAGTCCTGCAGACTCACTCCACTGGAGGCCGAGGTCGCCGAAACATCGCCCGCAGGCAACACCGAGACTACCGGAGAGACAATCCAACGCAAACTGTCGACCGCCCTTGCACTGATACGGCCCCGCCTGTAGGCATCTTCGTAGGAAGAGCTCTTCTGTCCGATTTCCTTCAGGGCGGAGGAGAGATAATGGTCCAACCACTCGTCGCAGCGTGAGACGAAAAAGGCATGCTCCGCACTGCCGTTTGAATATAGGTTGCTCATATCCTTGACCCTGCCGGCCACTTCAGATCTCAAATTGGAAAGGCGTGAAGTCAGCACTTCAGTGTAGCACTCACCTTTGTCCAGTTCCGTATAAATGTCCTCCATGGCGGTTAGCCCGTACCATGCCGCTTCGTTGTAATAGGCAAGAAGATCTTCCGAAACGTTCGCGTCAGCGCCGGAGGAAGATTCAACCGGGACGTTTTTTCCCCGTGGCAACAGCAATGCAAGTATAACGGCCGCACCAGCGACGACGAAAGGGAAAAGACGGTGCACCCGGGAAGTACGGCGGAGGGCTATCTGAACGGATTCCATCGTGGGATAACGCCTGTCGGGGTCCTTCGCGGTGCAACGGGAAGCCACCATCCAGGCCCGATGGGGGAATACCTTCCGAAGTATGAGTCCGAACGAATATATGTCTGACCTCACATCGGTATGCTTTCCTTCAAGCTGCTCTGGAGACATGTATTTGACGGTGCCCCCCTGCTGCTTCAGGATGGCGTAGTCATCCGAGTCAGACAGACCGAAATCAAGAATCTTGACGTTGCCCCCGTTGCGGGTGATCAGGATGTTGCCGGGTTTGAGGTCCCGATGCAGAATCTGCATGCCGTGGATATAGACAAGCGCACTCACAAGTTGGTCCACAACCTTGCGGCGAGCCTCGGCCGACGGACGGGAAGCGAGAAAGACATCCAGGGTGACTCCGTCTATGTACTCCATAAGGATGCAGGGACCGTAAACCGGATTGATTTCCTTCGAATAGGCCTTGACAATGTTCGGATGGTCCAGCCGGACCATAAGGTCATATTCCTTCCTGAGAAGTTCCAGATACACCGAACTTGCCCGATATTCTTCCTTGAGGCCCTTAAGTACATACCAACGGCCTTGCCGCCTGGTTTTCACCAGACAGTTGAATCCATAGGAAGGGATTTCCTCATAAGAAGACCGGGTATCGTTCTCCGAGATGAATTGAATGCTCAGAGGCCCCGATGTGCTCGTTTCCGTCATCAGAATCGACAAATTGAAGTTTCCGACTCCAAAGTTACCCCTTTTCGGTCCAATTCACAAATGAAGGAATCAAAAAAGTCGGTATCCGCCACGGGAAACCGCGGCGGAGCGGAAAGGGATCCCCGGAAGGCTATTTCAGAAGCTTCCTTATGAGGTCGAATACCTGCATCACCGTCCGCTTGTCCGAAACCGGGATATTGATGGACGCTTTGCCGGTGGAAGGGTCTTCCCTGACGATGGTGTCCACAAGCCTCCGGGAGGATTCGGGATCCTTGAGAGTGGAAAGGAGATTGCCGAAGAAAGAAACGCCCTGGGCGATGACTTCTTCGGGAGCGGGGACGGTATCTGAAGTGGACGGTTCCGGGACTTTCTCTTCCGAAGCGGACTCTTCCATAGGATCAGGGGAATCGGAAACGCCATCACATGCTCCTTGAGGAAGAGAATCGTCTTTCCTCCGTTCGATTTCGCTTTCCTCGACAACCGCTTCCTCGATGGCGTCAAGTCCGCCAGATGGTGCTTCCTCTTCCATCTCCTCCACGAAGCCGAGATCCCTTACAAGAGTATCGAGTTTCCTGTCATCCAAAAAGACCGTGTCTTCCCCACCGTTCAGGACTCCATCGAAAAGGTCGGTCTTGAACTTCAGTTTCTTGAGGATCCTTTCTTCGATGGTGCCCGTAGCGACCAGATTCACCACCTGTATACCGCGCTTCTGCCCAAGGCGGTAGATCCTTCCGATCCTCTGCTCCAGTACGGCCGGATTCCAGGGAAGGTCGAGATTTATCACATAAGAAGCGACCTGCAGGTTGAGGCCTGTCGAACCCGCATCAGTCGACACGAAGACCCTCACTGCGGGATCTTCCATGAACCGGTCCATAAGGTCCTTCCTCTTCACCGAAGGTACGGACCCGTTTAGATTGGAAAAGCCGATCCCCCTGCTCTCCAATTCACGGCAAATGAGTCTCGTCATCCTCTCCCAGCCGCTGAAAACCACCACTTTCTCTTCTCCGCTCTCGACTATCTCATCGATGATGTTCATCGCCTCTTCGACCTTCGTGTCATATCTTGTCTTCTGGTCAAGGATATAGGAGCTGTCACAGACCATCCTCATCATGGAAAGAAGGTTCATCAGGCGCTTGCGGTCAGTTTCGCTCAGATAATGCATCTTCCTCCATTTGTAGATGATTCTGGCGACGGACTCCTTGAATTCTTCATGAAGGTCCATCTGCTCCTTGGTCATCGGGACAAATAGGTTCTTGTCCATTCTGGAAGGAAGCTGCAGGGACACTTCGCTTTTGCGCCGACGGAGAAGTGCCCGGGAAAGGGTCTTACCGACTTCATTCAGGCCCTTGTAACCCGTCACCTGTCCGCTTTCGGAACAGATGATGTGCTCAGCCCTGAAAAGATAATAGGGACCCAGAAGATACTGGTCAACGAGCTGCACGATGGAATAGAGTTCCTCAAGTTTGTTCTCAAGAGGAGTGCCCGACAGAATGACGGAATAATCTGATTTCACCTTCCTCGCCGACTTCGCTATCTGTGTGCTCCAGTTCTTCAGACGCTGGACTTCATCCATGATGAGCATGTCGACATCCATCCCTCCGAGAGTCTTGACATCGTTGTTGAGGGTGTTGAATGACACTATTTTGAAGAAGGCGGGTGAAGAGTACATATCCTTCCGCTGAAGGGGATTCCCTTCAATGACGATGGCGTCATCTCCGGTGAAATTGCTGATTTCCTTCTTCCACTGGTACTTCAGGGAAGTCGGGCAAACGACCAGGGCGGAGGATATGAATCCCTCATTCCTCAGAAGGACAGCGGTCCCGATGGCCTGGATGGTTTTTCCGAGGCCCATCTCATCGGCTATTATGCTTTTGCGGTTCCTGGCGGCGAACGCCATTCCCTCCTTCTGGTAAGGGAAAGGAACGACACCTTCCCTGAACACCCCCTTCCACCAGTACGGGTCCGAAAAGAGGGCGTCGAGACGAAGATTCCGGACGTGGTCATCCTTCGCCCTTGCCGCGAATTCGACGGCATCATCCCCGGCTTTGAAGAAAGCCGATTCGGAAGCCTCGCCGATCGCTTCACCAAGGTGGAGAAGTCCTTCAGCGGAGATACGTTCACCGTCTTCCGTGAGAGGACCGAAAACGGTCGAGAAGAACTCCCTGTCTTCTGTCCCGTAATACACATAAGGCCAGGGGGAAGAGGAATAATCCATGTAGACTCTCGTCGTATAAGGACGAGGCAAGAGCGGACGATGCCTTTGCCCTTTGAGCCACAGTTTCACTGACTCGAGATGCTTGCAGGTCCCGAGGCCCGATGTTCTGAAATCCATACACGAACATGAATTCAACCTGTGCCCTTCCCCGTGATAGAAAACGGTGTACCTGTTCTTCGTATGGGGATTGAGGACGGCATACTCCCCGGGTGAAGAATCCCTGTCAACTTCATAGAATACGAAAGCGTCCCGCTCGGCTTCCTGACGCCTGAGTTCCCGCTGCCATTCCTCCAGCGAAAGTTCCTCAGGTTTGAAGATGTTCGAAAGCCTCTTTGAAGTCTTTTTTGTTCCCGTGGCCTTACTCTTCGTCTTCCGGGGTTTCGTCATTTTCTTTGCCATATCCTTCGATGTTTTCCTTTATCCAACTTTCGGCGTATTCCTTCATGAGGGCGTCATGATATTCGTTCCAACGGTCGATGATCCCGAGACGGAAAAGAGCATCCTTGAAATTCGCGAAAGGGCGCTTGCGGTTTATGGCATTCTGAAGCCGGTCCGCGACACGGACGTTTCCGCACATTCCTATGAACCTTTCCATGTGGCGGTACTTCTCGTAAGAAGGGACCGGTTCGATTTTGACAAGGTCGTGATTCCTCGCGACATCATACAGTTCACGCTCCCACTCGGGGAGATCCTCACGGGAGAACACCTCGCTGAACACCTCGTCGAAGATAATCTCAACTTCGCCGGTAGTCCTGTCATAATAGAAAGCCGCTTCCGGGGATTGGGTGTCCAAAGCCCTGGCGACTTTATCCAACAATTCGTTTCTGTCCATATTGCCGATTATGAAATTGCTTTCCGATATCTTTCCTTCCGGAAGATTGTTCCAATGTACAGATATTTTCCCGGACGCACAAACCTTTTCCCCTAAGAGTGCCGCAGCCGATCAAAAATTTCAGTTTACGGCGGAAAAGCGCTACATTTGCAGCGCAAAACAAAAGGTGGGACGTTCCGCCGCGCCTTCCCCAAGGGAGGTGAGGAAAGTCCGGACAGGACAGGGCACCCTGCTGCGGAAAGCGCAGATGGGAGTAATCTTATATCGTCCGTAACAGAAAACAACCGCCTTTCTCCGGGAAGGCAAGGGTGAAAACGTGGGGCAAGAGCCCACGACGGGGTGTAGCGATACCCTCCGGGTACGGAGTCAGGGCCTGCAAGACCAAATATACCGGCAGATGAGGGCTGCCCGCCCGATGCCGGGGGGTAGGTTGCGTAGATAAATGGCGGAATCAAAAACGGAAACCGGCTTACCGCCCCACCTTTTTTTTCTATTCAAAAGCGTACAACAATGAAGGCAGTACTGATATATTCGGGAGGAATGGATTCGACCACCCTCCTGTACAAATACAGGAGCGAGATTTCCCTCGCCGTCACGTTCACCTACGGAGCCCGTCAGGACTTCGAGCAGACCGCGTGCGCAAAAGAAAACTGCTCCCTTCTCGGGATCGAACATCTCATCATTCCCCTCGATTTCATGGGGAAATATTTCCGGAGCAGTATCCTCGAAGGAGGCGAAGACGTCCCCCACGGGGAATATGACGAGCAGAACATGAAAAGCACCGTGGTTCCCTTCCGCAACGGAATCATGCTCTCGGTGGCCGTCGGCCTTGCCGAAAGCAGGGGTCTGGACACTGTCCTCATCGCCAACCACGCCGGAGACCACTCCATCTATCCCGACTGCAGGCCCTCTTTCATAAACGCCATCGACGCCGCGGCGGAAGAAGGGACATACGTCGGAGTGAGGATCCTCTCCCCCTTCTGCGAGATGACGAAAAGGGAGATAGCCCTCGAGGGCAAAAAGATCGGGGTTCCCTTCGAAAAGACCTATTCCTGCTACGAAGGCCGCCACGTCCACTGCGGACTGTGCGCCACCTGCCGTGAAAGGAAGGAGGCCCTCGAAGGATTCGACCCGACAGAATACGAAGTATAACAAGAGATTATTAAGGGATGTACTACGTTTCCAAAAGACTTGAAATATCCTCTTCGCACAGTCTGCACCTGAGCTACGAAAGCAGATGCGAAGCCATGCACGGACACAACTGGATAGTTTATGTCCACTGCAAATCCAAGACCCTGAACGTCGACGGGATGGTGACGGATTTCACCCTCATCAAGAAGAAGATTTCCGGAGCGCTGGACCACAAGAACCTCAACGAGGTCCTTCCTTTCAATCCCACGGCAGAGAACATCGCCAAGTGGATCTGCGACAACGTGGAGCACTGCTACAAGGTCGAGATCTGGGAATCCGAGAACAACAAGGCAATCTACGAAAAGGACGAGGACTGACAAGGATGGAGTCCGGAAAGAAATACGCAGTGAACGAGATTTTCCTCTCCCTACAGGGGGAGGGATTCTGGACGGGAACGCCGATGGTGTTCCTGAGGTTCTCCGGCTGCAATCTCCGCTGCCCCTTCTGCGACACGGACTTCACTTCATTCACCCTTTTGACCGGAGAGGAAATCCTCCTCAAAATAAAGGAAACGGCACCGGAAGGATGCCGGAGGATATGCATAACGGGAGGAGAGCCTTCGCTCCAGTTGGACTCCCCTCTTACAGACCTTCTCCACGGTGAAGGATTCATCCTGCACATCGAGACGAACGGCACTCATCCCCTTCCCGAAGGCATCGACTGGGTCACCCTTAGTCCCAAATCGGACTTCGTCCCTTCGGCTGAAGTTGTCATCGGAAGTTGCGACGAACTGAAAGTCGTATATACCGGGCAGGATTTCAGGAAGTGGGAATCTTTCCCCGCAATCAACTATTTCCTCCAGCCGTGTTCATGTTCGAACACCGGGGAAGTCGTGAAGATGATTCTTGAAAACCCCAAGTGGAGACTCAGCCTCCAGACCCACAAATACATCGGCATAGCATAAGCGGAGACCAGGGGCTTTCCACCGGATGAGATGAAACAATTCGGGACGGCTTGGAATAATCCTTGCCGTCCCGAATGTTTTTTTGCGTTCCTCCTTGGAGGGTTTATCTTGCCTTACGGTCCATTATGCGTTTACGGATGGTAGCCGAAGAAGGCTTCTTGTCATCCTTGTCGGACTGGTCCAGCCATTTGAGGGCAAGGTCCAGATCACCGAGCATGTAGCAGGCCGTCGCGATATTGAATTCAGCGCATGAGCGTTTCTCCGGATTGGTTGTTCCGAGTGTGCTCATCCACAGTTTCATCGCTGAGCTCCAGTCGTATTCGTAAGCGTACTGGGCGGCGCTGTCCCAAGGCTCGGAATCATAATAATAGATGGTGTAGTTCTCACTCTTCCATGTGGGAAGGAACTTCTCGGCGGAGCGGTGTCCGATGGAATTGCCGCTGTCGTAGAGGTTGTCCCATATCCTGGAAGCGATCTTATCGTCGCTTTCGCCCACTCCGGCGAAAAGTGCGTAAGAGGCGGTGCTGTTCCCGTGCATCGTCCTCACCGTATCAGCCTCATTCATCGAGTCATACATATGGAGGTTGATGATATAAGGGACACTTCCCCTTACCATGTAAGCGGAATCCGCGACGCTAAGGCCCGAAGGCTGTTTGCTTCCGAGTTCGACATCACCCCACTCCGTGTTTCCGAAGAGGAACATGACGTCGCCGCCTGTATCCATAATGAGATTGACGAGGGTATCTTTCGAAGCGTAGGAGGCGCCGCGGGTGGCGTCGATCCTGTAAAGTGGAATGGCTTCCTCACCTGAGAAGTAATCCTGTTCAAGTCTCTGTGCGAAGCCTTCGGCAAGTCCTTTGGTGAAGACTGAATCCTTTCCGCCGGAGACATAAGCCACGGCCATGCTCTTTCCGGAAAGGTCGTATCCGGATACGGAAGGCTGCCTCATGTCCACGTTCATGGTGAAATATTGGGGTGCGCAGGCCACAATCCCGAGAGCCATGACCGCTACCGGACAGAGAGTCCTGAGAAAACGTGAAATGTTTGCCATCGTGAAATGTGTTTCAATTCAGTTATTGTAAAGTGTTTCCGACGGGTTCCGACATCCGGACGAACCTTGCCTCGAGGTCGTAATCCATGGCGCGGACAATCTCCACTTCCATGAAATGTCCCACCAGCTGTTCGGGTGCGGCTCCCATCAAAGGATCATACACTACAAGAATCTCGCCATCAACTTCAGGAGACTCGAATTCGCTTCTGCAGACGAGGTTTTCTCCGGAAAAAGCGTCCACCAGGACCTTCACCTTCTGACCTACCCGGGAAGTATTGTAAGAAAGTGAAATATCCCTTTGGAGGGTCATAAGTTCGGAGAGCCTTTTCTCCTTTGTGGACTTGCGCACGGAATCACGGAAATTCTCCGCCCCGAACGTTCCTTCCTCTTCGGAATAGGTGAATGCTCCGAGACGCTCGAATCTTGCCTCCGCCACGAAGTCGAGAAGTTCCCTGAACTCCCTTGTCCCCTCTCCGGGATGACCCACTATCATGGTCGTACGGAGAACTATCCCGGGAACCTTCTCCCTCATCTTTCTGATGAGCGCCCTCGTCCAAGCCCCGTCGACATGGCGGTGCATGTTGTCAAGGACCTTGTCGGCCACGTGCTGAAGGGGGATGTCCATGTAGCGGCAGACCTTGGGATTGTTCGCCATGCGGTCAAGCACATCCTCGGGGAAATCCTGGGGATAGGAGTAATGGATCCTTATCCACTCGATGCCGTCAATTTCGGAGAGGCGGTCAAGAAGCTCGGCAAGGGCCCTCCTCCTATAGAGGTCGAGACCGTAATAGGTCGTATCCTGGGCGATGAGGACCAGTTCACGTACGCCTTTGGAAGCGAGGAAACGGGCTTCCTTAACAAGTGCCTCAATGGGGACGGAGCGGTGGGCTCCCCTTATGAAGGGAATGGCGCAGTAGGAGCACCTCCGGTCGCATCCTTCCGAAATCTTCAGATATGCGTACGAAGCCCCGTCGGAGGGGATGTACCTTCCGGCGTGACCGAGGTCCGGATCCTGTCCGCTGCCGAGGGCCGCCGCCACGGGACGGATGTCCCTGGCTCCGAACCACCTGTCAACTTCGGGGATGAGCCCGGGAAGCTGGTCCATGTACCTCTGGGAGAGGCAACCCATCACGAAAAGATGGCCGATTTCTCCCCTGTTCTTGAGGTCCACAGCCTGCATTATCGCATTGACGGATTCCTCCTTGGCGTCCCCTATGAAACCGCAGGTGTTCACCACCAAAAAATCAACCCTCCCGGAGGAATTCTCCGGAAGGATGTCATACTTGTCCTGGACGGCCGCCAGAAGATGTTCGGTATCCACCTGGTTCTTCGAGCAGCCCAGGGTCAGAGTCCTCAGAGTGGGCTTCATCACGAAGAAGGATTATTCCTCAGCGCCCTCAGCGGGAGCCTCCTCGGCGTTCTCCTCAGTGAAATCGAGGGAAGCGAAGTTCTTGAGCTCGTTGTACCAGTCGACGACCTTCTTCATGTGAGAGACGTAGAAGCGGTCAGCGTCATAGGTGGGAACGGCCTTTGCGAAAAGGGCCTTGAGTTCATCGGCGGAAGCCTTTGAAGTGGGGGCGTCCTCCTCACCGAGAACCTCGTGGAGTTTTCCGAAGACCTCCTGGAGTTTCATCTCCTCGTCCTCGGTGTAGATGGCTATGTCAGCCAGGGTGGTTATCTTGCTCTTCAATCCGAAGCACGTACGGTGACCGTCACGGAGAGATTCGGCGATGGCGCCGTTGCGGGCCTGTGCCACATAGCGGTAAAGGCCGCTCATGCCTGATACTGAAAGAATTCTTGAAAGATCTGTCTTTTCCATTTCGTATTGTGTTACTTTGGTCTCCCCGAAGGGAGAGAAATATGTCCTTCCCCTACTTTCGGGAAGGGAGGTGCAAATTTAGCAATTTTTGTACAATCCCCATCGCAAGGTCCGTACGGCGGCGGAGTTCTTCGACGGAAAGATCGTTGTTGATGATGGCGTCGGCCTTCATCGGGTCAAAGCGCTGGTTCCGGATCCTTCTGAGTACGGCTTCCGGATCAGAGTTGTCCCTGCGGCAAGCCCTCTCAAGGCGTATGACCTCCGGAGCCGTGACCAAGACGACGGCATCGAAAACTCCCGAAAAAAGCGGCTTTTCCTGAGCGATCGCGGACTCCATCACGACAAAGGGAGTATCCCCCATGTATCCGCCCCATCCCTCTTCCAGAGAGTCTCCTTTCCACCGGAGGAAATCCTCCAGCACTGCGGGGTGGACAACGGATTCGACTTTCGAGAGCGCTTCCCTATCCGAGAATATCACCGAGGCGAGAGCCTTCCGGTCGAACGTTCCGTCATCGCTTCGGAGACTCTTTCCCAAAATGTTCTCCAGATTGGGGACAAGGAAGGGGTCGCTGTCGTAAAGGGCTTTCGTCCTTGAGTCGCTGTCATAGACGGGAACGCCGCGGGAAAGGAGATATGCCGATACGGCGGATTTGCCGCTGCCTATGCCGCCGGTAAGAAGAACCGAGCGGATATTCTCCCCTTCAGCTTTCATAGACTCTATCTCATACTCTCCACGCACTCGAAAATCTCCGGCTCGATTTTGTATCCGAAGACTTCCGAAGGTACTCCCTGGATGGAAGCTATGCACTTGCCGCTCAGAGAGTTTATGAAATCGTTGTAATCGATGTAGAGGCGGGTTGTCTCTTCCGGGTCAATCGTAACGGGGAAAGCGCACCTGAAAGATACGGTGGCCTGCGAGGGATAGATGATGAGCATCCTGTCGGCGGGAACGTTCCTCCCGAGAACCGGAAGCGTCGCCCTTATCTCGACGAACCTCGCCACATCCAGAGAGTAGTCCACTTTCTCCTGGGAGAACCTCACGCCCTTTATCTTCTCGAGCCTCACGTCTCCGCTGACGCTGTGACGAAGGTCCTCGAGGGAGAATGATTCGGTCGACACCCTGGAGAGGTTGTCGATGAGGTAGGGTTCCCCGTAGACTGTCACCGAATCGGGGGTCACCCGGAGGTCTGAAGTCGAAGTGAACTGGGGAGAAAAGCTGAGGTTGTATACCGGCATAACCGGGACCTTGCGGCTGTTTTCCTTGGGGAAACGGAACACCAACGTGTCGGTGACGAACCCCTCGAGGGAAGATTCAGAACCGAAGATGGACGAAACGTAGGCCCCAAGTTCATTGGCCGTTATGTAGTAGGTGTCCTCGCTTTTGAAGTGCATGTCGGAGGGATTGAACTCCACCTTCACGCTCTTTTCCGTAGCCGTATGGTTGAGCCTCAGGATCTGGAACCCCGTAGTGCGGCAACGAGCCTGCACGACAGCGGTGTTCGCCGAATTCGGGGAATGGCCTTCAATGTTGCAGACAGCCGAAACCGGTACCCTCACGATTTGGGAATACCGCTGGGAAAGATTGTGCAGGAGCCATATGCCGGAAGCGAGAAGGAGGGACATGATGAATATCACCATGTCCTTCCCGCGTACATTTCCGAAAAGGCGCCTTGAGCCTTCCCCGTTCAAGTTGTCCGCCATACGGCAAAGGAGGAATTCCTACTGCTGGACGGTGTCGGAGAAATCCCTGACGAGGGAGTTCTTGTCGACCTTGATCTTGACGTCGCCGCTGATCTTGAGCATGACGGTGGGAGTGTTCTCCTTCACTTCGTCGACGACTCCGTAGATACCACCCGCGGTAACGACCTTGTCACCCTTCTTGAGTTCCTTGCGGAAATTCTCCAATTCCTTCTGCTGCTTGCGCTGAGGACGGATCATGAAGAAATACATAACTCCGAAGATGAGAAGGAGCATGATCCACATGCTGGCGGCTCCACCGCTCTGGGGAGCTGCGGCCTGGGCCTGAAGAACGATTGTAAGATAGTTCATAATTTATTGATTTTCTTTTGTTTCTATAAAAAGTAAGGTTCGCTGTCCCTATTCGGCGGCTCCGCTTTTTTCCTTGAGTACCTTGTCCAGGATGCCGTTCACGAACTGGCTGCTCTTGGGAGAGGAGTACCACTTGGAGATTTCGACCCATTCGTTGATCGAAACCCTCGCGGGGATATCGGAGAAGGTGTCCATCTCCGCCATGCAAAGGGCGATGATGGCCATATCGGCGGAGAAAAGCCTGTCGGAATCCCAATCCGGAGTCATCGAAACGACCTTCTTGAAATAATTCTCATACCCGGAGAAGGCGGCCGAAAGGAGCTTTCTGGAGAAATCCCTGTCTGACGATACCGTGGCCGAAGGATTGCGGCGAAGGGTCATGTCGCTCTGGTAGACAGAGGGAAGACGCCATTTCTCCCCGTGGGAGAGGTCGTCCATGGTGTGGCAGCACCATGTGAGGGCATATGCCAGTTCATCGGTCCAGGAGATGTTCTTCTCCTCGATGAGATCCTCCACTTCACTCATGTCGACCAGTTCCTGCTCGAACACCTTCGAGAGGACCTTGCAGTCATCGGAGAGAGTGGCCTCGGGAAGGGCCATGTACTTTTTGTAGTACTGTTTTCCGTGGACGGAATTCAGGATCTTGCCGATGACGATGTCGTACTGGTCCCAGGAAAGGCCCTTTTTCGAAATCAGCTTCTGGAAGTCCTTGTCCTCCGACAGGAGCGTGGCCACACGGTTGGAGGCGAACCTTTCGCTTGCGGAAAGGTCCTCTTCGGTGGGATTGAACTTCGTCTTGGCGGCCGCTATCCTTCTGCCTTCCTCCTCGCAAAGAGGTGCGACGAGGGCAAGCATGAAAAGGTAGAGGTCACGGGTGGATTCGCAGCTGGCGTCGAGTTCCGCCAGGGCGTCCTGAAGGGACATGCCGCCTTTCACGGCATACGAATACAGAACCTTGAAAGCCTTTATCCTGAGTATTCTTCTGTTGAGCATATGAGAATTGTTTCCATTTGGGGCACATGCATTTACACATCGGCTGGAAGAGCAGCCCGGATGAATTTTCCGCACGTGGACCGATTTTTCACGCAAAGATAGCGCCATTTCACGAAAAATCCTTACATTTGACCAATTTAAAAACAAACAAGGTGCATATGTACAGAGATGATTATGACAGAGGCTACGGCCGCGAGCGTTCGGAAGAGGACATCTACTCAAAACCGGTGAAAGCCGGAAAGCGTACCTATTTCTTCGATGTGAAGTCAACCAAAGGAAACAAGGACTACTATATCACGATAACCGAAAGCAGAAGGAAAGTAGAACGTGACGGAAGGTTCACCTACGAAAAATCCAAGATCTTCCTCTACAAGGAGGACTTCGACAAATTCGCAGAAGGTCTGCAGGACGCTGTGGATTATCTGAGGAAGAATTTCCTCAAGGACGAACCCGAAGAGATTTCTCCGGAAGAATAAGCCGAAAGCTCCTTTCGTCTGGAGCCTTACAGGACTCTGAAACAAGGCGGGCCACAGCGGTCCGCCTTGTTCCGTACCATCCCCTTCCGTCAAAAAAAATGGCCGAAACGTAAAAAAATCTTGACGCGGACACCCCCTATCCATTTGATTTCGGGACAAAAACGCTATATTTGTCGCACAAGACACAACCGGTGCTCCCACTACGGGAGAGGACCGGAGAAAACGGACTAGCAAAAACAAAACAACACTCAAAGACAATGAAATTCAAAATCATCCTCGCAGCAATGGCTGCTCTGGCGATCGTTTCATGCGGAAACGGTTCCTCGAAGAAGGTCAAAGGCAACCAGGAGTTCTATTCGATTTCCGTAAAGAACGCCGACGGCGCTGACGTGTCCCTCGCAGACTACAGCGGAAAGGTCCTTCTCATCGTCAACACCGCCACAAAGTGCGGATTCACTCCCCAGTACGAAGAGCTCGAGTCCCTCTACGAGCAGTACCGTGACCGCGGTTTCGAAATCCTCGACTTCCCTTGCAACCAGTTCGGCGGACAGGCTCCCGGAACCGCTGAAGAGATCAAGGAGTTCTGCACCTCCACCTACAACACCCAGTTCCCCCAGTTCGCCAAGATCGACGTAAACGGCGAGAACGAGGATCCGCTGTTCACATACCTTAAGTCCCAGAAGGGATTCGAGGGATTCAACATGGAGGACCGCTCCGGCCAGATGCTCGACGGCATGTTCAGAAGGCAGAACCCCGACTACGACAAGAACCCCGACATCAAATGGAACTTCACCAAGTTCCTCGTCGACCGTGAAGGAAACGTCGTGGAAAGGTTCGAACCCACCGACAAGCCTTCGGACATTTCACCGAAGATCTCAGCTCTCCTTTAAAAAGGACGCCTACAAGCGAATGGAAAGAGGACCTGCCGACAGCGGCGGGTCTTTTCGTATCTATGCGATGCGGGAAGAGTCTTTACCCATGGAACGGAGAGCCGTCAGGCACAGCGGCACCGAGATTAGGAAAGAGACGACGTCGGAAATGCTCTGGGCAAGTTCAACTCCCGTGAACCCCAGCACCGCCTGCCCGATGTACAGGGCCGGAATGAAAGCGAGACCGTTGCGAAGTGCCGCGGAAACGATGGCGGGAACGACCTTCCGGATATTCTGAAGGTACATGTTGGTCATCACGATGAACCCGATGAGCGGGAAGACCATGCACTGGTAACGGAGAACCTGCGCCCCGATCCGGATGACGGCGGGGTCGTCCGCACGGAAAAGGGCTATTATCTGCGGCGCGAAAACATATCCCGCTATGGCCAGAAGCGTGCAGTATAGGGTCGACACCCTGGTCGAATGCCAGAATGCCTTCCGCACCCTGTCATACAGACGGGCCCCGTAGTTGAACCCGCACACCGGTTGGAATCCCTGCCCGTAGCCTATCATGGCGGAAGCCGCGAACATCATCACCCTCGACACTACCGAAAACGCCGCCAACGCCTCGTCGCCGTAATTCCTGGCGACCTGGTTGAAGCATATCGCGGCAATCGCCCCGAGTCCCTGACGGAGGAGCGACGGCAGTCCTCCCGCCGCAATCTCGACATAGTGGTGCCACCTCGGTTTGAAAAGCGAAGGATGGATCCGTATCCCTCCCCTTTTTCCGGTGAGGGACAGCATTATCACAAAACCGACCGCCTGTGAAACGGCCGTAGCGAGTCCGGCACCTTCGACCCCCATTCCCGCCCAATAGATGAGAACCGGATCCAGAACGATGTTCAGGACCGCTCCCGAGGCGATGCCTATCATCGCCATCAGGGCGTTCCCCTGCTGACGCATGAGGTTATTGAGGGAAAAGCATCCCATGATGAAGGGAGTCCCCACCAGAATCCATCTGAAATACCCCGCCGCAAAAGGCTTAACCGTCGGAGTCGATCCCAGAAAATCCAGGAGCGGATCCATGAAGATGAACCCGACTATCGCAACGACGACGCCGGTGAGAACGGACGAGAGGAACCCCACGGCCGCCATCTGCTCGGCTCCCTTGACATTGCGGCTTCCAAGAGACCTTGAGATGAAATTCCCCGCCCCCTGTCCGAAGAAGAAAGCAATCGCCTGGATGAAAGCCATGTAGGAGAAGACGATCCCGAGGGCAGCGGTGGACTGGGTGTCAAGATGACCCACAAAGAAGGTATCCACGATATTGTACACGCTGGAAATCAGCATGCTCACTATCGAAGGAACGGCCAACTCCCCGACCAACTTCTTGACCGGAAAAGTCGTCATCCTCATGTATTTCTCCTCCTGCTGCGCTGTACTCATTCCTGAAAGCGGAAAATTTCAGCAAAAATATAAAAATTCTTCCTTCCCCGAAAAATCTCCCCCTTGTTGCAAGGACGGGATTTTTTGGATATCTTGCCGCGAATTTGCCCGAAAGGGCCTTTGAAACGGACAAACAGCATAAAATGGAAACGAAAAAATCATTCGTATGTGACTACTCCGAGGGTGCTCATCCCCGGATTCTGGAAAGATTCATCGAAACTAACATGGTGCAGTGCCCCGGTTACGGTTTCGACACCTTCTCAGACAGCGCCAAAGCCAAGATAAGGGAAGCCATCGGCGACCCCGATGCCGACATCTTTTTCCTGGGCGGTGGAACGCAGACCAATTCCACCATCATCGCGACAATGCTCAAGCCTTTTGACGGAGTCGTGGCCGTCCAGACCGGACACATAGCGGTCCACGAAGCGGGAGCTGTGGAATACACCGGCCACAAGGTCCTCACCATCCCCGGAAAGGACGGGAAGATGGACGCGGAGACCCTCTCCACCTATCTTGAAGCCTTCTTCGACGACGGCAACCATGACCATATGGTGTTCCCCGGAATGGCCTACATCTCCTTCCCCACCGAATACGGAACCATATATTCAAAGGCCGAAATCGAAGCCATCCACTCGGTCTGCCGTGATTACTCCATTCCCCTTTTCATCGACGGAGCCAGAATGGGCTACGGCCTCAAGGCTGAAGGCGGAGACATCACCATAACGGACCTCAAGGGCCTGTGCGAAGTGTTCTACTTCGGAGGCACCAAGGTGGGAGCCCTCTGCGGCGAAGCTGTGGTATTCCCCCACCACGGCGCTCCGAACCATTTCTTCACGATGGTGAAGCAGCACGGAGCCCTCTTCGCAAAGGGAAGACTGCCGGGAATACAGTTCGACACCCTTTTCACCGACGGTCTGTACCTCAAAATCGCCGAAGGCGCCGTCAAAAGGGCGATACTGATGAAATGGATCTTCCGCAAATACGGATACCCTCTCCATATGGACTCCCCCACCAACCAGCAGTTCATCATCCTCACCGACGAACAGATGGCCGCCCTTTCGGAGTACGTGAAGTACGAAATCTGGGAACCCCTTCCCGACGGAAGGACCGTGGTGAGATTCGCCACGAGCTGGGCCACCACCGACGCCGACATCGACTTCCTGGAAGACGTTCTCAAAAAAATCGGTCCGAGGGAGGGGTAGATTGGTAATTTTTCGCTATCTTTGGATTCATCCGGCTGACCACACCGGATGAAGAAATTGACACGAAAACCATTAACGAAGGCCGGAAACACGGGATTGTTCCCCCGAAGGGACGACGACCGTTCCGGTCAAACATTCCATAACATATGGCAAAGGACAGCATAATCCTCAAAAACATCACTCTGGACGATAAGCCTACGGACATCATCGTTTCGGACGGGATTATCCGCAAAATCCTTCCTTCCGGGCATCTCCAGGAACTCATGCAGAATGAAGGGGACGCACCCTTCGTTACCCACAATGCGGAAGTCGTGGACTGCTACGGAAAAACCGCGATGCCGGGACTCATCAACATGCATACGCATGCCGCGATGTCCCTGATGAGGGGTATAGAGGAAGACGTGGTCTTCCAGGACTGGCTCGACGCCATCTGGAAGATCGAGGCCAACATCGACTCCGATTTCGTTTACTGGGGAACAAAGGTGGCGGCCATCGAGATGCTCAAGACCGGAACAACGACATTCAACGACCAGTACTGGTCCCCCACCCACGCCAAGGTGGCGGCCAAGGAGGTGGGCATCCGTCCGGTGATATCATACGTTGTCCTGGACAAGAGCGACCCTTCCGAAGCTTCGCGCCAGAAGGGCCAGTGCGAAAGGATGTACGAGGCCTCCCTCAAATGGAACGACGACGCGATTTTCAGCGTCGCCTTCCACGCCGTATACTCGGTCAGCGAGGAGATGATCCTCTGGGCGTCGGAGTTCGCCAAGAAACATGACCTTCTCCTGCACATCCACCTCTGCGAAACCCAAAAAGAGGTCCACGACTGCATGGAAGCACACGGAGGACTTTCGCCCGTGGAGTATCTGGACAGACTCGGAGTACTGGATTCAAGGACCATAGCGGCCCACTCCCTTTGGCTCAGTGACAACGACATACGCATCCTCGGAGAAAGGAAAGTCAACTGCGTGCACAACATTCTCTCCAACACGAAACTCGCTTCCGGATACAAGTTCCGCTACAACGAACTAAGGGATGCCGGAGCGAACGTGTGCATCGGAACCGACGGCTGCGCATCATCGAACAACCTCGACATCCTCGAAGCGATGAAAACCGCTGCGGTCATCCAGAAGGCATGGAGGAACGACCCCAAGGCATGGCCTCTGGACGAACTTCTGAAGTGCGCCACGGTCAATGCCGCGAAAGCCCTCAGGATCAATACCGGAGAAATCGCCGAAGGCAAGGCCGCGGACATCCTGATCATCGACACCGACTCGTCGTTCTTCCTCTCCCCGGGATCATTCCTCGCGAATTTCATCTATTCGGCCCACAGCGACTGCATAGAATCCGTCATGGTGAACGGCAAGTTCGTCATGCGGGAAAGGAAGATCCTTGAAGAAAAGGACATCCTGCGCCAGGCCAGGAAGATGATAAGGCAGATTTCCGAATAACTACCGAAAACGAAAAAAACATCGAGATATGGACCCTAGAGTTGAAAGAATTCACAAAGCGGCGGACTACGTCAAGAAAATCCTCGACGAAAACAATCTGCAGCCCCGTGTGGGAATCATCCTGGGCAGCGGCCTGGGAAGGCTCACGGACTTCATAGAATCACCCGTCACGATCCCCTACAAGGAGATACCCGGATTCCCGGTGTCGACTGCCATAGGGCACAAGGGGAACTTCATAATCGGGCAGCTCGGCGGAAAGACCGTCATCGCCATGCAGGGAAGGATCCACTACTATGAAGGATACCCGATGGACCTGGTCACTCTCCCCACGAGGGTGATGGTTCTTCTCGGCATCAAGTACCTTTTCGTCTCGAACGCCGCCGGAGGAGTAAACTTCGACTTCCATGTGGGAGACCTCATGATAATAAGGGACCACATCAACATGATGCCCAATCCCCTCATCGGTCCCAACATGGATGAATTCGGTCCCCGCTTCCCGGACATGACCCGTCCGTACGACCTTGGCCTCATTAAGCTGGCCAAACGTCTCGCGGCCGAAGAAGGCATCCCCGTGAAGGAAGGCACATATTACGGAGGAACCGGCCCCACATATGAAACTCCCCACGAATACAAGTTCATAAGGATCGTCGGAGGTGACGCCACCGGAATGTCCACCATCCCCGAAGTCATCACCGCAAGGCACAGCGGCATTCCCGTATTCGGAGTGTCGGTCATTACGAACGAGGCCCACGACGACTATGCGGACGATTTCGTGAACGACGGGGACGACGTCGTGAAAACAGCCGACGCGGCTGCGCACAAGATGTGCACCCTTTTCATCAAGATGCTGGAAAACATCCAGTAGCGTCCGGAAACCCTTACACGGATTTACACACAGAACAGGCTGGCCTTGGCGGTCAGCCTGTTCTGTGTGTGGGGAATTGTCACCCCGGCCTCAGTCCTTTATCTTGTCCAGGTCGGAGATCCACAGCGCTACTTTCGCATCTGAAGGCATCCTGAGGTCACCTCTGGGAGAGAGGGACACCGAACCGACCTTCGGTCCGTCGGGAAGACAGGAGCGCTTGAACTGCTGGCTGAAGAATCTCCAGTAGAACTTCCTGAGCCACTTGAGGATCGTTTCCTTGTCATATTCGTTGGACTTTCCTTCCGGTCCCACGAAAACGGAAGCGTCCGCCCTCTTTCCGAGGAAGGCCTTCTTCGCGAGGAAGTATATTTTCGAAGGAGAGTATCCGAAGCGGAACATGTTGTAGAGGAAGAAGTCGTGGAGCTCGTAAGGTCCCACGAGATCCTCGGTCTTCTGCTTGATCTGTCCCTTCTCGTCAGCGGGGGTGAGTTCGGGGCTGATAGGAGTGTCGACGACGTCGAGAAGGATCTCCCTTGCCGTTCTCTTCCCGGCGAGAGCTTCACCGAAATTATTCTCCGCGGCCCACTTCACGAGGTACTTCACAAGCGTCTTCGGGATGGAGGCGTTTACTCCGTACATTGACATATGGTCTCCGTTGTAGGTGGCCCAACCGAGGGCGAGTTCCGAAAGGTCTCCCGTTCCGACGACAAGTCCGTTCTCCTTGTTCGCCACATCCATAAGGATCTGCGTCCTTTCCCTGGCCTGGCTGTTCTCGTAGGTGACGTCGTGGACCGAGAGGTCCTGCCCGATATCCTCGAAGTGCACCTTCACTGCAGGTACTATCGAAATCTCCCTCCGGGTGACTCCGAGAGCGGTCATGAGGTCGACGGCGTTGCTGTGGGTTCGGTCGGTAGTACCGAAGCCCGGCATCGTTATACCGATGATGCCTTTGCGGTCATATCCGAGGCGGTCGAATGCCAAGACTGTGACAAGGAGAGCGAGAGTGCTGTCCAGTCCTCCGGAAATTCCGATGACGGCGGTCTTGCAGCCGATGTGCTCGAGCCTTGACATGAGTCCGAGGACCTGGATCGAAGTGATTTCCTTGGCCCTACGGTCAATTTCTGAAGGGTCTCCTCCGGGAACGAAGGGATGGGGTTCTATGTTTCGCAGGAGTTCTCCGTCGAATGAAGTCGAAGCGGCTTTGCCGAGATCCACTATGCCGTAGCGGCGGCGCATGTCGGAAGAAGTCCTTCCGTCGGGTATTATGGCCGAGAAGGTCGTCTCCCTCTGACGGAGGATGGAGAGTTTCTCCATGTCGAGGTCGGCGAGTATCATTTGGGTCTTCGTCGAGAACCTTTCGCTTTCGGCGAGGAACGACCCGTTCTCGCAGATCATCGAAGAACCCGCGAACACCATATCCTGTGTGGATTCACCGTAGGAAGCGGAACAGTAGATGTATCCGCTTATCGTCCTTGCCGACTGGTTGGCCACAAGGGCCTTGCGGTAAGCGTGTTTGAGAAGGACCTCATTGCTTGCCGAAGGGTTCACTATAATCCTTGCTCCACCGAGGGCATGGAACGACGAAGGAGGTACAGGCATCCAGAGGTCCTCGCATATCTCCACGGCGAAGGTCGCCTCCCCTATCGAGAATATCTGGTTCGGAGAGATAGTCGTCCGGAATCCGGCATACTTCATCGTGCAGGGCGTGCCTTCACGGTAGTAGTCCTTCCCGTCGTCATGGAAATTCCCTGTGGAGACGTTTCCCGGAGAAAGGAAATCCGCTCCCGAAGAGAACCACCTGGATTCATAGAACTCCCCGTAGTTGGGGACGTAAACCTTGGGGACAAGTCCGCGGAGCATCCCGTTCCGGATGACGGCGGCACAGTTGTAAAGGCGGTCCAGATGCCTTACCGGCACTCCGACCACGACAGTCACTTCCTTGGCCCTGGTGTGGGTCCTGATCGTCGCGATCGCCTTCTCCGCCTCGGCTATGAGGAGGTCCTGGCTGAAAAGGTCGCCGCAGGTATATCCCGTCACGCTGAGTTCGGGGAAAACCAGAAGCGATACTTTCCTGTTTTCGGCATCGGTTATGGCGGAAAGGATCTCCGCCGTGTTGTAGGCCACATCCGCCACCTTCACTCTGGGTGAACATGCGGCCACTCTTATGAATCCGTAATTTTCCATCTGAGGATATGAATGAATTTCTGACTGAATGTTTGAGGCAGACTATTTCTGTCCTTTGGAAGCCGTCTTGGAAAGGAACTTCTCCTTGTCGATTATGAACCTTTCATGGTATCCTTCCCCTATGAGGCCCACTTCGTCGTAAGCCGCGACTTTGAAGCGGAGGCGCCTGCGGTCAATCTCAACGAGGGTGCTTTCCGCATGGACTTTCATCCCCACGGGAGTGGCCGAGCAGTGCGACACGTCGACATGTGTCCCGACTGTATCCTGGCCTTCCTCAAGGAAAGGCCTCACGCTCTCGAGGCAGGTCTTCTCCATCATGGCGATCATCATCGCCGTCGCGAACACCCTGACGTTTCCGCTGTCGATATGGGTGGCCGTCTGGTGTTCTTCGACGACGGCTTCCCTGTATCCTTTTATTCCTGTTTCAAGCATATATGTTGAATTGTTTCTTTTCTTCCGGAACTCTTCTTCCCTACTGGTTGTCAACACTTTCGAGCATTCCGCCTTCACCGATTTCACGGGTCTTGTTCATCACCGAAGTGAGCATCAGCATCGCTCCCGCGACTTCCCTAACGAGAGGGTCGGAACTTCCCTTGAGGGTGTACCAGTTCACGTCCCTGTGACCCTCTATCGTATCCACGAAATCTATCCCCTCGCCGAAACGGTCACGGATGCTGCCTTGGAGGGCGAGGGTGTACTGACGGCACATGCCGTTCATCTCCTCCTCCATGCTCGCCTTCACCTCGGCGGTCTGCTCCTGACGGTAGAGTTCCTTGAGCTCCTCGTAATCCTTGTCGTTCGTTATCTCGGTCCTGTCCCCTGAAATCTTCAGGATCTCGCAGCGGTCGATGTCGAAGGGATCCTTGTCAAGTTCGCTGCTTATGTCATGGAGCTTACGGAAATCCACCCCGTAGAAAAGAAGGCGGTCTTCTTCCCTTGCGTACATGATTTCACCGAAATCGATTCCGATCGAAGCCTTGTAGTAGTGCTTATGGATGTAGAGGATCTTCTTCTGCCCGGGATCCTTGGAAAGAAGCTCGGAAAGGAAGGCTTCGAACTTCTTCTGGGGAATGGGATAGATTCCGTCATCAAGGGTCTCAAGGTCCTCCTCCTTGACGACATAGCCCTTCTTCGTGTACTCGAGCTGTTCGAGCTTGAAGGTGTATCCGATGTCGGTAGGAAGAGAAGACGTCTGAGTCTTCGTATCAAGCTTGTCGGTAAGATCCCTGTTCTCCCTTTCCAGCCTCTCCACCTTCAGCTCAAGTTCCTTGTCCTTCTCCAGTTTCTCGATGAGTTCCTTCTGACGCTCAACAAGGGCATCCTGCAGAAGGGAGTTGACCGGCTTGTAGGCAAGAAGGGCTATGATGAGGGTGATGACGTTCGACAGGATGATGGCAACGGACGAAAGCAGATGCGGCATCAGAAGGAAAGCCGCGATGTTCACGCCCACCAGAAGGATGCAGGCGGCCATCCAGATATAGCTTTTCACCGTACGGGCCTTGCCCATGGCAAGACGCGAAAAATCTTTTGATGAAATGTCCATTCAGAAGAATTTTTTCAGAATTTTCAAATTTACAACTTTTTTCAGCAAAAGTGATGCCCCACCCTGACAATGGCATCCGCGGCGGCGTCGGAATCCGCGTCGACCTTTCCAAGGCGAGCGTAAGCAATGGCGGCGCTCACATGGAATCCGATACCGAAGTGTCCTACGACAAGGCGGGCACCTTCTTCCCCACCGTCAAGGTATTCTCCGAAAGGAAAGGTGACAGGGAGACTCCCTACACCTGCATCCCGAACCTCGGAAAGATGAGGATCGTTGTGAGCGAATGACGTCCTTATCCACTCATTGATACGGGTCCGTTTTCTTTAGGGAGGGCGGACCTTTTCCTTTCTCACCCGGGAGGGATACCGTAGCCTTTTGTGCAAAAACTCTCCTCATATTGTCAAAAGGAAGACAAAATGCTATATTTGCGTCAATCAATTCACTTTCAGAAATGACCCAAGGCAACATTGAAGGCCGCCCGTACGGAATTGAAGACGACATCTTCATCCCGAAGGACATCTCAGAATACCCGACCGATCCATTCAGACGTCTTGTCGAAGTGGAAAATCCCGATGACGTCGAGGGCGGATTCTCTTTCGACAGTTCCTACCCGTATATCGACAGGAGCCTTGGGTTCCGTTTCAACTGGTTCATAGGATTCTTTGTCCTGTGGTTCGGAGCGGCTCTTGTGAACAAGGTGAAGTTCGGACTGAGGATCGAAGGCAAGAAAAACCTCCGTCCCTACAGGAAGGCACTTCGGCAAAAGGGAGCCGTCGCCGTCAGCAACCACGTCTACCGGATGGACGCCGTATGCGTCAACATGGCCCTTCAGCCACTCAAACGGTTCATAATCCCGATGTACTCGAAGCATTTCAACGGTTCGGACGTGTGGTTCCTGCGCTACGTGGGAGGAATCCCCGTCGCTGAGACAAGGGACGGCATGAGAAAATTCGATGAAGCCATGGACCACTTCCACGAAAAGGGACGTTGGGCCCTCGTATTCCCTGAAGCGGTGAGATGGGACTTCTATCCCCTTCTGCGTCCTTTCAGAAAGGGAGCCTTCACCCTCGCACACAAATGGAACTGCCCCGTCGTGCCGTGTTTCATCACCTGCAGGGAAAGAAAAGGCATCTACAAATGGTTCGGAAAAGAAAGCGAGCCCCTTTTGACGGTACACGTCTGCGAACCGGTACTCCCCGACCCCGGTCTTGACAGGAAGAAGGACTCGGTAAGAATGATAACCCTTTGCCGGGAAAGGATGGAAAAGGCCGGCGGTATCCTCCGGAACGCCTGGCCCCAGGAGAGTCTCGTCACCGACGCCTGAATCTCTTTTCCGGACATACCTCGATAAAAAAGGAGCCCTAAGGCTCCCTTTTTATATTGGCTCCGAGGGCGTTTAGTCGGCCCTCGATGTCTTCATATCCGCGATCTATCTGTTCGATATTCTCGATGACCGACGTGCCTTTGGCGCTCATGGCGGCAAGGAGCATTGCGATACCGGCCCTGATATCGGGAGATACCAGCCTCGATGCTTTAAGCGTTATGCGGTGATCGTGTCCGATGACGACCGCCCTATGGGGATCGCAGAGGATGATCTGGGCTCCCATATCGATGAGTTTGTCGACGAAGAAGAGCCTGGATTCGAACATCTTCTGGTGAATGAGGACACTTCCCTTGCACTGGGTCGCCACGACCAGCATGACCGACAGAAGGTCCGGTGTGAGTCCCGGCCATGGAGCGTCGGCCAGAGTCATTATGGAGCCGTCGAGGAAGGAATCGATCTCGTAGCTTTCCTGGGCGGGGACATAGATGTCATCCCCCCTCTGCTGGAGATTGACCCCAAGACGTCTGAACGCGTCGGGAATTATCCCCAGATCATACCACGATACATCCTTGATGGTAATTTCGCTGCGGTTTATGGCGGCCATTCCGATGAAGGAACCGACCTCGATCATGTCCGGAAGGATTCGGTGGTTGGTGCCGAAGAGCTTCACAACTCCATGGATGCGGAGAAGATTCGACCCGACTCCGTCAATGAAGGCTCCCATGCGGTTGAGCATCTTGCAAAGCTGCTGGATATAGGGTTCGCAGGCGGCGTTGTAGATCGTCGTTGTTCCGCTGGCCATGACGGCTGCCATTATTATGTTGGCGGTACCGGTAACTGACGCCTCCTCCAGGAGCATGTATTTTCCCATAAGACGTTCTTTCCTCGTAAGGTGGAAAGCCCTTCTGGAAGCGTCATATTCCATATCCGCCCCGAGGGCCACCATTCCGGCAAGGTGGGTGTCCACCCTACGGCGTCCGATCTTGTCTCCGCCCGGCTTGGCGAACCACGCATGGCCGAAACGTGCCAGAAGCGGACCGACGACCATCACCGATCCCCTCAGCGCCGCGCACTTGCGCACGAACTCTTCGGTCTCGATGTAGGAAGTGTCGACCTGATCGGCCTGGAAGCGGTAAGTTCCTTTTTCCAGATGCTCGACCTTGACACCCATTCCTTGAAGAAGACCGATCAGGTTCTTCACGTCCAGGATTTCCGGGACATTTGTTATGACGACCGGATCAGCGGTCAGAAGGACGGCGCTGATAACTTCCAGAGCTTCGTTCTTCGCTCCTTGGGGAGTTATCTCCCCCGAGAGGGTGTGTCCCCCTTCTATGATGAATTTACCCATAATGAGGCAGGTAGTATGATTTGTATTCTAACTGGAAAAGTCGCATCCCACATGCTCGACTTCCGGATGGAGTTCTATTCCGTATTTGGCTTTCACTCTTTCGATTACCTCCTTTTCAAGGGCGATTATCTCCGAAGGTGAAGCCTCCCCCGTAGCGTTCACTATGACAAGCGGCTGCTTGGGATAGACCTGCGCTCCCCCGAGGGTCTTCCCCTTGAATCCGCACTGGTCAATCATCCATGCCGCGGGGACTTTCACCATATCCCCCACTTCATAATGGGGCACGGAATAATCTTCCCCGTTGTCGGATTTCGCCTCCATCTCAATCCTATGGAAGTGTTCCCTACTGATGACGGGATTGCAGAAGAAACTTCCCGCGCTTCCTGTCACCTTAGGATCGGGAAGCTTTTCCCGCCTTATCGAAATGACGGTATCGCGCACCATTGACGGAGTAAGGGTACAGTCTTCACCGTACCTTTGGGCCACCGCCTTCCTCACTCCGCCGTAATCGAGCTTCGGACAAGGGATTGATGAAAGTGTGAAAGTGACTCCGGTGACGACATATCTTCCTTTCCATACGGTCTTGAAGTTGGAAGCCCTGTATCCGTAACCGCAAAGGGAGCAGCCGATATCTTCAAAGGAGGAAGTATCCCTGTCGAACACGTGGACCGAAAGGATCACATCCTTGGCTTCCACTCCGTACGCTCCGACATTCTGGACGGCAGAGGCTCCGACTTCTCCGGGAATGAGGGAAAGATTCTCAAGTCCCCAAAGGCCCCTTTTCGCGGCCCAGGCGCAAAGGTCATCGAAAACGACTCCGGAGGACGCCTTCACTCTGACCGTGCCTTCCGAAGGGTTCTCCCCCACCGTTTCGATGGAGTTCCCTCCCAGGTGTATGACCGTCCCGGGGAAATCTCCCGTAAAAAGCAGATTGGAGCCTCCTCCCATAACGAAGATAGGCTCAGGGAGAGAGTCCCAGTCAAGGGAAAGGAGGTCCCGCTCGGAGGTCATCTCAACGAAAAGACGGCACTTCACCTTCATTCCGAAGGTGTTGCGGGATGTGAGATCGCAGTTTTCTGTCTTTGTTATCATAAGGAACGGCTGCCGGGAAGAAAAGTTGACCCCGATGAAACCAATAATATACAAAAGTACATTATTTTTCAGTGCCAGCAAAGGGAATGAAGGCGAAGAAGAAACACAAAAGCCCCGACGGAAGAATATCCGAAGGGGCTTGAAGCGATTTCTTTGGCGAAGAGACGCTAAAGGGGAATTTCCGGAGGGGTGTCACCGTTTGCGGGGATGAAAATCATACCCGCCGCCCTGGCTCCGTCACCGTCGGTATCTTCCCTGTCTCCGACAAATACTGTCTCCCCCGGGGCCACTCCCATTGAGGAAGCAACCTTGAGGAATGGAGAGGGACAAGGTTTCAGACCGCCGAGGTCCGGAGCGGCGAATATCCCTCCGTCAAAAAGGTCCGGAGAGAGGCCCAAAGCGAAGAGCTTTTCCTCCACCTTCCCGTAATCCGACAGAAGAGCCACCTTTATTCCTTTGGTCTTCAAGGTGAAAATCGTCCTTTCGACCCAAGGGTAAGCGTTGTAGTGACGGGTAAGGATCCTCACCATCGAGCTCATGTAGTAGTCATTGTACCACTTGGGGACCCTAGGGATATCCCTTCCTCTCCCGATCGTGCGGAAGAACTCCCGGTAGAAAGCTTCCCCGTCGGGAAATTCCTTTCCTCGAAGGATTTTCCTGGCTTCCCTCTCGGAGGAAAGAAGCCCCACACCCATATACGGTATCTGGGAAATGATCAAGCGCCGGGCGAGACCCTTCTTGTCGTAAAGGGTCCCGTCAAGATCGAATATGACGGCCTTGGTCATGCGCTGTCCCGGGAAGGAATTACTTGATCACAAGTTTCTTGAACTTCTCGTGACGTTTCTCGTCCTGGAGGAGAAGCTGGAGCTTGAACTGTCCGTCCCTGGCGCCTTCGGCGATGCACTCGGCCTTGAACTTCTCGAATGATTCCTTGACGAGACGATAAGTGAAGGGATCCTTCAGTCGGAGGGAATCCCTCTTCGTCTTGTACTCGACGTTGTCCTTCATGAGCTGGGCGTCAACCTTCCTTGAGAACTCCTCGGCCTGTTCCTGGGTCACCGAATCATTGTCCGTGAACTCGAAATACCACCTGTAGGCGGAAGCCTGCAGATCGGCGAATCCGATGAAGAAACGCAGCGGAAGTCCCATCTCCTCTTCCACCTTCTTCACCGCCGAGATGAACTGCCTCTCGTGGAGTTTCTCTCCGGTGATGGTGACGATACCGTTCACTTTCTGTATCATGTGCACGGTAGGAGTGTTGCCGAAACAAGGGCCGACTTCCAGAAGGTCGTTCATGTTGTAGCGGTACAGTCCCGCGAAAGTCGTGACGAAAGGACAGTAGCGTTTGCCCTGCTCAAGTTCGGAGAGCTGATAGTATTTGGGATCGGGATTGTCGAGATCCTCCTCCTTTATGAACTCGTAGTAATGGAAATGGGGGAAAAGTACCGTATTGACGGTGTCGTCCAGCACCAGACCGAAGCGGCACTCCGAGGAGAAGTATCCGAACTCCTGATAGAGCATCGTCTCGGGGAATGAGTCCTTGAACTTGTCGATATACACGGCAGTATTTCCGCACTTCCATGTGTTGAGTATCTGGATGTTCGGCCAGTAGTGTTTGGGAAGTACCGTTCCGTACTTTTCCTTGAGAGCGCGCAGTTCGGCCGCCCTTTTGGGATTCGGTTTGAGGCAGGCCTCGATTTCCTTGCGGATTTCGGGATCGATGTTGATACGGTCGCTCAGGGTTCCGTTCTCTATGTCTTTGACGTACTCATCGTAGAAGACGTTGACGTTGTTCTGGAGCTCGACGATTGTCGAAGGGTTGGCCGTCACTATGAGGGTTATGTCCTGCTCGATGGCCATCCTCATCAGAACGTAATACCTGGCATGGTAGTCCGCTATCGAATAGACGCACTGAGGATTTGAGTATAGGGCCTTCACGAAGCCGGGGCAGTCCCTCTGGGTCACTCCGGAAACGGATCCGAACACCGTTCCGTCAGGAGCGTAACCTTCGATGACCTTGCCTACGATAGAAAGGATCTTTCCGCTGAAGACCTTTGGCTTGCACTTTATGAAATTGAAGAGCCAACACTTGGTCATCTTGCCGTAGATGGTCTTGAGGTACTTCTCAGTGATGGGGATCCACTTGGGCTCCGAAGTGGTTCCGGAAGTGGTGGCGTACAGGACAGGCTTACCGGGGAAAAGGATATCGGTTTCGCCGTGCTTGTGGCGCTCCACATAGGGGCGGAGAGCCTCGTAATCATTAGTCGGGACTTTTTCCTGGTATCTGCGGTACAGTTCCTTGTCAGAAGAAGCGGAAAGGATGTACGCGAAATCGTGTTCTTTGCCGTAAACGGTGTCCTTGGCGAATTCCAGAATAGAACGGAGTGTCTTTTCGGAAGAAGCGGCAGGATTCTTGGTGGCGCTCTTTAGACCCAGGTACTGGACACCTCCGGCCATACCCAGAAGAGTATTGGCCACCAACATGCTTTTTAAGTTCATAAGATCTGTTTTCTTGGTTTTAGCACAATTGTACACGGACAGGACGACGGGGAAAACGTCCTAATCACACCGCAAGGTAGCAATTTTCGACAAAATGACAAAATCGGGCTCCTTTTTTCATTAACACAAATATATTTATCGAGTGTCCCGTCTTCAATGAACCGGTAGCACATTTTTTGCATAAAACTCATATTGTGTCAAACTCTCCCGCATGATGAAACGCTTTCTTTCCTTCATTATTGCCGTTACTCTCGCATTGACGCTTTCCGCCCAAAGCGAGAAGTACGAAATGTTCAAGGAACTGAGAAATTCCGGCGACACCCTATCGATGAGTCGGATGCTCTCTTCCTGGGGTGAGGAAACTCCCCATCTGTACAGCGCCTGGACAGGATACCTGCTGAAGAAATACGAACTGACGGAAGATACCCGTTGGGCCGAAAGGGCGCTGGAGTGGGTGGAAAAGGGGCGCTCCAAATATCCCGACAACGATCTTCTTCTGTACAAGTCCCTTGAGGCCTACATGGACACCGGTCTTTACTCCGAGGCCGACGAGGCCAGGCAGGAAATCATTTCGAAGGGATTCGACGAAGAAAGCGTATGGCCATTTTACGTGGACCTTTATGTGCTGAAGAGCGACCTTGACAGCGCATTTTTCTACCTCGACAAGCTCTCTTCATCCACTGACGAGGACCTTTCATCCTACGCCGCGCAGGCCAGGGAGGGGCTTCAATCCGCCATTTCACAGATGCAGGAGGGAAGGATAGTCCCTGACCACACCGCCCTGAAGAAATTTTCCCGCTCCGGTGAATACTCCGCCCTTCTGGAAAGATTCAAAAGAGCCGACACATCCCTTACGGATAAGGAACTCTCCGACATCTACTACGCAGGCGCCTTCCTCCATATGTACGACGGTGTATCTTCCCTGACAAAGAAGGGTGAAGATCTCTACGCTGAAGGGAAATACTCGGAAGCCCTTACAGAATTCAAAACGGTTCTGGAGGAGTATCCCGTATCGATAAGGGCCCTTTATGGCTGCTACTTGGCTTCCGTTTCCCTCGGAAAGGAGGACGAAGGCATCCTTTTCAGACTCCGCTCCCTTCTGAATGCCATATCTTCATCCGGTGACGGCATCTCCCCCAAGAGTCCCTTCCACGTCATATGCGTCGATGACGAATACTTTTTCCTCAGGGAAGCCTTCGGGATGGAGGAATTGGCGGGACAGGCCCTTACCGCGGACAAGCAGGACGAGATGCGCTTCGTGAACAACTACGGTCTGGAGCAGAAGTCATATTTCGAGCTGTCCCCCGCCTATTGGGAAAAGATCGAAGGTCTACTGAAATAGCTCCCCGTCATTCAGCGTTTTTCGTTCCCTTCTTCTGGATTGAAGTGGGGTTCTCGCCGTAGAATTTCTTGAACTCCCTCGAGAAGTGGGACAACGATCCGTATCCGACCTTGTCGGCTATCTCCGTCATCGAAAGACGTCCTTCTTCGATGAGTTCCTTGGCTTTTGTCATCCTGTTGCGGACAAGGAAGGCCATCGGCGTAAGTCCGGTAAGGGTCTTCGTGCTCGCATAAAGGGAACTGTAGCTCATGAACAACTGTTTCGCCAGATCGTCGATAGTGAATTTCGCGTTGGAGATGTTGTCCGATATGATGCCGGAAAGTTTCCCGAGGAACTCCCTGTCACGGTCGCTGAAAGAGGAATCGGGCGAAGTGTTCGCCGGAGAATCTTCTTCAGCCAAAGCCTTGGAAACCACCTTGAGGGCTTTTTCCTGCATACGCTCACGGTTCCGGATGAGGTTTTCCACGGAAGCCAGAAGAATTGAAGGGTCGAAAGGTTTCGGGATGAATGCATCCGCCCCTCCACGAAGACTCTCGACAGCGGTATCATCGTCCGTCTTGGCGGTAAGAAGGATGACGGGGATATGACGGAGGTTCTCGTCCTCCTTTATCGCCGCACAAAGCTGCATCCCGTCCATTCCCGGCATCATCAGGTCGCTCACCACCAGATCGGGTATGATGGTCTTCAATGTATCGAAGGCGGATTTGCCGTCAGAATCCGAAATCACGTTGTACTTTCCGCTGAATAGGTACTTAAGGTAAAGGTTTATCTCGGGATTGTCCTCCACCACCACGACGGTCTTCCTAGAAGGGTCTCCGCCCATTCTGGAATCTATGACGTGCGAAAGGATCTCGCTGGAGGAAGTACGCTCAACCTTTTCCGATTCTGTGTATGCATCTTCCGAAACGGGAACGGTGAGAGTGAAAACCGAACCTCCCGAAGACGACGGCGAATACTCTAGGGTACCTTTGTGCACTTCGGAAAGGGCCTTGGCGTAATTGAGCCCGACGCCGCTTCCTTCAACCCTCTGATCGGCTTCAGCCCTTTCGAATCTCCCGAAAATCTCTTCCCTCTTCCCTTCCGGGACTCCGGGACCGTTGTCGGAAACGGAGATGGCGGCCTTGCCGTCGTCGACCATAGACAGACCGACCGCGACCTTCCCTCCTTCCGGGGTATACTTCACCGCGTTCGACAGAAGATTCGTGAGGATCTTGTAGACCTTGTCCTCATCCGCCCATCCTTTTATCCCCTTGGGAACATCCGACTGAAGGGACACACCCTTTTCATTGAAGGCGTAGCGGTAATTCTCAGCCAGGGCGCTCACAAGGGTGGAAAGGTCCGTCATGGAGACTTTCAAAGTCTCCTTGACCTCACGGTCGGAAGAGATGTTGAGGATCTCGTCCGTCAGGTTCTTAAGGCGTAAGGCCGCATTCTTCGCCACCTGCAGCATTCCGCGCTCTTCTTCTGGGACATTGTCATCCTCCGACAATTGGCCTATCGGGCCGTAGATCATCGTGAGGGGATTCCTCAGTTCATGGGCGACATTGGTGAGGTAGTCTATCACATCCTGCTTCATCTTCTCCCTTTCATTGGCGGCAGAAAGCTGTTCCCTGTGAATCTTCCGGTCAGTATACAACTTGACAAGCTGTATGGCAAGCAGCAGAGCCAGAGCGAAGTACAGCAAAAGAGCCGGAGTAGAAGCGAGCGGATGGGGTTTGATCCGGAACGGAATGGAGGTCTCGACCTCGGATCCTTCCCAAGCGATGCCGGAACGTAAGACGAACTTATACCTTCCGGGCTGGAGGGAAGGGTATGTGACTTCCGGGGATACCGAGAAGATCCAATCCCGATCGAGTCCTTCCAAACGGTATGAATAAACCGACTCGGTCGGCCCGTCTTCGGAATACGAAGCGAATCCGAACCTCAGATCGCGTTCCTTGTTTGAAAGAGTGAGTGACTGGGGAACCGGCATTCTGACTTCACCGCCGACGGACAGATACTCGATCCTCACGGAATGTTCCGATTCCATCTCACCTGCCATCGAAGTGTCCACCTTGGCCACCCCGCCCTCGCCGCAGAAATAAACGTTCCCGTCAGACCCGACATACGCCTGGTTCCAGGAAAAAGGTCTGGCCGAAGAAAAACCTGAACATGAATAAGAACGTACCGCCCCGTTGGAAGGGTCATACCTCGTTATGCGGTCCGGAGTCGCCACCCAGATCATGCCGCCGCGGTCCTCGATGATGGACCTTATTTCCATGGAAGGAAGACCTTCATCCTTTCCTACACGAAAGACCTCCCCCGAAGGAGTGACTATCTGGATTCCGTCCGACCTCGTGCCGATGAAAGTCCTTCCGTCCGATATGGTCGCCAGGCATGAAACCCTTCCTTCTACACCGGAAAAGAGCGAAACACTTTCCAAAGTGTCGGTGCACTCATATTGTCCTCCGGGGCCGATAAGATAAATCCGTCCGTTTCCCCTGTCCTGTATGATGCTGGAGGGCTGTCCCAAATCATATTCTTTCTCATCGCCGTTCAAAGTGTCGATCGAACGTACGTGGCCGCTGACGGTAAACCAAAGCATCCCTTCAGAAGAGACATAAATCCGATTTATCGACTGGTCGGGGAATCTCCTCGTCCCCAGATACTCCGTTTCTTTCCCTCTGATCCGGTACTTTACTATGGCTTCCCTTCCGACATTGGCCCAAATGGAGTTTTTGCCGTCACTTATCACGGAAATGAAGCCCTCGTCGTTATGGATCCTCCGGAACACTTCTCCGGAAGAAGGGTCATAACCGAGAAGCCACTTGCCCCTAGCGATCCAGATGTTGCCCCAGCCGTCCGCGCAGATTTCATTGGAGCTGGAATAATAGTCCGGCTGGATGGAGGAGATTATGTTCCTGAATTCCTTCCGCGACCATATGCGCATCGACGGCCCGACATCGTCCGACAGAAAGACTTTCCCGTCCGGAGACACATCGCAGGTGTAATATCCCGCCGGAAGGGCGAGATTAGGGAAGATTCTCGTGGCGGCGTCAGCGCTCCTTGAATAGGAGAAAAAGCCTTTTCCCCTCAGTCCTACAAGTACATTGTCATCCGTGAACTGCCTGACGAAAACGGGATCTTCTCCCTCCAAAAGGGAAGAAAGGCCCGAAGGAACTGGAAGAGGCTTTCGGGTTGACGCATCAAAAACCGTCAATCCCGTATCGCACAGCACCCAGACGGTGCCGTCATCCATGATGCGGAGGTCCCGGACTTCGGCATACCTCCCCAGAGGATACTCCTCCAGGAGTTCCATACCGGGAGAAATCACAACCACGCTGTTGACTTCCCTCAAATGGGTCGAACACCATATTTCCCCGGAAGGGGCTATATCTATAAAAGAGGTATACTCAAGGCCGCTGCGGCTGAAAAAAACCGTCTCTCCCCCGATCTCATAGCATCCGATACCCTTCAGGGTCGTGAAGAATATCTTTCCGTCAAGGCCTTCCTTCACCCTCATCACAACGGCGTTTCCGGCGGATTCAACCGTCGTGATTTTCCCGTCCTCCATATACCGGAGTCCGCTGTTGTCAGCGATCCAGAGCTTTCCTTCGGATGAGAAAAACAGGTCCCGGATATGAGCGTCGGGAAAGGAAATACCGGACCCGTCCTTTCCGTAGACCATGTAGAAGGAGCCGTTGTAGCAACTCAGGCCGTCCCCCTTCCCTATCCAAATCCTCCCGAGAGAATCCGTTGCGAAAGCTGTCGCGGCTCCGGATGGTTCGGAATATGATATTGAAGGACTCGAAAGAAAATACCCCTGCCGCACGGATATGTCGTTTCCGACAGAAGAATCGGTGCAACCGCAAAGCGAAGACAAAAGGACAAGCGCAAGCGCCACCTCGGAAAAAGCGGTATGGAACAGTCGGATCACAGTCTCTTGGTTTGGATTGGAGTAAGTATCAGCGAAAAGGGGAATTTTCCCCTCCCGGACGTTTTCTTTTCCGATTTCAAAGATAGTTCAAATTTGTAGAATTGTACAAATCTTCGGAAGAATTTTGAAAACGACTGCAGTGCGCAAATCTTAACTTTGTAACGTTTTGGGAAGACCGTCGTGAGACGCACCTTCCACCACAAAAGCGACAAAACTTTACACCCATATTACTAACAACCAACAATTGTTCAAAACCATGTACCAAAACAATCACACAAAACACCTGATCCTGGGTGTTGTCCTTCTGTTGGCGACAGCTTTTTCGGCATTCGCCCAAAGGACAATCAAGGGAACAGTAGTGGACGCGGCCGGACCCGTGGTCGGCGCCACTGTAATTGAAAGGGGTACCACCAACGGTACTTCCACAGGTCTTGACGGAACTTTCACCCTCACCGTAGGGAACAACTCCACCGTCGAGATCAGCTGCATCGGCTACGGCACACAGACCTACGCCGCAGCCAATGTTCCCGCGACCGTGACCCTCGTCGAGGACAATGAATTCATCGAAGAGACTGTCGTCGTCGGTTACGGTGTGCAGAAGAAGAGCAACGTCACCGGAGCTATCGCCCAGGTCAAGTCTGAGGCCATCGAGAACCGCTCCAATGAAACCGTCGGAAGCGCCCTCCAGGGTAAGCTCGCCGGTGTCCAGATTCTCAACACTTCAGGAGCTCCGGGAGCATCGTCATCCTTCCGTATCAGAGGATTTTCTTCTACAAACTCCTCCCCTGACCCGCTACTCATCGTCGACGGACTGAAAGTCAGGGACATCGACTATCTCGACCCCGAATCCGTAGAGTCCATCGAGGTCCTCAAGGACGCCGCCTCAGCGGCCATCTACGGATCACAGGCAGGTAACGGAGTTGTCCTGATCACCACCAAGAACGGAAGCGAAGGAAACGTCAGGGTGTTCTACAACGCCATGGTAACCTTCCAGAAGCCTCTGCAGAACATCAAGATGATGAACGCTTCCCAGTTCAAGACATACTGGCAGGAAGCAAACGTCAACTACACCGATGACCTGTTCCAGAACGCCGATACCAACTGGCAGGATGTCGTATTCGAGACCGGTATCATGCAGCGCCACACTGTAGGATTCCAGGGCGGAAACAACCGCTTCTCCTACTATGTCGACGCCACTTACATGGACAACAACGGTCTTGTCACCGGTGACTACGATGTCAACAGGAGGGTATCCGGACAGATCAACGTCAGCTACCAGGTGAAGCCTTGGCTCAAGGTCGGAACCACCAACTCCATCGAAAGGGGTTACACTCACACCGTTTCCTCGAACGTCGTATTCGCTTCCACAGGTTCAGCCATCGGAGGTGCATACTACTATGACCCTACAACTCCCGTCTTCTACGAAAACGACAGCGAAATCCCCTCAGCCACCGGACTTCTCCAGGCCGAGGCAGCAGGATTCCCCGTATGGCGTGACGACCAGGGAAGGATGTACGGACAGTCACTCCTTTTCAACTCCAACCTCTGGAACCCTCTCCTCATGAGGCACGTCGTCACCTCATTCTTCTTCACCAACCAGCCTTTCGAGACTTACAGGTTCAACATCAACGGAACCATCTACGCCAACGCCACCCTCTTCAAGGAGGTTGTTTTCACATCGCGCCTGGGTTACCGCATGGGCAACACCTACGGAAAGGGTTACCACCCCACCTACTGGATCAACCCTTCCCAGTCAATGACCAGCCCGGTCATCATGGGAACCTCATCCAACAACATCTACTACCAGTGGGAGAACTTCGCGAACTGGAACCACACCTTCGCAGGCAAGCATGACCTCAACGTCATGGCCGGTATGGACTTCTCTCAGACCCGCTACGAGAGCATCAACGCAAGGGCCAATGGTCTTACCAACACAGCCGAGAACTTCCGCTATCTGCAGTACTATCTCTCCACCGCTTCAACAAGGGTGATGGGAGGATCCGATTACAGCCGCTACAACATGTCATACTTCACCCGTGTGGGTTACACCTATGACGACAGGTACAACGTCCAGGCCAGCTTCCGTGCCGACGCATACGACTCCTCCAAGCTCTCCAAGAAGAGCCGCTGGGGATACTTCCCTTCGGTTTCCGCCGGATGGACAATCTCCAACGAAGGATTCTTCAAGAACAACATCGGCCGCAACGCCATCTCCTTCCTCAAACTGAGAGCATCTTGGGGTATCAATGGTAACATCAACTCCCTGAGCGACTTCCAGTACACCACGGCCATGTCTCTGAGCGGACAGTACAACATGAATGACACAGGTCTCATCACAAACGCCAACCCTTCAACCATCCTCGCCAATGATAACCTCAAATGGGAGGAGACAAGGCAGGTTGACGTAGGTCTCGATGCCCGTTTCTTCAACGACAAGCTCACCCTCGGAGTCGACTACTACAGAAAGGTGACGACCAACATGCTCCAGTCCATCACCGCTCCCGCAGTCTCCGGTGCCTCCACGACTTATGTGAACAGAGGAAAAGTCCTCAACTCCGGTTGGGAATTCGACGCGACCTGGAAGCAGAACGTCACCAAGGACTTCAATTACTCGATTTCAGCGAACCTCGCCACAGTTCACAACGAGGTCATCGAATCCCCCCGCGGTCCCCAGAGGGCAATGAGCGGAATCGCCTGCCTTGAGGAAGGCTATCCTGCCTGGTACATCCGCGGATACCGTCACAAAGGGTTCAACGACGAGGGTAACGCCATCTACATGACCGGCGAGGAACTCGGAACCGATGACGGCCGTGATTACCTCGGAAGCGGTATCCCCGACTTCACCTACGGTCTTACCATAAATCTCAAGTACAAGAACGTTGACTTCACTGTATTCGGAAGCGGTGTCCAGGGCGTCAGCAGGTGGCTGGGCGTCTATCGTGACGACCTCCCCATGATGAACCTCCCCGTCTTCATGTACGAAGGAAGGTGGACGGCATCCAACAAGGCCAACGCCACCTATCCCAAGCCTACCGTCGTAAGGTCCACCGAGTTCCCGAACTCCGACTTCTTCGTGTATGACGCATCCTACTTCAAGCTCAAACAGCTCCAACTCGGATACACCATGCCCAAGAAGGTGCTTGACGCCCTCCATATCAAGGGCCTGAGGGTTTACGCATCAGCCGAGAACCTCCTCACCCTCACCAAGTACAAAGGAAACGATCCTGAGTCACAGCAGGCTTCCTACGGTCAGAACCTCGCAGTCGACCGTATCTCTTACCCTTCAACGAGGAATTTCATCTTCGGTCTCAACTTCTCATTCTAATCCCAAAAGAATACGGATATGAAAAAGTACATATATATAATAGCGTCGGTCCTCGCCCTTTCGGCTGTTTCCTGCACCGAAAAGCTTGACAGCGTCGAGCAGCTCGGAGCACTCGGTACCGACTCCTACTACGCAAACGCGAACGATTCCGAGGCTGAAGCCCTGATATCCTCCATATACACCTCCGTTTGGGGACAGAGGATCACGAACTCCAGCGTTCTTACGGACGATGTGGTGAACAACAACGTCTGGAAGACATACAACAACGACACATTCCTCTCCGGTCCCGTTTCCACGGCAGGATTGAGCTTCACGACCTTGTACCAGATCAACTACAAGGCGAACATGATCATCGAGAAACTGAAGGATGACACAGCCGCAAAGAAGAGGGTCATCGCCGAAGCCTATTTCATGAGGGCCTGGGCTTACTACTACCTCATCATGGGATGGGGCACTCCCCCTCTCGTTGACCATGTCCTCTCAAGTGACGAACTGCAGCCCGCCAACGCTACCGCGGCTGACCTTTGGAACTACGTACAGACCAGCCTCGACGAGGCCATCAAGGGTCTCCCCAGCAAATCCGGTCTCGGTGGCCAGAAGGCTCTCGGAGCGAGGGTCACCGTTGAAACCGCAAAAGCATGGAAGGGAAAAGCATACCTCGCAGCGGGTGACAAGGCCAATGCGGCCACCTACCTCAAGCAGGTCATCGATTCCGGCAAATACAAACTCATAGACGAGTATTTCGATCTCTATACCCTCAAAGCCGACTGGTGCGACGAATACCTCTGGGAATTCAACGCTTCCGATGCTGACGACGACATGCGCGCCACCGAGGCTAGGATGAGCTACCAGAACTACGTATGGCGTAGCGAATACGTCACGATGCCCGGCGGAATCCACCTTACGGGATTCAACCAGGGATACGAGCAGGACTTCCCCTCAAAGAACTTCTACGACTTCCTCGTGGCCCGCGGTGAGATCGGAACACCCCGCCAGAAAGGAAACGTATGGACCTTCGAAGAGGCGGCTGACAAGTTCATCGAGCTCGCCGGTGATGAGTACAAGGACACCCCCAACTACGAGGGCGACAACGTCAATCCCCTTCTCGCGAAAGGCATGACCGAAAAGCAGGCAGGAATGTATCTCCTCTGGGGAGGATTCGTGCAGCCGCTTCTTGACCAGTGCCAGGGCTACCTCGGAACCAAGTTCTACTTCTGGCATTCGGACATGTACACCGCCACGAACGACAAGGACCTCTGGAGCAAGGCAAACTTCGCATTCATGAGGTACGCTGACGTTCTCCTTCTCTACGCCGAAGCCACAGTCGACAGCCAGGCCGGTCTGGCCGCATTCAACCAGGTCCGTACCCGTGCCGGTATGCCCACAGTCTCCAGCTACACCCTCAAGGACATCCAGGACGAAAGAAGGTCCGAGTTCTTCTTCGAGGGCGAAAGGTTCTGGGACTGCCGCCGCTGGGGTATCGACCAGGAAGCCTTCAAGGAGGTCGGCAAATACACCTACAAGACAGCCGGAGACCCTGCCACTTACACTGTTTCAGTGACTTCCGAGGACGTCACCAACTGGGTAGGCTACGACACCAAGTACAGGCTCTTCCCTTATCCCACCACTGAACTTACCGCCAATCCCAACTTGGTACAGAACCCGGGATGGTAGTATATAACAATTGTGGTTAATAATTTCATGGATGCCGGTGCCGCCGAAAAGGCGGTACCGGTTATTCCGAAAATTTGCACTATACGGTTATCGACAGTATATTCGCAAAACCGACCTCATAAACCGACCTATGAAAAAACCTCAAACTCACAAACACACAAAACAACTATACCATGACGAAAAAATTCCTCTACTTCCTATCTTCTGTAGTGGGAATGGTTCTCATCGGTGCCCCGGGAGCGAAAGCCCAAGGGTATTTCAATGTCACCAACCCCCTCACCGACAACATGGTCACCCCGCTGGGACTCGATGAAGTCCCCGTCTTCGGATGGGACATCGAATCCAACATAGTGGGAGAAGGCCAGAGCGCCTATCGGATAGTGATAAAGGACAAGGCCGGAAATCCCGTATGGGATACGGGCAAAGTTCCTTCTTCACGCTCTTCGAATGTCGAACTCGATTACTCCAAGGCCCGGAATCTCAAAAACGGAACAGACTACTTCTGGAACGTCACCGTTTGGGACAAGAAGGGCAAGGCCCACACCTCACCGGAGGCGAGATTTTCAACGGGACTCGCATACGAACTGTGCACATACAACACTGCCGACTTCGACAACGTCAAGGACGCCGTTTTCGGTCGTGAAGCCATGTTCATCGGAAGCCCCGACGTCACCCTCGACGCCGCATCACTTACGGTGTACAACATCACATACAACATAAGACTCGAAAAGGGTACGACCGAAGGAGGTTTCATCTACGCCGCGAACGAGATGCGCTTCTCCAACGCCATGTACAATGACTACCTGATCGAAGGAGAGAACTACATCAACGTCGTCTACGACATCTCGAAACTCGTCCAAGGCAGGGGTCCCGCCCAGATCAAGATCTATCGCAAGGGATACAGCCCGATCGACTGCGAAAGGCCCGACAACACCTCCCTTCTGAAGGCATACGACCTCGAGAACATCACCGTCGAAAACATGTACGACACCCATACGGTGTACCTCAGCTGCACCGGCGGAAACCTCATCAACTGCACCCTTGACGGAGTCGCTTTCCAGAAACCCGACGCCCCCGCCGCCAACCCGTTCGGTGGTCAGGCCGCAGCCGCACCCGCAGGATTCGGTAGGGGCAACGCCCAGCCGCAGCTCTTCACCAATCCCCTCGGAAGGGGCGGAGACTCATGCAAGTATCCCCACCTCGGCCAGATCGGATTCAGCGTAAAGGGAACCGCGGAATTCAGCGGAATCAAGGTCAACTACATAAACAAACCGGCCTCGACCGTATTCGGTGAGAACATCGGAGCGACCTATGCCATCTTCAAGGACCTTCCCGGAGTCGAGGTGAACGGCGGCACCATCAAGGCGACCGCGACCGTGGCCTACGCCGACCCTTCGTTCGGATCCGAGCCCATGGTCAGGACCAAGTTCCGCACTACCGGCAAGGTTGCCGACGCGAAACTCTATGTCACCTCCAGGGGTGTGAACGAATTCTTCCTCAACGGTAAAAGGGTAGAAGCCGGAAGAGTCTACTCCAAGGAAAATGACGGCACCGCCCACTCAAGGGACTTCCTCTCCCCCGGTATGCTCCAGTTCTACGGAACGATGAGGTATGTCACCTACGATGTGACTTCCGGAATCATCTCGAACGGAGACAACGCCATGGGCGCTGTCATGGGTCCCGGATGGTGGGGTGACGAATACGTCTACAGCCCCACCTACTGGAACTGGTACGGCGAGAGATGGGGTGTCATGGCGAAACTCGTCATCACCTACGAAGACGGTTCAGTCCAGGAAATCGTGACCAACGACAAGGATTGGAAGTCATTCCTCGGAGGTCCCATCACCTACAGCAGCCTCTATCACGGTGAATTCTATGACGCCAGGAAGGAAAAAGCCATCGAAGGATGGTCCACCGCATCTTACGACGACTCCGCATGGAAGAAGGCCGCATTCACTCCCGCGGCTGACCAGGGCAGCGAGAATCCCGACTACGAAGGAAGGATAGACTACCCGATCCACGTTGTCCAGGTGCTTCCCGGAAAGCATATCCACACCCCTTCGCTCAAGTTCAGGGACAATCCGGAACACATCTCCTACATCTTTGACATGGGTGAGAACATGGTCGGAGTTCCGAGAGTGAAGTTCCGCACTCCCCTCCCCGAAGGTACGGAAGTCGTTCTCCGTTACGGAGAGACAAGGGTGAAGAGGGATTTCCTCTATCCTTTCAACTCTGCCCAGATGGACGGAATGATCTACACCGAGAACTACCGTGGAGCGAGGTCGATCGACCGCTACATCGCCAAAGGCGGTGCGGGCGAGACATTCACCCCTTCCCTCACCTTCCACGGATGGCGTTACATCGACATCAGCATCAACGGCAATCTCTCCAAGGCCCAGCAGCAGGCGCTGCTCGCCGGAGTCCAGGTTGACGGACTGGTGCTTTCTTCACTCACGGACATCACCACCACCTTCGAGTCCTCGAATCCCCTTCTGGACCGTTTCTTCCTCAATGTGGCGCGTTCCCACTACGGAAACCACGTCTCCGTCGGAACAGACTGCCCCCAGAGGAACGAGCGTCTCCCCTTCCTCGGAGACCAGCAGATCTACAGCGAGACATCCGTCTACATGGCTGACATGACCCAGTTCTACAGCAACTACGCCCAGCTAGGAAGGGATGTGCAGCTGAATTCGGCATCACGTGACTACCAGGCTTCGATGACCGGACGAGGCAGATACTACACCAAGGAAGGTGTGCCGCAGAATCCCGACGGCAAGGCCACCAACGTGGCATGGCCTATGGGAGGTCTCACGATGATCTGGGACATCTACGCAAACAACGGTGACCTTTCAGCCCTCAGGGAAAGCTGGGATTCGTTCGTCATGTACACCCAGCAGTTCATCAACGCCGGAAAGCAGGATCCCAAGTACAACTACCTCTTCCAGGGAGGCGGACTTTCCAACCATCTTGAGATGTCGAAGAGTTCCAACTCCGGATACGACCAGATCTGCGAGTTCGGCCGAACCCTCATGTACATGGCCACGATGGCCGACGCCCTCGGAAAGAAGGACGAGGCGGCATACTACCGCGACTACTTCCTCAAACTGAAGGAAGAGTTCAACGACAATATGATCAGCGACCTTGACATTCCTCTGGATTACAACGGCAATCCCACGACCGCACAGTCCTCATACGCAATCGCGATCTACTACGACATGATCGACTACGCGAAGCATCCGAATTTCGTGAAGAACTACCTCGAGAGGTGCCAGTTCGAAGGAACCGAACTCACGGCCGCAGTGAACGGAGTTGACATGCCTCTGCATGAATGGAGCGTCACTTCCGGTTTCACCGGAACTCCCTGTATCCTCGGAGCCCTCGGAAAGAACGGAGAGTTCGGAGCGGCCTACAAGATGCTCGAAAACGAGAAGTACTCCTCATGGCTGTATCCCGTCACCCTCGGCGCCACTTCCCTCTGGGAAAGGTGGAACACCGAGACCGAGTACGGTCCCATCAACCAGTCGATGAACTCATGGAACCACTACGGATTCGGAGTGGCTGCCGCTTTCATGATAACAAGCGTCGGCGGAATCCAGAGGGGTGACAACGGAATCTACGATGCGGTCGGATTCTCCGACTTCGTACTCCAGCCCGTTCCCGGAGGTTCTCTCGACCACGCGAAGGTGGCCTACAAGTCCTCCAACGGTCTTATCGAGAGCGCATGGACAGCGGATCCGAAGAGCGTCGACTCCCATGGAGTGAGCGCCCTTTCCACCTACAGCGCCACTGTTCCGGCCAACACCTCCGCCACCCTTTATCTCCCCGTCAGCGGAAAATTCTCCCTCCAGGCGGCAAGGAAGGTAAAGACCTGCGCAGGTGTCACCTACCGCGGAACCGCGAAGAGGAACGGCATCGACGTTATGGTATTCCGTCTGCAGAGCGGTGGATATGACTTCGCTTCCGACGGATCCAGGATAACCGTCAGCCTCAAGAGCGGCTATGTGACCAAGTAGTCAAGCATCGACTTGAAGTAAGTATCCCGCTTTCTGAACACAATCAGGAAGCGGGATCATCATTTCCGTACCTCGGGGTAAGCTGGAATGCTAGAACAGCCTGTCCGGGTCGTCAACGGCACTTTCCTTGTCTTCGTACTCGGAATCTCCCACAAAGACAAGCACACGCCGCATATCGGGATAATGGACAATGACTGAGCCGTCCCCCTCACCGTCCTTTTTGAAGGACCATACTCCTGTCCTCCGGTCACCGTCTCCTGTTCCCAGAATCATCTTCCCCTTGGAAAGAAGGGAAGTAAGCGCCGAAGAGAATTCTCCCGCAATCCCGTCTTCCATTCCGGAATAATCCATGATGATTATCCTGTCGGCACCGGACACATCGGGAACCTCCTGATTCTCTCCGGTAAGTTCGGCAAGAAACGACGACATCCCCTGCATAAGGGGCACAAGACTCTTTCCCAGAGTGGAAACCCTCATTCCGGGAACATTTCCCCACCGCTCGACCAATGCGGAAACCTCCTTGTCAGAGTCCTGGGCAGCTGCCCTCAGTGAAGGGATGAAGAAAAGTGCGGCAAGCGCAGCCGCCAATAGAATGGATCTTTTCATTTCAAAACTTCTATACCGTATCAGCCGAAAGAATTTCAGAAAGTATGGCGGAAGTCGCGCTTCCGATGGCGAAAACCACCGTCTTGCCTCCCCTCTGCCTTACGATAAGGTCACGAACCTTGCCTTCTCCCGAATCGGGAATGCCGTAAATTCCGAGAGTGTCACCCCTGTCCTTTCCTTCGAACATCTTCTCCGACTTGGATATGAGAGCTTCCAATTCGGAGATGAACTCCTTGCGGTCGGATTCGGAGCAGTCGGCGAAGTCCACAACCAGGATGCGGTTTATTCCACCGACACCGGAAAGTATCCTTTCGACGTTCGGATCTTCGCTACCGGCGCCCGCAAGACGGCCGAGCATCTTTATCCACACTCCGCCAAGGGACTTCATCCTCAGTCCCTTCATTTCGCGGTTCCTGGTAAGGAGAGAAGCCACTCCGGAGTCCTTTGCGGCATTATTTGAAGACTGTGCGAAGCTGGGCAATGCGGCGAAAGCGAGCATCGCAGTCAGAATCATTATGAGCAGTTTTTTCATCGTAGTTGATTTTTGTGGGCAAAAGGGCATATCGCCCGAAAGCATTCATTCCCAAAATCGTGCCGTTCGCATTCCGGAGAAGAACGAATCGTACTGAAATGCTTCTGAGCGGGATTTTGATGCGCTGCTTCCGACAAGGACAAAAAACTTCTTGATTTCAAAAAATTTATTAGTAATTTTGCATGAAATAGACCAAAAAACTGAGGAAGATGCTGGAAGGAATCAAAAAAAGCATAGAAAGGCTCATTGCCCGATACGAAAGCGAGCGCTCGGAGCGCATCGCCCTCGAGGAGGAAGTGAAGCGCCTTCAGGCCCTCAATGAGGTCTATGGGAAACGGATTACCGAATTGGAAAGACAAGTCGAGAATCTGAAACTTACTGAAGCCTTTACCGGTTCTTCCCCCGACAAGTCGGCGGCGAAGGAGAAGATTGATAAGTTGATAAGGGAAATCGACAAGTGCATTTCCCTTCTTGAGAAATAGGACATGGCACAAAAGATCACAGTTCGCATAGCGGAAAGGGATTATGCCTTCAATGCCGCAGACGCGGAGCAGGAGGAGTTGATCCGTCAGGCCGCGAATGCGATCAACAGAAGACTTTCGGGATATTTGGCGAAATACCCCGGAAAGAACATGGTCGACATCATGTCCTTCGTCGCCCTCAACGAGACAATCGGCAGCCTCAACCTGCAGAGGAAGTTGGAAGCCCTGCAGAATGACCTGAAGGCCCTACAGGAAGAGACTGATTCTTATCTTGACAATAATTGACGGAAAATAGCCGCCGGTACCTGGGCTGAAAACAACACGTTCTTCGGAACCGGGTGAACTTGAGCCGTGGAGGGCGGGCCGGAGTACCCTCTCGGAGGGGATTCCGCTATTGCGGAACACCGGATTACTGAAACGGCACGGAGCCCAAATCCTGTATCAGAGACTTTTCTGACCTGCGACCGGGCGGCTTTTTCCTTCTATGATCAGGCCTTGGGCCTATATTCCACTGACGGTGGCTGTTTCCCGAAAAGGGGAAGGCCACCGTTTCATCGTTTGATGAGCGGACCGATTCCCGAAGACGTGGAACACAAACACTCAATATATACATCTTAAAATTCATGTAAAGACATGGACTTTCTATCATTACTGATCGGCGCTGTCATCGGGGCCATAATCGCCCTGGGCGCTTTCCTCATAGTCCGCAGGATAATCCTCAAAGGACGTCGCGACGAGATCATCGAGAAGGCCGAACTCGAGGGCGAGAACATCAAGAAGGAGAAGATTCTCCAGGCCAAGGAGAAATACCTCCAGCTCAAGTCCGACCACGAGAAATGGGTCAACGAGAAGAACAGCGCGATAAAGGATGCCGAAAACCGCATCAAACAGAAGGAGAACAACCTCGGACAGCAGAACAACGAACTCCAGAAGAAACTCCGCGACGCCGAGAACGCCAAGAACAGCCTCAACCAGCAGAGGGACAACCTTACAAAGAAGGCCGAGGAATACGACCGTCTGATGGCCGAAGCCAACAGGCAGATCGAATCCATAGCCGGAATGACCGCTGCGGAGGCCAAAGCCGTTCTCGTCGAGAACATGAAGGCTGAAGCCCGCACCGAGGCTCAGGCCTATATCAACGACACAATGGACGAGGCCAGGCTCAATGCGGCCAGGGAAGCCAAGAGGATCGTGATCAACACCATCCAGAGGACAGCCACCGAAACCGCCATCGAGAACGCCGTCACCACCTTCCCCATCGAGAACGATGAGATAAAGGGAAGGATCATCGGCCGTGAAGGACGAAACATCCGTGCCCTCGAGGCAGCCACCGGTGTTGAAATCGTCGTGGACGACACTCCCGACGCAATCCTCCTTTCCGCATTCGATCCGGTAAGAAGGGAGGTCGCAAGGCTTTCACTCCACCAGCTCGTGACCGACGGAAGGATCCACCCCGCAAGGATCGAGGAGGTCGTGGCCAAGGTCCAGAAGCAGCTCGAGGACGAGATCCTCGAAACCGGAAAGAGGACCTGCATCGACCTGGGAATCCACGGAATGAACATCGAACTTGTCCGCCTCATAGGTCGAATGAAATACCGTTCTTCGTACGGACAGAACCTTCTGCAGCACTCACGTGAGGTTGCGAACATCTGCGCCATCATGGCTTCCGAACTCGGTCTCAATCCCAAGATCGCGAAGAGGGCCGGACTTCTCCACGATATCGGAAAGGTTTCCGAAGAAGAGCCTGAACTTCCTCACGCTATCCTCGGAATGAAGCTTGCAGAGCAGTACAAGGAGCGTCCCGAGATCTGCAACGCAATCGGAGCTCACCACGAGGAGATGGAGATGACATCCATCATCTCCCCCATCGTGATGGTCGGAGACGCCATCTCAGGCGCAAGGCCCGGTGCGAGACGTGAAGTCATCGAGTCATACATCAAACGTCTCAAGGGTATGGAAGACCTCGCAGCCTCCTACCCCGGAGTCACCAAGAGCTACGCCATCCAGGCCGGAAGGGAACTCAGGGTCATCGTCGGTGCGGAGGAAGTCTCCGACCAGCAGGCCGCAGCCCTCTCTTCAGACATAGCGATGAAGATCCAGAACGAGATGACTTACCCCGGACAGGTCAAGATAACCGTCATCCGGGAGACCCGTTCCGTCGCCTACGCGAAATAATCCCACAAGCGTGCGGCCTTCCCCATGGAGGCCGCATACTTTTTTTTGAACACATAAACGGACAAACACTTTTCACCCCATCCCATCACCCAATATGAAACGCATACTTTCAATAGCGTCGGTCCTCGTCTTCGCCTTCACGAGCATTTTCGCGCAGGCTCCGGAAGAGACCATAAAGTGGAGGACGGAAACCCGTCAGGTCGAAGGAGACCTTTACGAGGTGGTGCTTACCGGCAAGATCGCTGACGGACTGCACACCTATGACCTGACGAACAAATATTCCGCAACCACCTTGGAGTTCGACTCCCCCGTCGGATACACCCTCGAGGGCGAGCCCTACGAGCTGTCGCAGAGCCAGGAACTCGACGGAGACAAGGTCTTCTTCGGAGAGATCAAACTGGGCCAGAAGATCCGCCTCACCGCGAAGAATCCTTCCGTCAAAGGAATGGTATCCTGGATCGCTTGCTCGGACAGTTTCTGCACCCCTCCCACCGACTATGAGTTCAGTCTCGAGGTAAACGGCAAGCCTAACAAAAATGTTAGCGACCAAAACAAAAAAGTTTCACGCGCTGACAAAAAGGCACTTGCGGAGGATTCACACTCGACAATCATAGAAGATCCCACCGAGGGTTCAGATTCTTCCAATTCCCTTTGGGGCCTCATCATAGAGGCTATTCTGTGGGGCTTCGCGATGTTGCTTACCCCCTGCGTATTCCCGATGGTGCCCATGACGATATCCTTCTTCATGAAGGGTTCTTCAACTCCCGCCGCCGGAAGGTTCAAGGCGTTCATGTACGGGCTCTTCATAGTGCTCCTCTACACGGTGCCGATTTCGATAATCATTCTCCTGACGAGGATCCTTGGAGGAGACGCCGTCACGGCCGACATCTTCAACTGGCTTGCGACGCACTGGCTGCCGAACATCATATTCTTCATCGTGTTCATGGTATTCGCCGCCTCCTTCTTCGGAGCGTTCGAGATCACACTCCCCTCTTCGCTTGTGAACAAGAGTGACGCCAAGTCCGACAAGGCCGGTCTCGCCGGAATCTTCTTCATGGCTCTGACCCTCGTTCTGGTGTCGTTCTCCTGCACGGGTCCCATCGTTGGTTCGGTCCTCATCAAGTCCACCCAGGGAGAATTCTGGACACCGATGATAACGATGCTCGCGTTCTCCGTGGCATTCGCACTCCCCTTCACCATCTTCGCGATGTTCCCTTCGCTCCTTAAGAAACTCAAGAGCGGAAGCTGGCTCAACTCCGTCAAGGTGGTGCTCGGATTCATAGAGGTTGCGCTGGGATTCAAGTTCCTCTCCACCGCTGACCAGACCTACCACTGGGGACTTCTCGACAGGGAGATCTACCTCGCCATCTGGATAGTCACATTCTCGCTCCTGGGACTGTACCTTCTCGGAAAGATCCGTTTCAAGAACGACGACCCCGAGGAAAAGCCCCTCTCGGTCTTCCGCCTCACCCTCGTCATTGCGGTCTTCACTTTCGTCGTGTACCTCATCCCCGGAATGTGGGGAGCCCCTCTCAAAGCCCTCTCCGGATATCTTCCTCCGATACAGACGCAGGATTTTGTGGTGTACAACCACGCTGACGGCCCTTTGGCCGTATCATCCGGCTCAGCCGCCCAGGCGAAGAGCAGTACTGCGGAAAGGTTCGGCCTGGAACTTCCCCTCGGTCTTTCGGGATACTTCACCCTGGAAGAAGGTATGGAAGCGGCGAAGCAGCAGGGAAAACCCATCTTCGTCGACATCACGGGGCACGGCTGCGTCAACTGCCGCGAAATGGAGCAGAGGGTCTGGAGTGATCCGAGGGTCCTTGAAATACTCCGTAACGACTACGTGATCGTGGCCCTATATACCGACGACAAGTCGAAGCTCAATGAAAACGAATGGGTCACGACCGAGAACGGGAAAGTGCTGAAGGACTTCGGAAGGGTCAATTCCTACATCGTGAGGACCCGCTTCGGTGTGAACGCACAGCCCAACTACGCACTCCTTTCACCCGAAGGTGAGCAGCTCGTCCCGATAAGGGGCTACAACCTTGACGTGGACGGATTCGTGCAGTTCCTCCAGTCGGGACTTGAGGCGAATGCGGCAAAGTAATCCTACGACTGGGACACAGCGATTGAAAAAAGGACGGCGGAGCCTCTCTAGAGGTTATCCGCCGTCCTTTTCTTTGACACTTTTTCCCTTGGATCAATCAGCCCCCAAGACCCCGAGCTCCTTTTTGACTTTCTCGAGCCACTCCGGGCCATGCCCTTTTTTGTCCAGATTCGTCATGGCGGAATAACCCGTCACCTTGCCTTCTTCCGTCCGGAAATATTCCGCGAATCCGAAGTTCTTAAGGTTGTTCTCTTCGTTGAGACCCACAACTATCCAGCTCACCATCCCGTTTTCTTCGTGGGTATGTACATATCCCTCCCGGACCGAGACTTTGTCGGATATGTCGATATTCTCTCCGTAGGCCGTAAAGATGAGTCTTCCGTCCCGAAGTTCCACAGGAGGAGTCAAGTTCTCCGTGTGGAGCTGCACCTGTGTTCCCCTTGTCCCGTCTTCTTCCTCCACGATTGAGACAGTCGCGTTGTTGCCGAAGGTGAAGAAACTCCTGATCGTACGGTAAGATGTGACTACCGCCGCCGTGCAGCCGACGGCAAGAGCCAGTGCGATACCTACCGAAGCCGCAGGCCTGAGGTGAAAGCGCTTCCTCTCCAGATTGACTTCACCTTCATGATGAAGGACGGAGAACGCCCGGATGTATCTTTCCTTTTCTGATGCTTTTTCCATAATTGAACTGAATTTTCAGATGATTGACTTGAGCGCCTTCCGCCCACGGCTGAGCCTCGCTTTGGCGTTTGATTCCGAGATGCCCAGCATCTTGGAAATCTCCTTCACGGAATATCCTTCGAAGTAATGAAGGTGAAGAGCGGTCCTGTACTTCCGGGGAAGTGACATCACTGCGCTGAAAAGTTCGCCGTCCTCTTCCGTCCCGAAAGAGAGTGTCTTCTTGTATTCTTCGATTGATTCCTTGTGGCTTCTCCAGAAACACTTTACACGGTTTCTGGAAAGGTTCACCGCCACTTTGCAGAGCCACGAGCGGATGTGCCGCTCCGATTCGAACTCCTTGCCACTGAAGTGATACTTCACGAAAACCTCCTGAACGACGTCATCCGCATCCTCACGGTCCTTGCATATGCAGAAGGAAAGGGCGAAGACTGAGTCCCGGTATTTTCCGATCAGTATTTCCGTAGCGATTCTCATATATGAGTCAGAAAGTAATTACACCATCAATACAATCGCGGAGGCCTTCCGGTTACAAAAAAAACTCAAAAAAAACGGATGACCGGAAAAATGGCCACCCGAGATGAACTCTTATCAGAAGGATGATCAGTGCATCGGCCTATGACGGCTTCTTTTCCAAGCCCTTTCCGCCTCCTTCATCTTTTCGATATCGGAAGGTGTGAAATAAGTTTCACGGAACCTCTCCCATATGTATTCCACAGCCACGTCCGAAGGGTGGACCATGTCGGCATCGTAGAAGCGGTAGTCACGGAGTTCGTCCATCATGATTTCATATGACGGGAAATATTCCACCGAGGACGGATTCTTCGCCATCACGGAATCGACTCCCAGAAGAAGGGTGGACTTGCTGATCTGGTTTCCGTGGGCGGTGTCGGCGAGGTGCCTTACCGGACTTACCGTGAAAATGACTCTCCTCTTCCCTCCTTCGGAAATTCCTTCCGTCATCCGGTCGAGGACGATTCTCACGTGCTCGGGCGAAAGAAGCTTCCGCTGGAACTCGGAAGCGTTCCTCTTGAGGCAATTCGATACGACTTCCCCCTCCCTCCAGAAGCACCAGGCCGTACCGAGAGTGATTATCACAAGGGAACATTCCCTGTAGAAAGCCGATGCTTCCTCCAAAGCCCGGTTGGCATTGAGGAGGAACTCCTCCTCCGAAGCTCTGGCGAAGGAAGTGTGGTGGCTGAACGAGCAGACAAGGTCAGCCCCGGCTCCCATCCTGACGCATTCCTCCTCTCGGAACGGGATGCCGCATTGAAGGCGCGAAACGGAATTCGAGATGCTGACAGGATTGTAGAGGGTCCCGAAAGGATTGACGAGGGCATGAAGACCTGAACGCACCATCCTTTCACCGACGGAATCGGCGAAGCAGCTGCCCAGAACGAGGATCTTTTCCCCGAGGCCGATGCGCTGGGAAGGTTCCTTGACGGAAACGGGAGTTGAGAACTGCATAACGGAAAAGTGTCCATGGGAGGACGTCTTCGCAAAGATATCCAATATTATCACAGTCCCGACCGGAGCGATGAGTTTTTTTTGTAATTTTGTGGGATAAGAAAGACCGCCACCAGGGCGGCTACGTCCCATAAATCCAACTCATGTCAGAACTCGCACCAATAATAGCGGACCTCGCGCTGATCCTCATCCTGGCCGGCGCGATGACCATCCTTTTCAAGAAACTCAAACAGCCCCTCGTCCTGGGCTACATAGTGGCCGGCTTTCTGGCCAGCCCGCATTTCGGTCTCACCCCTTCAGTCGTAGACACGGCCAATATCCAGACATGGGCCGACATAGGAGTTATCTTCCTGCTTTTCGCGCTGGGACTCGAGTTCAGTTTCAAGAAGATAGTGAAGGTGGGAGGACCGGCGATCATAGCCGCCCTCACCATCATAATTGGTATGATCTTCCTCGGAATAACCGTGGGAACGGCCTTCGGATGGAAGAAGATGGACGCCATTTTCCTCGGTGGAATGATCGCAATGTCCTCAACAACTATCATATACAAGGCTTTCGAGGATCTGGGCCTCAGCAAGAAGGGATTCGCATCCCTCGTGATGAGCATCCTCATCCTGGAGGACATCCTCGCCGTAGTTCTCATGGTCATGCTTTCGACGATGGCGGTCAGTAACTCCGTGGAAGGTATGGAGATGCTCCAGAGCATCCTCAAGCTCGTTTTCTTCCTCATCCTCTGGATAGTCGTCGGCCTGTACATCATCCCGCTCTTCCTCAAGTGGGCCAGGAATCTCATGAACGACGAGACCCTTCTGGTCGTATCGCTGGGCCTTTGCTTCGGAATGGTCGTCATCGCCGCCAAGACGGGATTCTCCGCCGCCTTCGGAGCCTTCATCATGGGTTCCATCCTCGCCGAGACCCTCGAGTCCGAGAAGATCGACAAGCTCGTCAAACCGGTGAAGGACCTCTTCGGGGCGATATTCTTCGTCTCCGTCGGAATGATGGTCGATCCTTCGATGATCGTCGAGTACGCCCTTCCCATCATAGCGATAACTCTCACCGTCCTTGTCGGACAGGCCACTTTCGCCACCCTCGGAGTCCTTTTCTCGGGAAAGTCCCTGAAGACCGCCATGCAGTGCGGATTCTCGCTCACGCAGATCGGTGAGTTCGCCTTCATCATCGCTTCGCTCGGTGTGTCGCTCGGCGTCACCAGCGACTTCCTCTACCCGATAGTGGTCGCGGTGTCCGTCATAACGATCTTCCTCACCCCTTATATGATAAGGCTGGCGGAACCCGCCTACGCCCTTGTTGAAAAGAAGCTACCCGACAAATGGAAGCGATTCCTCGACAGGTACGCTTCAGGCAGCGCCCCGGCGGCATCGAAGCAGAACTACTGGAAGACATACCTTGTGGAGATAGTGAAGTTCACGGTCGTTTATTCGATCATATGCCTTGCCATCATCCTCATCGGGACCAATTTCCTCGAGCCGCTCCTGAAGGGGCTCCTCCCCGGAATCTGGGGTGACGTCGTCGCCGTAACGGTGATGATCGTTTTCATGTCCCCGTTCCTCCGCTCGATAATGATAAAGAAGAACCGCTCGGACGAATTCAACGCCCTTTGGGAGGAAAGCAGGGCCAACCGCCCGGCTCTCCTTGCGAGCATCTTCGCCAGAATCGTTCTCGCGATGATGTTCGTGTTCTACGTTCTGGGAAGGTACTTCCACCTGTCGGTGGGCCTTGTAGTCGTTCTCGCCGCCGGCATCATCTCGGTCATGATAATGAGCAAGAAACTCAAGAAGCAGTCCATCATAATCGAGAAGACCTTCATGAACAACCTCCGGGCAAAGGACGTGAGGAACGAATACCTCGGGCAGCAGAGGCCCCAGTATGCGGGTGAACTGCTGTCGAAGGATATGCACCTCGCGGAGTTCGACATCCCCGCCGAAGCCCCGTGGGTGGGTGAAAGCCTATCGCAGCTCGCCCTCGGAAAAAGGTTCGGCGTACACGTCGTTTCAATCCTGAGGGGCACTCTGAGACTCAACATCCCAAAGGCCAGCGACAGGATTTACCCCTGTGACCGCATCCAGGTGATCGGCACCGACCAGCAGCTCGAAGCCCTCGGGGAGCAGATTTCGTCAAGCGCCGTCAAGGCCGACCCCGAAACGATGGAGAAAAGCGAAATGGTCCTCCATCAGTTCCTCATCGGTGAAGGTTCCGCCTTCGCCGGAAAGGACATCCGGAACTGCGGCATAAGGGACGACTACCACTGTCTCGTAGCCGGAGTCGAGTCTTCTGACGGAACTCTCCACGCCCCCACCGTCGGCGTCCCCTTCAGCGAGGGAGACATCCTTTGGGTGGTCGGAGAGAAGGACAACGTTTCGGCCCTGATGAAAGCGTAGCACATAAGCAAACGGCAACATCCAAGTACCACATTAAATCTCATATATGATGAAAAAATCAGCACTGATCGCATCGGCGGTCCTTCTGGGAGCCGCGGTATCCTGCAATCATGCCCTCAAGGACGGTGAATACACTCTCCAGGTCCTTTCAACCAATGACGTGCACAGCACATGGTTCGACTCCACCTATGTCGGAGGCGGGATCAAGAACTCGATCTTCGCGATGAACCACTACATCGACAGCGTCAGAACCCGTTTCGGAGCTGAGAACGTAGTCCTCATCGACGCGGGAGACTGCCTCCAGGGTGACAACGCCGCATACTACTTCAACTACGTGGACACTCTGACTCCCCACCTGTTCCCCCGTCTTCTGGAGTACATGAAGTACGATGCCGTAGCCGTCGGAAACCATGACATCGAGACCGGTCATCCGGTTTACGACAGGGTGACAAGGGACCTCGAGAAGGTCGGAGCGCCTTTCCTCGGAGGAAACGCCATCCGCAACGACAACGGGAAGACCTATTTCCCTCTCTACAAGATAGTGAAAAGGGCGGGCCTCAAGGTAGCCATCCTCGGCTACACCAACGCCAATATGAAGGCCTGGCTTACCGAGAGCCTCTGGAGCGGAATGACATTCCAGCCCATCATCGACCTTGTCCAGAAGGACATTGACATGGTGAAGGCCAAGGAAAAACCCGACGTGATGATAGTGTCGATGCACTCCGGCTGCGGACAGGGTGACGGAACCATCCTCGAGAGCGAGGCGCTCGACATCTTCAACTCCATAAAGGGAATAGACTTCCTTCTTTGCGGCCATGACCATAGGCCCGTTGTCGAGGCCAGGGACTCAACAGCCCTTCTGAACTCCGGAAGCCACTCCCGCTACGTGGCCCACGGAACCCTCAACCTCAAAGTCGAGAAGAGGAAGATAGTGTCGAAGACTTTCGACGCCGAACTCATCCCCGTCAAGGCCCAAGCGGCCGATCCCGTGATGAGGGATACCTTCAGGAAGGAATTCGAGGCGGTGAGGGCATTCACCCTCCAGGAAGTCGGCATCCTCAACACAGACCTCCGCACCCGTGACGCATACAGGGGAATGAGCGACTACATCAACCTCATCCACACTCTCAGCATCGGCTGCACCCCCGCCGAGATCTCCTTCGCCGCTCCCCTCACCTACAACGGAACGGTCAAAAGCGGCATCCTCGTGTACAACGACCTTTTCACGATATATCCGTTCGAGAACCAGCTCTTCGTAGTGAAGATGACCGGAAAGCAGATAAAGGATTACCTGGAGCATTCGTACAACAACTGGATAAGGACGATATCCGGCGAGAATGACCACATCCTCAACATCCAGGCGAATGACGATCCAAGGACCGGACAGAAGGGATGGTCCTTCATCGCCAGGTCATACAACTTCGATTCAGCCGCCGGAATCAACTACACCGTCGACGTCACCAAGCCATTCGGACAGAGGATCAACATAACGACTACCGTCAAGGGCGAGCCCTTCGACGAAGAGAGGACCTACAATGTCGCGATGACTTCCTACAGGGCCAGCGGCGGCGGAAACCTCATGAAAGAGACCGGAATCGACACCGACCACATCGACGACCTCGTCGTTGAGCGTTATCCCGAAATCCGCGAACTCCTCTACAACTACGTAATGGACAACGGCTCGATCGACCCCGAAGTTATCGGAGACCCCAAGGTCATCGGAAAATGGTCTTTCATTCCCGAAAAGATGGCATCCAAGGCCCTCGACCGTGACATGGCTCTTCTCTTCGGAAGATAAACCCCTCTTCAACGGACCATGCGTATCGGAACAGTATATTCGGCCAAGGCCGGCGGAAAGAAGCACTATTTCCAGGTGCTTCTGCGTAAGGACGTGACTGAACCGGGAACGCCCTCCCTCATCGCCATCTTCCGTAAAAGTTACGTGGAATGGGACAATCCCTCGCTCAGTGAAGTTCTCTCCGGAGAAATACTCCTCATAACGCACATGAACATGCTCGGAGCGAAGGAATTCTGCAAAAAGGAAGGCGTGGCCGATCCCGTCATGAATCCTTCGAGGGTATTTCTCCGCCGCGGGGAGTCGATCCACGTGCCCAACGGTCCCACCGTTCCCATAAGCGAAACGCCTGAAGGCATCACCCCTTTCCCCGGTGAAGTCCTTACCCGGCACACCCTCCTTGAAATCTTCAAGGCCAACGCCGAAGGATCCCTTCAAGCCCCCGGCGCTCCCGCACCCGAAAGCGGAAAGCCCCTTGCCGTAGGCAAAAACTCCCAGAGGGGATTCCTGTTTTTCGCAGGAATGATGATTGTCTCAGCGGGAATCACCTACTTTTCAGCATTGGAGCCAGGCGGATCCGCACTCGAGGGAGAAGCCCTCGGAATACTCCTTTGCGGATTGGTTGTCGGGAGCCTGTATTTTTACTTCAGGAATCACCACCGTTCCATTCTCACGATATACCCCGACCATGCCGAGTTCTTTGACCAGTTCGACTACGTCGTCAGGAATTATCCCTACAGATGGATCCGGTCGGTAAGGAAAATGAAGATGGTGATGGGAAGCGGGAAAAGCGCGAGAATAGACGACGCCCTCTTCTTCACTTACGAAGGAGAGAAGGATGTCCTTCCCACAAAAAGGATCGCGTCCCGGTACTACGACTTCGACTTCTACCGCGGCATAATGGCTCCGGTACAGGGTCGGAACAAATATGAAAGGAACGCGATACTCGATACCCTCGCCGAGGCGATCGAAAAGTACAGGAATGAAAAAGGACTTCCTATGGAATGATCTTCTTCCGAATGACTCTTACTTGAAGCGGCATCCCGATTGCTCAGGATGCCGCTCTTTCTTTCGCTTTGTGTCCGGACGAAGGGAACTACCTTCTGAATCCCCTCATCTTCTGGGCGAGACCTCCGGTCATGACGCTCTTCATGGCCTTTCTAGTTGTCTCGAACTGCTTGATGAGGCGGTTGACCTCGGGAACGGAGGTGCCGGAACCGTCGGCTATCCTCTTACGGCGGCTGCCGTTGATGGCTTCGGGATGCTCCCTCTCGTAAGGGGTCATGGACATTATGATGGCCTCAGTGCTCTTGAAGGCGTTGTTGTCTATGTCGACATCCTTGATGAGTTTGCCCATTCCGGGGATCATCGATGCCACGTCCTTGATGTTACCCATGGACTTGACCTGCTGGATCTGGTTGTAGAAATCCATGAAGGTGAACTGGTCCTTGGCGATCTTTTTCTTCAGTTCCCTGGCCTGCTTCTCGTCGAACTGCTCCTGTGCCTTCTCAACGAGGGTGACGACATCACCCATGCCGAGGATACGGTCAGCGATACGGGCGGGATGGAATACGTCGAGAGCCTCCATCTTTTCTCCCGAGGATACGAACTTGATGGGTTTGCCGACAACGGCCTTGATGGAAAGCGCGGCACCACCCCTGGTGTCACCGTCCATCTTGGTGAGGACAACTCCGTCGAAGTCAAGACGGTCGTTGAAGGCCTTGGCCGTTTCGACGGCGTCCTGTCCTGTCATGGCGTCGACGACGAAGAGGGTCTCCGTAGGCTTCACCGCCTTGTGCAGAGCTGAAATCTCGTCCATCAGCTGCTGGTCGACGGCGAGACGTCCGGCGGTATCGACGATGACGACGGAATAACCTTCGGCCCTTGCCTTCCTGATGGCGTTTTCAGCGAGCTTGATGGGATCCTTCTCACCTTCCTCGGTGTAGACGGGAACTCCGATCTGCTCTCCGAGCACTTTGAGCTGTTCGATGGCGGCGGGACGGAAAGTGTCGCAGGCGGCGAGAAGGACCTTCATTCCCCTCTTGCTCTTGATATGGAGGGCGAGCTTTCCGGAGAAGGTGGTCTTACCGGAACCGTTGAGACCGGCGACGAGGACGACGGCGGGATTTCCCTTGATGTTGATGTCGGATGAAGCGCTTCCCATGAAGTCGGCGAGCTCGTCATGGACGATCTTCACCATCATCTGCTGGGGCTTGACGGCGGTAAGCACATCATGTCCCATAGCCTTGACCTTCACCCTGTCGCAGAACTCCTTGGCGACCTTGTAGCTCACATCCGCGTCGAGCAGAGCCCTACGGATATCCTTGACGGTTTCGGCGACGTTTATTTCGGTGATCTTACCTTCACCCTTAAGTATCTTGAAAGACCTCTCAAGCCTTTCTGACAAATTCTCGAACATATCTCTGTGTTTATCGGATCATGTAACGCCACCTGGGGCGGCAAATCATGCAAAGTTACTGCTTTCCGAAGACTTTTTCAACCCCAATCATAAGAGCGTGAGTCAGCGAACCCGCACTGATGGAATGATGAAACATTTTCCGCGAGAAAAAGATAAATATGGAAAATATTTGCTACCTTTAGCCAGACCACAAATTTCAGTGCTATGAAGAAGATTCCAGATATACTTTCAGCGGTGGCCGCGATAGCGGTATCCGCCGTGATTCTGTCCGGATGCTCCGCTTCCAGAATGACTCCCCAACAGAAAGAGGCCGAAGAACAGAGAGTGGAAGAAGGTGTTTACAAGGCACTTGACAGCGGCCGTTACCGCATCGGGGTCGACACCATGATTCCGAGAAGAGGCTCAGCCCAACATCTAACCACGCCATACAGCGTCACCGTCGACGGAGACAAACTGATCTCATATCTCCCCTACTTCGGTGTAGCCTACGATGTTCCCTACGGAGGAGGCAAGAGCCTGAATTTCGAATCAACCATAAAGGAATACAACCGCAAGACCGGAAAGAAAGGTGAGGAACTGATCTCGATTATGACCGACAACGGTGAGGATGTCCTTTACTACCTGCTGACCGTCTTTTCGAACGGAAAGTCCTCGGTCGACGTCAGGGCGAAGAAGAGGGAATCCATCTCCTTCTGGGGAGAGCTCGACCCGGACGATCAGCCCGATTTCGACAAGAAATGACCCTGAGCTGATCCGCTCTTGAGATTTTTACATGACAAAGCCCCGGCATTCCGGGGCTTTGCGCGTATTCTGTCCTGCCTCAAAAGATGCGGTACCTTTCCTACATCTGGTCGGAGAAGACCGCCGGGGCAAGATCCCTCATGTTGTACTGGCTTGCCATCGTCTGGCCGTAGGCTCCTGCGCTGCGGATAGCGATGAGATCGCCGCGGTAGCTCACCGGCAGCTGACGTCCGTTACCCCAAACGTCGCTGGATTCGCAGATGGGACCGACGACATCATAGTACTGGAGCTCGTCATCGGCATCGGGGTCCATTCCGCGGAGTATGGATGAGAGGTTGTCGATCTTGTGGTAAGCTCCGTAAAGGGCGGGGCGGATGAGGTCCGTCATACCGGCGTCGACGATGAGGAAGTTCCTGGTTTCACCGGCCTTGACGAAAATGACCCTCGTTATCAGCGAGCCGCACTGTCCTACGAGACTTCTTCCGGGTTCAAGATGGAGTTTCTGACCGGGACGCCTCTGCATCTTCGATACGGTGTCGAACCATGTCGTGAAATCCGGATAAGGACGGATGTCGGGATACTCGTAATCGATTCCGAGTCCTCCTCCGAAGTCGATGTTCTTGACTTCAAGTTCGTGCTCCTCGAAATACTTCACTTCATTGGCGGCACGTACGCAAGCGAGGCCGAAGACCTCCTTCACGTCCATGATCTGGGAACCGACATGGAAGTGGAGTCCCATGAACTCCAGATTGTCGGATTCCTTTATGATGTCGATCACCGAATCGAAATCACTCACGGGGATTCCGAACTTGTTCTCGTCCAGTCCTGTGGTGATGTAGCGGTGTGTGTGCGCATCGATGTTGGGATTCACCCTGACGGAGAGTTTGGCTTTGACGCCCATCGCGGCAGCCCTCTGCGAAATGACCTTGATTTCGGGGATGGATTCGCAGTTGAAAGAGCTTCCTACGGAAAGGGCTATGTCAATCTCCCTGTCGGTTTTTCCGACACCGGCGTAAACGATTCCCTCGGGTTTGAACCCGTACCTCACGGCATGGAGGATCTCGTTTCCGCTGACGCAGTCGGCTCCGAGTCCACGGGCCGATATCATCTGCATTATTCTCGGTTCGGAATTCGCCTTGATGGCGTAATGGCAATCAATGCCGTACTTTGAGGAAGCGCTCTGGAGACGGTCCAGGGTCTTTCTCAGCAGTTCCATGTCATAGAAATAGAATGGGGTCTGGATGGAACTGAATTTTTTGATAAGTCCGTTTCTAATTGGCATAATCTGAAAGGGGGTAATGCTGCAAATGTACATCTTTTTTCAGATGTTCCCATAAGCGGAGAGGAAATAACGGGCCTAAAGGACATAAAGGCACAATAAAAACGTTTCTTCGGGTACAATACCCGCAAAAAAATGCGTACTTTTGCCATTCGGGACTCCGGCTGGGAAATATTCGTGTGAAGAGTTTCGCCGAGAGTCCGGATGAACTTAAAAACAAGGTGATCCAAAATGGAAAAGGGACCTATTTCAAATTTCATTACCCACAATTACCGCCACTTCAATTCAGCGGCCCTCGTTGATGCCGCCAAGGCATACGACGAACTCCTCGCCAAGGGAGGAAAGATGTTCCTCGCCATGGCCGGTGCCATGAGTACCGCGGAACTCGGACTCTCCCTCGCTGAGATGATCCGTCAGGACAAGTTCTCATTCGTCTGCTGCTCAGCAAACAACCTCGAGGAGGACATCATGAACCTCGTCGCCCACTCCCACTACTACAGGGTACCGGGCTACAGGAACCTCACCGCAGAACAGGAGCAGGAACTTCTCGACAACCACTACAACCGCGTCACCGACACCTGCATTCCCGAGGAGGAGGCTTTCCGCCGTCTCGAAGGAGCTCTCGTCGACGTATGGAAGAAGGCACAGGCCGAGGGTAAGAGGTATCTCCCTTACGAATATATCTACCAGATCCTCCGCAGCGGCGTTCTCGAGCAGTACTACGAGATCGACCCCAAGGACAGCTGGGTAATGGCGGCATGCGAGAAGAACATCCCCATCATCTGCCCCGCTTGGGAAGACTGCACCACCGGAAACATCTTCACCGCCCATGTCATCAGGGGTGAATTCAAACCCGACCTGGTGATCCAGGGTGTCGAGGTAATGATGTTCCTCGTTGACTGGTACAAGGAGAACTCCAAGGGAGCCGGCGTAGGCTTCTTCCAGATCGGTGGAGGTACCGCCGGAGACTTCCCCATCTGCTGCGTTCCTATGATGGAGCAGGACCTCGGATGGAAGGGCACTCCCCTCTGGGCTTACTTCTGCCAGATTTCAGACAGCACCACTTCCTACGGTTCCTATTCAGGAGCTGTTCCGAACGAGAAGATCACTTGGGGCAAGCTCGCTCCCGAGACTCCCAAATTCATCGTGGAGTCCGACGCTACCATCGTAGCTCCCCTCATCTTCGCCTACGTTCTGGGCTGGTAAGACAAAGGCGCGAAAGCGTAAAAAAGACGGCGGCCGCCCTCCAAGGGTGGCCGTCATTGTTTTTCCGCTGAAAGGCTCCGGTCCGGAAATCACTTTTTCTCCATATAGAAATCGTTCCCTTCCATATGGTAAGTGTTGGTGGTCGGATTGAAGGAAGGGCTGTCCGGAGAAAGGGATATCCCGATAACGGATTCGGAGTAACGTCCGCCGGTGAGTTCCTCGACATCGGTCGCCACCAGTTCGTACGTCAAAGAAGAATGGTTCTCGGTGGTTATGATCTCGAAAAGACCGTCCGTCCTCGTGTAGGTCGTATCACTCTGCACGGGTTTCCTGGTCCTGGAATCGGACGTACTGTATGCGTTGAGAACGACCCTAATGCCCATGATCGGAGCAACGGTCGCTTTGTCAAGGGTTCTCCCGTGGACGACCACGGTAGCGCCTTCTTCTTTATCGCCGGTCTCCTTCGAGCATCCCGAAAGAAGCGGAAGACCTATCGCAAAAATGGCTAAAAGCCAAGATAAATGTCTGATATTCATTTGATCTGGTATAACAATAAACCAGGTCAGGTAAAAGTACGGCGCAAAGATAGCAAAAAGAACAAAAAACGCAAAAACTCTCCTCCCGGCCCGCCTGCCTACACATCCATCCTCCGCGATCATCCCTTTATCTGTAACGGAAAAAGGAACCGCGGCCTTCACAGGTGACGGTTCCCTTTATATTTTCTTTCCGGAGGTTTTCCGGAAGAAGCATTTCCATAGAGGTCAATGTGACTTACTTATTCTGTAGATTCTGTAGATGAAAAAAGTATTTCATGTATTGGTCGTTTCCTAGTACGAAATCGTTCCCGAACCGGCCTTTGATGTCTTGACATCTCCGGACTTGAGGCCCTTCGCATTGATGTCACCTGAGCCTGCGACACTGTACTTGGCAGTTTCGGCTGTACCTGACAGGGTGACATCTCCGGATCCGGCCACGCTTGCCTCGAGAGAACCGCAGGAAATCCCTTTCGCTGAAATGTCACCTGAACCGGCGACGCTGAAGGAAAGTTCTCCGCAGGAAAGACTTCCGATGGAAATGTCACCTGAACCGGCCAACGCCACTCTGAAATCCTTCTCCGTCGACATCGAAGGGACGGAAAGGTCACCGGAACCGGCGAGAGAGACTCCGCGAAGGTCGCTCACATAAAGCACGACCCTCGTATCCTTGAGATTCACTACCCTTACGGAATCGTTTCCGAAGGAAAGGCCGAGATTGCCGTTTTTCACCACCGGACGGAAAAGGTCCTGAATATTCTCGTAAGTGGTAACTTCTATTCTGGGGTCTCCTTCGGACTGGATTATCTCCAGATCGAAACTTCCCGCCATTGATGTCGTCGTGAAATCCTTTTCAGGGACAACGGTCCGTGTCACCACATTCCCTTGGGGAGACACCGCCTTCTGATCGTTCATATTGATCCTCACTACGCAGGATGTGGCTGAAGCGGCCAAAACGATCGCGGATAAAATCAGTGAAAGTACAGTCTTTGAATGTTTCATATCGAAAATGTCATTATATCTCCAAATTGAACCTTTTCCGGTTCTCCATTTACTATGACGGAATCATCCGTCAATTGTTGCACCTACGGAAGATTATTTTTCCTCCTGATCGGCAAATACCGACATCGGTATTCCGAGGATCTTCATCCTGCGGACGATTTCGGGAAGTTCCTCCTCGAGGAAGGCCTTGCGCTGCCTCGCGAGGATGAGGTCCTTCGCTCCGGAGGAGACGAAGTAACCAATTCCCCTTTTGTTGTAGATGATCCCATCCTGGGTGAGGAACTCGTAGGTCCTCATGACGGTATTGGGATTCACGCCTATCGAAGATCCGTATTCGCGTACGGAAGGGATCCTCTCCTCCTCCTTGAATTCTCCCCCAAGAATCCTCTCGCAAAGCGAATCGCTGATCTGAAGGTATATCGGTTTGTTAGAATCGAAATCCATATCCTAATGCTTTAAGGTTTTGAGACGGAAGAATATCGCGACCATGAGTCCGACTCCCAGGAGAAGATTAACGACGACAGAAACGGTCTTGGCGATACCGAACAGAGTGTCGGGATCCTTATCCTGCATATTTTCGATGAAGCTCTCAAGGAAATTCAGGAGCCCGGCTTCAGCAAGAGCGTAGAACAACAGTGACAGAACTATCGAGACGGCGATCATGGCGGAGATGGTTCCGAATATTTTCCACTTGCGGAAGCAAAGGGCCCCGAGAAGGAACAATATTATGGTAATGGCCATCTTGGGCACAATTGCCAAAAATCCGCCACCGGTGAAAGAAATCACATCATTCACATCATTTTCAGCGAAAGAGGATGACACCATAATGTCACCGAGGGATTTCATCTTGTAGTTCAAGAGGGCCTGTCCATAAGTGGGGTCGCAAAGTGAAAGCAGTCCGTCAAGGCAGTAGTATGCGACGAGGAAAACTACGGGAACGATGACTACGCTCACGAGAATCATCGAGCAGAATTTCTCCAGCGTCGAAGCCGGCACCATGAGATAGTCAGTACCCTCCTTTTTCGATGTCAGCATTCCGTACAGTTTCGAAGGAAAGACTATGGAAGTAAGGACCACCGTTACCGATAAGAAACTCAACCTTGTCAGTAAGGCCGGAGATGACCATGAACCACCCCACATATTGTTGAAGAGGATATTCCCAATATAAATGATGAGCGGCATCGCGGCCAGAATAAGGATGCCGGGTCCGAAGTTGGACCATGCGTTCCGGAGGTCGAAAGTGAGGTACTTTCCGAAACGTCCGAAGTCGAAAACGTTGTTCTTGGTATTTGTTTCCATAATGATTCCTCCTATTTAAGCCTTGAACATGTTTTTGATGAGTTCCTTGTTCGAATGCATGGCATTGAAAAGAGCCTCGATGTTTACCTTGCTTTCAAGGCCGTCCTTGTTGGGATACACCTGAATGAAACCTCCGGGAAGCCTCTCGCTGTACAAGGCGTCCGGAACGATGACGTTTCCGTAGTCGAAGTACAGTTTGGAGGTGATAGTCTCAAGATCAGCACTGAGAAGAACCTCCCTGTGGTCGAGAATGATGATGGGATCTATTATGTTCTCAAGGTCCCTCACCTGGTGAGTTGAAATCACTATCACCGAATCATCCGAAGTGTACTTCGTAATGGCGCTTCTGAACTGGGTCTTCGACGGGATGTCGAGACCGTTCGTCGGTTCATCCATGAAAAGATATTTCGCGTTGGTGGCCAGGGCGAAACACAGATAAGTTTTCTTGAGCTGCCCGGCACTCATCGCGTTCATCCTCATCTGAGGCAACAGTTCGAATTCCTCCATGATGGTGAGGAATTTCTCAAAGGAGAAGTTCGGCCAGAAAACGCCCGAACTTTTCGCCCACACGGATGCCACCATATTTCTGGGCATGACCTCATCAGGAAGATAGTACTGCTGCTGAAGTATGGATGGGAGACGTTTGAAGGGCTCGACACCTTCAATAAGGATGGAACCTTCCTGTGGAGCCTTGAGCCCGGCAAGAAGAGTGAGAAGAGTTGTCTTCCCCACTCCATTCTCTCCGAGAAGGCCATAAATCTTGCCCTCCTCGAGAGTCATCGTAATGTTACTCAGTACCCTATGCGAGCGGTAACTGAATGCCAACGAATTTATTGATATCATCTTTACAGTTGTTTGTTGCTTGATTCATCATAGACCGAGTCCGGTCATATGGTGTATTAGTTTATTAGTACACTGCAAAGATAGATACTTTTTTCTTTTCCGCAACACTTCGGTAGAATTTTTTTGCAATTTTTTCTTTCCCGGTCAAAAAAAGATGGCCATCGAAGTGACGGTCATCTTAATATATTATATAAGTGTGCCCGTAAAGGGCAAGGGAATCAATCCTACTGGTGAGCGGGTCTGAGGAGATCGAGGACAACCTTCACGGGGTTGAAAGTCTCAAGAGGAACTTCAACGAAGAGGGTGTTCCAGTCGCTCATGGCTCCGTTCCAGAGTCCGGGGAGTTCAAGGGCCTTGAGTTCCCTGCCCTGGTAGCTCTTGGAGCTTATGAATCCGGCATCCTCGTCGACGTACTTGAGAAGATCGAACTTCTCTCCCTTGTAGTCACGAAGGCAGCACACCAGATCGACAGGATTGAAATGGGTCGCGTTGGAAAGTATCTTCTCAGACCTTTCGTCAGCCATGTTGATCTGGACGCTTTCGAGAATCTGCAGATTGCTGGAGCCGTCCTTGCCGGCGATTATGAAGGGACCTCCTCCGGGTTCGCCCTCGTTCTTCACCATTCCGCAGACGCGGATCGGGCGATTGAGCTTGGAGCGGAGAAGAGCAACCCTGTCAGCGGGATCGGTGGTGAGAGGAAGCTGGATGCAGAGGACCTTGTCGAGGAAGGACTCGACCTTGTCGCACAGCTGGCGGCACTCCGCTGAAGCGGGATCCGAAATTCCGTCGAATGCTTTGAGATATCCGAAGATAGTATCCCTCAGCTCTAGGCATTTGCCCAGAAGGACCTTCTTGTAACGGGCGGTAACGGGAAGGAGCCTTTCGTTGGAGACGTTGTCGATGTTCTTTATGGAAACGATCTCCTCGGGGACTGCATTGAGGTTGTAGATGAGGGCACCGTGTCCGGCGGGACGGAAAAGGAGGACGTCATCTTCAGTCCTGAAAGGACGGTTCTTCACATCGACGGCTATCGTGTCCGTAGCCTTGTCCTGATATGTGAAAGTGATATTGTACCTGATGCCGTACTTCTTCTCATATTTGTCCTTCACCTCGGCGAGAGCCGCTTCAAAAAGGGGCCTGTGCTCAGGAGAAATCGTGACAACGAGCGATGCCGTACCGTCATCGTTCCTCATGTAATCCTGGGCTTCTACCAGATGCTCGGCGAAAGCGGTCCGGCACTCGTCCGGATAACGGTGGAACTTGATCACGCCTTTGGGCTTGGAGCCGTATCCCAGTCCAGGTTCTCCCAGGACTTTGGAAGCTACGCTCTTGCGGTATTCGGGTGTATCCTCGGGCGTTCCGAAGAGTTCCGGAGTATAGAAAGCGAACTTCTCTATTTCCGCTGCGAGGCGGCGGACGGCGGCTCCCTCGGGAATGTCGTCACCACCCTCAAGGACCTTGAGGTCCGCGAAGATGCTCTTGAACATTCTGGAAGCGGCTCCCGATGCGGGAACGAACTTGCATTTGCCGGCTATCGAAGCGCCTTCGTAGTATTTGACGGCTTTGTCGGCTTCCTCATCGGAAAGGACGAGAATACCTCTTTCGGGGGTTGCGGCTCCTACGATCTTCATCCACGGGAAACCTTTGCGGAATCTTTCGATCTGGGCATCGACCTGTTTGAGGGTAGCACCTCTGCTTTCAATCTGTTTTAAGTCCTCACTTGTGAACATGGCTATAGTCTGTGTTTTTTGTTTCAAGAATTGTGTCCCGTTCAGTCCACGTACACCTCACGACGGTATTTGTACTCCGTACGGAGACGCTCGAAAGCGCCCGGTTCGAGCCTGAACATGAAATCATCCGTAAATATAGGATAATTATATTGAATTACCGCAGCAATTTCGCCTTGAGTTTTGCCTTTGAGGTCGAGTTTCACCGCTTCGTTTTCCGGGAACTCGGTCGGAGGGAAGAATTCGTAAAGGTCGGTGAATCCGAAATAATGCGCCACAGCCCTCACAGCGGCGGATGTGCCGTTCTGCTTTCCCTGGTAGGAATAACCGGCTATATGGGGAGTCGCGATATAGACTTTCTCCATAAGGGCGTGATTGATGTCGGGTTCATTCTTCCACGTGTCTATGATGACGGGGCCAAGGCGTCCTATGTGACGCAGGAGGGCGTCCTCGTCCACTATCTCACCACGCGAAGCGTTGAGGAAAAGCGTCCCGTCCTTCATTTTGGAGAAGAACGCTTCATCGCACATTCCCCTTGTGGTATCATCCAGAGGGACATGCATCGTCACGATGTCCGAATGCTCAAGAAGATACTCCTGGCTGACGAACTGGAAATCCCCTTCGGCCGCGGCCCGGGGCGGATCGCACTGAAGGACGTTGAAGCCCAGGTAACGGAACATCTGCAGAACCCTTTTCCCGACATGGCCGACCCCGATGATTCCGAGGGTCTTGCCCGAAAGATTGATGGACTTCCTGGCGGCTGTTCCGTAGATGGCCGAAAAGACGTATTCCATCACTCCCCCGGCATTGCATCCCGCGGCGTTGCGGACGAGAATGCCGGCTTCGTTGCACCAGTCGGTATCGATATGGTCCGTCCCGATGGTGGCCGTAGCTATTATCTTGACGGATGTCCCCTCGAGGAGTTCACGGTTGCACTTTGTGCGGGTTCTGGTCAGAAGGGCGGAAGCGTCCATGAGGTCTTCCCTCGTTATGGCGGCCCCTTCCTTGTAAAGTACGTCGGCGAACGGCTCGAACACTCCCTTGAGGAAAGGTATACCGCTGTCCGCCACGATTTTGATCCGTTTGTTGTTTTCAGATCCGGTTTCCATACACTGTCGACTTAATAGTCATTATAAAAATTCCGGGCCAGGCCCGGAGGTTCTTACGGGTTCTAGCGCAAGATTATATCCTTGACCGGTGGGGCATCATTCCCTCTTCCCGAAAAGAGTTCCTCCTTCATGAGACTGTCATTGAGGCGCGAGAGGATATCCCTTTTCATCAGGAGGAGCTGCGAGCGAACCATCGAGGAATTGACCTTGATATGGAGCACGCCGTCCTTGAAGAACTTCCCTCCCGTGTAGTTCGCGGCCCCGGACACCTTGTCCCACGCCGCGAAAATCAGCTGGCGGTCAAGTCCCGAAGCGAGTTTCATCTCAAGGATGTACTGATGGATGAGTTCATCCATCCCCAGGGCATTCTTCCTGGATATCCTGATCGTCCTGGAATCCTTTTCCGCCATATCTACTCACGTGTGAAAACGCCTCCGGAAGTCTCGATATAAGCCCTGTCCGAAGTTATCCCGTCCACGATTGAACGGAGCCTCACCTTATTGCTGTCAGTTATGAATATCTGCCCGAACTCGGTTCCGGCAACCATCGAAAGAAGATTGGATATCCTGCTGAGGTCCAGCTTGTCGAAGACGTCGTCAAGCAGCAGCATGGGCGGGAATCCGTACCCTTCCTTCATTATCTCGTACTGGGCGAACTTGAGGGCCACAAGGAAAGATTTCTGCTGCCCCTGGGAGCCGCACTTGCGGATGGGATACCCTCCCATCGAAAACTCCAGATCGTCGCGATGCACTCCCGCCGAAGTGAAACGGAGCGCCAAGTCCCGTTCCCTCCTGGAGCGCAGAACATCGGCGAAATCCCCCGTCGAAAGGTCCGAATCGTACGAGATCGATATGGACTCCTTCTGTCCCGAAATCATCGAATAGTAACCGGCTACCACCGGAGCGAGATTCTCCGTGAAGGACTTCCTCGCCTGATATATCCTCGAAGCGAAAGGCCCCATCCTCATGTCGAAAACCTCCAGAAGGGAGGGGTCCGGATTGTCCTCCTTCAGGACCTTGTTACGCTGAAGGAGAAGGCGGTTGTATTGCTGCACATCCGAAAGATACTGCCGGTCCAACTGCGAAAGGACCGCGTTGAGGAACTTGCGCCGCTCTTCGCCGCTGTCGCTCACAAGGACAGTATCAGACGGAGATACCATCACGATGGGAAGTTCCCCGATGTGTTCGGAGATACGGGGATAAGGTTTGTCGTCACGGCGGAGTTTCTTCTCCCCTCCGGAAGTCACCTTGAGGGAAAAGACGCTCGTGGCGCCGGACTCCATGACGTAGGTCCCGCTCAGGGAGAAAGCGTCGGTTCCGTATCTGAAATTGAATTTGTCGGTATTGGAGAAGGCGCTCTTGCACATTGACAGATACCATATCGCATCCATCAGATTGGTCTTGCCTTCACCGTTGTTCCCGGAGATGCAGTTGATGTTCGGAGAGAAGGATATCTCCCCGAGGGCAATGTTCCTGAAATCCTGGACCACTATTCTGGATAATGTCGCCATAGTGCAAAGATACAACAATTTTGACGGGAAACGCCACTGTCAAAAATCTTCTTCCCTCTTTTCAACCGAAGGGAAAAAGATGCCACCGGAACGCAAAGGAAAAAAGGAAACTCACGGCTTTTGTTCCCTTGTCTTGCGGGTTTGTACAAAATATATTAATTTTGCAGACTATTCGCCCCACCCCTATTGTGAGGCGACGGAAACGATAATCAAAAAACGTAAAAGATATTATGGCAAAGAAAGAAGACCTCAAGGAGCAGGAGAAGCTCCAGCAGGAAAAGGTTGAGGAAAGGGTCTCCGCAGTGGAGAAATTCTTCAACGAGAACAAGAAACTGATTTGGGGATGCCTCGGAACCCTCATAGTTGTAGGACTGTTCATTTTGGGCTACCAGAAATTCTACCTCCAGCCCAAGAAGGCCGAGGCTCAGGAGCAGATGTTCCCCGCGGAGTCCGCATTCCGCAACGGTGAGTTCGACCTCGCCCTCAACGGTGACGGCAACAACCTCGGATTCGCCCAGATCGCTTCCCAGTACGGAAACAAGGCCGGCAAGGCCGTCTATCTGTACGCAGGTTCCTGCGAACTGAATCTCGGAAACTACGACAGCGCACTTTCCTACCTGAAGAAGTATTCCGGAAAGGATCCCATCATGGCCGCCAGGGCTCTCGCCGCACAGGGTGACGCCTATGTAGGACTCGAGAAATACAACGAAGCCGTTTCATGCTTCGAGAAGGCTGCCGCCAGCGTTGACAACATGTTCGCCGCAGGTTACCTCCTCAAGGCCGGTGTCATCTACGAAGAGATGGGCAACAACGCAAAGGCTCTTGAGGCTTACAAGAAGATCCGTGAGCAGTATCCCCAGTCTCTCGAGGGATACGACATCGACAAGTACATTTCCAGACTCGAAACCAAATAAAAAACTTTTGACACATGGGAAGAGCTTTTGAGTTCCGCAAGGAAAGGAAATTGAAAAGATGGGGTCACATGGCCCGCGTATTCACCAAACTCGGAAAGGAAATCACCATCGCTGTCAAGCAGGGAGGTCCTGATGTAACCGGCAACCCCCGTCTCCGTGCCCTCATGGCAGAGGCCCGTGCCGAGCAGATGCCCAAGGAGAACATCGAGCGCGCTATAAAGAAAGCCACCGAAAGCAAGCAGGGCGACTTCAAGGAGCTCACCTACGAAGGATACGGTCCCCACGGAATCGCTTTCCTCGTTGAGGCCGCTACCGACAACAACACCCGTACAGTGGCCAACGTCCGCTCTTACTTCACAAAGTGCGGCGGTACCCTCGGAACGAGCGGCAGCGTCAGCTTCATGTTCGACCACAAGTGTGTCTTCCGTATCAAGGAGGATCCCGCAAAGCCCGTTGACATCGACGAACTCGAGCTCGAGCTGATCGACCTCGGAGTTGATGAAGTTTTCGAGCAGGAAGTCGAGGACGAGGACGAGAACGTGACCAAGGAAATCAACATCTACGGTGAGTACTCAGCCTACGGCGCCATCCAGAAATACATCGAGGACAACGGTTACGAACTGATCTCCGGAGGATTCGAGAGGATTCCGAACGTCGACCTGAAGGAAGTTACCCCCGAGCAGAGGGCTACCCTCGAAAAACTCACCAACCTCCTCGAGGACGATGAGGACGTGACCAACGTCTACAACACGATGAAACCCGCCGAGGAATAATCCCCGACAGAATACAGGACAGAAAAGGAGAGGCCGGACCGGTCCCTCCTTTTCTGTTTTTATTGTTCCTCACCACTTCCGCCTCCCGAGATAGCGGGGAGGAAGCGTAAGCCTTACTGTTTCCTCGCCGCCCTGCGCTCAAGTCTTTCCCTTTTCGTGTCTTCAGCTTTCTGGAGAGCGGCTTCATGGGCTACCTTGGTCGTGAACATTATCACTCCGTTGGCTCCCCTTGAGCCGTACGCCGACGCGGCCGCGTCTTTGAGGACCTGGACGGAATACACTTCATGGGGATTGAGGATCTCGATCGAAGGGTACTCCACCCCGTCGACCAGGAAAAGCGGCTCACCCTGCGCATCTTCTTTGATCATACGTCTTCCCCTTATTTCTATATGAGGCACTTCTCCGACTCCGGCATTCCCGACGACTACGCCGGGAACTTTGTTCCTGATGTAATCGAATATATTGTCGAACATGTCCTCGTCGGCCTGGGTGAACTTGGCCTCGGACACGGTAAAGGCGAGATTGTCCCTGTCAATAGTACCGAAACCGATATAAGCTTCGTCTTCGTTCCTTTCGATCGGAACTGTAGCCGCATTGCCGCAGGATGACAGCAGAACGGCGGCAAGGGACAGGTAGGCAATTGAGGTGATTTTCATAATGGGGAGTATTTGCAATTCGACTGGAAATCGCTGCAATTAATATGCCCCCCGGACCGACCATCGGAACGGAATGACATGAAAACGAAAATATGGCTTTCAAAAATTGGATTTTTTGACCATGTTTTTTAGACTCAAAAATCAAGAATTGCAATGGAAAATCCCTATATTTGCGCGATTATGGCCCATAAGGCCGATTGGAAGACAAACAAAATCAAAACCGCAATATGAGTATACAGCAGGATAACATCGCCCGCCTGGTAGAACGCAGGGCATCGGCCCTCAAAGGCGGAGGCGAAAAAAGAATTGAGGCACAGCACCAGAAAGGAAAGCTCACTGCCAGGGAAAGGCTCGCCCTCCTTCTTGACGAAGGCTCCTTCGAGGAGTACGACATGTTCGTACAGCACCGTTGCACGAACTTCGGAATGGACAAGCAGCACTTTGACGGAGACGGTGTCGTAACAGGATGCGGAACCATCGACGGAAGGCTCGTCTATGTTTTCGCACAGGATTTCACGGTATCCGGAGGTTCCCTTTCCAAGACCATGTCCGAGAAGATCTGCAAAGTTATGGACATGGCGGTCCGCAACGGTGCCCCCTGCATCGGACTCAACGATTCCGGCGGAGCACGTATCCAGGAAGGCATCGACGCCCTCGCCGGTTACGGTGAGATTTTCGAGAGGAACATCCTCTCTTCAGGCGTGGTTCCCCAGATTTCCGGTATTTTCGGACCTTGCGCCGGCGGTGCGGTCTACTCCCCCGCCCTCACTGACTTCACCCTCATGGTGAAGAACACCTCCTACATGTTCCTCACCGGTCCCGCCGTCGTTAAGAGCGTAACGGGAGAGGACGTTAACCAGGAGCAGCTCGGTGGAGCCAGCGTGCACGCAACCAAGAGCGGTGTGGCCCATTTCGCAGCCGACTCCGAGCAGGAAGGTATCGCAACCATCAAGGAGCTCCTTTCCTATCTTCCCCAGAACAACATGGAGGAAGCCCCCGTCGTTCCCACTTCTGATCCCTACAACAGGGTCGACGACACCCTCAACGAGATAGTTCCCGACAATCCCAACAAGGCATACGACATGTACTATGTCATCAGGAGCATTGTCGACGACGGAAAGTTCTTCGAGGTTCACAAAGACTTCGCCAAGAACATCATCGTCGGATTCGCGCACATGAACGGAAGGAGCGTCGGTGTCGTCGCCAACCAGCCCAACATGCTCGCGGGTGTTCTCGACATCAACGCTTCGAGGAAGGCTTCCAGGTTCGTACGCTTCTGCGACGCCTTCAACATTCCTCTCGTCACCCTCGTCGACGTTCCCGGATTCCTCTGCGGAACCCAGCAGGAGTACGGCGCGATCATCACCAACGGCGCGAAACTTCTCTACGCTTACGGTGAAGCTACCGTTCCCAAGGTCACCGTCACCCTCCGCAAGTCCTACGGTGGAGCGCACATCGTGATGAGCTGCAAGCAGCTCCGCGGAGACATCAACTACGCATGGCCTTCTTCACAGATCGCCGTGATGGGTGCTGACGGAGCAGTCAACGTCCTCTACGCAAAGGACCTCAAGGCCGCAGAGACTCCCGAAGAGAAAGCCAAGATCGCCCAGGAGAAGAAGGACGAATACGACGAGCTCTTCAACAATCCCTACCAGGCAGCCCAGAAGGGTTACATCGACGATGTCATCGAACCGAGGAACACCCGTTTCCGCGTAATCCGCGCTCTTGAGCAGCTCGCCGGCAAGAAGCAGGACATCCCCGCCAAGAAACACGACAATCTTCCCCTCTAACCCGACAGCAGATGAACAGGATAACAAAGAGAATACTCTTCCCGCTGACCCTCCTCATCCTTGGTGGAATTCAGGCCATGGGACAGAACGTCATCGACCTCAAGATAACCGAGGTTATGGCGGATCCCGACAGCCTCTCCCTCGTGGATGACTACGGCCAGAGGCACGGATGGGTGGAAGTCACGAACACATCCTACGGAACCGTGAATATGGGAGGTTGCTATTTCACAGACGACAAGAGTAACCTCAAAAAGAGCATCATATCGAAGAATGACCTCGCAGCCCAGATCGGAAAACGCCAGGTGGTGGTTTTCCACGGCAGCGGTGACAACACCCAAGGTACATTCTACCTCAATTTCAAGATAAGGAAAGGCTCGACAATCTACCTTGTGAGCAACGACGGAAGGACGATAGTGGATTCCATAGCCGTTCCCACAACTCTACCCGCCGGCAAATCCCTCAGCAAGTACGCGAACGACAACAAGAAGATGAACTTCGTTCTCGACCCCACTCCTTCATCCCCGACTCCCGGTTCGATGAACGGTGACGCCAACGCCGAGACGAACGCCCAGAAGATGGCCAGGACCGACCCCCACGGATTCATTCTGGCCCTTACCAGCATCAGTGTCGTCTTCTGCGCACTCGCCATCCTTTGGTTCCTCTTCTGGGTACTCTTCGAGCGCCCCGCAAAGAAAAAGAAGGAGGCCCAGGCCGCGGCTCTTCTCCCCAAGAAGACCACCGCAAAGCCCGGTACAGTCACTCCTGAAGTCGCCGCCGCCATCGGAATGGCCCTCGACCTGGACACTTCCGGTGAAGTCTACGCGGCCATCGCCACAGCCCTCCACCTGTACCTCAGTGAGAGTGTCCACGACACGGAGAGCTACACGATAACGATCAAGCCTTCGGAAGGCGCATGGAAGACCCACGGACAGACATTCCGCAGACTTCCCTCAACGAAAAAGAAATAGGAACCCATCAACAGAATAAAAAATAAACGCAATATGAAAGAGTACAAGTTCAAGATCAACGGTGGTGAATACACAGTAGCCATCAATTCAATAGAGGGAAAAATCGCTGACGTCACCGTCAACGGAGCCTCATATCAGGTGGAACTGGAGAATGCCCCCGCAGCCGCACCCGCTCCCGTAGCAGCAGCTCCCGCCGCTGCCGCAGCTCCCGCTGCCGCTCCTGCAGCCGCTCCCGCAGCACCCAAAGCCGCCGGAGCAGGTGTCAAAGTCACCTCTCCCCTTCCCGGTGTCATCATCGAGGTATCCGTCAAGGAAGGTCAGGCTGTGAAGGCCGGACAGAAAGTCGCAGTCATCGAGGCGATGAAGATGGAGAATGAGATCTCAGCGACCCAGGACGGAACAATCACCGCCATCCATTGCGCAAAGGGAGACTCCGTACTTGAGGGAGCCGACATCGTTTCAATCGGTTAATTCTTCGCAGATGGACCAGATAATCAGCAGTCTGCAACAATTCTGGCAGTTCACGGGATTCGCCAACTTCGCTTGGCAGAATCTCGCGATGATCGCCATCGGAATTACATTCATAACGGTCGCCATTCTCAAGGAATGGGAACCGCTGCTGCTTGTGCCCATCGGTTTCGGTATGATCGTGGGAAACATCCCCATGTTCCCCGGAATGCAGATCGGTATCTATGAGAACGGATCAGTCCTGAACATCCTTTACCAGGGTGTCCGCCAGGGATGGTATCCGCCTCTGATCTTCCTCGGAATCGGTGCGATGACGGACTTCTCGGCCCTCATCTCGCAACCGAGGCTGATCCTCATCGGCGCCGCCGCCCAGATGGGTATCTTCGGTGCCTATCTCCTCGCCCTCGCTTTCGGTTTCGCTCCCAACGAGGCCGGTGCCATCGGAATCATCGGAGGAGCTGACGGCCCTACCGCCATCTTCCTCTCCTCCAAGCTCGCACCGGACCTGATGGGAGCCATCGCCGTTTCGGCTTACTCCTACATGGCATTGGTGCCCGTCATCCAGAGGCCGATCATGCTCCTTCTCACGAACAAGAAGGAAAGGCTCATCAGGATGCCCGCTCCCCGTCAGGTAAGCCAGAAGGAGAAGACCATCTTCCCTATCGTGGGCTTCCTCACTACCGCCTTCATCGTACCTTCGGGCCTTCCGCTCCTCGGTATGCTGTTCTTCGGTAACCTCCTCAAGGAAAGCGGCGTCACACGCCGTCTTGCCGAAACCGCGAGAGGTCCTCTTGTTGACGTGGTGACGACTCTCATCGGTCTTACCGTAGGTGCCTCCACCCAGGCTGACAAGTTCCTCACCGGAAGGTCACTCCTCATCTTCGGACTCGGTCTTCTGTCGTTCGTCATCGCTACGACCTGCGGAGTCCTCTTCGTGAAGCTGATCAACCTCTTCCTCAAGGAAGGCCGCAAGATCAACCCGCTCATCGGTAACGCCGGTGTATCCGCCGTTCCGGACAGCGCACGAGTATCTGAAGTTGTCGGAAGGGAATTCGACCCGAGCAACCACCTTCTCATGCATGCCATGGGACCGAACGTGGCCGGAGTCATCGGATCCGCAGTTGCTGCCGGTATCCTTCTGGGCTTCCTCGGATAATATACGGAAAAAGCTTTTTTCGAAAAAGGAGAGGACCGGGTGTTCTCTCCTTTTCCTTTGAAAGCGGACATCACAAACGCCCAATCTTCCCCTAATGGTCGGCACTATCATAACGGTTGCACTATTCATCGCGACTCCCGCACTGGTGATCTTCCTCTGCAGGAGGGTTCCCTCATTGGGAAAAATAGGTCCGATTTTCATCCTTTACCTTCTAGGTGCGGTCATCGGAAACACCGGCATTCTTCCCCAAGGGCATGGGGAGATTCAGGAGGCGCTCAGCAATGTGTGCGTTCCCCTTTCTATTCCTCTTCTTCTGATGAGTTCCCGAATCAACTGGAAGAGTTCCGGGAAATCCCTCCTCGCGATCGGGTGCGGATTTCTGTCGGCTCTTTTGGCAGTAATCCTGGCATATCTCATTCTCGGGAAAGGGATGTCAACTCCGGAAGACCCTGAGGCGGGCGTAAAACTGGGTGCGATGATGGCGGGAACCTACACCGGAGGCACGGTGAACATGGCCTCGATCCAGAGGATGCTTGATGTGGATGAAGGAACTTTTGTAATCGCCAACACCGCGGACATGGCGGTGAGTTTCGTATATCTGATGGCGCTGCTGGGATTCGGGATAAAGGTCTTCAGGAAGATTCTGCCGAAGGGTGAAATGGAAGGAACAGATTCCGGTGAAATCGGTGACAACGGCATCGGAGGAAAAAAGAAAGGAAAGGGTTTACGGGACGGAATCTTGTCAGTCGCCATATCAGGTGTCATCGTCGGAATATCATACCTTGTAGCGACATATCTGGACACATTGTCGGAGCAGGACATCTTCATGATGGTATTCATCCTGTCGGTGACTACCCTCGGGATCGCGGCGTCATATCTGGGATTCCCAAAGGACAAAGAGAGCGGTTCAACTGCCGGAATGTATCTTATCTACATATTCAGCATGGTCGTGTCTTCCATGGCCGACTTTTCCCAAATAAGCGTTGAAGGGAGTGCTAGGGTGGTCGGATTCCTGTCAATATCCGTGTTCGGTTCACTCTTCATTCACACACTTCTTTCCAAGCTTATGAAGATAGATGCCGACACCATGGTGATAACTTCGGTTTCGCTGATAAACTCTCCCCCGTTCGTCCCGGTCATATCTGAAGCGATGGACAACAAGGGAGTGATGGTTACCGGCCTTACCGCAGGTATAATGGGTTATGCCCTCGGCAATTACCTGGGTATTGGAATATACCACCTGCTTGCTTTACTTTAGGGAGAAAGGCACTACTGGAATGTCACTCCGAAAGGTGTGGCACCCAAAAGCATCAGCTTGAAATGCTGCTTTCCGAAAGGGATTCCGATGATGGTGATGCAGCACAGTATTCCGAAGAAGAGGTGAACAAGGGCTATCTCCCACCACCCCAGAAGGATCCACAGCACATTCATCACAACAGAAAGGCATCCGGGTTCACCCGGCTTCGTTTTGACATCTTTCCCGAAAGGCCACAAAGCCAATCCGGCCAACTTCAGCAGTTGGACTCCGAAAGGAATCCCGATGATGGTGATGCAGAACAAAAGGCCGATGATGACATAAATGCCGGCAACCAAAGCGCCTCCGAGAACAAGCCAAAGGATGTTTCCCAAAAAACTCATACCGCAACGAAAAAAAGAATAACTTTCATCGAAGAATATGCGAATATAATATTTTTTCGTATATTTGCAGAACCAAACGGGGTATTAGCTCAGTTGGTAGAGCGTTTGAATGGCATTCAAAAGGTCAGGAGTTCGATTCTCCTATGCTCCACAAAAATCCCTCTCAGAGTAGTCTGAGAGGGATTTTTCGTATAGAGTGACCCAAATAATGTCCCATTTTTATCCCCAAACAGAGTTCTACACGTGTCTATATTTGTGTGCAGATTGTCATCATCTCAAACTGAACTTAATAGAGAGAAGGACTGATACCGGTCTTAATTCGTATACTGTTGAATAGATTGTATTCGTGTTGAAAGTCGTGGTTGAGTAGGTCTTCGTATTGAGAAGATTGTTTGCACTTAGGGTGTATTCCATACGCCCTGAAACATAGCTCAACCCCGCATCGACGAAGCAAAGATTCCTCTGCTCTCCCTCGTTTCTGTCATTATAGTAGTGGCGGAAAGATCCTTTCGCAATCAGATGCTGCCCCAAGAGAAAACTCATAGAGAGCAATTGGTTCATGGTCTTGATGCCTGCCGTGGAAGAGCCGTCGAACCGGCTCTCGCCGTCAGAAAACCTTCCCATATATGAAATCAACATCGACTGCCCCAAACGTGAATCAATACCCCAGTTCGCAGAAAGCGTCCTCCTCGTCACAGGCATGAGTATGTCTTGGCGGAGATACTGGTAATGTGATTCTGACGCATCCACTCCAGCCTTTACTGTGGTGGAAATGCTCTGGAAGCGTTTGCTTGCGTTCAAGGACAAGGCAGTAACATCGCTCTCATTGCGCATGTCATACTGTTTGACGGTCGTGAAGTCCCCGTTATAGATGGTTCCATATGTGAGTTCATTGCCCGTCTTTGAATAGGCAATACTTCCGTTGACAAAGAATGAATTGACCGCATTTGAATAGGAAATCTCGAACGAGGCGGATGAGTTGGCGGATTTGTTGAGTTTTCCGCCCCGAGAGGATATGTTCCTGTAGTTGGTCATTACATATCCACCATAGCTGTCGTACAGGCCGGAGAACGAGTATGCTTGACTCGCGGACGCTCTGAAAGTGAGGCTCTGGTTCAACCTGTAACGTGCAGACACGCTCGGATCGAAGAGAGGACGCCCCTCTCCATTGATTACGATGTAGCTGACCGGAATGGACAAGTCAAAATCAAACCTCCCAGCCTGATTGGACAAGCTGGTTCCGAGCCTGGCATCAAACCTTTTCCATGGTAAATCATTACGCATGGAATCCGCAGGCGCGAGTTCGGATTTGAAAGACTCTATGTCAAAGTTCCCTTGCGCGGTCAAACCGATAATCAATCCACCGGTTCTAAATGAAGTCGAGACGCTGTTCGTGGAATATAGCTTCTTCGAGCTTATATCCTGCCTTACTGTTTCCCGCGCTCCCAGTATTTCTCCATAAAGATTCGGTGTCACGTCCAGGTATGAATCTCTCTTGCTGAAGGACGTTGTTGAACGGGCGGTAATCTGAGAGTTCCCGAATGTCTTGACATATTGAAAACGGTTCGTCGCGTTGAAGAACGGGAGACTGGCCGTTTGGCTGATGTCTGTTCCTCCTTTCTGCACCGTACCATAATCCTCGGTTCTCTCTGTCTTGACAGACATTTCATCAAGGAGGTATCTCTTCTTTGAGTTAAGCCGATACTGCAATTCCAACTCAAGTTCATCGGACTTATCCTTCAGTCCTGTCGCCTCTTCTACGGTAAAGGAAGGCATCCCTGATACGAAGTACTCGGTTCTCGTGCTTCCTGATGAGTTCTGTGTATCGTGGATGTAGTGTGTCTTGACGGTAATGTCTGAGTCATCATTGATTTTCAGGATGCCGTTTGCGGATACTGCATGGATATTGTTTCTCAGCCACGACCTTTCATCCAGTGGTGGAGTTTGGGGAGAGACACAGCTGACAAGTGACGGGATGCTACCGAAACCGCCGAACTGCGACTTCAGTTCCTGCCCGACATCATTGCCCGTATTGTTTGTCTTGTAAGTCAGAATTGTCTGGACGTTCTTGCTGAACATCATCGGGGTAAAACTGCCGGTCCACATCGCCGGAGCATATCCGCCGCCTATCTCAAGTATCCCGTTCCAGGTGCCCTTGGCCCCCTGCTTGAGTTTGAGGTTCAGGGCTGCTTCATCGGACTTGACCCAGTCTTGAAGGACGCGGATCGGCTGGTGGCCCTCATAGATCTCCACTGAGGCGATGTCGCTGGCTTGGATATTGTTGGTGGCAATACCGTACTTACCCCCAAGCATGTCCAGCCCCTCGATATAGAACTTGTTTATACTTCTTCCGTTGTACTTGATTCCTCCACTTGAGGACACTTCAATTCCTGGCATCTTCTTCAGTACATCACCGATGCTTCGGTCCGTTTCTTCCTTGAACTGCGAGACATAGTAAGTCAGCGTATCGCCTCCCCTCTTTATCGGATCGGCGGCCACTTTTGCCTCCCGAATTGTCTGTTGCTGGTTGGAAACCGTAAAGTTGGCTATCCCTGTACTTCTTGTTACTGTCCTGTTATGCGACGAGATGTTGAAACCGGATACAAGTACTTGAAGAGTATCCGCTTCGGTATTGACAGAGATGGAATATGCCCCATCCGGTTCGCTCAAGGTAAAGCCAATCATGGCTGTGCTTCCTGGCTTCCGGAGCATCACGTTGGCTCCATCGACTCCTTTTCCAGATGTATCGGTAACCCTTCCCTTCAGTGAGAAGGGATATACCTGGGCATTGGAGCGGAAAGGCAACGTCAGGAGAGTGATGAGTATGACAACACGATGATTCATCCTGTGCTATTCAAGTTCCATCGGAAAATAGAGACCCAGATATGTATTCGGCGTGAATATCTTCGTATCGGTGTCTTTAGGGTCTCCGACGGTAATATGGGCACCAATCATATAATCCTGTCCTTTTTCCTGGTCGAAAACACCTCCAGATATCGGGTTGGTGTAAACCGCCCTCTCCATCGCGCGGAACTTTTCCCGCGTCAGGCGATTTGTTTCCACTTTCGGATATGACTGGATCTTCATCACCCTGTTCTCAATACTCACGGCCGTGAAGATATAGAAGCCATCCGCAGAACTGGCTTCCATGATGAGGCCCGGGAGACCTGAGAACTTCCACAAGCCACAATCTACCGGGACCTCCGGCGTAAACCAGACCGTCCAATGCCGCCCTCTGAAATCGGTCTCCGCTTTCTGGCAGTCGTAGCCAAGGATGCTTTTCGTCTCTTCATGTATCTCCCAGGACATCTTGGGCAGAGGTTCGGTGTACTCTATGGAATTCCTTCTCAAAGGAAGGGCATGTTTGTTCAGTATATTCCTTTGTTTTAGGTCGCGGTAAACGAACCAGTTGATCATTTCAACATAGCCGCGTGGCCGTTCTCCAAATTCAGAGGCCAAAGAATCAAAATAAGGTTTTTCGTCCTTCTTGCTATAATACGCTGTTACAGATACGGACTCTCTCCAATTCCAAAGTCCGTAGCTAAGGATCATCTTGGGACCGATGAGTGTAAGTACCTGGTCTTTCACTCTCTGTTCAGATAGAGAATCCAGTTTTATGTCAACATCATATTTGACGACAATCCTGGATTCATCCAAGGTAACTGGATTGAACAACCTCCAACTGACGAATTGAGGTCTGGTTTCTCTGTAAATCCCTTCAAAGAAAGATATCCTTCCTCCAGAAGACCTGATCACATCTTCCGCAGACATAACCCTCTGTGCATGGCAGAAGTTAATCGCCATAAAAAGAAGGGATATCGTCAATAAACATTTAGCTTTCATCCTATGGTTCTGATATGGAATTCGATAGGTTGGATCAATTGCACTGCTACGGGATTGCCTTCCTTTTTCGCCGGGACCCAGGTCGGGGACTTGGATATGAGTTTCACTACGATATCATCAAGTTCCTCGCAAATACTGTGAATAACCTTGATATCGCTAACTTGACCATCTGTTCCTACCGTAAACCGGACCCAAACAGTTCCTTCGCACATACATTCCTTCGGATAGAGCAACCTCTCGTTAAGCCAGAATGCGAAGTTTTCCGTACAATAAGGCATAGTATCAACATCAAGGGCATCAGTGAGCAAGACGGGTTCGAGATTAGCTCCGTGCCTGATCTCCTCATGGCTGGCGGAGCGTTCATCATATCTGACCACGACGATTTCTTGCAGAATCGCCTCGCTTTTTTCCTCTGTAAAGGCACCTTCGCTCACTGATTGGACATAGACAGTCCTTGCCTGCAAGCTGATTCCTAGGCAAACAAGAGGTAGCAGATAAAGCACCCGCAATTTCCTGATCACGGGGGATTTGGATTGGTGCATCATCGTTATTCTGCTTCTTAGAATACTGTGATTAAAGCTGCTTGCCACGGAATAGCCCTTCTTACCAACGGCTCTTCTCATGATAATAGTCTGATACTCATTGCGATTAGCACCACTCAGCAGGACGGCGTTGTCTGCCTCATATTCATGGATTTCCTGCAAATCGACCCGAAGCATCCATATGACGGGATTAAACCACTGGAGAACCGACATCAGATCAACCAGCAACAGTTCCACGGAATGGTTGAATCTGATATGCGCTTTCTCGTGGGTCAGGATGTATTCGTTTGAAGCTTCCCAATCATCCCGGGAAAGAACGATACAATTCATCCAACTTAGGGGGGCTATGTCACGGTTGGAAACTATAATTCTGAAGCCGTCCTCTTCTCTGACACATTCTCCTTGTCGGATGAGTTTGATGATGGAAAGTGTTGAGATAAGTAATCTGAGCAGAACGGAAGATGCGCCAGTCAAGAATATCATAGCAAGAGCCTTCGGCCACCATGGTTCAGAAGCCGGTTCAAGCACTGCCGAATCTTGATTGAGTAACGCAGGAATAATGCTTGGCTCTACCACCGGCGGAGCCACCATTGGCTTATGAATGGTAATAATGCACAACGGTATCAGGAAAGACAGGATCGCCGTCCCGACCAGAACCGCACGATTGAACCTATGGAAGGTCTCTTTCTTCAAAAAGAAGCGGAAGGGCAGGTACAAGACCAGTAGCGACAGCGCTACCTTACTTTCATATAACAGGAAGGACAGCACGTTTATTTTTCCTTTTCAAGCAGTTTGATGATTTCCTTCAATTCATCTACCGTTATTTTCTCTTCCTTCGCCAACGCGGAAACGACGTTGATATATGAATGGTTGAAATACTCGTCAATCAGCCCAATAAGCGAATGCTGTTTGTACTCTTCGCGCGTAATAATAGCGTAGTACTGATATGTGGGGCCATAAGATTTATGGTCGATGAATCCCTTCTCCTGGAGTATCCGAACCTGTGTACTCAGTGTGCTAATATGTGGCCTGGGTTCCGGATACAGTTCACGAAGTTCTCTCACGAATAATGGTCCCTTCTCCCAGAAATGATTCATAATAATCTCTTCTTTCTTCGTCAGTCGTTTCATGGTGTGCGTTTTTTTGCAAATATAACTAATTGTTTTAATTGTACAATTATAAGTTATAAATTTTTATTTAAAGACTTTAAATGCCGAATCGCAGTGCTCCAATTGAAATACTCTTCCTCCCGTCAGATGCACAAATGCGGATTGTACTAAAAATCCCTTGCAAATCGCTTCACTGCTGAAGGAATCGCCCGAATCCTAGCGCCTCATGTTCCATTATCTCGACCTTCCACCTCCATATCCGTTTTCAACTTTCCGGATTTGATCGTCATAATATCCATCGGCAATCTGCTTGACTTCCTTGTCTGCACGATATAGTTCCCGGTCATTGAATTTGTGTAATTATTAATGTTTGGGCTGTGAGAGAAAAAGGATTATCTTTACCACATTATTACCTGGCATTATGAGATTTTCGCTTTCAGTCATAACCCTTATCCTTTCTTTCAGTTTTTCGAGCTACTCACAGCCTATCGTTTATCAGGTCCCCCGATCAACCGAAAGAAAAGTTGCAGATTGGATTCAGACACTTCCATGTGAATTTCAAGACTCTGTCTGTTTCCAAATGGGAAACCATTCACCTGAATCACGGGGTTATTACATAGCTTGCACCACATTAAGTGATGATAGTTGGAGCGTCATCGCTCGACAATCCAACCGTTTTTTGCAGATTCAAAGCCACTATTACCCTGTCGTCTTAGACTACGATGATGCATACGCTCTCACTAAAGATCAGTCTCTCTCCTTACCTGGTTCAGCCGGACACATGGATGGATTGATCATGAGACATGCAGTTCTTTTTCACGGAAAAACCATCCATTTCAAAGCGAAACGGAGAATACGCAATACAATCCAGATAAATGAGATTCCAGTTTTCTCAAGAACTGACTCCACAAAGATTGTATACTATCTTAATGACGAGATAAGTACGAAATCCAATAACCTCCCCGAACGGCTTTGGCATCAACTATATGTACGCTTAACTAAAATGGACGGTAAGATCTGGTTGTATTTTTATGTCGGTATGCCGGAATGGGAGATCGGGAGGACGAATCGATACATCTTGTTCGATGACGGAATGTTTCCCCTATATTTCGATTATGATCAAGTTTTCAGTCCAGAGTTTTCTTTTCAGAACGTCCTATTCCGTCTCCCCCAGAATATTATCGAGTGGGACCCGAAGGAAAGGAGTGTTGTTTTCCACTCAATTATTTACTGACGCTGCAACAATTATCCCCCTTCTTCTGAGGAAGAATATCAGAGTCTATTTTATACCATGTCTATGAAAACACATGAAACCTTTCTTCTCATCCTCTGCATAACTGCGCTTATTGTTGCTTGTAGTGGGCATGACTCTTGGCCGCCCGAGACGAGTGGACCGAACCTTCCTGTCCGCTATTGCGATATTCAAAAGGGAGACAAGGATAAAACGGTCATCGGCTATGTTTTCGTGGATACTTTGGCTGTGAATTGGATGTTACCGAATCTGATGAAAGGTTCGCATCTATACCGTCCCAACTTATCTAATCTACGAAAAGCAGAAGTTATTCTGCAGAAAGAATACCCTACTATTTTGGAAAAGCAGGCTTATGACAAAGAAGGATACTTGTTTCAGGAAGGCGGTCTACGAAATTATGCTCGGCAATATGCATTTCTGAAAGGTCCAAAGGGAGAGAATTATGTTTTCGTGAACTTTGTCCTTCTAAAAACGGCTGACCTGGAAGATAAGGAGTATCCTGCCTATGATCAAGATGACTCCACCGTACTACCTCCTCTGCCTCCATTGTTAAACCCGATGAGCCGTTCTTTCCAATTTCCTCTTGATGGAGGAGATGTATACTGGCGAGCGATGCTGGATCTTGATAATGAAAAGGTCCTTTGGGTTTCCGTGAAAGGACATGATTAAATTCGTTTTCCGTTGGCATTTTCAACTGAGAATCTCTGTCTTTTTCAATGCCGACAGCCAAGAGTAAAGACGGTTCCATCATTGGCATTTGATTGATTCGTTTACTTCCGGGCTTGCCCGGATTCTGCCACCTTTTAAGAGTGGTTGGTAATACTTTTACCGTACATTGTCCAAAAGGGAAGGCGCCGACCTCTATTTGAGCATTATCCCGAAGCGGAGCATCGACCTGAGCATAGCGGAATCCGCCCTGTCATAGGGAACGGTGCCGTCATCACTTATGGAAGGCCCGCCCACCGTCATGCAGTCACGAAGCGACTCATCATATCCGTAGTGGTACTGGAGGAACAGATAAGGGCTGATCCTTCCGAACGGAAGTCTCCACGAAAGCTGAGCCGTAACATTCGCTACCGACGGACTGAGAAGAGGAATCGCCTCAACGTAGATGCCCCATCTGCCGTTCGAAAGGGAAAGGTCGGAGGAGAATTTCGCCAAACCGAGGTATCGGGTCATTATGTCGACAGTGAGTTCATCCCCGTAATAACCTATACCGGGACGGAGACCCGCTGAAAGGTAGAGGGTGTATCTTCATTTTTGAGGGCAAAGACAAAGTTACGGAGATTTTACGGAGATTTTT